>NZ_JARUBF010000001.1:3955714-4615000 GCF_029626025.1 Solwaraspora sp. WMMD406
CTTCCTCGCTCGGCGCCATCGGCCTGGCTGTCCACGCGGACGTCGCCGAAGAGTCGTCGGTCCGTGAGCTCGTGGCACGCGCGCGGGAGCGGTTCGGATCAATTGATCTGTTCGTGTCGAACGCGGGCCTCACCGTTACCGGGGGCTTCGAGGCACCTGATGAGGATTGGCGGCGGGCCATCGACGTGAACCTGATGGCACACGTGTACGCCGCGCGGGCGGTCGTGCCGGCGATGCTGGAGGCGGGCCACGGCCACCTCCTACAGAACATCGCCGCCGCCGGCGTACTGACCGCGTTCGGGGCCGGGCCCTACACGGTGGCCAAGCATGGCGCCGTGGCGTTCGCCGAGTACCTCGCCGTGCAGTACGGCGGCCGTGGCTTGGGCGTCTCATGTCTGCTCCCACAAGCCGTGAACACCCCGATGTTGGCGGCCAGCGTTGCCGATCACGAGGAGCTGGCGGTCCTGCGGTCGTTCTCCAACGTGCTGGAGCCCGAGGAGGTCGCCGAGATCGCTCTCGCCGGCGTCGAGGCCAACCAACTGCACATCTACCCGCATCCGGAGGCTGCCGACTCGTTCCGTCTCCGAGCTCAGGATCCCGACAAATGGGTGACCGAGATGCGGGCCATGCTGTCGCGCCGAGGCGACTGACCCGCCCTCACCCAGGCCATGATCGCTCGATGTCCAGGGAAGGAACTCCATGTCCGAGGAACTGCGGCTGACCGTGATAATCGGCTCGGCGCGCGAGGGTCGGTCAGGACCGGCCGTCGCGCGTTGGTTCGTCGACGAGGCCAGAGCCTTCGGCTTGTTCGATGTCGACGTGCTCGACCTAGCCGATGTCGAGCTTCCCCTGTCAATGACTCAGCACCCGGCCCCGCAGGACGCTCAGGTGCTGGCCGATGTAGCGGGGCGGCTGACATCGGCCGACGCGTTCGTTGTGATCACACCGGAGTACAACCACAGCTTCACCGCTCCGCTGAAGAATCTGATCGACTGGCACCGTACGCAGTGGCAGGCCAAGCCGGTGGCCTTTGTGTCCTACGGTGGGCTGTCCGGTGGCCTCCGGGCGGTGGAACAGCTGCGCCAGGTGTTCGCGGAGCTGCACGCTGCCACGATCCGTGACACCGTTAGTTTCCACGCGGTATGGGAGCAGTTCGGCCCGGACGGCAACTTACGCACCTCCGACGCCGCTACTCCCGCCAAGGTGATGCTGGAGAAGCTCATCTGGTGGGCCGCCGCGCTCAAGGACGCTCGTGCCTTGCGTCCCTACTCGGCCTGATGCTCTGGACCAGGAGGATCGACATGAGTGCCATCAGGATAGACGACGGCTACCTGACGCTGTTCAACATGTTCTACACCAACAGCGGCGAGGACCAGGACAAATTGTTCGACCAGTGGCGCGGCCTGCCGCCCGCGAACGTGCAAAAGGGCCTCATCGCCGGCAACTTCCACCGTGGCCTCGACGGTCGATCCGTGGTCAACTACGCGCAGTGGGAAAGTCTCGCTGACTACGAGGCATTCCTGGCCGAGGCGGGCACCCGCAGCCGGCTCGGCCAAGCGCTCGCCTTCTCCCACATGGAGAGCATTCCGACCGAGGTGGTCCACACCTGGGACCCCGCTCCGGAACTGACGATCGACAAGCCGTGGTTCACCGTCGTGATCATCGTCAGGGCGGCACCGGAACACCAGGCGACGGTGCTCGCCGAAATGACCAACGATCCGCCGGAACTGGGGGACACACCGGGGTACGTCTCGCACGCCGTGCATCGCGGGCTCGCTGGCGAGCACGTCATCAAATATGCCCAGTGGGCCGACGAGGAGAGCTTCCGTTCGTTCTTGAGTCGTCCTCAGCAGGAGCAGCACTCCTCGCCTGCCGTCGAAACCACCGTGGAGCTGCACTTCACCCGACTGGAGTACATCCGGGAGCGCTCATGACCGTGGTGGGGAACTGGCCGGACCCCGACGCGCTCACAGCTGCGGCGGAGCGGGCGGGCGCCGAGGCGGCGAGCGCGGACGCCACCGGCTGCATCGGCGCGGACGTGGTCGAGGCCCTGACGGCAGCGGGCTTCCCGACGTGCTTCGTGCCACGTCGTTGGGGTGGCGCCGAGCTGTCCCTCGATGCGGTGACGCGAGCGGTGGCGCTGGTAGGCGAGCAGAACGCATCGGCTGCCTGGATCGCATCGCTACTGGCCTATAACGGACGATTCGGTGCCTACCTGCCAATCGACGGCCAAAAGGAGATCTGGGCCGAAGGTCCTGAGACCCGGCTGGTCAGCTCCATGGTGGCGGCGGGCGTCACGGCGGAGCAGGTGCACGGCGGCTGGTCGTTGCGCGGAAGGTGGCTCTACGTCAGCGGGGTCGAGTTCGCCGACTGGGCTCTGGTCAGTTCAGCACCGCCGCGCGAGGGAGACCGATCGATCCTCGTGTTCGCCGTGCACCGCGACGCGTTCACCCACGAGCGGTCGTGGTCGTCCATAGGCATGCATGGCACCGGCAGCCATACCCTTGTCGTGGACGAGGTTTTCGTGCCGGAGTACCGTACGTTCGTCTGGGACGACATGCGTCAGGGCGTCGTCCCCCTGCCCGCCACCCACGCCCAGGCCGCTCCGCTGTTCTCGGTGAACGGGCTGACGTTCGCCGCGCCGATTCTCGGCGCGGCGCGCTACGCACTGCGCCTGGCCCATCAGCACCTCTCTGCGGCGGTGAGCGGGGCACGCGCGGCGTCGCGGCAGTCCAGCCGCGTCGCCTTCACCCGGGCAGCCGGCGAAATCGATGCGGCGGAGCTGCTGCTCGCACGGGTCGCGGCGACCGCCGACGCCGGACCTGCACGTGACGGCTTGGCCGAACGTAGCCACCGAGACGCCACACTGGCGGTGGAACTGCTCGTCGAGGCGGTGGACCGGCTGTTCCGGGTCACGGGAACCCGTGGACAGGCAGCCTCGCACGGGATGCAGCGCGTCTGGCGTGACGTTCACGCGGCGGCGTCGCATGCCGCGCTCCAGTTCGAGCCAGCGGCCCTCGCCTACACGCGGGCGCTCCTGAACGAGTGACACATGGTCCGCGAAGCCCTTGGTGGGATAGGGACGCGGCCGCTCCAGCACGATCGCCGGCCCGTCGGTGTGCGCGTTCGTGGCCCGGTCGAGTCGTGGAAGTCGCTGTCCGAGATTCGGCTACGCACCTTGGTGATCACGATGATCATCGCTGCGACCACTACTCACGGTCATAGTGACCTTGGTCGGCCATCTACGAACGGAAGGCGTGCGGATGTACGCTGGTGAGGTGGTCAAACAGGAAGGTCAGATCGGGCTCGTGACCGCCTTGGTACGAACCACGTTCCTCGTTAACGCCGTCTATGCCGATTCGGCCCGGGAGTATGGGCTGACGCCGCAGCAGGGGCAGCTACTCTGCGTGCTCATGGTGCAGCCTTATGGCATGGGTGAGTTGAGCGCGGTGCTGGGGCTGGCCAAGTCGAGCCTGACTGGCCTGGTGGACCGCACCGAGCGCAACGGACTCGTCCGGCGCAAACAGGACCCACAGGACACGCGCGGCGTACGGGTCGCGCTCACGGCCGAGGGCAGGCGCCTCGCGGAGGAGTTCTACACCGAGACCTGCCGGCGCATCGACAAGCTACCGCTCGGATTGAGCACAAAGGAACGCGACGAGCTGAGTGCCTTGTTGAGTCGCGTCGTCACCGACAACGAGGTTCCGGTCGTCTTCGTGGAAACGGAGGAGGGCGCGATCCGCAAAGCCTAGGGCCGTGTGTCGTCGGCGCCCGGTGGTGTGGTACGGCAGACGATGATCATGCCGCCCACCACGGAGAAGGCACCGAACGGGCGGGTCGGTCTGCAGATCGGCCTTCCGACCTGACCGCCGCGACCTGTGCCTCCATCGACTGCACGACCAACAGTGCAACCTCGCCGTGGACGAGTTCGCTGATCAGACGCCTGTCGCGTCCAACCGCACGCACCTCAGACACGGGACCCAAGGTCCTGATGCGACCTTAGGCTTGCAGTTCGTGATACGAACTAATATAGTTCGTGCTACGAACTCGACATCTGAGGAGCGTGAAGTCATGAGTCGTGCCGTCGTGGTAATCGGCGGAGGTTATGGGGGCTCGGCGGTCGCCAAGGCGCTGGACGCCGACGCGGATGTCGTTCTCGTCGACCCCCGGGACGCGTTCGTCAACGCTGCGGGGTCGCTGCGGGCGCTGACCCAGCCCGAATGGGCCCCCAACATGTTCTTCTCCTTCGACACGCTGCTCAAGCGAGGCCGAGTAATCCGCGACCGAGCGGCCTCGGTCGACCCGCAGGGCGTTACGCTCGCTTCGGGTGAGCGGATCGATGCGGACTACATCGTGTTGGCCACGGGTTCGAGCTACGCCTATCCGGCTAAGCCCAACGACAGCTCGACGCTTACCGTCGAGGCGCTCAACGATCTGCGCGAGTCCCACAAGGAACTGCTCAACGCCGATCGAGTGCTGATTCTCGGTGCCGGTCCGGTTGGCCTGGAGCTGGGCGGCGAAATCAAGGAGGTTTGGCCAAACAAGCAGGTGACGATCGTCGATCCGGCCGAACAACTTCTGCCGGGTTTCCTGCCTGAGGTCCGCGAGGACCTGCACCGCCAGCTCGACGGGCTCGGCATCGAGGTTCGGCTGGGCACCGGCCTTACCGCGCAGCCGTCGACTCCGCCCGGCCGCGCCGGCACCTGCACCGTCACCACGACCGCCGGCGACGAGATCGTCGCCGACATCTGGTTCCGCGCCTTCGGCGTGCGGGTGAACAGCGAATGCCTCGCTGACGGCAAACTCGTAGGCCGTGATGGACAGGGCGCGGTTCCCGTGACCGAGCACCTCAACGTCGAGGGTTACGCGCACGTCTACGCGCTCGGTGACGTAACGAACCTGGCGGAGGCCAAGATGGCCGGCTACGCGATGCAGCACGCCGAGGTCGTGGCGAAGAACATCATCGCCCAGCTTAACGGCGAGCAGCCGTCGGCGACGTACACGCCCGCGCCGGATCCGATGATTTTGCTCCCGCTCGGCCCTCGTGGCGGCGTCGGACAGCTGCCGATGCCCGAGACCACCCCGGTTGGCTCGGACATCGTCTCGCAGTACAAGGGCGCAGACCTCTTCACCGGCAGGTTCGCGGAACAGTTCCGGGCCGATTGACGGAACTCCGTCCGGCGCCAACAGCCGTAGTACCCGACTCCGTAGGTGCTATGGCTGTTGGCGCCAGCGGTCATTTGGAGACTTCACAGATTTCCACCCCCTTCGGTCCGGGTCGCGGGTGCGCGATGCCGCACCCCTGCAGGCCGCCGGCGCTGGTCGTACTGGGTAACCTTCACTGCGACTAGGATCGCGGGCTGCTGGTAACGGTCGACCACACCAGATCCCGGCCGGTGGTCGAATCCGTACCACACTCACACGAGCCCTCCGGTCGTTGCGGAGCGGGGTGACGCTCACCCGGTTAGATCGTCGTCCGAGTCCTTTCCGCTGCTCCGTTCACGTGCTGTCGCCGCCGTGCAGGCGGTCCAACTCTTCGAGGTACATCGTCTGCATGCGGTCGTAGTGCCGGACCAGCAGTCCGAGTTCCTCGACGCTGTAGCCCTCGACGAGCAGCTGCGTCCGTTGGGCGAACCGCTCGTACGGTCGCTCCAGGTCGGCGATCCGCTCCGGCCGCAGGGTGACGATCACCCGCCGTCGGTCCGCAGGGTCGCGTTCGGCGTGCACGTAGCCGGCCTGTTGCAGCCGGCGGAGCATGCTGGTAACCGCCCCGGTGGTGAGGTTGGTGCGCTCGGCGACCTGCCCGGCGGTGGCGGATCCGACGTCCGCCAGGTAGTCCAGGCATTCCAGGTCGCTCACGGTGAGCCCCAGCTGCTCGGCGATGGCGTACCGGAACATCATGGACAGCCGCGATGTTTCCCGCCCGGCGCGCATCAGGTCGGCGATCGCGGAGGCACGGGCCGGCTCGTGGGACATGCCGGTTATCATGCCTCCAGTACGGTGACCCGGTGCAGCCGAGGTAGCACGCGGGTCAGCACCCAGTGTGGTGCGGACGCGCTTCCGGTGAGGCGACGCATCAGCCCGGCGGCGGTGTCGACGGCTTGGAAGGCGTAGGGCACCGTCTCTTCCTGGTAGGCGGTGATCGCCTGCTCCACCGGCGTGCCGCTCGCGCGGGCCTGGACGAGTCTGCGGCCGAGCAGGGCGGCGTCGCGTAGCGCGGTGTTGCCGCCGTGGCCGCCGAACGGCGGCATGACGTGCACGGCGTCGCCCATCATCGTCGCCCGGGGCACCGTCCACCGTCGCGGGCGCCGGCCGGTGGCGAAGACGTTGAGCACCGTGGCGTCCAGTTCGGCTGTGTCGACCAGCCGCTGGATGAGCGGATGGAAGTCCGTGCTCGTCCGGGCGGCCAGTTCCCACAGCCTCAGCAGGTGCCCACGGATGGTGGTGGGGCACCTCCTCCTGCCGCAGCAGCAGTCCCCACATGACGTAGTCGTCGCCGGTGGGGGCGTAGCTTCCCGGGGCCAGGCGGGCGAACGCCTCGGGTGGGCGTTCGCCGAACCGCATGGAGGTGAAGAAGAAGGCGCGGCCAGGCCGGTCGGCGATGGCCAGGACTCCGCTGGTACGCAGCGTGTCCGGGATGACGCTCGCGCCACCGCGCCACAGCGGCGACCGGCCGTAGATGCCCACCATCGGGGTGGTCGTCGGGTCCGCGTTCGGCATGAGTTGGGCGCGCAGCGCCGAGCCGACGCCGTCGGCGCCCACGACGACGGTCGCCGGAGCGGCCCCGCCGTCGGAGAAGCGTAGCCGCAGCCCGGCCGGGCCGCCGCTGTCCACCGCGACGGCGGCCTTGCCGTAGTGAATGCGCCCGTCCAGCCTGGACCGCAGGCTCTCCCGCAGTGCCGCCAGCCCGTGCCGGTCGAGGATGATCCGGTAGCCCTGCCGCCTGACGAAGGGTCCGGGGTCCCGTTCGTAGACGTGCACGTCGATGCCGGTGCGCGTCAGGTACTGGGCGAGACAGAGGCCGGAGAGGCCGGCGCCGGCGATCGCCACCGAGAAGTCAGTCGATTCGCTCATCCAATCATCTTAATCATCAAGATGATTGCGCCAAGGCGACGACGCCCAGCGTCGACAGCGCCGGCTCAGCCTTCCGCCGCAGCTCCACGATCGGCGAGCAACAACATGAGCCCGAGCAGCACCATGATTCCGGCGACGGCGAACGGCAGTGGGTACGACACCGCGTACAGCGCACCGCCGAGTGCCGGTCCGGCGACGAAGGCGAGTCCGTTGGTGGCGGTCAACAGCCCGGCGGCGGACGCCTGCTCATGTTCCTCGACCACCATCGACGGGGCGGCGGTGTACCCCGGTGTCGCGATCCCCATCCCGGCGGCGACGACCAGCATGGCGGCGCCGATGCCCCAGACGCCGGGCACCACCGCGATGCCCAGCAGACCCGCCGCGGCGATCGGGGTGCCGACCATCATCAACCGGCGCGGCTTCCACCGGACCTTCGGCACGAGGACACCCTGGCTGGCGGCGAGCACGAGGCCGCAGGCGAAGATGATCGCGCCGGTCACCCGGGCGGCCGCGTCGGCGTCGAGGCCACCACGGTCCTGGACGGCGAAGCCGATGGTCAGCAGGACCAGACCCAGTCCGGTGTAGAGCAGGAACCCGACGAGCAGCACCGAGCGTACTCGTGGATCCCACGGCCGCAGTCTGGCCGGCCCGCCGCCCGGCGGCGGCCCGGCCACGACCGACGGCGGCACCAACACGATCATGAGTAGCAGCGCGGCCAGCACCGCCGCCGGGGCGGCCCACACCGGGCCGAGCAGCCCGGCGAACGCCACCACGGCCCCGATCGCCGGGCCGAGCACGATCGCCAGCCCTTGGGCGGCACCCAGCTTGCCGACCGCGCCGGTGCGCTCCTGGGCGGTGGAGCCGGCGACGACGATGGCGAGCGCGGCGACCGGTACTGCGGCCAGGCCAGCCCCGAACAGCACGCCACGGGTCGCCAGCATGAGCACGAAGGTGAGCGTCGGGTCGATGTCGCCCGCCAGGGCCAGGGTGGCGACGGCACCGAAGGCGGTCAGGCCGGCCAGTGCGACGGTCAGCCCGGTCACCAGGACAGCGCGCGGCCCGAGCGTGGTGCAGCGGCGTGCCCACCAGGGGGCGGCCAGCACCAGCACCGCGGCGGCGACGCCGATGGTCAGGCCGAGTTGCGTCTCGGTGAGCCCGGTCTCGCGGGCGAACGGCGCCAACGCCGGCAGCAGCACCTGCTGGGCGCAGAACGCGACCAGCACGGCCAGCAGCAGCACCCCGGTACGGGGCTGGTCTGTGCCGGTCGGCTGTCCGGCCGAGGTAGGACTCGTCAACGCCATGCTTCTCTCCTTGTCACAGGCCGGTCTTGCCCGTGGCCCAGTACGCCTTGACCGTGACGTAACGGCGACTCAGGCCCTTGGTCCGTAGCAGTGCGCGGATGCGCTGAGCGGTCTGCGCATGTCCGGCCAGCCGGACCCGTACCCCTCCGAAGGCGTTGGCCTCGACGCGGTCGGCCCATGCGGTGAGGGCGGCTCCCGCCTCGTCGCCGGTGTTCAGAACGAACGTCCAGGTCGGGTACCAGTCGCCGGACGGCGTCGCGGTCGTCGGGGTGGGCTTCCACCGCTCCGTACGGGGTCGCGTGCCCGGCCACGGCGAGCAGACCGTGGAACAGGCCGACGGTGGTGACGTCGCCCAGCACGATCAGTCGTGCGCCGGGCTCGGGCGGCATGGCACCGACCCCGCCGCCGGGTCGCATCATGTCCACGGTGTCACCGGGCCGCAGCGCCGCTGCCCATCGGCTGCCCGGCCCGCCGGCCCGGGTGGAGAAGACGACCTCGAGATGGCCCGCCGCACGGTCGAAGACCGGCGGCGTGTAATGGCGAAAGCCGCCCCCTGAGACGTGGAACTCGACCTCCTGCCCCGGGACCCAGGGTCGACCGCGCAGACCTTCTCCTTCGAGGGTGACCTTCAGCAGCGCCGGGCTGAGCACGTCGACGGCGGTGACGGTCGCCGGACGGCCGAACCAGCGGGCCGCCGTCACCGCGAGCGCGACAGGCATGGTCGGCATCGTGGATGTGTCCTCTCAGGGGTTGACGGCTGCCGGGGTAGTGGGGGCGAGCCGCCAGCCGCCGGCGCGTTCGCGTTCGCGCCAGAACGCGGCGTACCGGCCGTCGGCGGCCAGCAGTTCGTCGTGACCACCCTGCTCCGCGACGCTGCCGCTGTCCAGCACGAGGATCTGGTCGGCATTGCGGACCGTCTGCAGGCGGTGCGCGATGACCAACAGCGTCCTGTTCGCGGTCAACGCGGTCAGCGCCTCCTGAACCGCTGCCTCGTTGGCCGGATCGAGCGCGGCGGTCGCCTCGTCGAGCAGCACGATCGGGGCGTCCTTGACGATGGCGCGGGCGATGGCGATGCGCTGACGTTCCCCGCCGGACAGCCGGGCCCCGCCTTCACCGACCCGGGTCCGGTACCCGTCGGGCAGCCGTTCGACGATCTCGTCGACGCGGGCCAGCCGGCCGGCACGTTCGACGTCGTCGTCGGTGGCGTCGGGGCGGCCGGTACGGATGTTGTCGGCGATCGTGGCGTCGAAGAGGTAGACGTCCTGGAACACCAGTGACAGCTGGGCCATCAGCTGCTCGGTGGTTTGCTCGCGTACGTCGGTCCCGCCCACCCGGACGATGCCGGCGTCGACGTCGAAGAACCGGGCGACCAGCCGGGTGATGGTGGTCTTGCCGGACCCGGACGCACCGACCAGCGCGGTCATGCTGCGGGGCGGCACCCGCAGGCTCACGTCCGTGAGCACCGGTCGGTCGGCCGTGTAGCCGAAGCTGACCCCGGCCAGTTCGACGCTGCCGTCACCCCGATGGCCGGCGGCGGGGCCGGCCGGTTCCGGCAGGGTCGGCGTACGGAGCAGTTCGTCGACGCGGGCGAGAGAGTTGCGGGCGATCCGCAACGCGCCGCCAAGGTCGGCCGCCGTGACCAGCGGTTCAGCGAACCGGATCACCAGGACGAGCAGCGCGATCAGCTCGGCCGCGTCGACGTCACCGCCGATGGCGAGCGCGACACCGACGACGAGGACGGCGGTGACCGCGATCTGCACGGTGAGCACGAACGCCGCCAGCCCCGGAACAGCGCGGACGAGCTGGGCCCGTCCGGCGCGTGCCTGCTCCGCCAGGGCCGCGTCGAGCTGGGCGAAGCCGTCGCGGGCGCGGCCGTGGGCCCGTAGCACCGCCTGGGTCTGGGCGTACTCGACGACCCGGGCGGCGGCCTCCGCGCCGGCCGCGTCCACAGCATGGTCGCTGGCGGCGACCAGATTGCCGGTCCACCGGTAGACGAGGACCAGGACGGGAACGGTGAGCAGGGTGGCCGCCGCCAGTCGCCAGTCGAACACGGCGAGCACAGCGACCACGGTCGCCGGGGTGACCACGGCCGAGACGACCGGCTGCAGCAGGTGCGCCGGCACACCCATGATGTCGACGACACCCTGACTGGCGAGCCGGGCGACCCGGCCCACCTTCTCACCGGTGAACCAGCCCACCGGCAGCGCGGCGAGGTGGTCGCCGGTACGGTGGTGCACGGCCCGGGACAACGCCATGCCGACCCGGTAACCGAGTTGCGCCTGCAGGTAGTAGGCGACCGTGGTGGCGGCAACCGCCACCGACAGGACACCGAGCCACCGCCAGGCAGTCATGGTGTCACCGGACAACAGCGCCCGCAGCACTGGCACGAGCAGGGTGAACACCACCGCCTGCAGCACGCTGTAGACGATCATCGCGGCCAGATGCCGGCGGAGCGGGCGGGCATAGTCGGGGCCGAGGACTCGGCCGAGCAGGCCGGTCATCGCGAGACCTCCAGCGATTCGACCGTGGTGGTGTGGGGTGCCCATAGGCCGGTGCGCTCGTGGGCCTGCCACAGCTGCTCGTACCGGCCGCCGGCGGACAACAGGTCGGCGTGCCGGCCGCGTTCGACGACGCGGCCGGCGTCGAGCACGACTATCTGGTCGGCGTCGACGACGGTCGACAGCCGGTGCGCGACGACCAGTAGCGTCCGTCCGGCGATCAGCGTGGACAACGCGTCCTGGATCGCGGCCTCGGATTGCGGGTCGGCGAACGCGGTGGCTTCGTCGAGCACCAGGATCGGCGTGTCGGCCAGTAGCGCCCGGGCGATCGACACCCGCTGTGCCTCGCCACCGGAGAGGTGCCCGTCGGCACCGAGGACCGTGTGGTATCCGGCCGGCAGGGCGAGGATCCGGTTGTGGATCTGCGCGGCTCGGGCGGCGGCGTACACCTGTTCGTCGGTGGCCTCCGGCCGGGCCAGCGCGATGTTGTCCCGTATGCTCGTCGGGCACCCGCGTCGCCGCCGGCTGCGGCATCGACGGTGTGTCGAGCAGCGCGATCACCCGGCCGGCGGCCTGCCGGGCCAGTCGTAGCTCGTTCGTACCGTAACCCAGGGTCAGCACGGGCGCGGTCAGGCCGAGACCGAGCAGTACGAACGGCAGCACGTCGGCGGGCCGTACCCAGCCGTTCGCGGTGAACCAGGTGCCCCAGCCGAGCACCACCAGCAGCATCACCGGCGGCGCGACCAACGCGCTGGCGACCGCCTCCGCGCGGACCATCCCGGTAGCCCAGGCGCCGAAGAAGTCCGCGAAGTCGTCGGTGGCCTGCCGGAACCTGCGGTGTGCCCGGCGGGCCTGCCCGAACGTCTTGATCACCGCGATGCCCTGTACGAACTCCACCACCGCCGTGTTGATCCGGGCCAGCGCTGCGGTGTACTGGGCCATCTTCTCGGGATAGCCGCGCATCATCACCGCGTACACCGCCACGAACAGCGGCACCGTCACCAGGGTCAACAGCGCCAGCCGCCAGTCCACCCACAACAGGTAGCCGAGGGCGACCAGCGGGGTCACCACGGCGGCCGCCAGATCCGTCAGTGCGTGCCCGACGAGGTGGTGCATCGCGCCCACGTCGTCCTGGGTCGCCTTCTTCACCTGCCCGGCCGACCGGTCGGTGAACCAGCCCAACGGCACGGTCGCCAGGTGGGCGGCCACCCGTCGACGTACCCGCAACTGCAACCGCACGTCGGCGAAGTGCGTGATCCCACCCGCGGCGGCGAGCGTCACGAACCGTATCAGCAGCCCACCGGCCGCCCCGATCACGATGATCCACAGCCGACGCTCGTCGACCGGTCCGTCCGCCAGCAGGGTACGGCCGATCTCGGCGACCGCGACGAACGGCACCAACGACGCCACCGCCGACACGATCTGCAGCAGCACCGCCAGGACCAGTTGGACCCGGATCGGAGCCAACAGCGCGGCGAGCGCCCTGGGGTCGGACAGCGTCGCCCGTTCGGTGGTGTCCGTGGTGTTCGTGCTCATGCCGAGGCCTCGGGTATGCCGGTGCCCCGCGTTGGTGGCGGGTCGGCGGGAAGGTTCGGAAAAGCCATGGCCTCTCTCCGGATCACCATCGCTGCGTACGGTGTAAACAGAGGACAGGCTTACCTAATTAACCGGCATCGTCAAGGTCGCATCGGCACGTGGGGCAACAACGGCCGTACGGGCGAACCGCCGATCAACCGTTCGGACGGTCGGCGGGCAGCGCACCCCGGATCAACGCGGTGAGTCCCGCCGCGTAGACCGCTTCCGCGTCGAACTCGGCCAACAGCGGCATGATCGACCGCACCCGGGGAAGCTCGTCCAGCGGTGCCCGGTTGGCCAGCTCGTCACGGCGGGCCCGGACGGCCGGGTCCTTCGGGTGCGCCGCCGCCAGATGCCCCAGCGTGTACTGCCACAGCGCGGCGTACACCCCCAACGCGTCACGGCCGTGCAGCCCCGCGACGGCCAGTGCCTCCAGCACCGCTTCGGTGAACCGCAGCGCCTGCGGCGCGAACAGTTCACCCTCCCGGAGCACGTCGACCACCCATGGAAACCCACCGAGATATTCGTGCAAGGAATCGAACAGCGCGAACAACCGCCGGCTCGGTGGGCCATCGACGAGCGGCAACGGTAAGCCGGACGCCACATCGTCGAGCACCAGGATCAACAACTCACGCTTGTCCGACACGTGTCGATACAGCGCCATCGCCGAGCAGCCCAGCTCTGCCGCCACTCTCCGCATCGACACCGCGTCGACGCCCTCGCTCTGCGCCAGCCGCCGCCCGGCACCGACGATCGTCGTCCGACTCAGGTCCCTGCCGCCCATACCCGCCGACGATGCCATGCCGTCTACCCGCACGCGCGGAGGGAGCGCCGGGAACGGTCCGGCGCTCCCTCCGTGGTTACCTGCCGAACACTTCGAGGTTGAACAGGGAGTATCCCCATTCGGTGGCGCGGGTGGTGCCGTACATCCGGATGTAGCGGCCGGTGGCGTCGAGACCGGTGAGGTCGTCGGTGCCGCCGTCGCCGTTGGTGATGGTGCGTGCGGTGGTCCAGGTCTGTCCGTCTGGTGAGACCTGGATCTGGTAGGCGGTTCCGTAGGCGGCTTCCCAGGTCAGGCGTACGCGTTCGACGGTGTACGTCTGGCCGAGGTCGATCTGGAGCCATTGTGGGTCGGCGAATTGGCTGGACCAGCGGGTGGTGGTGGAGGCGTCGACGGCGGCCGACGCCGGGTAGGCGTCCGCTTCGACGCTCGACGCGGTCGCCGGCTTGCCCGCCGCGACGTTGCTGAGCGCGGGCGGTGCGTCACCGAACACTTCGAGGTTGAACAGGGAGTATCCCCATTCGGTGGCGCGGGTGGTGCCGTACATCCGGATGTAGCGGCCGTTGGCGTCGAGACCGGTGAGGTCGTCGGTGCCGCCGTCGCCGTTGGTGATGGTGCGTGCGGTGGTCCAGGTCTGTCCGTCTGGTGAGACCTGGATCTGGTAGGCGGTTCCGTAGGCGGCTTCCCAGGTCAGGCGTACGCGTTCGACGGTGTACGTCTGGCCGAGGTCGATCTGGAGCCATTGTGGGTCGGCGAATTGGCTGGACCAGCGGGTGGTGGTGGAGGCGTCGACGGCGGCCGACGCCGGGTAGGCGTCCGCTTCGACGCTCGACGCCGTCGCCGGCTTGTTCAGCGCCAGGTTCGATCCCGTGGGCGGCTGCCCGGAGGTGAGGTGCAACGAGTCGACGTTGAACAGGTTCGACCCCGTACCGCCGGTGAAGACCAGGTAGAGCGGGGCCGAACCGCCCGGCGGCGCGGTGACGGCACCGGTCACCGTGAGGTACGTGTCGAGCGAGCCGGTTGGCGTGACCGCCGCCGTGCCGACCACTGTGCCGGTCGCCGAACCCGACCGCAGCGTGATGGTCCCGCCGCCGCCGGGCGCGGCCGACACCCGGGCCGAGAAGCCGGTGACACCGGCGAGATGGTACGGCGTGAACGAGATCCAGTCGCCGTTGTCGATGCCGCCGACCACATTGCCGCCCTGCGCGCCGGCCACCGGCAATACGCTCACCCCTTGCTGGGTGCTGAAATGCTCGGCCTGACGCAGGCGCGGTTGGAGTAGCACCGGCTCGGCGTTGATCGCTGTGGTCGAGCCGGGCGGCGTGTAGGCGGCGTTGATGATGCCGAAGATGTTGGCCGAGGCGTCGTGTTCGCCGTCCACGGTGGTCTGGATCGTGCCCGAGCAGCCGTCGACACTGGTGATCGGATGTCCGTGGGTGTCGTGCCCGAGGACGTAGGTGACCCGTACCCGGGAACAGTCCACGACCTGATGCGCCGGGTCGGAGACCGACACGGAGAACGGCACCGCGTCGCCGAAGTTGAACAGCTGTCCGTCCTGCGGCGCGGTGACCGTCACCGCCGGACCACCCGCCGCGATGACGACGCTCGCGGTGGCGGTGAGGCCGCCGCTGTCGCGGACCGTCAACGTCGCCGTGTACCGCCCGTTGACCGGGTAGGTGAACGTGGTGTCCGGGGTTGTCGCATCGGTCGAGCCGTCGCTGGTGAAGTCCCACGCGAAGCTGAGCGGGTCGCCGTCGGGGTCGCTGCTGCCCGCGGCCGAGAACGTCACTGTCAGCGGCGTGTTGCCGCTGGTCGGATTGGCCGCCGCGACCGCGACCGGCGGGCGGTTGTTGCCGGAGATCCGGTACTCGATCCGGTATACCGCCGAGTTGGCGTCGCCGCCGAACCAGCCGGTGCCGTAGTCGAGCACGTAGAGCGCGCCGTCAGGCCCGAACTCGTAGTCCATCACCTGTGTACCGGACCAGGGGAACGGGGTGATGGTGCCGGGTGACCCGTCCGCCCCGATGGCGATCGTCTTGATCCAGCGTCGGCCGAATTCGGTGGCGAACAGCTTGCCGTGGTACGACGGTGGGAACTTGACATCGGAGTCGAGTGAGGCGCTGTAACGGTAGACCTCGCCGCCCATCGGTGACAGGCTCCCGCAGCACAGGCTCGGCGGATCCTGGCCGCCACCATACGGCAGCCACGCGGACCGTGCCGGCGGCAACCTGGTCAGACCGCTGTTGTTGGGCGAGTTGTTGGTCGGGCCGCCGGCGCAGTCGAACGGCCCGGCTGAGGGACCACTCGGGAAGGCGTACTCCTGGTACGGCGTGTTGCGGTTGTTGCAGTACGGCCAGCCGTAGAAGCCGGGCTCGGTGATCCGCTCGAAGGAGACGTCACCGGCTGGTCCCCGCTCGGGGTCGGCGGTGCCCGCGTCGGGACCGTAGTCGCCGAGGTAGACGTCGCCGGTGGCCGAGTCCACGCTCATCCGGAACGGGTTGCGGAATCCCATGGCGTAGATCTCCGGCCGGGTTCCGGCGGTCCCGGCCGGAAACATGTTCCCCGCCGGGACGGTGTAGCCGCCGGCAGCGGACGGCCTGATCCGTAGTACCTTGCCGCGCAGATCGTTGGTGTTGGCCGAGGTCCGTTGGGCGTCGAAGGCGGGGTTGCGACCGGCTCGTTCGTCGATCGGCGCGTAGCCGGCGGAGTCGAACGGGTTCGTGTCGTCTCCGGTCGACAGGTAGAGGTTGCCGGCGGCGTCGAAGTCGATGTCGCCACCGACGTGACAGCACTGGCCCCGGCTGCTCGGTACGTCGAGGATGGTGACCGCCGACGCCGGGTCGATCGTGTGGTCGGCTCGGACCGTGAACCGGCTCAGCCGGTTGACACCGTCGAAGGGCGCGAGCTGTGCCGGCGTGCCGCTGGTCGGGGCGTCGCCGGCCGGAGTGGACAGCGGCGGAGCGTAGTAGAGATAGACCCACCGGTTGGTGACGAAACCGGGGTCGGCTTTGATGCTCTGCAGTCCTTCCTCGTCGTGCGTGTAGACCGGCAGGGTCAGCGCGACCTTGGTGTTGCCGGCCGGATCGGTGTAACGGACCACGCCGTCGCGCGAGGTGTGCAGCACGCCCCGGTCGGGCAATACGGTCATGCCCATCGGCTCGCCGGTCTCGGCGACGCCTTTGGCGAGGGTCACCTGGGAGAACTCGCCGGGTGGGTCGACAGGTCCGGTGCCGGTCGCGCAGTCGCCGAGGCCCTGCGCGGCGTACCGGATGCCGCCGAGCAGGTGGGTACGGAAGTGTGCCTCGCTGTAGCTCTCCTGGGTGTGACCCATGCCGGTGTACCAACTGCGCCCGCCGTCGTACGGCCGGCACCAGGCGATCGGGTGGTCGTCGCCCATCGTCCCGCCGGTGTAGGTGGTCTCGTCGAGGTTGGCCAGCACGTGTACGGCGTCGCGTGGGTTGTGGCGGTAGTCGTACCACTCGTCGGTGCGGACCCAGTCGGTTGGCAGCCCGGCCGTGGAGGGGTGTTCGTGGTCCTCGATCCGTACCGTCGCGGGTTGGATGTGCGGGTGGCTGGCGAAGTACGCGCCGACCAGGTCGCCGTACCAGGGCCATTCGTACTCGGTGTCGGACGCGGCGTGTACGCCGACGTAGCCGCCGCCGGCGCGGACGTAGCGTTCGAACGCCGATTGCTGGCTGGCGTTGAGCACATCGCCGGTGGTCGAGAGCCAGATGACGGCCTGGAATCGGGACAGGTTGGCGTCGGTGAACGCGGTGGCGTCCTCGGTCGCTTCCACGGTGAAGTTGCTCTGCGTGCCCAGCTGCCGGATCGCGGCGATGCCCGCCGGGATCGAATCGTGCCGGTATCCCGCGGTCTTGCTGAAGACCAGTACGGAGAAGTCGGCCGCGATCGCGGGAGTCGCCGGGATGGCAACACCCGCCAGGACGAGGGCGACGCAGAGCGCGGCTCTGCGCAACATGATCGGAGTTCCGCCTTTCTGGTGGGGAGGGTGGTCAGACGTGCGCCGATCACGTCGGGGCGAGTCGGTAAGCGCCGAGTTACCGCTCGTACAGACACGATCGTCGATAGAGCGCTCTCTGTCAATACCAAAGCGACAAACTGGACGAGGATGATCGTTGCTGCCCCGTGTCCCGGCGTCGTCGCGTCACCGGAGCGTGTCGGGGTGCGGCCTTCGCTCGGTCGGGTGAGCGTCAGCTCCGTCGGCGCGATCGTGATCCTGGCGGGCATCGCCTGCCGGCTCCGCATCTCACCAATGCCGTCGAATGGTCCGGGTTGTTGGTTGCGGCGATCGTACGCAATCGGGTTTCTGGTCTTGCTGGTTTCTGGTCTTGCTGATTTCTGGTCTTGCTGATTTCTGGTCTTGCAGATTTCGCGAATCCGTGAGGTCGAAAAGATCATTTATCGAGAATTGGCAGCGCTTATCTACCCACTGGTGGTCGTCGCGCGCTGTCGGACGCAGTGCTGGATACCACACTCTCGGTCGCGATCACGCTATGGATGCGCCCAATCGCAGATGATAGACTTCTGTGAATCTGTTAATATTGCTTTCTATCTTCCTTTCGTGATGACAGGCGGGTGATCGTCTGGTGGCCGTCGAGGGTAATCGTCTTGAACCGTACTGATGGATGCCGTGCGAATGACGTCGTCGAACCCCGGAGTGACTACCGGAGGGATTATCGTGCACGTACAGATCCTGGGGCCCCTTCGCGTCGGCTACGGTGGGCAGCAATTCCGCTTACCGGGCCGCCGCAGCCACGTGATCATGGCGCTTCTGGCGCTGGAGGCCAACCGCGTCGTACCGATGGAACGGCTCATCGACGCGGTGTGGGAGGACGCGCCTCCCTCGACCGCGCGCGGACAGGTGCAGATCTGCCTGTCTTCCCTGCGTCGTACCTTCACCGGCCGCGACCTCGACAGCCCGTTCGAAACCCACCACTCCGGATACCTGCTCCGGGTCGCCGACGGTCAACTCGACGTCGACGTGTTCGGCCGGCTCATCGCCGAGGCTCGCTCCATCGCCGCCAGCGGTGACCTGGCTGCCGCCGCCGAGCGGCTGCGCGCGGCCTTGGCATTGTGGGGCGGTCCGGCCCTGGCCGGCTTGCCGGGGCGGATCGTCGACGCGGGCCGCAAGAGGCTGGAGGAGCTCCGGACCGCCGCGATCGAGGAACGGATCCGTCTCGATCTGGCGTTGGGCCATCACGAAGAGGTGATCGGCGAGCTGATCTGGCTCATCGAACGCGATCGGCTCCGCGAGCGGTTGTACGCGCTGCTGATGGTGGCGTTGTACCGCTCGGGTCGGCAGGCGGAGGCACTGGAGATCTACCACGCCGCGCGGACCGCCTTCGTCGACACGCTCGGCATCGAACCGAGCGACGAGCTGCGTCGGCTCGAACAGGGCATCCTCCTCGGCGATCCAGAGCTGGACCTTTCCACGCACCGTGCCCCCACGCACCGTGCCCCCACGCACCGTGTCTACCGGCCGGCGGCGTCGCGCCCCGCGCCGCACCAGCTGCCGTCCGACACGGCCGATTTCATCGGCCGAGCCGACGACGTCGCCGCCGCCTGCGCCGCACTGGCCCCGGGTCGAGTCGACGTACGGGCCGTGCCGGTGGTCTGCGTCACCGGCCGGGCCGGCATCGGCAAGTCCGCCCTGGCCATTCACGTGGCACATCGGATGCTCGCGGGTTATCCGGACGGACAGCTTTACGCGTCGCTCGACGCGACGCCTGGTCTGACGCAACAGGTGCTGCGACGCTTCCTTCGCGACCTCGGTGTCGACCGGGCCGAGATTCCCGGGGGCATCGACGAGCAGGCCCACCTGTACCGGAGTCGACTAGCGGGTCGACGTGTCCTTGTCGTCCTCGACGGCGTCATCGACGAGTCGCAGGTGCAACCGTTGTTGCCGGGCAGCGGCAGCTGCGGAGTGCTCGTCACGAGCCGGTCCGCGTTGGTGGCCCTGCCCGGCGCGCACCATATCCGGCCCCGGCTGCTCGGCTCGGCCGACGGGCTGCGCCTACTCGGCAGGATCATCGGTCGCCAGCGCGTCGACGCCGAGGCAAGCACCGCAGCCGGGCTCGTCGCCCTCTGCGGTGGGCTGCCCCTCGCCCTACGGATCGCCGGTGCCCGGCTGACCGCCCGGGAGCACTGGGGGATAGGTCAGCTCTTGGCGCGCATGCGCGACGACAGACGACTGCTTGACGAACTGGAACACGGCTCGCTCAGTGTTCGGCTGAGTTTGGCCGGTAGCTACCGAGCTCTGCCTGACGGCACCCGACGTCTGCTGCGGCGGCTCGCGCTGCTGGACTGCGTCCAGCTTCCCGCCTGGGTGGCGGCGGCGGTGCTGGACACCGAGCCGGCCGTCGCGGAGGACCTGCTCGAACAGTTGGCCGACGCGCAGCTGGTGGAGGCGGACCGCGCGCCAGGCGGCGGTCAGCCGCTGTACCGGCTGCCGGCGCTGGTGCGCGTGTTCGCCCTGGAACGTGCCGAGGTCGAGGACACCGCCGCGGTGCGCGAGCAGTCACTGCGTCGGGTCTGGGCCACCTGCCTGTACCTGACCGGTACGGCGAGCCGGCACGCGGACGGCGCCGGTGGCGACGTGCCCTCCCCGATGGTGGTCGACGCGGCCGTCGATCGGCTGCGTGCTGATCCGGTCAGCTGGCTGACCGCTGAACTGCCCACCCTGATGGCGGCGGTGCACCAAGCCGCCCGGCTCGGCTGGCCGGACCCGACCGGATAGGTCGCAGCCACCTGGGTCGTGGCGGCGAAGACCGGACGGACGCACGTCGCTTCCTCCGGCGGCGCCTTATGCGATCGCTATCAATTCTGTATCGACCGATTTCGCTGTGTCGTCTGGTGGCCGGGCGTTCTCCGAACCCGACGGTGCGGCGATATCCCATCGAAGCTCCTGACTGCTTCGCTGGATCGCATGGCCCTCACCGTTTCCGTGGTCATCCCCAACCACAACTACGCCAGGACCCTCGACGCCTGCCTGAGTTCGGTATACGGGCAGACGTACCCGCCGCACGAGGTGATCGTCGTCGACGACCACAGCACGGACGGCTCGCCGGAGATCGCCCGGCGGTTCCCGTGCCGGATCGTGGTACACCCGGAAAACCGGGGCGTCTCCGCCGCCCGCAACACCGGAGCCGCCCTCGCCTCCGGTGACGTGCTGTTCTTCCTCGACTCCGACGAGGCGCTGGAGCCGGACGCCATCGCCAACGCGGTAGCGATCCTGCGCGACACCCCGGACGTCGGCTGCGTGCACGGAGTCATCGCGCCAGAGCCGCTCATCGACGACGGGCCGGTCGAGTGGTACCGCACGCTCCACGCGTACTGGTGGCGTCGGCGTCACGTCGGCGTGGTCCAGACCGCCTTCTTCGCGCAGACGGCGATCCGCCGCTCGGTGTTCGAGGAGACCGGCCCCTTCGACGAACAGCTGCGCGACTCCGAGGACCTGGAATACAGCGACCGCCTCGCCCCGCGTACCCGGATCGTGCTCAGCGAGCGCGTCGTCGCCCGGCACGACGAGGTCTCCCGGCTCGGCCCGCTGCTGTCCGAGCAGTTCCGCCGATCCCAGCTGCTCGCCCGAACCGTACTCGCCGCCCGCCGCGAGGGCCGCGCCAGCCTGACCGCGAACCGCCCCGCCGGGATCCTCGCCGTGGCGGGGGCCCTGGGCATGCTTCCGCTAACCCTGATCCATCCGGCGTTCGCCCTCGCCTCCGCGCTGCTGGTCGCCGTCTTCGCGGTCTGCGACATCGGGCTGCTGCGGTTCGTCGCCCGTCACCGGGGTCCCCGGTTCCTGCCCTTCTTCCTCGGCGTGCATCTGCTGCTGCACGTCGCGCTGGTCGCCGGGGCGGTGCTGGGCTGCGTACGGCTGCTGCTCGGTCCCCGGCCGACGCGCTGGCTCACCCCGCTGGTGCTGGTCGCCGCCGTGGTCGCGCTCGGGTTCACCGTACGCGCCGCCGGCACCGCGCCGCTGGTGGCGCTGAGCCGCCCGGCCGGCCTGCCGCTGCTGCTGGCGGCGACCGCCGCCAACCTGACCGGGCTGTTGATCGGGATGGTGGCCTGGCGGGTCCTGGTCCCGGTCCGTGGGCTCGCGGCGGCCCGGATCTTCTTCCTCGGCCAGCTCGGCAAGTACCTGCCCGGGCGGGTGTGGGGAGTGGTCACCCACGTGGACCTGGGCCGGCAGGCCGGCGCGCCCGCCGAACGCATGATCACCGCCTACCTGGTCAGCATCGGACTCACGATCCTCGCCGGGGCCGGGGTGGGACTGCTCGCCGCGCCGGGTCCCTGGATCCTGGTGCCCCTGGTCGGCTTCGTCGCCCTGCTGCGCCGTCCGGCGCTGCTCGACCGACCCATCGCCCTGGTCGCCCGGCTGGTCCGGCGCCCGGCCACCCCGCTGCCCACGAGGGCGGTCCGCGCCGCGCTGGCGTTGGCGCTGCTCTCCTGGGTCGTCTCCGGCCTGCACCTGTGGGCGCTGGTGGTGGCGCTCGGCGCGCCGGCCGACCGTTCGGCGGCGGTCGCCGTCGGCGCGTTCGCACTGGCCACCGTCGCCGGCAGCCTGTCGATCGTCGCACCCGACGGCTGGGGTGTCCGCGAGTTCGCACTCGCCGCCGCCCTGGCCACCGTCCTGCCGTGGGGAGTGGCCGGCACCGCCGCCCTCGCCAGCCGGCTGATCTGCGTCGTCGTCGAGATCGGCACCTCCCTCGCCGTACTCGGCATCTTTCGTTTCCTGCACCGAGGAGAGTCACATGTCCGAATTGCTCACCCTTGACGACGCCGAGCGACTCGGCGTGGGCGAGATCCACGACCTGTACCGACGACACGTCAACGCCTCGCAGGTGTCGCTGATGACTTCATTCGGCTTCGGCCGGGAACTGGTCGACCGTGCCGAAGGCGCCTACCTCTACCAACGGGACGGCCGCCGGATCCTCGACATCACCGGCGGGGTCGGCGTGCTCAACCACGGCCACAACCACCCACGGGTCCTGGCCGCCCGACGGCGCTACGCCGACCGGCACCGGATGGAGGTGCACAAGACCTACTTTTCCCCGTACCTGGCGGCGCTGTCCCACAACCTCGCCCAGGCGCTGCCGGGCGATCTGAACATGTCGTTCCTGCCGAACTCCGGCGCGGAAGCGGTGGAGGGGGCGGTCAAGCTGGCGTACAAGTACCACGACGGGCGGCGCACAACGGTGCTGCGCGCCGACATCAGCTTCCACGGCAAGCTCCTCGGTTCCGGTGGCCTCACCGGGCAGAACCAGTACGCCTTCCCGACCATCCCCGGCATCGACACGTTCACCTACGGCGATCTGGAGTCGGTACGCGCCGCCGTCGCCCGCCACCGCGGCGACGTCTACGCCATCCTCATCGAACCGTTCAGCGCGTCGACGATCCGCTGGTGCTCCGCAGAGTTCCTCTACGGGCTGCGCCGGCTCTGCTCCGAGCAGGACATCGTCCTGATCTTCGACGAGATCTACACCGGCTGGGGCAAGACCGGCAGCCTTTTCTACTTCATGCGCCACGACGGGCTGATCCCCGACGTACTGACCACGTCGAAATCGTTCGGCGGCGGCAAGTCCTCGATCTCCGCGTTCGTGGCCCGGGAACCGCTGTACCGCAAGGCCTACGACAACCTCGGCGACGCCCTGCTGCAGAGTACCAGCACCACCTACTACGGCTTCGGCGAGGAGTGCGCCACCGCTCTGGAAGCGGTCAACGTCGCGATCGGCGATGACTACCCGGCCCTGGCCCGTGACCTGGAACGGGTCCTGCGCCCTGGCCTGAGCCGCATCGCCAAGCAGTACCCGGACATCGTCAGCCATGTGGCGGGTGCCGGTGCGCTCTGGGGGATCTTCATCGACGGAGGACCACGGATTCTCGACCTCGTCGCCAAGCTGGCACCCGGCGGCATGGCCAAGGACCCACGGTTCAAGACCAAGCTCGTCACCTGCGCGGTGATCAACGCGCTTTACCACGACCACGACGTGTTCGCCTACTACACCCTCAACGGACGCAACCCGTTGATCTTCGCACCGAGTCTGGTGACCGTGCCGGCGGACGTCGAACGCGCCGTGGACAGCCTGGACCGCACCCTCGCCCACGGGCTCGGACGGCTGGTCACCCGGTTCGTCCGCGAGAAAGTGAGCACGCTGTGGTGAGCCGGACCATCGTCGTCACCGGAGCCGCCGGCATGCTCGGCTCCCACCTCGCCGCCCGGCTGCGCGCCGACGGCCACCACGTACGCGGCGTCGATCTACGCCCCGGTGTCGACGTCGAGGTCACCGGCGACGTGCGGGACCCGGCCGCCATGTCCCGGGCGGTTGCCGGCGCCGACTCCGTCGTGCACTGCGCGTCGGCGCTGCCCAGCTACCCGGCCGCCGAAATCCGGTCGATCATCGTCGATGGCACGCGAACCGTGCTGACCGCAGCGGTCCGGGCCGGGGTGGCCCGGGTGGTGCACATCTCGTCGACCGCCGTCTACGGCCTGCCTCGCACCGTACCCACCACCGAGGAACACCCCCGGGAGCCGGTCGACCCCTACAGCGCAGCGAAGACAGCCGCCGAGGAGTACGCAGAACGGCTGCGCGCCGACGGTGCCTGTCTGCCGATCGTGCGGCCCAAGACGTTTCTCGGCCCCGGCCGGATGGGGCTGTTCTCCATGCTGTTCGAATGGGCCGAGGAAGGCCGTAACTTCCCGGTCATCGGCCGTGGCGACGTGCGGATCCAGATGCTCGCCCTGTCCGACCTCGCCGACGCGGTGACCACCGTGCTGGACGCACCCGACCCGGTGGCCAACGACACCTACAACATCGGCGCGGCCTCCTTCGGCACCCTGCGCGAGGACTTCCAGGCCGTACTCGACGCCGCCGGCCACGGCGGGCGGGTGGTGTCGGTGCCGAGCCGCCCGGCGCTCGCGCTGCTCGGCACGCTCGAACGGCTGCGACTGTCCCCGGTGTACGGGCGCCTGCTGCACAAACTCACCGCCGACTCGTACGTCTGCATAGACAAGGCCCGGGACCGGCTCGGATTCACCCCGCGTATGTCCAACCAGGACGCCATCCTCGACACCTACGCCTGGTGGCGTGACCAGCGCAAGGAGCCCCGTGATGCTGCCCAGAACACCGGACGTACCAGCCGCGATCCGTGGAGACAGGGCGCTCTCGCCGCCGCCAAGGTCTTCTTCTGATCGTCCGGGCCGCACCGGCCTCGCCCGCGACCTGCTCGTCCTCCTGCGGCCCGGACAGTGGCCGAAGAACCTGGTCGTCCTGCTCGCGCTGCTGGACCCCGCGCTGATGGAGTGGTCTGCCGTCGGCCGGCTCGGCGTCGCGGTCGGTGCGTTCGTCCTCGCCGCCGGTGCCGTCTACGTGCTCAACGACATCGCCGACCGCGAACGGGACCGGGCCAGCCTGACCAAACAACACCGGCCCGTCGCCGCCGGTCGGGTCACACCCAGGGCGGCGGCGCTGCTCGGAGTGCTGCTGCTGGCCGTCCTCGCGGTGATCGTCGGCGACGCGGTGACCACCTGGTGGCCGCTGCTGGTATACCTTCCGCTGAACCTCGCGTACAGCTTCGGGCTCAAGCACGTACCGCTGGTGGACCTGTTCGTCGTCGCCGCCGGCTTCGTGCTGCGGCTGGTGCAGGGCTACACGACGGTCGGGGCACGTCCGCCCGGCTGGCTGGTCCTGTGTGTGCTGTCGGTGTGCCTGCTGCTCGTCCTCGGCAAACGCCGCCACGAGCTGCTCGCCGGCGAGACGGCCCACCGGCCGTCGTTGGCCGGCTACAACCAGCACCTCGTCGATCAACTGCTGGTGCTCACCGCCGCCGCCACCCTCGTCACCTACCTGGCGTACGCCGCGACAGTCAGCACCACCGGGCTGCTGACCGTCCCGTGCGCGTTGTTCGCCCTCTTTCGCTACCTGCAGGTCGTGTTCGTCGACTCGGGTGGCGGCAACCCGGTCTCGGTGCTGCTGCGCGACCGGGTCCTGCTCGTCAACGCCGCACTGTGGCTGTTGCTGCTGGAAGGGAGCCTGTTACATGGATGAGCCGAAGGTGTCGGTCGTCGTCCCGATGTACAACGACAGCCGGACCATCGACCTGTGCCTGGCGTCGGTCGCGACCCAGACCTACCCCGCGCACGAGATCATCGTGGTCGACGACGCCAGTACCGACGACAGCGCCGTACGCGCCGCCCGGCACGCCTGCACCCTCGTCCGGGCCGACCGCAACGGCGGACCCGGCGCCGCCCGCAACCTCGGCGTCCGGCACGCCAAGGGCGACGTCGTCTTCTTCATCGACGCGGACATGATCATGTATCCGGACGCGATCGAGAACGCGGTCGCGCTGCTGTCCGGCCCGCAGGGGTACGGCGCGGTCTTCGGCGTACCGGACAAGGTACCGCTGTTCCCCGAAGGTCCGGTCGGGCAGTACCGCATCCTCCAGTACCACTACTGGCGGGTCAGTGCGCAGGGCGAGGTCAGCGGCGGCTTCTACGCGCTCGGGGCGGTGACCCGCGCGGCGTTCGACGCCGCCGGCTGGTTCAACCCGGCGCTGCGCCAGACCGAGGAGATCGACCACGCGGAGCGGCTGTCCCAGCGGTACCCGATGCTGCTCACCGCCCGCGTCAGCGGCCGGCTCTCCGACGAGAGCCGCCTGGTGCCCCTGCTGCGCAAGGCGTTTCGCCGCAGTCGGCTGCGGGTGCCGTTCTATCTGCGACGCGGCCGGGCCATGCAGGGCATGGAGACCGGTGGCCGGGCCGCCGCCTCGGTCCTGGCACTGCTCACCCTGCTCAGCGCGCCAACGGCGGTGCTTCACCCGCCGGTGCTGGTCGGCACCGCGCTGCTGCTGGCCGCGTTCGTCACCGTCGACGCCGGCCAGTACGCGTTCGTCCGCCGCGAGCGGGGCTGGTCCTTCCTTGCCTTCTTCACCGCGGTACACCTGCTGGTCAACGCCACCGTCGCCAGTGGGCTTGCCGTCGGCGTCCTCACCTGGCTCGCCAGCCCACGGTTTCGTCGCATGTACGAAAGGACCGCGCCGTGACGCTCCACGACATCGCCGCGTCCCCCGCACCGCCCCCGGCCCCGCCGGCCACCGGTCCGACCGGTCCACGATGGCGGCGCGCGGCCCGCGCCCTGCGCCGGTGGTACGGCTGGTTGCTGATCGCGACGGCCGCGCTGTGGCTGGTCTACAACGTCGTACGCCGGGCCACCACCGGCCGATGGCACTGGTCCATCCTGCTCGACGCGGTGCCACCGGTGTTACTCGTCGCCGTGCCGCTGCTGCTGCTCGGGCTCGGCGCCGCCGCGTGCGGCCGGCGCCGTCGGTGGGCCGTTGCCCTGGCCCTGGCCGGCCTGCTGCCCGGCATCGACCAGACCGGCGTCAACCTCCACGCGCTGCGCCCCGGTGACCGGCCCGTCCCCGCC
Source organism: Solwaraspora sp. WMMD406 (assembly GCF_029626025.1). Lineage (NCBI taxonomy): Bacteria > Bacillati > Actinomycetota > Actinomycetes > Micromonosporales > Micromonosporaceae > Solwaraspora > Solwaraspora sp. WMMD406. The sequence goes on from NZ_JARUBF010000001.1 coordinate 3,982,386, forward strand.
GACGCGATCCACGTGGTGAGCTGGAACACCAACTACTGGGGCATGAGCAACGAGGATCCGCAGGCGCAGATCAGGTTCCTGCGGCGGCAGGACGCCGACGTTTACCTGCTGCAGGAGCACGTCATCTGGGTGCCCGGCACCGGCGAGGTCGGCTACTTCCCGATCCCCGACGACGCCAGGTTGCGGGCCGAGTTCCCCGGCTACCACATCGTGCGCCGCAGCGAACTCGTCACCATCTCCCGCTTCCCGGTCGTGGCCACGCCGATGTTCGGTCCTGCCGCGCACCTGCCCCCGGACGCACCGTTCAACGAGGTGTTCAGCCGGGACAAGGTGCTCCGCACCGACCTGCGCGTGGGCGACACCGTCGTGTCGGTCTACAACGTACACGTCACCGTGCCCACCGCCATCGACCTGAGTGTCCTGCGGCCACAGGTCGACCCGGACTCGTACTTTCGCCGCAAGTTCGACTGGCGCCAGGCCGAGGTGCGGGGCCTCGTCGAGGACCTGAAAACCAATCCCCATCCGTCGATCATCTCCGGTGACTTCAACGCCACGTCGTCGATGGGGACACTCGACCCGCTGCGGGAGGTGGCCGAGGACGCGACCGCGGCGAGTCGCCAACCGCTGCCCATGAGCTGGCGGTTCGACGCCCCGATGACCTTCCGGTGGGACAGCCCACTGGCAGGTCTGCCGCTGCCGTTCTGGCGGATCGACTGGACGTTCACCAGAGGACCGGTCACGGCGCACCGGTACGAACTGGCGTCCGCCGAGCACCTGTCCGACCACCGGCCGCAACACCTGTGGTTCTCGATAGCTTGACGCCCAGGCGGGCAGTGTGGGTGCCCGGCGCGGAGCGCACCTCCGCGCCGGGGCCGAGGTGCCCGTCGGCCACAGGTGGCCGACCTGTCCGTCAGATGTGCGTGTGAGACGAGGAAGGTTGAGTGCCGAAGAGGCAGGGAAGCTGAGGCGGGCGTGGGAATCCGAACTCGCCCGCAAGCCACCGACGATCGGTGTGGTGGGTGTGTCCGGGGTGGGGAAGAGCTCCACGATCAACACGATGTTCCGGACCGGTCTCCCGATCAGTCACACCGCGGCATGCACCAAAGAGTTCACCGAGGTCCCGCTGCGGGTCGCGCCCAGCAGCGGCCCAGGCGCCGGCGACCAGGTGCGGCTCGTCGTCGTCGACGCATCCGGGCTCGGCGAGGACGTACGGCGGGACCCGCACTACCTGGAGATGTACGAGCGTCATCTCCCCGAGTGCGACGTGGTGCTGTGGGTCACCGCGGCCCGTAACCGTGCCGTCGCCCTCGAACAGCAGTATCTACGACGATGTCCCGCCGGAGACGCACAAGCCCGGTGGGCTGTTCGGGCGCTTGCGGCAGCGCCCTGCGGAACAGGCCAGCGCATGCGGAAGCGGCGGACACCGTAGGCAGTTTGGCGGACAAGGCAGCAGGGGCGGGGTCATCCCGGACAGCATCATCGCGCTTCTCTTCGAGCTTCTCCGCGAGTTTCGCGACTGGAGTCGCTCCGCCGCCGGAAGCGTGCGGCAGCACAACGACATCAGCCTGGCGTTGCGCGAGGTCTTCGGCCATGACGAACTCATACTGCGCGACCCCACCGAGCAGGAACTGGACGTCCTGGAGCGGTACCTGAACGACGCGCGCGTCCAACGCAACCGACGTGATCTGGAGAACGACCGGTGACAACGAGCGGCAGCCTCAGCGACGACGACCTCGACCGGATGGAACGGTACGTCCGCGACATGCGCCGCAAGCGCGCCCTTGGCCAGGCGCTCTCGCGGGACGACTTCGTCGAGTGGGCCCGGCATGCAGCCGCGTGGCTGCTGGACCGGATCGACGATGCCTGGAACTGGGTTCGGCGACAGCTCGGCCTGAACTGACCGAGCTCGGACAGAGAACACGACACGGACGTGACCAAGCGCCGCGACAGAGATATGGCCCAAAGCCTGGTACGGGCGGCAATCGACCACAACCAGGCTGGACGGCCGGGGGACGCCCTAGCCGCGTACCGGGAAGCGCTGCGGCTCGACCCGGACAACAGCCTGGCAGCCAACGGCATCGCACTGCTGATGTCGGCGTTCGCCAGCGAGCCCGCGCACCTCGACGAGGCACTGCGGGTGGCCGAGGGTGCCATTCTCGCGGCCAAGGACCCAGTGACGAAGGCGCTGTTGGTGAGCACCCTGGCGGAGGTCCGGCTTCGTCGTGGAGAACTACAGCAGGCGATTCAGGACTCGGTCGCCTGCCTGCGGATGCTCGGGGCGAAGGCGTCGCCGATGACCAAGGCGACCGTGTTTCGGCGGATCGGCACCGCTCACCAGTTCCTGGGCAACACAGATTGGGCGATGCAGGCGTTCCGGCTGGCCGTCGCCGCGAACCCCGCCGACGTCAACTGCCGGATGTCGCTGGCCCGGCTGGCCAACGACCGGCGCGACCACGCCACGGCGATCGCCGAATACACCAGCGCGATCTCGACTGTGGCCGGCGCGCGCGACCAGTTCGCCAAGCCCGATCAGCTGCTCTCAACGCTGCTGAACGACCGAGGATGCGTGTACCTTGCGGTCGGTGACTACGGCAGATCGCAGGCCGACTTCCACCTCGCGGCCCAGGTGGATCCGCAGCAGCCCTACCCGTACGTCAACATCGCGTTCGACGCCGGCCGGCACGGCGACCGCGCGGGGATGCGCCAGCACCTCGACACCGGGCTGCGGCTGGCCGGCCGGGGCGACTTCCACCTCATGAACATGCTCCTGACCGAGGTGGCCGTCGGCCTCAATGGCGACGTGATCCTCGAAGCGCTGTTCGCCAACGGCCGGATCACCGAGCAGCTCTACCAGAAACACCGGGAGGGGCTCCGAATGCGCGGCTGGCAGGCACATCCTCAACCGGTCAACGCGCTGCCGATCGGTACCCCGTGGGCTGCGGGAGCCGACGCCGACCCGATGGCTGGAGGACGGCCGAAGGCCCGCATCGTGGTGTTCGCGGCCAATCCGTTGACCAGCGACCGGCTCGCCCTCGACGAGGAGATCCGGGAGATTGTCGCCGCCCTGCGGGCGACCACGCGACGGGACGCGTTCGAACTGGTGCCCTGCCTGGCCGCCCGCGCCAACGATCTGCTGCAATACCTCAACCAGTACACGCCGCACATCGTCCATTTCAGCGCCCACGGCAGCCAGACAGGGGAGATCGTGTTGGTCGCTGACGGCACCTTCACGCAGAGCCGCGAAATCACTCCGGCGAGCGGATACCCGACCCTGTATCGGGCCGGTGAGCACGCCGTCAGCGCCGCCGCCCTCGGCGAACTGTTCCGGGTCATGAAGGACAACGTCCAGGTCGTCGTCCTCAACGCCTGCTATTCGGTCACACAAGCCAAGGCGATCAGCGAACACATCGACTACGTGGTAGGGATGCGCCGGTCGATCCGCGACGACGCCGCCACCGTCTTCGCCGCCGCGTTCTATTCGGCACTCGGCGAGAACCGCGCCATCGTAGACGCCTTCGACCAAGGGCGCGTGGCGCTGCTCGTCAATGGTATTCCGGAACAGGACGTACCCGAGTTGCTCGTCCGGCCAGGTGCGTCACCGAAACTCGTCTTCGGCGCCTGACGTTGTAAGCAGCAGGGGGTGTCGCAGACCCTCCCATCCCGCTGCGTACGAATTGCCATAGGCCAGCGCTTGGCTACCTGATCAGGTCTTGTACCCAAGCGCTGGACTGACATGGTTGCTGACCGTCACTCGGCTCGCTGTTTGTCGAAGTCACGTTTCACGTCGTCCATCTGCCGTCTTTCGATGTAGAAGGCGGACGCTGCGGTCCCGATCGCGGTTGTGCCTGCGACCGCGATACCAGCTGATACCACGCTGCCAGCCACCGGCAGGAGCTTCACCAGCGCGCGGGCGACCTCGCGCAGAGCCATTCCGCCCACGAAGTTCAGCCCGAGCCCGACAAAGAACTTACCCACCGATTCCTTGGACAGGCGTTCGCCGCTGATATAGGCGATCACCAGAACCAACGTCGCCTGGATGGTCGTGATGATCGGGAGGTCTGCGACGGGGATCGGTTCAGCGGCCACGAGGCCCGATGCGCCAGCGCAGATGAAAGTGACGTTCTTTGCAATATTCCTCTGAACGCGGCGAAACCTCGCAAGTCGGACGAACGCGAGCTGTGCCTCGTTGGGCAGGTTCTCGGAGATCCTCAGAGCGAGCAGTTCGATGTTCCACCGGTAGTCGCGCGAAGGGATGATCTCGCCGCTCTCGCGGTCATAGAACGCGAGCGCGCTGACCGGTATGATCTCGGGGATCAGGTGCTCGCGGAGCGTCGGGCGGGTCGCCAAGTGTCGCGCGAGTACGGCTATGGCGGCGTCGATCGTCTCCTGCTTTTCTGGGTCTTGGTCCGTCTCCGATAGGCGAACATCTATGGGCTGGAGCTTGTCGCACTGGTTGAGTACGGGCAGGATCTTTAGCGTGGTTCCGTAGAGGCGCAGGACTTCGGCCTGGACGGCCTCCAGGGCGAGGAGGTCACCCTCGATCGCCGAGTCGACATCTTCCGCCTTGACGACGAAAACGATCACATCCGGACATGTCTTGCGTATCGCCAACAGCAAGGACTCCTCAGCGGAAGCCGCCGAGTCCTCTTCGGTTGGGCGCGACCCCTCTTGTACTCCGCGGGTGTCGAGTAGATCCATCTTTCGTCCCGCGTAGTTGCACGTCACCCACCGTGCTGCACCGGTCGTGGCGTTGACCGCACCGGTCTTCTGAACGAACGAGCCGAACAGCGCGTTGATCACCGAGGATTTCCCTGAGCCTCGGCGGCCCATGATCATCACGCGGGGGTTGCGACTGTCCTTCACCATGTCGATCAGCGGCTGGATCTTATCTATCAGCTGCGAGCGCAACATCGACGGGATGCGCTCGGTGTGCGCGAGGAGTTCGTCGAGAACTTCCCCGACGCGCCTTATCTCGTCGTCTGGGCTCCGATTGGCTGCCATGTTTTGATCGTATGACCACAGTGTAGCGAGGGCCATCGGCCTAACAGATGACGAGATACCTGGCGCCCATCAAGCGCGAACCCGTCGGCATAGACGCGCTGCGCTTCCGGGGAGGTCGGGTCGTACAAAACCGGCCTGCTTCTATTCGGAGGGTATCTTCGGCAAGCCTACGCCTTCCAAGATCTGCTGATGGGGGTGCTGGCGATTGTCCGGTCGTCGCGCTGCGGCATCGGGGTGCCGAGGGCCTGTTGTCCGTTTGAGCGTCGACGGACCGGTACGAACCCGGGCCGGTGTCGACCTTTCGAGGGCGTCCGCGTGACCCTGCGAGAGGCTCGGGCCGGGGACAAGAGCCTGGCGGTGCGAGGGGCGCGACCGTGGGCCGCTGTGTGGCGGCGCGTGCCCTGACTGATCCTGCGGTTTCGACTAGATGGTCTTGACAGGACGGTGGTTGGTCCCCTTGGATGAAGATGGAACTCATTTTCATCAGGCCCCGGAACGTGGAGCACGGGAAGGGGCGTTCCGCGTCGACCACGTACTCACCAGCGGCTTCAACCCAGCTAGCGAGAGGCGACCGAGACATGACTGCTGTCCAGACACCGAGGAGAGCCCACCTCCTGCGTGGAGCGAGGCGGCGTGTACTCGCCACACTCGCTGCTGGCACCTGCGGATTTCTGCTGGCCGTAGCGGCGGGGTCGCCTGCCCATGCGGGCGTGTACGCCACGAACGACATCGACGCCGGCCACATCGACATCGTCAACATCGAATGCCCGTCCAGCCCGACGCTCGCGCTGACCACGAAGATCGGCTCGGGTACGCCGATCAACCCGGTGGACATGCACAACTACGCGTTCGTCTACGACGATTCCAGCACTGCGGTGACCTGGATGCCCACCACCGGGACCGCCGGCTACTGGAGCATCGACATCGGCTCGGCCACGCAGTCGTCCGCTCCCTGGGTCGGATTCAACTTCGAGGGATCCTGCCCCGGCAGTGGCGCGGTGTGGATGAGCGCGGCTGGCGCGAACGCGGGTGACGTCCGCCTGTTCAACGCGGCCGGCTCGCAGGTGCTGGGTACCGGGTCGGGGACCTATCCGCTCGGCTCGGGGGCACACACCCACTTCGAGTGGCGCTTCTACGCCCCGTCGAAGGCGACTACGCCGCAGATCTACAACCTGTACTTCGGATTCTCCGCCTCCGCGCCGCTGTCTACCCAGAACTGGCTGGCCGCGAAGTTCGTCATCATCCCCTGAGCTGTGGCACGAGCTGGGGCCGCCGCGATCGCGGCGACCCCAGCTCTGGGCGGACAGGGCCGTAGCGTTCGAAGGGAATCCCGTGGAGTCTGGTGGTCGGTGTCGGCGGACACCCAGGTCGAGGTACGCGGTGCTGGCGGCGGCTGTCGTCGTAGCCGCGCTGATCTCTGCTCCGTCACCGGCTGTCGCGACCGCGTCGCCGGAGGTCTCCGCAGGTGAGTACGAGCTGACCTCGTATCCCGTCGAAGGCGGTCGGATGGTCATCGGTGTCGCCGACCGGGGGGAGATCACCGAGGTAACGGGCGGCGTCCTCCGGTTCCGGCTCCCGGAGCAGGCGTCCTATCCGGTGCCTGACGCCGAGGCGTACGCCTGGCTCGGCGCGGCGGGGTCACCTGGCTACGCGACCGAGGGTTGGCTGACCGGCTCGCCAGCGGTCAAGCTGTCGCTGTCCACCCGGGGCGTCGCCGGCTACGACTACTACGACCACCTGCTCGCCGACGGCGGCCGCATCTCCGTCGCCTTCTCGGAGGTGACAGGTCCGGGCGACTTCGCCTTCTACCAGCTTCCCGACCTGCCGTTCCTGTCCCCGGAGCCGAACGCACCGGCCGGCGCGCGGTTCGGCACCGGTGTCCAGCGCGACGGCGCCCCTCAGGGGGCGACCCCGATCGAGCTGGCGCCCCGTACGACGATCAACGACCGCTTTCGCTTCTCAACGGTCGGGATGTACTGCCTGACCGTGACGACGAGCGCGCCGCTGTCGGACGGCACCACCGCGAGTGCCACTGTGCGGCTGCGGGTCGCGGTGGGCGACGAGATCACCTCCGACGCCGGGTGCGGTGACAGCCCTGGCAACACCGACCCTGGTGATCCGACCGATCCGACCGATCCGACGGACCCAGGTGACCCGACCGATCCCGGTGATCCGGGGGTCGCCGACTGGGTGATCCGCGACGGCCACATCGACGCCGTCGCGGCACGGATCGACCCGGTCGACGGTGTCGACAGGTTGTCGCTACAGGCCAGGTACGACGTACCCGGCGAGTTCCGGACCGAATGGATCGAGTACGACGACCTGGTCGTGGTCGTTCCCGACTCCGTCAAACTGACGACTCCAGCCGCGTACGGCCGTGGTGACGACTGGTCCTTCATCGCCCCGCCGGCCACGTCGTACTGGAACCTGCCGCTGGGTCAACAGGCCGGCGCGCCGTGGGCCGGACTCAGCACCGAATCACCGACCCTGGCCGGGCTGGGACAGGACCGGGTGCTGTGGCGGGTCGACGCCGTCACCGGGCCGGGCGACCAGACAGCCCCCGGCGACGTCGTCCTGTGGGAGGGCCATCCCCAGCGGGCCGGCGTCGGAATGGAGCGCATCGACCTGCCGGTGTTCAGCACCAAACTCGGCCTACCCGCGGCGCGCTGGGTTCCGTTGCACACCCACGCCCACTTCAACTGGTCGATCACCCGGCCCGGTGTCTACTGCATCGCGATGACCCTCGAAGCGCAGACCGCGCAGGGACAGCGGGTCTCGGCCGCACGGCAGCTCACCCTCGCCGTCGGCGACGACGTCGACGCGTCCACCGTCACGCCGTGCGGGCGGACCCGGGACTACCCCGAGCGCGGCGCCGCCGCGCCGGCACCGGACCCGGTGTCGACGCCGTTCGTGCTCGGCCCTGCCGCGTCCTCCCTGGTCAGCACGATCGCTGACGGAGACCTGGCGACCCAGCTCGCGGCCCTCGACCCGACGCTGTCAGCGCCCGGCACCGTCCACGACCCGGAAAGCGTGATCTTCCACCGTCCGGCGGCGTTGTTCCGGGCCGGCACCGGGAACGTACCCGGCTTCGACACCGGCGTGTACGGCAACTCCATGCAGGTCATTCGCTGGGACACCACCGGAATCCGGCCCGAGCAACTCCACGGTGACCTGCGATGGTCGCTGCACTCGGTGGCGGGTCCGGGAAACGTGGCGCTGTCGCACGGCCCCACCCAGACCGGGCCGTTCGTGTTCAACACCGCCACCGGCCAGAGCGAGCCCCACCGATTGTGGCCGGGCGCCGGTGGTGGTGAGACGAACAGCGCCGTCCTGTGGTCCTTCAGCCGGCCGGGGAAGTACTGCCTGACTCTGGAGTGGGCGGCAGACCTGCCCAGCGGCCACGAAGCGGTGGATCGTCGGACGCTCACCTTCGTCGTGGACGGCCCACTCGACCCCACCGTCCGCGCCAATCCGGACGGCACCTACCCGGGTACGGCCTTCACCCACGACGCCGAGACGCTGACGAAGACCTGTGCCGACGGGGGACGACCTACCCGACCGGATGAGGTGCCCGTCCCCGGCGGTGAACCTGACCCGGTCGACGACCCGTGGAACGTGCCGAACTGGTCCCGGACCGCATCCGGCGCGGTCATCCTCAACCGGGGGCACGTCGACGTCGCCTCGACCCTCGACGACGGCGGGCTCCGTACCCGGGTGAAGGACACCACCACCGAGGGGATGTCCCAGTCACCCGCCGGCAGCGCCGCGTACTGGCATGAGACGTCGGACGTGGTGCTGCAGTTGCTTCCGGAGTCCGCGACAACCGTGCCGGATGACGCGTACGGCTTCCTCGGGCCGGTCGGAAGCCGGATCTGGAACCTGCCGCAGACCGAGCAGCCAGGACTACTCTGGCCGGGCTGGTCGGCGGAGACGATCCGCCCGGTCGACCTCTTCGGAGGCGGTCTGGACTGGACTCTCACCGCGGCCCGTGGACCCGGCGACGTGTTCGTCCATCAGACCGGCCCGCTCGGTGCTCCGGTGCACGTCTTCGACTCCGCCGACGGGTTGCCGGACACGACCCGGATCGGCGCCGGCTCGCACGTACACGCCAACTGGACGTTCACGGCACAGGGCAGCTACTGCCTCGCGTTCGCCCGTACCGGCAGCCGGCCCGACGGCACCGCGCTGTCGGACGCCTTCACCCTGGCGGTCGTCGTCGGTGAGGTCGACCCGACCGGAGCCGACCCGCAGGCCTGCGCTGACCTGCTACCCGGCACCGATCCGGACCCGGGGAACGAGCCGTGGAACGTGCCGAACTGGTCCCGGACCGCATCTGGTGCGGTCATCCTGAACCGTGGATACGTCGACATCGCCTCGGTCCTCGACGACGACGGCCTGCGCACCACGGTGCGGGACCTGACCGTCGAAGGGCTCGCACACTCCCCGCAGAGCAACGCCGCGTACCCGCACGAGACCTCGGACGTGGTGCTCCAGCTGGTGCCGGCGGCCCGGACGACGGTGCCGAGCGAGACGTACTCCTTCATCGGACCGGTGGGCAGCCACGCCTGGGGTCTGCCGCAGGCCGAACAGGCGGGCTTGCTCTGGCTGGGCTGGTCAGCGAAGACCATCGGCCCGGCCGACCTCGCCGGGCACGGGCTGACCTGGTCGTTGACCGCCGCCGACGGACCCGGCGACGTGTTCGTCCATCAGACCGGCCCGCTCGGTGCTCCGGTGCACGTCTTCGACTCCGCCGACGGGTTGCCGGACACGACCCGGATCGGCGCCGGCTCGCACGTACACGCCAACTGGACGTTCACGGCACAGGGCAGCTACTGCCTCGCGTTCGCCCGTACCGGCAGCCGGCCCGACGGCACCGCGCTGTCGGACGCCTTCACCCTGGCGGTTGTCGTCGGTGAGGTCGACCCGACCGGCGTCGACCCACGCGACTGCTACGGTTCGTAACTATATGGCTCCCATCGCCGATCTCGGCGGCGGGACCGGAAGGGATAGTCCATTGCTCGATCAATATCAGGACTCCGGCGAGTTTCTCGACCTGCTGAGTATCGACGCCTGGCTGGCGCTGCGGGCACCGGTCCAACAGGCCCTCACCGGTGCCCACCCGGATGCGCCCGCTGTGGACCTGGGCGCGGGTAGCGGGCGCGGCGTTCGAATCCTGGCCGAAGCCATACCAGGATGCGACATCATCGCGGTCGAGCCGTCGCCGGTGCAGCGAGCGGCCCTGCACGCGCGGATCGTCGACGATCCTGATCTCGCTTCCCGTACGAGCGTGGTCGCCGCGACCGCGGAGCAGGTCGATCTGCCGGAGACGATCGGTGCGGCGCTGGCGATGAACATGATCGGACATCTGTCGGTAGCGGACCGCCGGGTGCTCTGGCAGCGGCTGGCCGGTCGGCTGCCGGCCGGTGCCCCGCTGGTGGTGAACCTGCAGCCGCCGTCGGAAGCGGTCGCGGTCGCCGAAGCCGAATTCACCACGGTACGAGTCGGCCGGTTGCGCTACCAAGGCAGCGGATCCGCGCAACCGGCCGGACCCGATCAGGTCACGTGGCGGATGCGCTACCGGGTGCTCGACGACGAGGATCGGCCGGTACGTGAGGTCTCGGCCGAGTACCCCTGGCAGGTGATGTCACAGGGTCAGCTGCTCGACGAACTGTCAGCTGCCGGGTTCACCACCGAGATCGGCCAACTCGGCGTCGTACGAGCGGTTCGGGCCTGAACGAAGCCCTCGGCGGCAGTGGTGGTCACCGGCTGGTCGCCGGTCGGCAAGAGGCGCGCCGGAGGCAGGTGGGATGGATGCCGTCGTGAGCGAGGGGCCAACGACCTTTGGAGCGCAGCCACGATGAAGGTCAGCAGATGAGCACCGGAATGCCCGTCGACTGGTCCAGTCTGGCGTCGCAGCTGGTCGACGCGGCCCGGCGGGACCGGCCCTGGTATCTGGCGCGTGCCCGTGAGCTGGTCGGTTCCGCCGACCGGCTCGCCGTCGACATCGGCTGCGGCGCCGGCGGGATGACCCTGGCCATCGCCCGGACCATGACCTGCGGCCGGATCGTCGCCGTGGACGCGAGCCAGGACATCCTCGACGCCGCCCGCGACCACATCAGCGACGAATGGTCCGACCCCCGGGTAAGTGTGGAACTGTCACGGGTCGACATCCCCGCCGGAACCGCGACTTTGCGGCAGACGCTCGGCGGACCAGCCGACCTGGTCTGGGCATCAGCTGCGGTGCACCACGTCGGTGACCAGCAGGCTGCGGTCACCGCTCTCGCCGGGCTGCTCGCACCTGGCGGACGACTCGCTCTTGCCGAGGGTGGTCTGCCGGAGCAACACCTTCCCTGGGACGTCGGCCTGGGTGAACCCGGTCTGGAAGGCCGGCTTCACGCGGCCCAGGACCGCTGGTTCGCCCAGATGCGGGCGGCGCTGCCCGACAGCCGTCGGATGCCGTACGGGTGGACCGAGACGCTTCGGCGTGCCGGGCTGTCGTCAGTGACGACCAGCAGCACCTTGCTCGAACGGCCAGCACCGCTGACCGACGCCGACCGGGGAGTGGTACTTGCCAACCTTGCACATCGGGTCGGCTGGTTGAGGCCCACCGGCCTGGTCGCAACCGACGACCTCGACGCCTGGGACCGCCTTCTCGACCCTGCGGACGAACACTGGCTGGGTCTCCGCCTCGACCTGTTTCGGCTATCCGTCCGCAGCGTGCACCTCGGAGTGCGCCACGCGGGTCAGGCAGGAGCCAACCCGGATCTCTGACGTGGAACCGGGTCTGCCGGCGACGGCCGGAACGCCATCAGGGTTTGGTCTGCCTGCCGGTGGAGCACCGTCGCTTCGCCGAACCCGGCTTGTCGGGCAGTCGCACGGTGCCAGTCGACCGGAGCGACGAACTCGGCGCAGGCGATTCCGCTCATCGCCACCGCTCGCTCGCTCAGCAGCGACGCCATCGCTGGCTCGCGGCCGAGGCTGGTCCACCAGGCGGTCCACGGGGCGTCCCCACCGTTCGAGGGCCGTGTCGGGGCAGTGGCATCCGGCATGACGTCGCCGACGAGAAGCACCCCGCCGGGTCGTAGCAGTTGTCGGGCCTCGGCGTACCAGGTCCGAACCCGGTCCTGGCTGAGGTAATGCACGGTCATCAGGGCCAACACCAGGTCATAGGGCCCGTCTGCGCACGAGATCCAGCCAGGGGAGTTGATGTCGGCGCGGATGGTGTGTAGCTGCGTCACCGCGGTGTCTGCCAGTGCGAGCAGCGCCGGGTCGATGTCCAGCACGGTGACATGCGCGTCGGGCCACCGGCCCAGGATCGCTTCGGCGGTGGTGCCCGGGCCGCCTCCGATGTCGAGAACCCGATCGGGTGTCCGCCCGTGGACCTGTTCGGCGGCGGCGAGGCCGGCGATGAGCTGTTCGGCGCGGCCGGGTTGGTAGCGGTGCATCATCGTCTCCCAGTCGCCGCGCCACCGGGAGACGCGGTCCGGGTCGAGGGCGGCCGCCATCGTCGGTCAGGAATCGGGCCGGGGTTGCCAGATGATCGACCGCGACATCTTCTGCTTCGTCGGGGCCACGGCATCTCCGATCGTGAGACGGCTGAGCGTCAGCTTACCAGTACTGGTTATCGTTTGCATCAGCGTCGTCGTCTGGCCGGTCGTGTCCCCTGGCGGGTGCTGCAGGTGCAGCCTGCACGGCGGGCGCCGAGCCGAAGGTCTTGTCACACTCGGTAACCAATGAAATTCGGAAGGACAAGAACGCGATGACATATTCGGAGGATGCCCAGGCGGTTGTCACGGAGTACTGGAGCAAAGCAGGGGAGGCCTACGACGTACATCCGACCAGCGTGCTGCACGCCGGTGCGGCGGCCGAGCTTTGGCGAGGCCTCTGGGCCTCTCGGCTGCCGAATCCGCCGGCCGATGTGCTCGACGTAGGCACCGGCACCGGGCTGGTGGCGATGGAGCTGTGGCGACTCGGCCATCGTGTGACCGGCGTCGACCTCGCCGAGGGCATGCTCGACTTCGCCCGTGCCAAAGCACGTCAAGTACAGAACGCGCCTGTCTTCGTGGTCGGCGACGCCGTCTCGCCACCCTTCCCGGAGGGCGGCTTCGACGCGATCACGGCGCGTTACGTGCTCTGGACTTTGCGCGAACCCGAACGGGCGCTGAGCAACTGGCGACGTCTCCTGCGCCCCGGCGGTCGCATCGCCATCGTAGATGGTACTTGGGGCGATATGTACACGAGCACCTACGATCAGGACACCGCAGCTGCCCTGACTTTGGCTAGCGCGACCTCCGCCGGGGAATACGCGACCGCGATCGAAGTCGCCGGTTTCCATGATGTCGCTGTACAAGAACTCACCGAACTCTACGAGATCGAGCTTCGGCACAGCGTCGAAAACGAAGACGTCGATTCGTCCAAGGTTCGCTTGCAGTATCTGATCACTGCGGCCAGAGGAGATGCGGCGTAAGTACGAGGTGCTCCTGGACGTGAACGACGTGACCCTCGGCTACGGGGTCCGGATGCGGGTGGACCGACAAGGACTCGATGACGCCGTGGTGCGCTGCACCAGCGAACGCCAGGCGCACCTGGTACGTCAGGCGATCGAGGACAGGTGGGGCACTACCCCGCGGTGCTGACTCCTGCCCGCCCGATGGTGGCGTCAAGTCCGGCGATCGTGATGTCCACCACGAACCGGTAATAGTCCCAGCGCATCTTCATCGCGATTTCGCCACCCTCCGCAAACGGGCGGATGACCTCCTGACCCATCGCTCGTACCCCGGCTGACGAGGTGGGCATCTGCTCGAACTCGGCCATCATCGAGGCGTGGTCGCGTGGGCCGTCACCCTCGTGTTGGAGCCGATCGTCGCCCATCGACACCGTGAGCATGGCGTTGTTGAGCAGCGCTGCGTAGGCCATACCTGACCGGGTGCTGAAGCCCGCGCCGTGGAGAACGGCCATGCCGGCCTCGAGAACGGGCAGTGCCGCAGGAAGCGTCGGGCCGTGCATGAGCATCCACTTCGCCGCCCCGGGATACTCTGCGGCTCGCGGGCCGGCGGTGTAGAGGAGGGCGCGGAACCACTCCTGCCAGGGCAGGTCTGACCCAGGTGGCTCGATCCGTTCAAGCATCCGCTCGACGACCCTCCGGCACAGGAGATCCTTCCCGCCGACGTGGTGGTAGATCACGGACGCGGCTACACCGAGCCGCCCTGCGAGGTCACGGATAGACCAACTCATCAGATGCGTCTCCCGGGTCAGCTCCGTCGCCGCGTCGACGACGCGCTGTGGGGTGAGGCCGACATGGAACCGCTCGGGGTTCGTCGTGGTCACAGTGGCTCCTCCGGCTCGACGCGCGTCGACTCATTATGCGCGACCGGCTGTTGAGGTAAGGCTTGCCTTACTGTACCTTCGCGGCTAGATTAGAACACTGTTCAGTCGGGTATGGTAATCGTTGTCAACACCAGCTGGAGGAGAGTGTGCGCGTGGCCGAGGAGCGGACCGGGACCTTGGGGAGGCAGTCGACGGGGGAGTCGTTCTTCGCGCCGGTGCGCGGCAGTCTCGCCGGGATCGTCTCGTTGAGCGTGCTCGGGGCAGTCAGCGGCGTGATCCCCTTCGTCGCGATCGTCGAGCTGGCACGTGCGCTCCTGCCCGCGCTGTCCGGTGGCGAGATCGACGCCGTCCGGGTGTGGATCATCGTCGCGGTCGCTGTGGCGGCCCTGTTCGTGAGCTTCGGGGCGGCGTTCCTATCAGGGCTGGTGAGTCACTTCGCTGACGCGGAACTGCAGCTGTCACTGCGTAAGCGCATCGTGCGGCATCTGCAGCGGTTGCCGTTGGGCTGGTTCGACCGGCGCACATCCGGTACGGTGCGCAAGCTCGTCGAGAACGACGTCGTCGCGCTACATCAGTTGGTCGCTCACGCGATTCACGACGTCGTCACCGCGGTCACGGTACCCGTGGTCAGTCTCGTCTACCTGTTCGTCGTGCAGTGGCAACTTGCGTTGGCTGCGCTCGTGCCGCTCGTCGCCACGGCGATCATGTATCCGCTGCTGATGCGCGGAGGCGCGGAGAAGTATCGGCAGTACGACGATTCCACCGCCGCGCTGTCAGGGGCGACGGTTGAGTTCGTGCATGGCATCGCGGTGGTGAAGCGGTTCGGGCAGCTCGGACGCAGTCACCGACGGTACCGGGACGAGACGAGGAAGTACGTCCGGTTCGTCGCTGAATGGACCCGCGAGACCGCGGCGATGTTCACCGTCATCGAGATCATCACATCCCCGGTGGTCGTCTTGGTATGGCTTCTCGCCGTCGGCTCCTGGCTCGTGAACGCCGGGGCCGCGGATCCGATCGAGGTGCTGCCCGGCCTGCTGCTCGGGCTCGGCCTGACCAGCCCGCTGATGAAGCTCGGGGCATCGGCGCAGTTTCTGCGCAATGCCACGAAGGCGCGGCAATCACTCGCCGAGTTTCTGGACCTGCCCTCCATTCCGGACCCGGACCTCCCGCGTAGTCCTGAGGGGCACGACGTCGCGTTCGACGGTCTCTCGTTCGGCTACGACCGCGACCACCGGGTGTTGCATGAGATCACCGCAGCGTGTGCACCCGGCACCGTCACCGCACTGGTCGGTGCCTCCGGGTCCGGAAAATCGACGCTCGCCAAGCTCGTGCCCCGCTTCTATGACGCCCAGGAGGGCCGGGTGGCGATCGGCTCCGCCGACGTGCGACATGTCGGCTCGGCCGAGCTGTACAGGTCGGCCGGGTTCGTGTTCCAGGACGTGCAACTGCTGCGGGCGAGCTTGCGCGACAACATTCGGCTCACCCGTCCTGAAGCGACGGACGAGGAGGTGGAGACGGCGGCGCGCGCCGCGCAGATCCACGACCGGATTCTCCGGTTCGAGCGTGGCTATGATGCCGTGGTCGGTGAGGACGCCAACCTCTCTGGAGGCGAGGCGCAGCGCGTGACGATCGCCCGCGCTCTGCTCGCTGATACACCGGTGCTTGTGCTGGATGAGGCGACCGCGTTCGCTGATCCCGACT
This sequence comes from Solwaraspora sp. WMMD406, assembly GCF_029626025.1. Classification (NCBI taxonomy): domain Bacteria; kingdom Bacillati; phylum Actinomycetota; class Actinomycetes; order Micromonosporales; family Micromonosporaceae; genus Solwaraspora; species Solwaraspora sp. WMMD406. Next base: position 3,998,415 of record NZ_JARUBF010000001.1, read on the forward strand.
CTGAATCGGCGATCCAGCGGGCGCTGTCGACGCTCGCCGCGGACAGGACCGTGTTGGTGATCGCACACCGCCTGCACACCATCACCGGTGCCGATCAGATCCTCGTGCTCGACGACGGTCGGATCGTTGAGCGGGGGACGCATGCGCAGCTCGTCACCGACAATGGCCGGTTCGCCCGCATGTGGGCCGACTACCAGGCGAACCATGCCCGCACTCTTCCCGAAGGGGCCCAGCGATGATCCGCCGGCTGCTGCACTATTCGTCCCCTGACGCCCGGCGACTGCTCATCGCCGAGCTGGTGTTCATCGTCACCACCGCCGTTCTGCAGGGCATCGCGTTCCTTCTGCTTGTGCCGCTGCTGCGCGCCCTGTTCGCTGCCGACACCGCTGCGGCGGGGACCTGGCTGATCGCCGTGACCGTCGTCGGGGTCGGATACATGCTGACGACATGGTTCGCCAGTCAGATCGGGATGAAGGCCAGCAGCGCGCTACTCGACTCCCTGCTGACCCGGCTCGGCGACCGGCTGGTCGAACTTCCGGTGGCCTGGTTCGGCGCTGACCGCTCCGGGCTCATCGCCGGTATCGCCACCCAGGGGGCGATGTTCGTTTCCACCCTGCCGTACGCGATCCTGCGGCAGATCATCATCGGGTTCGTCACGCCCGGCACGGTGCTGGTCGGAATGTACTTCTTCGACTGGCGCCTCGCACTGGCGATGACCGTCATGGTGCCCGTCCTGCTCATCGGCTACCGGTGGCTGCGCGCCGCGATCGGCCGCAGCGACGCAGTGCACGCCGAGGCCGTGACGGACGCGTCGAACCGGGTCATCGAGTTCGCCCGGGTCCAGCCTGCGCTGCGGACCGCAGGCGAGGGGTCGGTGGCGGACCGGCTGGTCGAAGACGCACTCCAGAACCAGCACCGCGCATACCGGGGCATGCTCGTCACCGGCGGCGCGGGCATCGCGACCTTCGCAGGCCTCGTACAACTCTCCCTGACGCTGCTGCTCGTCGTCGGCGCGTATCTTGCCGTCGGCGGTACCGTGGACATCGCCACGCTCATCGCGCTGCTCGTGCTCGGCGTGCGCTTCAACGAGCCCATCGTCGCCGCCGGAGACCTCGGGGGCGGCGTCGCCGTCGCCCGCACCACCCTCGACCAGCTCGACCGCCTCGCCGCTGTCGCCGCGCTGCCTGAGCCGGAGACCGCCGCGTCGCCCACAGACTGGAGCATCGAGTTCGACGACGTTACCTTCGGCTACGGACACGCGCCGGTACTGCGGAACATCTCCTTCGTCGCGCCCTCAGGAGCGATGACGGCCATCGTCGGACCGTCCGGCTCCGGCAAGACGACGATCACGAAACTCATCGCCCGCCTCTACGACCCTGAGTCCGGCACCGTCTCCCTCGGCGGCGTGCCCCTGCCCGAACTCGGCACTGCCGTCGTCGAGGCCGCGGTGGCTCCCGTGTTCCAGGACGTGTACCTGTTCGATGACACGATCCTGAACAATGTGTGGATCGGGAACCCCGACCTGCCCCGGGAGGAGGTCATCGCCGCCGCAACGCGCGCGCGGGTCGATGAGATCGCCGACCGACTTCCGGGGGGATGGGACGCCCGGGTCGGCGAAGGCGGAACCAATCTTTCCGGCGGCGAGCGCCAGCGCGTTTCCATCGCCCGCGCTCTGCTGAAAGACGCGCCTGTCGTGCTGCTGGACGAGGCCACCGCGGCTCTGGACATCGGTAATGAGATCGCGATCGGCGAGGCGCTGGACGCCATCCGCGCCGACCGGACTCTGATCGTGGTCGCTCACCGGCTCCAGACGATTGTGACGGCCGATCGGATCATCATGCTCGACGGCGACGGCGGCATCCGCGAAACCGGAAGCCACGCCGAGCTGCTCGCCGTTGGCGGCGTCTACGCGGGTTACTGGCACGAACGTGTCGAGTCTGCCGGCTGGCAGCTGGCCCCACACAACTGACCCGACCCCAATCCTGTGCAGAGGACCCGATATGACCGATGAGACCCTCGCCGCGCCCGCCGTCGAACGGCAGCGCTTCTCGATCAAGCTCAGTGCGCGCGATCTGCTGAACGTGGCGATCTTCGCCGTCATCTACTTCGTGATCATCTTTGCCGTCGCAATGATCGGCATCATCAGTCCAGTCCTGATGCTCATCACGCTGCCGCTGGGGCCGATCGCGGCCGGCATCCCGTACATGCTCTTCCTCACGCGAATCCGTCATCCCGGCATGGTCTCGCTGTTCGGCGTCGTCGTCGCACTCCTCTACCTCATGATGGGACACCCCTGGCAGAGCGCCGTCGTCACCATCATGCTTTCCGTGGTGGCGGAACTAGTGCTCTGGGCCGGAAAGTACCGCTCGAAATGGGCCGCGATCTGGACGTACGTCGTGTTCTCCGCCTGGTTCGTCGGCCCTTGGATTCCGTTCTTCCTGGATCCCGCCGGCTATCTGGAGTCATCCGGGAGCCAGGCGATGGGCGAGGCGTACATGCGCGACTTCGAGCAGGTCGTCACCGTCACCACCGTCAGCATCATGGTCGCGGCCACCCTGGTGTGCGGATTCCTCGGAGCGCTACTGGGCACCGCGTTGCTAGGCAAGCACTTCCGGAGAGCGGGCCTGGCATGAGCATCGACACCAGCCCAACCGGTGCCGACCCAGCCACGGTTCTCGCTGCGGTTCCCAGCACGAGACCTCGTCAACGTAGCGATCTTCGCCAGCGTCTTCATCGTCGCCACCTACGCGATCGGCATGGTCGGCCTCATCTCCCCGCTGACCTGGCTGCTCGTGGTGCCTGCCTCGATCATCGTCAACGGGATCCCGTTCATGCTCTTCCTGACCCGGGTGAAGCATGCCGGTACGGTGGCCCTCTTCGGTGTGATCGTCGGGCTGTTCTATCTCCTCACCGGGAACACACTGGTCAGCACGATGGCCATCGTGCTACTCGGGATGGCCGCCGAACTCATTCTGCTCGCCGCCCACTACCGGTCGAGGTGGGCCGCCATCTGGGCGTACACAGTGTTCAGCCTGGGCTTCTTCTCTCCGTTCCTGCCGTTGTTGTACGACCGCGAGGGCTACTTCGCGACCGCCGGTTGGACCCGGATGGGCGACGACTACGTGCGGGCGTCCGACGAGATGCACTCTGCCCCGGTGCTCGGCCTGCTCGCGCTGGGCATCCTCATCGCTGGATTCCTGGGAGGGCTGCTGGGCTCGGCGGTCCTAGGCAAGCACTTTGTCCGCGCCGGCCTTGCCTGACATCGACGCTCAGGTCGAGGTAGTGAATCGGACCCGGCCGGGCCTCGACCCCCGTACCAAGATCATCCTTGTCGTCCTCGTCAGCGCGGTCGTGATGAGCCCGGGAGGGCTGCGCTTCGTACCGGTCGGGCTGCTGCTGGCCATGGCGCTGGCCGTGTGGGAACGTGCGTGGCTGCGTGCGGTCGGCCTGCCGGTGGCGGCTGGGGCGACGTGGATGCTCGGGTGGCTGCTGCCGCTGGGGTGGGAGAACGCTTTCACCGCGATCGTGTCGATCGCGTGCGTATACCTGATCAGGTTCGTCGTCGCGATCGGCACCGGCATGCACCTGATCGTCACCACCTCGCCCACGCAGCTATCTGCGGCCTGCCGCGCCTGGAGAATCCCGCGCGCCATTTCGGTGACTCTCGCGGTGATGCTCCGATTCTTCCCCGTGGTCGCCTCGGAAGCCGTCGCCGTGCTCGACGCGATGCGGCTGCGTGGCCTGACCGGCCCGACCGGATTCCTACGCCACCCCATCCTGAGCCTCGAGCGTTTCACCGTACCGATGATCGCCGCGAGCCTGAACGCCAGCGACGACCTATCCGCCTCCGCGATCCTCCGCGGCCTAGGCTCCCGTCGCACGCCCACCTCGATGAATCCGCCGCGCTTCGCCATGCCCGACCTGATCCTGCTCCTGACCGTCCTGGTGTTGGCTGCCTGGGCGCTCCGCACACCGTCGCCGCTGACATGATCCGACTCGACAACGTCACCTGGACCTACCCGCACGCCGACGCCCCGAGCCTGCGGAGTGTCGACCTGCACATCACGTCGGGCGAGTTCGTCATCCTGTGCGGCGCGTCGGGATCCGGCAAGTCCACCGCGCTGCGGCTGATGAACGGCCTCATCCCGCACTTCCACGACGAAGGCGCCCTCACCGGCACCGTCACCGTGAACGGGACCATCACCAGGAAAGCAGAGCTGGACGAGATCGGACTGGTTACCGGCACCGTACTGCAGCATCCCCGCCGTCAGTTCTTCACCGACAGTGCCGCCGAGGAGCTCGCGTTCGCGATGGAGAACTTCGGATTCGAACCTCGGCGCATGCTCGCCCGCGTCACCCGTGGCCTGTCCGCCCTCGCCGTCGGCGTCCCCGTCCAACAGCGTCTGTCCGAGCTCTCCGGAGGCCAGCAGCAGCAGGTTGCCATCGCCGCCGCCACGGCACACGACCCCAGGGTGCTGCTGCTCGACGAGCCAAGCTCCAATCTCTCCGCCGACGCCGTCGACCGTCTCGTCCGTACCCTCACTGACCTCAAGGCAAGCGGTATCACCATCGTCGTTGCCGAGCACCGGCTGCGCTACCTGCAGGATCTCGTTGACCGGGTGATCGTCATGCGGGACGGAACGATCGACCTCGAATGGGACGCCGCGACGTTCCGGGCAGTGTCCGACGATGAGCTCGCCCGTGAAGGGCTGCGCGGGAGGATTCGCCCCGCCGCGCTGCCCCCGTTGGCCGCAGCCGGCGGGAGTATCGCCGGTCCCGCCCAGGTCGGCGAGGTACGCCCCGGCTCCCTGGAGCTGTCCGGCATTCGTTGTCGGATCAGCGGGCGCACGATCCTCGACATCGAGCGGGTCGTCTTCACCGCTGGCGAAGTCACCGCGATCCGCGGTGTCAACGGTGCCGGCAAGTCGACCCTCGCCCGCGTCGTCACCGGGCTGCAGCGGTGCGCTGGGAGTGTACGGCTGGACGGGCGCGCGCTGAGCCGCCGGGCCAGGCAGCGGGTGAGTGCGATCGTTATGCAGGACGTACAACGGCAACTGTTCACCGACAGCGTCGAGGCCGAGATCGATCTAGCCGGTGCCGACGCCGCTGATTCCCGCCACACGTCCGCAGTGCTCGATGCGCTGGGCCTCGAAGGGCTCGCCGAACGGCATCCGCTGTCGCTGTCCGGCGGCCAGCAGCAGCGGCTCGTCGTCGCAGCCGTCCGCGTCGCGGGTCGCCGCATCGTGATCTTCGACGAGCCCAGCTCCGGCGTCGACCGGCGCCACCTCAAGTCGATCTCCGACCAGATCCGGCAGGTCGCTGCCGACGGCGCGGTCGTGCTCCTGATCAGCCACGACGACGATCTGCTCAGTCTTGCCGCCGACCGGCAACTCACCCTGGTCCCGATAGGTAGCGGCTCACGCCCGCCCACCCCGGCCGGAACGAATGAAGGAGCCGATGCTCGACAACTTCGGTAGTCGCTTCGGCGTGTCCACAGTGCATGTAGAGCTAGAGACGCGGATGAGCTCCTCGTCGGAGGTGTCGGCCGGGTCGCAGCACAGGTAGTAGGCCACCTTGGTGGGCTCCGTGATGCTGTGACGGCTCAGCAGCCAGCGGCGGTAGCCGTGCTCGGCGGTGCCGGTGTCGGGACGCCATGATCCAGTCGTTGTTGCAGCGCGGGCCGGAAATTGCCGCTCTTGCCGTACGCCTCGTCGGCGGCGGCTCGGGCCTGCCGGGCGGATTCGCCGCCGGTCCAACGGTAGAACCCGGAGCGGGACACCGCCAGGCTCCGGCACAGCCGCTTGACGCCGAAGCGGCGCGGTGGGTGGAGATGAAACCCGGAAGTGGCTCGTCACCGATCCATCTCCTTCGCGAACAGACGGCCGCCTTGCGGAGAATCCTTCTCCTGCCGCAGCTCGGTCACCTCGCGCCGGAGACGGGCGATCTCGGCGTCTTTGTCCGCCACCGCCACCGCCACCGCGTCGCCGGAGGCCGCCGGTCCGTCGCGGCCCGCCGCAGCTGCTTACGGACCCAGTTCCGCAGGGTCTCGTGACTCATCCCCCGCTCAGGGGCGACCTGGTTGATCGGTCGCCCCGACGAGCGGACCAGATCGACCGCGTCGCGCTGGAACTCTTCCGTGTACTTCGAGGGACGCCCCAACGGGACACCCCTTCCTCTGGACCAACGTCCAGTCTCAGGATGTCCACATCTCAGGGGGAGGCCCAGTGTTCAAAGACGCTTGAACATGAGCGCGTGAATCTGTGCGTAGCTGCGGGAACCTGTGTCCGAGGGGGGACTTGAACCCCCACGCCCTATACGGGCACTAGCACCTCAAGCTAGCGCGTCTGCCATTCCGCCACCCGGACTTGCATGGACCACTCTACCGTCCCATCCGGCAGGTCGACACCGCAGGGGCCGGCGGCTGAGGGCCGCACGGGGCAAGACTGTACACGAACGGGTCGGACGGTGCACAACCCTCCTGGCGGTGGTGAACCCGGGTCGGTTCACCTGGCCTTTCATGGGGACTGGCGGCCCCCGTGTGGGTGCGGTTCCGCCGCCGAAACCTGATCCGCGGTCGCACCCGATCGGTCTCGGCTAGCCGGGCAGGAACGCCTGGATGGTCCCGGCCACGGTGGTCACCGCGTCGAGCACGGTTTCCGTCAACCGGCAGACAGCCACGCCCAGCAGCAGCCAGAGGCTCCGGCCGAGTGGCTCCACCCTGACCGTGAGCCGCACCTCAACCGGCCGGCGTGCGTGCGACTCTGGGCCATTCTCGCCGGCTTCGGTGGCTCGGCGGGGCCTGTGTCGCCGCCGCCGATCGGCCGGTGCCGTGCCGCTCACGGTCGTTCCCGATCGCCAGCCGGCCGTCGCCGGACCGACTGACGCGTCTCGGTGGCCGACATGCCGAACAGCTGCCGGAAGTCCCGGGCGAACTGGTCCGGACGCGCGTAGCCGTGCGCGAAGACGATGTCGTTCACGGTGGTCGACAGAAGGGCCGGATTCTGTAGGCTGCGCCGGCATTCCTCCAGCCGTAGCCGTTTGACGAGTTGCATAGGTGTCGTCTCGGCATCTTCGAACACCTTGAACAAATAGCGTGGTGAAATCCCGACGGCCCGAGCGATCCGATCCACGTCGAGGAACGGATCGGCGAGGTGCCGTCGTATCACCGCGCGGACATGGGAGCGGAGTAGAAGCCGACGGGTGCCTGGACTGATCCCGTACCGCTCATCGATGCGCTGCCGAAGAATCCCGGTGACGCACTCCGAGAGCGCCTCGCCGAGCTCTGGGTTCGTCGCCGGGTCCGCGTCTTGGGCGATGCCGGTCAGGAACGCCGCGACGAGATCCCGGCCCGGCATCCGTCTCGGTATCGTCATGCCGACGATCGGCCGTACGGCTGTCTCGCGCAGTGGCACCAGCGTTCGCGGGACGGTGACCATGGCGAGCCGCAGGGGCGTCCGCCCGGGCACATGCCGAGCGTCCCACTCGCGTGACGTGTCGTAGAGCCCGATGTCACGTGGACGCAGCCGTCCCCGACTTCCGTTCTGCTCGACCCACAGCTCCCCGCTGATCGGCACACAGATCCGGTAACATTCGGGATCACTGGTACGGATCATTTTCTTCGTTCGGAGGGCGACTCCTTCGGTGTCACAGATCCAGCTCGTCGCTTCGATCTCGAATCGACCAATCTGAGCGACACTCATCGCGGCGGTGAGGGATACCGACGATCGGCCGCGGATTTCCACCGGCGCGACCTCGGCCGTAGCCCCGGTTCGGTAGTACTCGTAGCGGTCCAGTGCGGGGACATCACCGGTGTCGTAGAGGATATGCACCGCAGATCACTTCCTCCTCGTACCTCTGCTGACAAGAGAAGTGTGCGGCACCGCGGACCGGTCGGAGTTGGCTGTGGACGCACAGGACCGTCGGTCCTGGTCTGTCAAGGGGCGGAGTTCCCCTCCCAGACAGGTACTGGAGCCGCGAAAACCCACGGTCGACGCCACTACGATCGAAGCCGACGGTGTTACCCGATGAGGGAGGAATCCGCTCGTGACTGCCCTGACCGAACCGCGCACGCACGCCGTACCGGGTGAGGAGCTGCTGCGCGTCCTCGCCGCGCCCGACGACGTCGAGCTGGCGCAGCTGGACGCGTGGTGGCGAGCCAACAACTACCTGACCGTGGGGCAGATCTATCTGCGCGGCAACCCGCTGCTGCGCGAGCCGCTGACGCCTGAGCACATCAAGCCCCGGCTGCTCGGCCACTGGGGCACCAGCCCCGGCCTGTCGCTGATCTACGCCCACGTGTCCCGACTGATCCGGCACACCGGACAGCAGACGATCTACCTCACCGGTCCCGGTCACGGCGGCCCGGCGCTGGTCGCCGCCGGCTACCTGGAAGGAACCTACAGCGAGATCTACCCGGACGTCACCCAGGACGAGGCCGGCATGCTGCGGTTGTTCCGCCAGTTTTCCAGCCCGGGTGGCATCCCCAGCCACGTCTCGGTCACCACGCCCGGCTCCATCCATGAGGGCGGCGAACTCGGCTACGTCCTGGTGCACGCCTACGGCGCGGTGATGGACAACCCGGACCTGCTGGCGATCGCCGTGGTCGGTGACGGCGAAGCCGAGACCGGACCGCTGGAAGGCTCCTGGAAAGGCGTGTCGTTCATCAACCCGGCCCACGACGGCGCCGTACTGCCGATCCTGCACCTCAACGGCGCGAAGATCGCCGGCCCGACGGTGCTGGCCCGCAAGGAGCGCGGCGAGGTCCGTTCGCTGCTGGAAGGCCACGGGTACGAGGTCATCGAGGTCGAAGGTGACGACCTGCCCGGGATGCACTACCGGTTCGCCGCCGCCCTCGCCGACGCCTGGGGCAAGATCCGGGCGATCCAGTCGGCGGCCCGCTCCGGCGACTGGGACGGCTCCCGCCCCCGCTGGCCGCTGATCGTCCTGCGGTCGCCGAAGGGCTGGACCGGCCCCGAACAGGTCGACGGCATCACCGTCACCGGCACCTGGCGGTCGCACCAGGTGCCGCTGTCCGGTGTCCGCGACAACGCCGACCACCTGGCGATCCTGGAGACGTGGCTGCGTTCGTACCGGCCGGAGGAGCTGTTCGACGCGAACGGCGCACCGACCGCGACGGTGACCGGCGTCAACCCCGACGGTGGTCTGCGGATGAGCGCCAGCCCGCACGCCAACGGCGGCCTGCTCACCCGCGACCTGGACATGCCCGACTTCCGGGAGTACGCCGTCGACGTGCCGCAGCCGGCCCGGCTGCGCGCCGAGTCGACCCGCAAACTCGGCGAACTGATGCGCGACATCTACACCCGCAACCCGGACCGGTTCCGGCTGTTCTGCCCGGACGAGACCAACAGCAACCGCCTCGGCGCCGTCTTCGAGGTCTCCGACCGGGGCTTCATGGAGCAGGTCTACCCGTCGGACACGGCGATCAGCCGCAACGGCCGGGTGATGGAGGTGCTCTCGGAGCACAACTGCCACGGCTGGCTGGAGGGCTACAACCTGACCGGCCGGTACGGCATGTTCGCCACCTACGAGGCGTTCGCCATGGTCAGTGCTTCGCAGACGGTGCAGCACGGCAAGTGGCTGCAGGAGGCGGCGCACCTGCCGTGGCGGGCCAAGGTGCCCAGCCTCAACATCCTGCTGACGTCGACCGCCTGGCGTAACGACCACAACGGCTTCTCCCACCAGGGTCCCGGTCTGATCCAGGTGGTGCTCAACCAGCGGGGCACCGTCTCCCGGGTCTACCTGCCGCCGGACGCCAACTGCCTGCTGTCGGTCGCCGACCACTGCCTGCGGTCCAAGTCCTACGTCAACCTGGTCGTCATCGACAAGCAGCCGCAGCTGCAGTGGCTGACGATGGAGCAGGCCATCGAGCACTGCGCCAAGGGTGCCGACATCTGGGAGTGGGCCGGCACCGACGACGGCGCGACTGACCCGGACATCGTGCTCGCCTGCGCCGGCGACGTGGTCACGATGGAAACGGTGGCCGCCGCGCAGATCCTGCGGGAACGCCTGCCCGGCCTGAAGGTACGGGTGGTCAACGTCGTCAACCTGATGACGCTGCCCCGGCCCAAGGACCACCCGCACGGGATGACCGAGACGATGTTCACCGAGCTGTTCACCGACTCGGTCGACGTGGTGTTCGCCTTCCACGGCTACCCGGGCGCGATCCACCAGTTGGTGCACGGCCGTCCGGACGCCGACCGGTTCCGGGTGCGCGGCTTCATCGAGCAGGGCACCACGACCACCCCGTTCGACATGACGGTGCGCAACCGGGCGTCGCGGTACCACCTGGTGATGGACGCGATCAACAACGCCCGGCGGCTGCCGCGCGGCGCCGCCGACCTCAAGGCGTGGTGCGAGGCCAAGCTCGCCGAGCACGAGGCGTACGTGGTGGAACACCTGGAGGACATGCCCGAGGTACGGGACTGGTCGCTGGGGGACTGGGCCAAGCAGGGCTGACCGGTCGGTCGCGGCGGGGCCGCCCCGGGGGATGGGTGACATCGCCCCGGCGGTCCCGCCGCGACCGTTCCGTCGGCAGGCCGACAGTCCGCCAGGCGGAGGCCCCTGCTGGCCAGCGACTACCATCGGCGGGCATGGCGACGCACACCGCAGCGGGTACGGACGCGGCCGGCCCGATCCCCGCCGCGCTGACCACGGAGGCGGTCCTGCTCCTGCGGGACGTGTATCGATGGCAGCACGCGGATGCCCAGTGGGCGGAGGTCGACGACCTGCTGGCCACGTTGGACCGCGCGTTCGTCGTCGGCGACGCCGCCGGGTTCCGGCAGGCGCTGGTGGATGTCGAGTTCGTCCAGGACCGTGTCTCGCCGGTCACCGGTCGGCCCCGGACCGCGCCGCCACCTCGGACCAGGGATCGGCTCAACCAGCTGGTGCACGCGTTGGCGCCGCCCGGCACCCACACCGACACCGCCGGCGGGACCGAGGGACGACATGACCGCCCCGGAGATCGTTGACCAGCAGCTGGTGATTCACCAGTATTTCCCGCTCGACGGGCCGGCTGCCGCCGCCGCTGTCGACGAGGTCGAACTGATGTGGGCGTACTGCCGGCAGGTGTTCGGCATGACCGACCCGATCGCCGGCACCGGTCTGTCCGACCACCTACCGACGGGTTGGGCGGATGTGTCCGTGCCGCCGGGGGACGAGTCGGCGCTCGCCGCGCAGCAGCACCCGGTCGGCGGGTTCCAGTCGCTGCTGCGCCGCCATCATGACGTGGTGAACCTGTCGGTGGCGCTCGCACCGGGCATGGCGTTCGCACCGGGCATGGCGTCTGACGCCGACACCGATGCCGACACCGGTGCCGGCGCTGAAGCCGGTACCGGCACCGGCGAGGGTGGCTCGACCTGGCTGACTCTGGAACGACGCTGGCGTGACGTGCTTCGACTCACCGCCGCCGAGGCCGGGTCCGGCACCGGTACGGCGTCCGATGCCACCACCTCCGCCTTTGGCCAGGACCGGCTGTTCGTCGCCCTTCTCGGATCTCCGGAGCCGACCTCGACCGCCCGGCTCGGCCGGCTCCTGGCGCGGGCCCTGCCGGTCGTCGAGACCGCTGACTCCTGGTGGGAGCAGGGCGTCGAGATCGATCCGGCATTCGCGGTCTGGGAGCTGACTCCTCGGCGGGACTCGCGGGCGTACCGGCATCTGGTCGTCGCGGCCGGTTCCCGCCACGACGCGGACCTGAGCGACTGGCTGTGGTCCGACGGAGGCGTGGCGATCCCGCCGCTGGCCCGCTACCTGCTGCACACCGCCAAGCTGCGCTACCAGTTGAGGGTCTGGGAGCGCGATCGATCGGCGAGTATGACGGGCACGTCCGGTACGGCTGCGGCCCGACGAGCCGTGATGTTGCGGATGCGCCGCACGGTGGAGATCGCCCGGTCGAACATGGCCGCTGTCGTTGACGGCGCACCGACCACCGGCGCCGGCCCGTTCGCTGACGACCGTGCGATGGCGGACTGGTTCACCCGGCAGCTCGGCGACGACGCCGCCTACCAGGAGCTGCAGGTCCACGTCGACGACAGTCCGGCACGGTCGCCGGCCGACGACCCGCCGCCGCGCCCGGCGGACCATGACGCCAGCCGGGGCGTCTTCGTGGTACATGGCCGCGATGGAGTGGTCCGGGATCGGATGTTCGACTTCCTGCGTTCCCTGGACCTACGCCCGCTGGAGTGGGAGTCCCTCGTCGCGGCCTCCGGCAGCGCCGCGCCGTACCTCGCAGACGTGGTCGGACGTGCGGTACGGCTGGCCCAGGCAGCCGTGGTCCTGCTGACTCCCGACGACGAGGTGAGTCTGCATCCGAGCTTGCGGACACCGGCGGACTCCGACGCGGAGTTCCACCGGGGCATGCAGGCCCGACCCAACGTGCTGCTGGAGCTGGGGATGGCGCTGGCGACGTACCCGACGCGTACCGTGGTCATCCAGGTCGGTGAGCTGCGACCGGTGGCCGACCTCGGTGGTCTCAACTTCATCCGGCTCGACGACGGACCCGAATGCCGCCGCAAGATCGCCGTACGGCTCAAGGAAGCCGGTTGCCCGGTCGACGACCGGGGCTCGGACTGGCTGGCACCGGGGCGGTTCGCCGACCTCGCCGCCTACCGACGCCGGCCCGGATCGCGCTGACGACGCCGGCCCGGATCGCGCTGACGACGCCGGCCCGGATCGCGCTGACCACTGCGAGAACCGAGCCGACGTCAAGACCATCTGACGGCGGCCGATCTGCCACAGGTCACAACGCTCGTACCGCCGCCGTCACCGCGAGCAGGTCGATCTGTCCGACGTCGCCGGGCCGTAGCACGATCCGCAACTCAGGGGTGACGAACTCGCGACGGGAGTGCGCGACGAACGACCGCGCGATCGTGGTCAGCAGGTCCCCTCGGCTCATCGAGTCGATCCGGGCCAGCCCGGTGCCGATCAGCGGCATGGCCACCACACCCAGTTGACCGTGGCGGCCCACCGCCGACCAGAGTCGATCGAGGCTGCGCCGCAGGTCGTCGGGGGTCGAGCGGGCGATCAGATCGTTGCCCATCTGGCTGTACGCGATGGCGAAGATCCGCCGCCCGTCCTGGTTGAGCACGGCGACCGTGCCGATCGGGTAGCGGGTGAGTTTGCCCCGCCGCTTCGTCGCCCGGGTCTCACCGCCCGCCTTGGGCGCGTGCTGCAGCGCGGTCCGCAGCTCCCGGTCGAGCAACCCCCGGTCGCCGCCGTACCGGCGGTGGAGCAGCTGGCCCTGCACACTGCCGCTGTTGATCACGACATCCTGGCTGGTGGCGGTGTCGAAGGTGTCGGTGAAGCCGACCACCAGGTGGGCGTCGTCCTGCGCGAACAGGTCACCGGTGAGCACGGTGAGCCGTACCCGTGGCGAGCCGACGTCGTGCCGCAGGATGCTGCGGGGCTGCTGGTCGGCCACCTCGCGCAGCGCGCCGACGATCGCGGCCAACTCGGCGTCGTCGGGATGTCGGGCCGTGAGCGTCCGACCCTCGTCGAGCGCCTTGTCGATCATCCCGATATCCCGGTACGCCAGCAGCAGGGCCCGGTTGGCGGCCGCCCGCATCGCGTGCAGCCGCCGGGCGGTCTGCTCGGCGTACGGATGCCCGGCGACGTCGAGCAGGGGCCGGCCACGCCACAGCCGTCGCGCGGTCTCCAGCATCTCGATCGTCTGCGGTGCGTCGGCGAGCTGTGCCCGGCTGACCAGGTCTTGGAACCGCCAGATGTCGACCTGGTCGGGGTCGAGCAGAAGCTGGTACGCCGAGGTGCGGCCACGATCGGTACGCAGCACCTCGGAATTGTCGCCGGGCCGGTCCGGATCGAGGATCCGACGCAGATCCATGATCCGCTTCTGGACGCTAATCCGGTCCTCCCGACGGACCAGGCTGTCGCGGGAGAGCCAGACGTCGCGGAACAACTCGTCCACAGTGACGAGTTCTCCCTCGGCGAGGACCAGCCGGGTCAGCACGGCGGCTGCGGTCGGGGTCATCCGGCTCACCACGCCGTCACGCTCCACCGTGGCGCGACCGAAAAGCTGCACCCGCAGCGCCACCAGCCGACCCCTCCCGGACAACGCACCCTCCGCGTTGTCCGAGCCTACCGACGGCTACCGAGCGCCAGCAATCCGGCAGCAACGCGGAAGCGGTCCGGAAGCGGACAGTCACTGGAAGCGGACAAGTCACGCGGGCCGGGCTCCCTCCCCGAGGGTTCGCGGCGGACGGGTCCGCCGTTCGTACGGCACGACGCTCCGGCCGGCGTGCTCCGGCCAACGTGCTGCGGGTCCGTCAGATCCGACGGACCGAGTGATCAGACGGCCGCGAAAGACCCAGAATGACCACCGACCGCACGGCCGCCCCTGACCGGCACACCGCCACCGGTCACCGCCTCGACACCACCGGAAAGGCCCGCGACATGCTCGACGCCCACCACATCGCGCAACGCTGGGACCAGTGGTGCGAGCTGCCCGACGAGGACCCCGAAGCCGACGGGATCCTCGCCGAACTCGTCGGACACGCCGACGCCTGGGCCACGATGCCACCGGGTGACGACCGCGACATCGTCGCCTACTGCGTCGGGCTCGCACTGGTCGAGACCGGCGGCGACGACAACCTGCGGGCCGCCGTCGCCCCGCTCGCCTCGGTGGTCTGGCTACCCGAAGCCGACCCCGAGTCCCTGGTGCCCGCCGCGATGCGGCTGGTGTACGCGATCGTCGTCACCGGGGAACCGACCGGCGGCCCGGACCTGCGGGCCACCGTGCACCGCGCCGCCGACCTGGTCACGCCCGCCGACCGCTGGCAGGTCTGGCTGACCGCCACCACGATGTGCCAGCAGCAGCACAGCGTCGACGCCCGCCGCGAGCTGCGCGACGCCGCGCTGGAGTTCAGCACCACCGGGCTCGCCGAATCACCACCGGACGAGGACGTCCAGATCGAACTGCAGTTCCGCCGGCTGACGACGGCGCTGTCCGCCGCCGATCACGCCGAACGCGTCCTGGCCCGGCCGGCGATCCTCACCGAGGCGTACCAGCTGTGGCGGACCACGGCACCCGGCCCGGCCCGCGACCAACTCGCTGCCGTTCTCGCGATGGCCGCGCACGTCGTCGCCGACTCCGGATGGCGTCCCATCCCACCGCCGGTGCTGCGCGACCTGCACGACGCCGGCGAGCGGGCACCCGGGCTGCCGCCCTCGGTACGGCTGTACCTGACCGGCACCCGTGGCCTGCTCGAAGCCATGGGCACCATCCCGGCCGGTCCGTCGCCGTACGCCGCACCGCAGGACCTGCGGCGCGCCCTGACCGAAACCGACGCGACCGCGTCCCACGAGGCGGCGGCCGAGGCAGCCGGGGCCGAGACAGCCGGGTCCGACACGGCGAGGGTCGACGCGGCCGGAACCGAGGGAGCCGAAACCGACGCGGCCGACGCGGCCGGTGCCCTCGACGCCAGCACCGCGAGCATGGCCGCCCTCGGCGAGCAGGCGATCCCGGCACTGCTGATGGCCAAGGCGCATCAGACCGGCGACCTCGGCGCGGTCGAGTCCGCCCTGGGAACGCTGGCCACCGGCGGTGCCGACCCCGGGGTCCGCCGACTCGCCGAACTGCTCCGCTCGGTCGATCCGGACGTCGCGGACGCCCGGCACGTCCACGCGCTGATCGACGCGATCGACACGCTCGCCACCAGCACCGACGACCCCCGGACCCGGGAGCTGTTCGGCATGGCGCTGCCGGCGGTGACCGCCCTGCGTACCGGGGACGTGCCGGCACCGGCCAGCGGCGGCAGCGGACCGCTGCCGCCGCCGCTGCGGCTGATGACCCAGCTCATGCCGGCGGTCGCCGCGCAGCGTGACAGCGAAACCGACGAACGGACCCTGCGTCGGCTGATCGCCGACACCGGTCAGGTCGCGGCCGCGCCGGCCGCCGGCACGCAGATCCACGGGTACGCCGCCGAGCTGCTCGCCGAGCTGTGGCGCGCACTGGCCGACGCGACCCACCGACGCGACGACCTGGACCAGGCGGTACAGGCCGCGCGGACAGCCGCCGAAGCGGCTGGCGGACCGGCGAACATCCACTGGCGGGCGGCGACCCGCCGACTCGCCGCGCTGCTGCGGACCCGCGACGGCGGCCGGGGCGCGGATCGGCGGCAGGCACGAGAATTGCACCTGGCCAGCCTGCGCGGCGACGCCTGGCAAGTGATGCTGCAGTCCGGCAGCGCGCACGCCGTACGGGCAGCTGGCTCGGCGGCCGCCGCCGCGACCCGGACCGCCGCGCTGTGCGTCCGGGACCGCGCCTTCGATGACGCCGTACGGGCGTTGGACGCCGGCCGGGGCCTGGTGGTGTACGCCGCGACCGCCGGCCGGTCGGTGCCGGATCAGCTACGCGCCGCCGGCCGAGCCGACCTGGCCGACGAGTGGCAGGCCGCCGGGGGCCCGGCCGCCGGACTCGCCGCCGGTGGCCCGGCTACCGAAACCGCAACGGCCGTCGGCGGCGATGTACCGGCCGGCGACGGCAACGGCTCCGGCGACGACGGACTGTCGTTGGACGACCTGCGACACCGGGTGCTGGACGTACTCTCCGCCCCGGCCGACACCCGGCAGCGGCTGCTGGACCCGCCGAGACCGGCGGAGATCCAGGCCACCCTCGACCACGCCGACCTGGACGCGATCGCCTACCTGCTGCCCGGTGCGCCGACCACCGGCGGCGTGATCCTGCTGGTCGGCGTCGGCCGGCAGACCGAGGTGGTGCGGTGCCCCGGCCTGATCGAGCATCCGCTGATCGCCGCCTACCGGCAGGCGGCGCACCACCGGCAGCGACCCGACCGCGCGGCGGACGCGATCAGACAATGGCGGACCGCGCTCGGCGCACTCTGCGACTGGGCCGGGCCGGCCGGCATGCGGCCACTCGTCCAGCACCTCGCCGGCTGGGACCTGGGCCGGCCGGCGCGGGTCGCGCTCGCCCCGATGGGACCCCTGGGCGTGGTGCCCTGGCACGCCGCCCGCGACCCGGCCACCGGCCGGTACGCCGTACAGGATCTGCAGGTCTCCTACCTGCCGTCGGCGCGGCTGCTGGCCAGCGTCACCCATCCGGACGGTGCCGATCCGGCCACCTCTGCCACCTCTGCCGACCCGGCCACCGGGCCCACCGGTGAGGTGCTGATCGTCGGCGACCCGGACGGTTCACTGTCGGCGGCCGCAGACGAAGCCGCCCTGATCCGCGCCACCTTCTACCCGTACGGCCGGCACCTGGCCGCCGACGCCACCACCGAACGACTACGGCGGTGGCTGACCGCCGACACCGGCCGATCCGTGCTGCATCTGAGCTGCCACGGCTTCGCCCACACCGACCAGCCGTGGCGGTCGCGGGTCGTCCTCGCCGACGGACAGGAGCTGACGGCCGGTGACCTGCTGGACATCGGTCGCCGGCAACGGCAGCTGGTCGACCTGGTGCTGTTGGCGGCCTGCGAGACCGGGGTGCCCGGCGACGACCACGACGAGGTGTTCAGCCTCGCCACCGCGTTCCTCGCCGCCGGTGCGCGATCGGTGATCGCCACGATGTGGCGGGTACCTGACCGGCCGACCGCGATGCTGACCTTCATGGTGCACCACTTCCTGCGTGAGGAAGGCCTGACTCCGGCCGCCGCGTTACGCGCCGCCCAGCTCTGGATGCTCGACCCGCACCGGCTGCCACCGGCCACGATGCCCGCCCCGCTGCGGGACCGGGTGGGCAGCGCCACCCTGGACGACCCGGCGAGCTGGGCGAGCTTCACCCACGCCGGCCGCTAGGCTGACGCACATGGCAGTCGTGAAGATCAACGCGATCGAGGTGCCGGACGGTGCCGGCGAGGAACTCGAACGGCGGTTCGCCGCCCGGCTCGGCGCCGTGGAGAACGCGCCCGGTTTCCTCGGATTCGAACTGCTGCGGCCGGTGTGCGGGGACAACCGCTACTTCGTCTACACCCGGTGGGACAGCGAAGAGGCCTACCAGGCGTGGGCCAACGGTCCGGCCCGGCAGGCGCACGCCGGCACCGGAGGCGGCGACGGCGAACGGCCGCGTCCACCGGTCGCCACCGGGGCCAGTCTGCTGGAGTTCGAGGTGGTGCAGTCCGTCCACCGCGGCTGACCATACGCGCGCCCGCGACGGGGTATAGGCCAGCCCATGACGTACCTGTGGGTGACGCTCGGCGTCGCGCTGATCGCGGCCGTGGTGATCGACATCTGGCTGACGATCCTGCATCCGGATGCCGAAGGAGCCATCGCCGGCGCGGTCCGCCGTCTGGTCTGGCGGGCCTCGTCGATCATCGCCGGCCGGCGTCGCGAACCACACCGTACGCCGTTGGTGTGGGCCGGTCCGGTGCTGGTCACCGGCACCTTCCTGGCCTGGATCGCGCCGCTGGTGCTCGGTGTCGCACTCGTCGTCTGGCCCTACATCGACGGCTATCATCGGATCGCCGGCTACGGCCCGGCCGGCTTCGACGACGCGCTGTACTTCGCCGCCGGCACCCTGACCGTCCTCGGCTTCGGTGACCTCACCCCGGACACCCCGGCGCAGAAGCTGTTCACCGTCTGCGTCGGCGCGCTGGGCTTCGCCCTGTTCGCGGCCCTCGCCACCTACTTGATCGAGCTGATCACCGGCCTGTCCGTCCGCAACGGCTTCGCGCTCGCCGTACACGATCAGGTCCGGGGCACCGACGGCGTCGGCCTGCTGGCGCGCAGCCTGACCGACGAAGGCCTCGACGCGGCCCGGCAGCGCTGCGCCGCATGGGCGGAAAGCCTGCGGGCGATCGACGACACCGTACGCCGGTATCCGCTGGTCGCCCTGACCTACCGGCCGCGTCGACCCGACTACGACATCGAACCGGCCCTGGAACAGGTCACCGAGGCGACCGTCGCGGCGCTGCTCGCCGCCCGCTGTGACGCGTGGCGCGGCCTCGGCCCGCGCGCCGAGGAGTTGGCGTACGCCCTGCTGCGTACCCAGGACACGATCGCCCGCCGCTACCTGGGCGGTACGGTGCCCGACGGCGTGGCCGTTCGCCCCACGGACCTGTCTGCGGACACGTCTGCGGACCTGTCTTCGGACGCCGAGCAGGCGTTGCGGCGCCTGCACCGCCGACTCGCCGACGAGCTGGACAGCCAACCGGGCGACGAGCCGGGCGGCGGATTCGACCAGCCGGTGCCGACCGACGGGCTGGCCATGGAGGTGCTGTCCCGGTCGTTGACCTTCCTTGACGGGTTGCGCGGCTGGTCCGCGCCAGCGGTCCGGTTACGTCACCCCGACCGGTCCTGACGCCCCGGAAGCTGACCGGCCCTGACGCCTCGCCGCCGACCGCCGACCGCCGGGCGTCGCCGCCCCGCCGGACATCGACACCTTGTCGGTCGCCGGTGTCGATGTGGTTAGCTGACCGCTGCCGTGCTGTCGCTGGAAGGAGCGGTCGGACGTGTCCGACATCCTGGTAAGCATCGCGATCATTGTCGGAGCGGCGCTCGGGGCGGCGTTGGCCGTCACCGTCGTCTACCGGATCCTGCGGATCGCCGGACGCAAGTCGACCCTGCTGGCCGAGGCCGCGCGACGGGCCTACTGGCCGAGCGCGATCATCGCCGCGTTGCTCGCCGTCCGGTTCGCCATCCCGGTCGCCACCAGCAACGGCTGGCACGAACCCGTCCTGCACACGATCATGCTGGCCAGCGTCGCCACCGGCGGCTGGCTGGTCGCGACCCTGATCGGCCTGGCTGCCGACACGGCGCTGCGGCGTTACCCCATCGATGTCAACGACAACCTGGCCGCCCGGCGCGTACACACCCAGATCACCGTGATCCGCCGGGTCAGCTTCGCTGTCGTCGCCGTACTCACCGTCGGCGCGATGCTGGTCACCTTCCCGGCGGCCCGGGCCGCCGGCGCCAGCGTGCTCGCCTCCGCCGGTCTGGTCGGCGTGGTCGCCGCGCTGGCCGCGCAGAGCACCCTGGGCAACCTCTTCGCCGGACTGCAGCTGGCCTTCGGTGACGCGTTGCGCCTCGACGACGTGGTGGTCGTCGAGGGGGAGTGGGGTCGTATCGAGGAGATGACCCTCGGGTACGTGGTGGTGAAGATCTGGGACGAGCGGCGGCTGATCCTGCCGTCGTCGTACTTCACCACGACCCCGTTCCAGAACTGGACCCGTACGGGCGCGTCGGTGCTGGGCACCGTCGAGGTCGACGTCGACTGGACCCTGCCGGTCGAGTCGATGCGTGCCGAGTTGCGCCGGCTCGTCGAGTCCGAGGCCGCCGCCGGGCTGTGGGACGGCCGGGTCTGCGTCCTGCAGGTCACTGATGCCACCGGCGGCAACGTCCGTACCCGTTCCCTGGTCAGTGCCGGGAATTCGTCCGCTTTGTGGGATTTGCGGTGTCTGGTGCGGGAGCAGCTCGTCAGTTGGGTCCAGGAACAGCACCCGCAGTCGCGGCCCCGGGTCCGCGCCGAGGTCGGCGAACCGTCCGGCGGTACCCCTGCGCCGCCGCCCAGCCAACGCACCACCGAGACCACCCCCGGAGTCGGGGACAACGACGGCAGCTCGCCCGGCCGCGACAACAACAGCGCGGTGCAGCACCGGTAACAACTGCCCACGCCCGGTAGCGGTAGCGCCTGGATCCCGGCGCCGGCAGAGCCTCAGTCGGTGCCGGACCGGCTACGCAGCAGCGCCACCGCCTCGTCGAGCCGACCCTGCCGGGTCAACAGGGTCAGCAGCAGCCCCACCCCACGCCAGTCGTCGTCGGCGACCCCGGCCTGCAGCAACGCGATCGCCTCGCCGGGCTCGCCCCGCTCGGCGAGCACGGTCGCCAACTCGGTCCGCGCGCTCGGCTCACCCTGATCGGCGGCGATCCGCCAAAAATGCTCGGCCTCGGCGGCCTCGCCCTGCTGGTGCAGCAGCGCCGCCAGCCTCGACGCCGCGTGCCAGTCACCGCGCTGCGCCAACGTCCGCAACTCGTCGACGTGGCCCCGGTCGGCCAGCAGGTCGGCGAGGATCCGCCCGGCGGGGGACTCGCCCGCCTCGGCCAAGCCCCGCAGATAGCCGGTCGGGTCCGGCACCGGAGACATGCCGGCGGACTCCGCGTCAAAGAACCGACTGCCGCCGAACTCCTGCCGCAGCAGGTCGTCGAGGTCGTCGGCCAACTTCTTCATCGCCTTGATGGCGAACAGCAGATGTGTCGGCTGGAAATCGACCCCCAGCACCGGGATCGACGCCCACACCGTGTCACCGGTGCAATAGATCCGACCCGCCGGCATCGTGTTGGTCAACTCCGACAACCGGCGATACAGCATCTCGGTCGGCTGCACCACGGTCAGCAGCGGCGAGAAGACGTCCACCAGCGGCGGATCCTCCTGCGCCCGTACGAGGATGATCGCGGAACCGGCGCGGATGCCGATGTCACCGTCGGAGTCCAGCCGCAGCTGGTCCACAGTAGTGTCCAGCAGCCCGGCGACGACCAGCTTGACCTGCCCGGTCAGCTTGTCGCCGACGACGCCGTGGCCGAGCCTGCGGGTCACCCCGACCACGCCCGATCCGGTGGGGGCGGTCCCCGATCGGGCGACGACCGGGCGGGCCGCCAGGGCTGCGGCCAGCCGGGTCGTGGCCGGCAACGGTACGGACGCGGTGGTGGCGGCCGGTCGGGCGGCCAACGCGGCGATCAGCCGGGAGAAGAGTCCGTCACTGCTCGTCATCGCCCCGCTCCCGTCCGGGCACCGGCTGCTTCGGTGGCTGGTCGACCACCCGGACCTGGTCGAACATCTTGGCGATGAACAGTGGCGCGACGACCCCGAAGGTGAAGGTGGCGAAGGCGGTGGTCGCCAGGCCGCCGGCGGCCGCCGCCGCAGCCAGGCCGGTGCCGGCGATCGCCCGCAACATCACCGCGAAGATGATGATGGGCCGGTCGCGTTTGCTCCGCCAGGGCCACTGCCAGCGACCTTTGGACTCGGTGGTCGGTCGCATCATTCCGTAGAGGTTCAACGCTTCGGCAACGATGCTGCCGACCAGTCCCCACGTCGCTGCGATCCATAGAGACACAGACCTCACTCTACTGATCGTGGTCGCCCGTTCACGTCACGGGGACCGCCCGGCGGAACAACCTCCGCTCGGAGCGGTCGGCCACTTCAGCAACGGTAGCCCAGCGCCGCAATCGCGCTGCCAGGCGAAGTGGTCAACTTCTAGGGTGTGGGGTACTGGCGGAGCCTGGTGCGGGAATGAGAAGGTATGCGCCGCATGGCAATGAGATGTCCGGGGCGCCGTGCGGCCGGCACGCGGGAGGTCCATCGATGTCCGATGAGGACGACGTCCAGCAGCTTCCGCTGCGGATCGGTGGATGGCTGCCCGCCCCGGACGGCACGCTCAAGCCCGCCCCTGACAACCCGGCCAAACCCGACGACCAGGCCAAGCCCGGTAAACGGACCAAACCCGACAGTCGGGGTGCGCCTGCCGGCCGGCACAGCGCGAACCCGCCGCCCAGCCGACCCGGCCAACGCCCGACCACCAGACAGGGCAAAGGAACCCCCGGCCGCCTCGGCAACGTCGCCTGGTCCGTCTCACCCACCCCGGTCAGCGACTCCGCCGGCGACTGGCCCACCGCCGACCAGCCGACCGTCAGCACCTCGACACCCGGCCGGCCGTCCGGCACCACCAACGCCGCCGCGCCCGGCAGCACCGGCAGTCAGAGCAGCCAGGGCGGTCAGACCAGCCCCGGCAAAATGGACGGACCGCCCGCGCCGGACCGTCTCGCCGGCCGTACCCTCCCGCCCCGCCGCACCATGCTCGGCGCCGCCGCGCTCCTCACCCTGACGATCCTCGTCACCGCCAGCCTCACCAACCGGGGCGGCAGCCAGGAACCCATCCGGGGCGAGTTCGTCGCCGGCGCGTCCAGCGGTGCCAGCAACGCACCCGCGTTCCCCGACCCGACCGGCGACCCCGGCTCACCCGCCGCCCGGACACCCGACCCGGACGCCACCCCCACCCCCACCCCCACCCCCACCCCCACCCCCACCCCCGACGCCACGCCCAGCCCGGCCGCCGACCCCACCGTGGACACCCCGGCCGGGCCGCCCGCCGCCGGCGGCGACAACCCCACCAGCCCGGACCCGGCCCCGCCGACCCCCGGCTCCGGCGCGAACCCGCCACCGGCCAACCCCCCGCCGGCGCCGGCACCCACCACCAAGCCCCCCGCGACGCTCACCCCCGGAGCCCGGATCGGCCTGGAAGTCGCCGCCCTGCCCGGCCACCGGATCCGGCACCGCGACGGCATCGCCGTCGTCGAACCCGCCAGCGCCGGCAGCACCACCAGCGTCAAAGCGTCCGCGACGTTCATCGTCCGCGCCGGCCTGGCCAGCAGCGGCTGCGTCTCGTTCGAGTCGGTCAGCCTGCCCGGACAATACCTGCGGCACTACGAGTTCCGGATCTTCCTCGACCGGCCCGACGGCAGCGACCTGTTCCGCGCCGACGCCACCTTCTGCCCGGTCAACGGCATCGGCGGCGCACACACCTCGCTCCGGTCGCACAACTACCCGGACCGCTACCTGCGCCACGACACCCACAAACAGATGCGGATCTCACCGATCGGCGACGGCGCGTCCGCCGCGACCGCCACGTTCATCGTCCGCCACCCGCTCTGACCCGCGCAGTCGGTGACCCCGACGACCCCGGCTGTGGCGACCCCGACGACGCCGGGTCGCGGCGCAGCGACCACAACGCCGGCCCGGCGGGGGAGAGGTGCCGGGGACCGGGCGTACGGTATCCGCGCCGGACCAGCAGATCCCGCACGTACTCCTCGTCGGTGACGGCGTGCCCGACGATCCCGGCGGCGTCCAGCACCCGGTGCCGGTCGTCGAGCAACGCCGCACCGATCGACCGCCGCCGCAACCACGGTGCCGCCGCCAGATAGACCAGCTCCTGACCGACCGGATGCCGGTCCGCCGACCGGTCCAGGCCCGGTGTCGGCAACCGCAACGCGGCGGTACGGTGCTCGTCGCGCGCCGCCCGCAGATCGGCGAAGCGCGGCCAGTGGACGCCGGCCGCGCCGAGCAGCCGACGTTCGTGTTCGGTCACGGCCTCCAACGCCAGCGGGTACGGCTGCCACACGGCGACCCCTTCGCAGTCGCCGGCCACCTGCACGAACCCGTGCGCCAGGGCATGTTCCAGCTCGACGCCGAACACCCGCAGGAACGTCACGTAGCGGCTGGAGACGTCGCTGATCAGCCAGGACGCCACCGGGTTGGTCAGGAACGCCTCGGCCAGCAGCGAGGCCAGCCGGTCGACCTCAGCGGGCCGGGCGGAACGGACGACGATGTCGGGTGTCACGAAGGATCCTCCGCAGGGGTCGACGAGGCAGGGGACAGGCGCTGGTCAGCGGCGCGCCGATGCGCGTCGCGCGCCCAGGTCAGGAAGCGGGGGAACAGCTGCGCGGGCGTCAGTTCGGGCAGGTCGGCGGCGGCGTCGGCGAGCTGCAGCGCGGCGTACAGGCACAGACCGATCCGGTCGAAGTCGGCGACGAGCTGGTCCTTGGCCGGCGGACACGGCCACGGTTCGCCGCACGCCCGGCAGCACCACGACGGACGCCGCGCCACATGCTCGACCCGGCCGCCGACGTCGCCACCGCTGGTCGCGCCGAGCACCTTCGGGGCGGTCATCGGCCCACCGCGCCGGGCAGCCACCGCCGACGCGGCACATTCCTGATCTTGTAGGTCCGGAATTGTCGGGAACCGCATTCCGGACAACGCAGCGTGTGCCCGCAGGACGGGCACCACCGCCGCCGCAGACGGCACAGCAGCAGACCCGGCGGAATCCCCAACACGAAACCGACGACAATGAACGCGAACGCGTCGAGCATTGTTCTTTTCCTCTCGGGCAAAGATCAAGAGCCACGCGAGCAGGAGTACGCCTGGACCGGCCCCGCCGCAGCCGGTTACGGGGGCTCACGGCTGCGGCGGGTGACTATGGACAGCGCCGGCATGAGTTATCTAACGTGGACGCCATGCAAAAGACAAGGCGTCCTGCGCCACCATCCGCATAATATTCGCCAGTTGAGGAGCAACCTATTTATGGAGAGCGCCTTCACGGCTGTGAATGCGCTAGTCAGTTGATTGTTCGCCACGTGGGTGACTACACTCGCCACAAGGATGAAGGGGGCAGCTACTTGTCCGGCTCGATCGGCACAACCCTGCTTCGCCGACACATCGGCCGCTGGCTCACCGTGCTCCGGGAGTCCGCCGGCATCAGCCAGGACGCCGCCGCGCGGGCGCTGCAACGCGGCTCGTCGACCATCTGGCGCATCGAGGCAGGTGACGAACGGGTCCGCTTCCGCGACATCGACGTCACCGCCATGTGCGACCTTTACCAGGTCTCGCCGGAAACCCGGGCACGCCTGCTCGACCTGACCCGCGAGACCCGCGACGCCCCCAAGAAGGCGTGGTGGCACGACTACACCTCGTCCGCCCTGCCCGCCTGGTTCGGCCTCTACGTCTCCCTCGAAGACAGTGCCGACACCATACGCCAGTACGAGTCGGAGCTCGTGCCAGGACTGCTTCAAACCCGCCGGTACGCCGAGGCGGTCAATCGTGTGCTGCTCGGCTATGTCACCGAGGAGGACATCGACCGTCGAGTCACGGTCCGGATGGAGCGACAGGCGTTACTCAGGGCACCCCGACCGCCGCATCTTCGCGTGATCCTCAACGAAGCGGTGCTACGCCGGCAGGTTGGCGGACGTGAAGCGATGGCAGAGCAATTGCGCCACCTGCTGGACGTCATCCAGCGCTACTCGGTCTCCATCAGGATCCTGCCCTACTCTGCGGGGGTTCATGGCGGGATGACCGCCACCTTCACCATCCTGAACTTCCCGAACGCTCCGCTGAGCAGAGATCCAGTGGAGCCGCCACTGGCCTACGTGGATACTCTTACCGGCGCACTCTACCTGAACAAGGCTGATGAGATCCGAGCCTACGAGATGGTCTGGAGTGACATGGAGAGCCGTGTCCTTGACGAGGAATCGTCGAGACACATGATCAGCGACGCATTGGAGGCACTAGCCGGTGACCAGCCTGACTAACGCCGAGTGGCGCACGAGCACCCGCAGTGGTGCAGGGGGCAATTGTGTCGAGGTGGCGACGAACGTGCCCGACGTGGTCGCCGTACGGGACAGCAAGGACACGACCGGCCCGGTCCTCACCTTCGCCCCCGCCCAGTGGGCCACCTTCATCACCAACCCGCCCACACGTTGACATCGGTGGTGGGTGCAGCCAGGTACCCTGCCTGCACCCACCACCCACAGCCGCGCACGTCGACCAAGGGGAGTAGCCTCCAAATGAAAGTGAACGAAAACTGGCTGGTAACCTCCTAAACTCCCTGGTCAGCAAGTCTGCTCCCCGCGCACGCGGGGATGGTCCCTGCTACACCTCCCGCCGCCACTGCTGGAAGAACTGCTCCCCGCGCACGCGGGGATGGTCCCCCGGCCACGACCGCCAGCTGCGCGTCGATGTCCTGCTCCCCGCGCACGCGGGGATGGTCCCGTGGTCGTAAGACAGGACCCGACGCAGGTCCTCTGCTCCCCGCGCACGCGGGGATGGTCCCAACACGAACTCGCGGCCGCCGAGCCGATAGCGCTGCTCCCCGCGCACGCGGGGATGGTCCCACCACCAGCGTGACGATCACCGGAACCGCGTACTGCTCCCCGCGCACGCGGGGATGGTCCCTCCATCCGCCCACCGACAGCCCCGCACTCGTTCTGCTCCCCGCGCACGCGGGGATGGTCCCACAGCGCTCCTCGATGAGGCCGAGGCCCGCTACTGCTCCCCGCGCACGCGGGGATGGTCCCTGTACGGCAGGCGCACCGCGAACCATGCCGCTCTGCTCCCCGCGCACGCGGGGATGGTCCCTCCATCCGCCCACCGACAGCCCCGCACTCGTTCTGCTCCCCGCGCACGCGGGGATGGTCCTGAGGACTCCGGTGATCCGGAGTACACCGCGAACTGCTCCCCGCGCACGCGGGGATGGTCCCTCCCGATTCCCGCCACGGCTGGTCTGCTGCTCCTGCTCCCCGCGCACGCGGGGATGGTCCCAGGAACACGAGCACGGCCATGTAGACCACCAGCTGCTCCCCGCGCACGCGGGGATGGTCCCAGCAGGAACTCAGCGCTGACGCGGTCGTCGGCCTGCTCCCCGCGCACGCGGGGATGGTCCCGGAATCGCAAGACGAATCGATGCCTTGTACGTCTGCTCCCCGCGCACGCGGGGATGGTCCCGAACCCCGCGAGTTCATCGCCCCCGACCCGCCCTGCTCCCCGCGCACGCGGGGATGGTCCCTGGGAAGCCGCGACCGCTCCGGGCCGGTCCATCTGCTCCCCGCGCACGCGGGGATGGTCCCGTCCTGCAGCGAGACAGCGGGTCCGGCTGGCACTGCTCCCCGCGCACGCGGGGATGGTCCCGTGATGCAGACCGCTCCGGACGACGTGGGTCGCTGCTCCCCGCGCACGCGGGGATGGTCCCGCGGCT
Organism: Solwaraspora sp. WMMD406; assembly: GCF_029626025.1. Lineage (NCBI taxonomy): Bacteria > Bacillati > Actinomycetota > Actinomycetes > Micromonosporales > Micromonosporaceae > Solwaraspora > Solwaraspora sp. WMMD406. The sequence continues at coordinate 4,025,918 of NZ_JARUBF010000001.1, forward strand.
GCGCTCGCCTCGGCAGACTTGAAGCCCTGCTCCCCGCGCACGCGGGGATGGTCCCCAGAACGCGGCGGCAACTTTCAAGCTCAAGCTCTGCTCCCCGCGCACGCGGGGATGGTCCCGTCTTACTGATCGCTTTGGTGCCCCGTTCGACCTGCTCCCCGCGCACGCGGGGATGGTCCCGGTGGCTCCGGATCGGGCCCGTAGTGCTTCCACTGCTCCCCGCGCACGCGGGGATGGTCCCGAGAATCGACCCGACGAAGGTGAGCCTGACTTCTGCTCCCCGCGCACGCGGGGATGGTCCCGCGACCAGGCCGAGACCTGCCGCAGCGGCGATCTGCTCCCCGCGCACGCGGGGATGGTCCCGCGATCGCGCCGGCCAGGATGCCCAGACCGGTCTGCTCCCCGCGCACGCGGGGATGGTCCCGGGCACGCACTCTGGTGCGACCCGGCTAGTTGCTGCTCCCCGCGCACGCGGGGATGGTCCCGGGCCGCCTCGCTCGTCGCCGCAGCGCGAGCACTGCTCCCCGCGCACGCGGGGATGGTCCCCCAACATGAAAAGCCGTGGGGTTTTGCTCACCCTGCTCCCCGCGCACGCGGGGATGGTCCCGTATCTGACATTGCCCGTTCCGGCCCGTACGGCTGCTCCCCGCGCACGCGGGGATGGTCCCTGGGGAACGTCGTCCTCCAATCTCCTCGGACCCTGCTCCCCGCGCACGCGGGGATGGTCCCGAATGGCAGCCTTGACGAGCGCATGCGGGCCGCTGCTCCCCGCGCACGCGGGGATGGTCCCGCATTGCAGAAACGTAGGCTCGCCTTCGATCCCTGCTCCCCGCGCACGCGGGGATGGTCCCGGCTCGCTGCCACTCATTCGGCTACTCCGTAGCTGCTCCCCGCGCACGCGGGGATGGTCCTCCAGCAACACCTTGCCGAACACGCGCCGGAGGCTGCTCCCCGCGCACGCGGGGATGGTCCCGGCTCATCCTGCGCGGATGTGCCGCGATGGCCCTGCTCCCCGCGCACGCGGGGATGGTCCCAACCCGGCGAGATGAGCCGCCCGTGAGGTGACCTGCTCCCCGCGCACGCGGGGATGGTCCCCGTGTGGGCTCGGACGGCCCGAAGAGAAAGCACTGCTCCCCGCGCACGCGGGGATGGTCCCCGCATCTTTTCGGGCTGCTGTTCTTCGGACACCTGCTCCCCGCGCACGCGGGGATGGTCCCGACCTGGTTCCAGGACCTGTGGGACGTGGTCTCTGCTCCCCGCGCACGCGGGGATGGTCCCGTCGTCGCCTGTCGCGCGGTCATGTCGGGGAACTGCTCCCCGCGCACGCGGGGATGGTCCCCGAGATGTGTTCGGGCTGAAATTCGCCCCGTGCTGCTCCCCGCGCACGCGGGGATGGTCCCTGGTGACCCGCCTCGGTCTGCAGCCGGATCAGCTGCTCCCCGCGCACGCGGGGATGGTCCCGGTGACGTTCGGCGGCGAGCTCGCCTACGAGCCTGCTCCCCGCGCACGCGGGGATGGTCCCAAACAGCTGCAGGCAGACCCGGTCGTCGGCCCCTGCTCCCCGCGCACGCGGGGATGGTCCCGCGCTCTACGAGGGCACCGCGCCGCTGCACTACTGCTCCCCGCGCACGCGGGGATGGTCCCAGTACCACCGAGAGATCACGACGCCTGACGCTCTGCTCCCCGCGCACGCGGGGATGGTCCCTGCAGGCCGCCTACGCCCGGCTCAAGGCCAAGCTGCTCCCCGCGCACGCGGGGATGGTCCCCTGTGGCCGCCGAAGCTGTCACCGGCCGCACCCTGCTCCCCGCGCACGCGGGGATGGTCCCCGGCACCGCCACGCTGGGTGTGGCCCGCCTGGCTGCTCCCCGCGCACGCGGGGATGGTCCCGAGATCAACGGCAAGCACCGAAAGCTGATGAACTGCTCCCCGCGCACGCGGGGATGGTCCTGGTGGTCAGCGCTGTGCTGGCCGCTGTGTTGGCTGCTCCCCGCGCACGCGGGGATGGTCCCTGCGGGCGCAGGTCGCCCGCCTGAGCCGGCAGCTGCTCCCCGCGCACGCGGGGATGGTCCCGTGAGACAACGCCCCTGGCGGCCGTCGTGTGGCTGCTCCCCGCGCACGCGGGGATGGTCCCTCGGCCAGGGCGTCGAGCGACTCGGCGCGGCCCTGCTCCCCGCGCACGCGGGGATGGTCCCTTGGTGGTGCCGCTCGCGGCCCTCAGCTTCTCCTGCTCCCCGCGCACGCGGGGATGGTCCCGCGATCGCGCCGGCCAGGATGCCCAGACCGGTCTGCTCCCCGCGCACGCGGGGATGGTCCCCAGATGGCGACGGTCATGAACGGCCTGCCGGCCTGCTCCCCGCGCACGCGGGGATGGTCCCGGATCCTTGCCCGTCCCCTTGGCGCCCCTCTTCTGCTCCCCGCGCACGCGGGGATGGTCCCCGGGCCGCCGCCACCATGTCCATGGCTCCGGCCTGCTCCCCGCGCACGCGGGGATGGTCCCGCCGGCACGATCCGCTCATAGGCGGCCCGCAACTGCTCCCCGCGCACGCGGGGATGGTCCCCGCGCGTTCAGCCCGGAGGAGCAGGGCCAGTGCTGCTCCCCGCGCACGCGGGGATGGTCCACACACCCCCACCCACGCCGGAGCCGCCGGTGAGCTGCTCCCCGCGCACGCGGGGATGGTCCGGTCCGAACGCGTTCGACTGCTCTGGACTGGTGCAATACGTCTGCTCCCCGCGCACGCGGGGATGGTCCCCCGCCGCCCGTCGTCCCCGGCCCACCCGCACCCTGCTCCCCGCGCACGCGGGGATGGTCCCGAAGCCGAGTTCGATCGGCTGGTGGCGCGGCTCTGCTCCCCGCGCACGCGGGGATGGTCCTACGTCGCCATCGTCGACGACCCGCCCGCCGACCTGCTCCCCGCGCACGCGGGGATGGTCCCCGGCCGACGACCTGCGGGAGGTCCGCAACCGCCTGCTCCCCGCGCACGCGGGGATGGTCCCGGGCAGCCGCCGGCGTGGCACGGGCTGGACGGCTGCTCCCCGCGCACGCGGGGATGGTCCCCGCGAGATCCCGATCGGTCGGGCCGGGCGTGCCTGCTCCCCGCGCACGCGGGGATGGTCCTCCGTACCGCCGTGACGGATTTCGTCAGTCGGTCTGCTCCCCGCGCACGCGGGGATGGTCCCCGCTGATCGACCAGATGCACCCGGCACCGGCACTGCTCCCCGCGCACGCGGGGATGGTCCCTTGATCCGCCCGGCTGCGTGTCGCCGTCTGGGCTGCTCCCCGCGCACGCGGGGATGGTCCCTGTCCCGAAGGGACAGCCACCGAGCGTAGCGACTGCTCCCCGCGTACGCGGGGATGGTCCCTGGGCAGCGCGCGGACTGCCCGGACTACTTGACTGCTCCCCGCGCACGCGGGGATGGTCCCATTTCCGGTGGTCGAGTAGCCGTATCTGACCGCTGCTCCCCGCGCACGCGGGGATGGTCCCCACGGGTGTTCGCGGTTCGGCGCGATGTCGTCCTGCTCCCTGCGCACGCGGGGATGGTCCGTACAAGCTCAAGATCGACGGGATCGTGGGGCCCTGCTCCCCGCGCACGCGGGGATGGTCCCGATCACGACACGCCGAGAGGACACGTCATGACCTGCTCCCCGCGCACGCGGGGATGGTCCCTGGGAGACGGCGTTGCGCAGGTTCAACGGCAGCTGCTCCCCGCGCACGCGGGGATGGTCCCGGATCGGCGCAGCTTGTCGACGTCCACAGTTGCTGCTCCCCGCGCACGCGGGGATGGTCCCGAAGACAAGCCCGGCGCGGCCGCGTTCGTCGGCTGCTCCCTGCGCACGCGGGGATGGTCCCCTGCCAGTTGAGCTCGGACCGGACCGGGTTCACTGCTCCCCGCGTACGCGGGGATGGTCCCGCTTGGCCCGCGCCAGCTGGATGACCCGCTCACTGCTCCCCGCGCACGCGGGGATGGTCCCGTCAAGACCTCGGACCTTCGGAAGTGCGTGCCCTGCTCCCCGCGCACGCGGGGATGGTCCCGCGCGGTCCTGTTCGCCGTGCTGGAACTGGCGCTGCTCCCCGCGCACGCGGGGATGGTCCCTGTCCCTCGAGTGAGGTGCCGTGGAGATCGAGCTGCTCCCCGCGCACGCGGGGATGGTCCCCCGCTCGGCGACCCGCTGGCCGTGTCGATCACCTGCTCCCCGCGCACGCGGGGATGGTCCCATGATGATCCAGTCCCTGTGTCGTCTCATCGACCTGCTCCCCGCGCACGCGGGGATGGTCCCGTTCCGCCGGTTTCGCGGCCCTGTTCGTAGGCCTGCTCCCCGCGCACGCGGGGATGGTCCCGCGAGTGAGGCGTCACGTTAGCGGTAGCGGGCCTGCTCCCCGCGCACGCGGGGATGGTCCCACTGTGCCGACGAGGTACTCCATGTACAGCTCCTGCTCCCCGCGCACGCGGGGATGGCCCCTCGATGTCGGCGCCGCACGTCTGGCAGCGGCCCTGCTCCCCGCGCACGCGGGGATGGTCCCTGGCCGAACTGCTGCCCCGGGGCAACCCTGACCTGCTCCCCGCGCACGCGGGGATGGTCCCACCTCCCGTGGCCGCCGGAGCGTCCAGCGGCCCTGCTCCCCGCGCACGCGGGGATGGTCCCGCTGACCGTCGTCCGCCGCAAAACTCAAGATCCTGCTCCCCGCGCACGCGGGGATGGTCCCGGCCGCGTCCGCGCCCCCGCGACGGCCAGCTCCTGCTCCCCGCGCACGCGAGGATGGTCCCTCCAGGGAGTCACACGTCAGCGTCGGGCTTCCCTGCTCCCCGCGCACGCGGGGATGGTCCCTGATCGCGGAGCTTGACGCGTCGGCAACGATGCTGCTCCCCGCGCACGCGGGGATGGTCCCCCCCGTTGACTCCGGAACTGATCGCGGAGCTTCTGCTCCCCGCGCACGCGGGGATGGTCCCTTCCGGTCCGCCTCGGTCTCTGGCTTCCCGTCCTGCTCCCCGCGCACGCGGGGATGGTCCCGGGCCGCGTACCTGCGCGGCTACGAAACGGGCCTGCTCCTCGCGCACGCGGGGAAGGTCCCGGAGACCCCAATGGACGTAACGATCCCCGCAGCTGCTCCCCGCGCACGCGGGGATGGTCCGCAAGCCGCGTCGGCGACCGGTCAGAGTGTGCTCTGCTCCCCGCGCACGCGGGGATGGTCCCCGCGCTGCGGCACTCGGCGGTGTGGGCATGCCCTGCTCCCCGCGCACGCGGGGATGGTCCCGCCCCTGATCCGATGGACCCTCGCGCAACCCTCTGCTCCCCGCGCACGCGGGGATGGTCCCGCCCTGGCAAAGCCGCGAGCCTCGGCGTCGGCCTGCTCCCCGCGCACGCGGGGATGGTCCCCGCCACCGTCGCCTGTCGTCAATCGGTCACGCCTGCTCCCCGCGCACGCGGGGGTGGTCCCGACCGGGTCCGACGCCTCGTAGGCGTCTCCGGCTGCTCCCCGCGCACGCGGGGATGGTCCCTGATCGAGGGTGCCGGCGAGCAACTGCGCCCCCTGCTCCCCGCGCACGCGGGGGATAGTCCCAGCCAGCCGGTCAGCCGGATGACGCAGCTTGACTGCTCCCCGCGCACGCGGGGATGGTCCCCGCCCGGCGACCTCTCGGTCGTTGTGGACATACTGCTCCCTGCGTACGCGGGGATGTTTCCGCTCGTACCCAGCTGGCCGCCGTCGATGATCGCTTGTACCTACTGCTGCGGTAGCAGTTGCAGGAAGCAGTAGCCATCCGAGTACTGCGTTCCTGCGTACGTGCCGATCACCCGGATGCAGTGGTCGCGCTGCCAGAGGTCCACGTCGCCGGTGCTGAGGACGAAGCGGTGCTTGGCCCAACCTCGGGCCTGATCGCGCACCACGCCGGTGTCCTGAGCCTTGATTCCGTCATGACGCCAGCCCGGCGCGAGGATCTCACTGCCCGAGTCGTACATGCTGACCTCGGTGATGGTCTGTCCCACCGCGCAGTAATAGATCATCGTCCAAAAGGTGTAGAGCGGGTCGCCGGCCGCCGAACTCCGCGAGTCCCAGCCTCTGGCGTACCAGCAGCCGTCAACGAGCGTGCCGAAGCGGTCGGGGCTGCGGCCGGCGTCGGCGTTGGCCCGCGCGACGGCGTCCGCCGCGACGACCTCGACGGAGACGGCGGACTCCGTCGGGAGCATCCGCCGGTCGAACACCGCCCGGTCTGCTGCCGACAAGCTGCGGTACGCCGCCGCCGGGTCTTCGGCGTCCAGCACCCGCGCCACGACGCTGCCGGAGAAACCGCCGGTGGGTGCGCCGGACGCTGGATGTGCGGTGCAAAGTGTCAACGTGACAACGGCAAGAGCCGCGATGACGGAACTTCGACCAGCGGTCAGACTCCTGATGCTCATCGACGCCTCTCCTCTACCGATAGTGGGGGAGCGGCGCATCTGTGAGTCCCGGTAGCGCCAATCCTGCGCCGCAGACCATTCCACGCTACGTCCCATCCGACCCGTCCACAATGGGCCGCACTCAGGGATTCGTCAGCTGATCCACCTTGGTGACGGTCAGGCCGTTGTCGTTGTCGTAGTGCAGGTCGAAGCCGGCGATCCGGGTGCGCCCGGTGTCGTCGATGTCGAGCACGAGCTGTTCCGAAAGCCAGTGCGACTGCTCCCAGGCGCGGAAGTAGTTGCGGGCTTCGAGTTCGTCGATCACCGTGTCGATGCTGCCCGTCATCGCCTTCGGCATGGCCAGGGTGCAGCGGGCGATCGTGCGGGCCAGCCGGCCGTCCGGAACCATCTCGGTCGGCACCTCCCGGCCTTGGTCATCCGGCAGCCAACCCGGGATGTGCAGCCGGCCGTCTCGGCGTACCAGGAGAATCACCTCCAGGCTCTCGGCGGAGTCGGCGCGGACGTGACCACGGCCGCGTGCGTCGTTACCGCCCGCGTCGGCGTCGCCGATGTGCGCGTTGAGCCAGCCGAGCAGGGAATCGCCGTTGGCCGCCACCGGACTGATTCGGAAGGTGTCGGCCTTCGCCTGGTGCTGTTGGCGCTTCTTCTCGGCGGCTTCGTCAGCCTCCCGTAGCGCGGGATGCCACTCGGCCGGCCCGACCAGCGCGGGAGCGTAGGCGGTCTGCACCAGCGTCGGGATGTCCTCCGGCAGACGTACCGGCACGTCACCGTCCAGATGCGGCCACAGCACCCCGGCGGCCCGCCACAACGCGGACCGGCCGTAGACGATCCGGGACCCCTGCACCGGCTCCGGCGGGCTGGTCGACCAGTCGGCACCGGTGACGAAGCAGCGCGCCGCGTTCAGATGCGCCGGACGGGTCCGGTGATGCCGGTGCAGCCGGCCCATCCGCTGCAGCAGCAGGTCGACCGGGGCAAGGTCGGTAACCAAAAGGTCGAAGTCGATGTCCAGGGAGACCTCCACGACCTGGCTGGCGACCACGACGTACCGCTGCGGCCGGTCGGCCGCCCGGCTCGGCGGACCGAACGTGTCCAGCAGCCACCGGTCCTTCGCCGCCCGATCCGGAGCCAGGAAGCGGGAATGCGCCACGAACACCGGAATGTCGCCGCCGAAGCGTTGCCGCAGTGCCGCCGCCGTCTCCTGGACCCGCCGTACGGTGTTGCGGACCACCAGCGCGCAGCCACCCGGCCGGATCTCCGCGTCGAGCAGATCCGCCAGATGATCGACATCGTCGTCGAGTCGGCTCACCCGCACCGACACCGCCCGGCCCGAGGACGCCGTCGTCGTCACCACCGGAACGCGGTCCGCGCCGGACGCGCTGATCACCGGGTAGCCGATGTCACCGGCCAGGCACGCGTACGGATCTGGTCCGGTGGGTTGCGGGGGGCGCGGACGTCCGCGTTTGGTCGGTTGCGCGAGCCGGCCGTCGTCGTAGGCCTGCATCATCTCCCGCCGTCGCTGGGCCGGCAGCGTCGCGGACAGCACGATCACCGGCACCCGGTACGCCGCCAGCCACTGCAACGCCCGGTCCAGGAACTGACTCATGTGCACGTCGTAGGCGTGCGCCTCGTCGATGACGACGACCTTGCCGGCCAGGCCGAGATGGCGCAGCACGATGTAGCGCGCCTTCAACGCCATGAACAGCAGCTGGTCGATGGTGCCGATCACGAAGTCGGACAGCAGGATCTTCTTCCGGGACGCCAACCACCGGTGGACGGCCAGATCGACGCCCGCTTCGTCCATCCCGATCGAGCTGGGACGTCGGTTCATCCGCAGAGCACCGTACTCGTCGTTGAAGCTCGACTTGCCGTGCGCGAGCGCGACTCCGTACGCGCCCCGTCCGGTGTCAACATCCGGTAGCCGCTCCAGCCAGGACAGGCCGCGCGACAGCATCGCGTCGCTGGTCGCCCGGGTCGGCAGGGCGATGAAGCAGCCCGACGCGCCGAACCGGGCGGCGAGGATCTCCACGGCGGCCAGCGCGGCCTCGGTCTTGCCGTCACCCATCGGCGCCTCGACGATCATCAGACCCGGTGTCGTCATCTGCCGGGCCCGCGCGATGACGGCCTGTTGCACCGGGTACGCCGACGCGCCGGCCGGCAGACCGAACCGTGTCGCGATCATCTCGTCGGGGGAGTGGGTGGTCTCGGTGGGACGCCACGGCGACGGCAGATCGAGTTCGTCCCAGGCCCGGCTGACCCGGTCGACGTCGGCGGCGTAGGTCGTCGGGAACCACTCCTGGTTGCTGGCGATCCAGTCGGCGACCACGACGATGCCGGTCAGCAGCGCCTGCACCGGCTGCGGCAGTGCCACGTACCGCCAGGCGGTCAACCGGTCTCGGGCATCGAGCCGGTCGGTCATCCAGTCCAGCAGCTCCCGCTGCACCTGCGGCCACGTCCCGGTGCCGAGCAGGAACGGCCGGCGGCGGGCATCGTCGAGATCACTGTTCGACGGCGGTACGCCGTGATGGCCACCGACGACGATGGCGAAGGTGCTCGCCGCGTTCGGTGCCCAGCCGAAGGTGTCGACGAGCCAGTCCTGCAGCAGGATGTGTCCGGCGAGCGCGTGCGGAGCGCATTGCCGATCCGCCTTGACCCGGGCGTCGAAGGTCAGCCCGTGTCGCTTCATCCGGTCGGCGAGTCGGGGCACCTGGCAGGCGAACGCGGGTGTGCACTTGCCGATGTCATGCAGGCCGGCCAGCCAGGCGACCAGCAGCCGTCCGTCGGTGTCGCCGCCCGGAAGCGCGGAGCTGATCCGCCGCCGTACGGCGTCGTTGAGCCAGTGGTCCCACAACAGTTCGGCTACCGCCGCCGCGTCGGCGAGGTGCCGCCACAGCGGCAGCCACCCCGGACCGTGCTCGCTGGTCTTGCCCCAAGCCGACGACGCGGCGTCGCTCAACTCGACTGTCCGAGATGTAGTCACGGCCGTTCATTAAAGCAGCGGTACGACGACCCGCTGTCGCCGATGTCGACGGGAGAACTCCACCGATCGGCCGACCAGCTGTCGGACAAGCGACCATTTTGTGCGCCCTGCTGTCCTGAATCGCTTTCACGACGAGTGGAGATTAGCAATCTAATCGATGAATGTTCCCTGCTCAGGGGCTTTGGCTGCCTCCAATGCGACGGCGACTCGCATTTAGAAGATCAAGTTCAACTTGTCGGAGGCGGGAAGTATGGTCCCGATCCATGTCGGCACGTGGTGCCGGACGACGATGGGAACCCCCAATGTCCTTTGATCTTGTGCATCGGCCGTGGCTGCTGGTGCAGCAGCTCGACGGTCGGGTAGTGGAAGTGTCGCTGGCCGACGCCTTCCGGCAGGCGCACACCCTGCGGCGGATCGCCGGCGACGTGCCCACACAGGAGTTTGCCCTGCTGCGGCTGCTGCTTGCCGTACTGCACTGTGCCATCGACGGGCCGGACACCGACCGGTGGGCCGAGCTGTGGCAGGCCCCCGAGCTGCCCGCCGACGACATCGTCCGCTACCTCGACACCCGCCGTGACCGGTTCGACCTGCTGCACCCGACGACCCCGTTCTACCAAGTCGCCGACCTGCGAACCAGCAAGGACGAGGTCTTCGGCCTGGAACGGCTGATCGCCGACGTGCCGAGCGGATCACCGCTGTTCACCGCGCGATCCGGTGCCGCGCTACGCCGGATCACCCCCGCCGAAGCCGCCCGCTGGCTGGTGCACGCCCACGCGTACGACGTCTCCGGCATCAAGTCCGGGGCGGCCGGTGACAACCGCGTCAAAGGCGGAAAGGTGTATCCACTCGGGATAGGATTCGCCGGCTCCCTCGGTGGCGTCTTCGTCGAAGGTGACACCCTGCGCGAAACGCTGCTGCTCAACCTGGTGTCGTACGACCTGCCCGCCCTGCGCGTCGACGCCGATGACGCGCCCGCCTGGGAGCTGGACCCACTCGGACCCGCCGAACAGGACGATCTTCGGCCACGGGGACTGCTGCGCCTCTACACCTGGCAGTCCCGGCGCATCCGCCTCTTCGGCGACGCGGACGGCATCACCGGTGTCGTGCTGGCCTACGGCGACCGGCTCAGCCCGCGTGACCTGCACCAACGTGAGCCGCTGACGGCCTGGCGACGCAGCCCCGCCCAAGAAAAGCTGCACAAGACCGTACCCGTGTATCTGCCCAGCACGCACACCCCCGGCCGCGCCATCTGGCGCGGACTCGGCGCGATGCTGCCCGGCACCGCCGGCCGAGGCCGAGGCGGCGAACCGGCGGCCAACCTCGACCCCATGATCCTGGAATGGATCAGCGCCGCCGCCAACCAGCGGCTGCTCGACCGCCGACACATTCGGCTCCGCGCGATCGGAGCCGTCTACGGCACCCAACAGTCAGTCATCGACGACATCGTCGACGACGCGGTAACCATGCCGGTGCGGGCCATCACCGAGCCGGAAGCCGCCGCCGAGGTGCAGGCCGCCGCACACGACGCCGACCAGGGCGTACGGGCGCTCGTCGCACTCGCCCGCGACCTGCTGCGCGCCGCCGGTGTCCGCGACGACAGACGGACCGACGGTGTCCGCGACGAAACGACCGCCGAGGCGTACGGCGCCCTCGACCAGCGGTTCCGCGACTGGCTCCGGGACCTCACCGACGGCGTCGACCTGGCCGCTGCCCGAACCGCCTGGCAGACGCAGGTCGCCACCACGCTGCGGCGACTCGCAGAGCGGATGGTCGCCGACGCCGGACCTGCCGCCTGGGCCGGACGCGACATCGACGGCACCCTGCTCAACAGCTCCCGAGCCGAGGTCTGGTTCCGGATCCAGCTGGCGAAAGCGCTGCCGCTGGCCAACCAGACCCGGCAGAGCACAGCCGGATCCACCAACCCGACGCAGGAGGAAGCGGCCCTGACATGAGCCAGACCAGTACACCCACCCGGGCTTCCGCCCGACTACGCACCCCCTTCGGTAACGACGTTGCCGCGACAGTCGTTCGACTCCAGACCGGTTACCTCAAGGAGTTGCCCGCCGCCATCGCCTCCCTCGCCCGGCTCCGCGCCGCCGCCGGCACCCTCGCCGGATCCCGGCTCGACATCCTCAGCGACACCGCCGTGGACACCAAGTTCTTGTCGCCGCGCGTCGAAGACGACCCGGAGCCGGTCGAGCACGCCAAACACGCCGCCCTCACCCTCTACGCCGTGCACCAGCAGTCCAACCGCGAGCGTGGCATGCACCGCGACGGGTTCGGGTTCGGCCAGGCGGTGGCGCTGCTCGCCAAAGAAAGCAGCAGCCCGGACGCCGTACGTCGCCGATTCGTCGCCGTGGGCACGGCCGTGACGTTCACCGAAGCGCTGCACCACTGCCGAGGCCTGGTGCGGCTGCTGCGCGACAAACGCATCGCCCTCGACTACGGCCTGTTCGCCGACGACCTCCGCACCTTCCAGACGCCCGGCGGGCCGGACACGGTCCGCTCCCGATGGGGCCGCGAATACCACCGCATCCACACCGACAAAGCAGACAGCAACCTCTCGGAGGACCAGCCATGACCCGCACCCTGATCGACATCCACATCCTGCAGACCGTCCCGCCGAGCAACCTCAACCGGGACGACACCGGATCCCCCAAGACCGCCATCTACGGCGGGAAGCGCCGCGCCCGGGTCTCCAGCCAGGCGTGGAAGCGCGCCACCCGCAACGAGTTCGACAAGCTGCTCGACCGCGCCGAACTGGGGGAGCGGACCAAGCGGCTCGGTGAATCACTCGGCGAACTGATCGCCGCACAGGCACCGGACCTCGCCGAGCAAAAGCTCGACCTCGCCACCAAGGCGCTGACCGCGCTCGGACTGGTCAAGGCCGGCAAAGCCAAGGCGGGTAAGAGCAAGAGCGACGACGGCACTATCCCCGCCGCCGAGTCCGACTACCTCGTGTTCCTCAGCCACCGGCAACTCGACGCGATCGCCGCCCACGCTGTCGCCGCCCACCGCGACGGCAAAGAACCAGACGGCAAGACGCTCAAGAAGCTGGCGAACCAAGAGCACTCCATCGACATCGCGCTGTTCGGCCGGATGCTCGCCGACCTGTCCGATGTCAACGTCGACGCCGCCGTCCAGGTCGCCCACGCCATCAGCGTGCACGCCGTCAACAACGAGTTCGACTACTACACGGCGGTCGACGACCGCAAAGACGACGCCAACGAACAGGGTGCCGGCATGATCGGCACCGTCGAATTCAACTCGTCCACCCTCTACCGGTACGCCACCCTCGACGTCGACCGGCTCAACGACAACCTCGGCGACCAGACCGCCACCAGGCGAGCCGTCGACGCCTTCCTCACCGCGTTCGCCAAGAGCATGCCGACCGGCAAACAGAACACCTTCGCCAACCGGACCCTGCCCGACGCCGTGATCGTCCGCCTCCGCGACACCCAGCCGATCAACTTCGTCGGCGCGTACGAGAAGGTTGTCGAGTACGACGCAGCCACCGGACGCGTCAGCGAAGCCGCAGAGCGGCTCGCCGATTACGCCGCAGCCGTCGAAGACACCTACGGCGAGCAGCCGATCCGGGCCTGGGTCAGCCGCGTCGGCGACCACACCAAGGCCCTCGACACCCTCGGCGACGTCGTGCCCTTCGCCGACCTCGTGACCGCCGTCGCCGACGAGGTCGCCGTCCGGCTCGGCAAAGAATGATGGACACGCTACTGCTGCGGCTCGCCGGACCACTGCAAGCGTGGGGAGCCAGCAGCCGATTCGTCCACCGAGGCACCGAGATCGCCCCCACCAAGAGCGGCGTCATCGGCATGCTCGCCGCAGCCAAAGGAATCCGGCGCACCGAACCACTGACCGAACTGCTCGGCCTCAGCTTCGCCGTACGCCTTGACCAGCCCGGCACCGTCGTCCGCGACTTCCAGACCGCACGCCGCCTCGACGGCCAAGCCCTGCCCCTGTCGTACCGCAACTACCTCAGCGACGCCGCCTTCGTCGCGGCCGTCGGCGGCGACGCTGACCTGGTCACCGGGCTGCACGACGCGCTCCGCCGGCCACAGTTCCCGCTTTACCTCGGCCGGCGGTCCTGCCCACCCGTGCTGCCGGTCAGCCTCGGCGTCCACCCCGGCACCCCGGTCGACGTCCTACGGCAACACAGGTGGGAAGCGTCCGACTGGCACCGCAAGTCCCACCGGGCGGCCACCGTACGGCTGGAGATTCTCCGCGACGCCGACCCCGCCGACCCGGTCACCGAGACGCTGCGCGACGAACCGGTCAGCTTCGACCCCACCTACCGCCAGCACGGCTGGCGCCTCGTCGTCCGGGAACACGTCGAGCTGCCGCACCCCGACCTCGGGGCGGCTCGCATCCCCAGCCACGACCCCATTGCAATCCTGTGAGGCTGACATGTACCTGACCCGATTTCGCTTCAACCGGGCACGCCGTGACAGCCGACGACTCCTCGGCTCGCCGCAGGTCATGCACGCGGCAGTCATGGCCAGCTTCCCGCAGCACACCGACCACACCCGCGACCACGCCCGCGCCCTGTGGCGACTCGACACCACCGACAACCAGCCGGTGCTCTACATCGTCAGCCCCGGCCGACCAGACCTCACCCACCTCGTCGAGCAGGCCGGCTGGCCCACCACCGACGAGAAATGGCTGACCCGACCGTACGGTGGCTTCCTCGACCAGCTCGCACCCGGCCAGCAATGGGCGTTCCGCCTCACCGCCAACCCGGTCCACAACGGCCGGCCCAAAGACCCCACGGCCGACACCAAGCGGTACGGGCACGTCACCGTGGCACAGCAGACGCAGTGGCTGCTGCAACGAGCGGAACGTCACGGATTCGCGGTCGTGGCCGGAGCCAGCGGAGAACCCAACCTCATGCTGCACCACCAGAGCACCCACAGCTTCGGCCGACGCGGGGGAGACCGCCCCGTCACCCTGCGGACCGCCACCTACGACGGCGTACTCGAAGTGGTCGACCCCGACGCGCTGCGGCGCATGCTGACCGCCGGAATCGGACACGCCAAGGCGTACGGCTGCGGGTTGATGACCCTCGCCCCCGCCAACGCCGCCCGATGAAGATCCCCGGCGTACCGCCACCGGAGCTGCCCGACCTGGTCCGCGCGCAGGACCGGATCAGCTTCCTCTACCGCGACCGGTGCGTCATCCACCGCGACAGCAACGCGATCACCGCCACCGACGCCAAGGGGACGGTGCACATTCCCGCCGCCAGCCTCGGAGTCCTGCTACTCGGGCCGGGTACCTCGGTCAGTCACCAGGCGATAGCGCTGCTCGCCGACAACGGTGCCACCGTGGTCTGGGTCGGCGAGCACGGCGTCCGCTACTACGCCCACGGCCGGTCGCTGGCCCGATCCAGCCGGCTGCTCATCGCGCAGGCCGCCGCCGTCTCCCACCGGGACCGGCGGCTCGCCGTCGCCCGCGCCATGTACGACATGCGCTTCCCCGACGAGGACACCGGCAAGCTGACCATGCAACAGCTGCGGGGGAGGGAAGGGGCGAGAGTCCGGCGGACCTACCGCGAGCATGCCCGGCGGACCAAGGTGACCTGGACCCACCGGGACTACGACCCGGACAACTTCACCGGCTCCGACCCGATCAATCAGGCGCTGTCCGCCGCGCACGTCTGCCTGTACGGCGTCGTCCACGCCGTCATCGTCGCGCTCGGCGCGGCACCCGGCCTCGGCTTCATCCACACCGGGCACGAGCGATCGTTCGTCTACGACATCGCCGACCTGTACAAAGCCGAGATCACCATCCCGACCGCGTTCGACGTCGTCGCCAATGGATCCGTCGACGTCCCCGGCGACACCCGGCGAGCCGTCCGGGACAAGATCTTCGAACTCGATCTTCTCGACCGGTGCGCGGGAGACATTCGTAGGCTGCTCCTACCCAGATCAGAGGTTGACGGCGACGGTTGGGGACATGACTTCGCCGACGACGTCGTCAACCTGTGGGACGAGTCCGGAGCGGAAATGCCGAGCGGGATCAACTACGCGGACGAGTACGAGGTCGACTTCTGATGGTCGTCATCGTCCTCACCGCCTGCCCTGCCGGTCTACGTGGGCACCTCACACAGTGGCTGCTGGAGATATCGGCCGGGGTGTACGTCGGACACGTCACCGCGCGGGTCCGTGACCGACTCTGGGGCAGAGTCGTCGAACTCGCCGGACCAGGCAGGGCACTGATGGTCTATCAGGTACGTGGCGAGCAGCGGCTCTCCTTCAAGGTGCACGACCATCACTGGCAACCGGTCGACTTCGACGGCATCATGCTCATGCGTCGACCGGCGGACCCAGCTGCCGTGTCCGTCGGGCCGCCGCCCTCAGGCTGGAGCAAGGCGTCCAAGCGGCGACGGTTCGGCCGACGCGGCTCCACCCCGTCGTCGCAACCGACCGGCCAGGAGCAGAACCAAAGTGAATGAAAACCGCGCTGTGAGCCCGTAAATCCGCAGGTCAACAAGTCTGCTCCCCGCGTACGCGGGGATGGTCCCCCGGAACGGACCGCCCGTGAGGACCGTATCGCCTGCTCCCCGCGTACGCGGGGATGGTCCCGGGACCCGGCAGGGTGATGTATCCGAACTCGACTGCTCCCCGCGTACGCGGGGATGGTCCCGCGCGGCTGAGCAGGACCGGCGGGACAAGGTCCTGCTCCCCGCGTACGCGGGGATGGTCCCTCGAACGCGAAGTTCTTCAAGGACGAGGGACACTGCTCCCCGCGTACGCGGGGATGGTCCCAGTCCGCCTGGGCGGACGACCACCTCGTTGTCCTGCTCCCCGCGTACGCGGGGATGGTCCTGGTTCCAACGCCAGGACGTCGTGATCGACGTCCTGCTCCCCGCGTACGCGGGGATGGTCCCAGGGCCATCGCGTCCGCCTCCGACCCGTCGTTCTGCTCCCCGCGTACGCGGGGATGGTCCCTGGTGGCCCGGCGACGACGTCGGGTACGACCTCTGCTCCCCGCGTACGCGGGGATGGTCCCTCGTGAACGACGTACGGTGTGTCGGGGCCGAGCTGCTCCCCGCGTACGCGGGGATGGTCCCTCGTCGACGCCCGGCAGATGCTGGCCGCGACCCTGCTCCCCGCGTACGCGGGGATGGTCCCGAAACGACGCTGGTCGACGGTCTGGACTACACCTGCTCCCCGCGTACGCGGGGATGGTCCCCGGCCGTGCCGGCCGGCGCGATCCGGATCGCGCTGCTCCCCGCGTACGCGGGGATGGTCCCGTGCTGCAGCGGGACACCGGGTCTGTGTGGCACTGCTCCCCGCGTACGCGGGGATGGTCCCTCGTCCTCACGGTCGAACTTGATGTCGAACATCTGCTCCCCGCGTACGCGGGGATGGTCCCTCGTGAACGACGTACGGTGTGTCGGGGCCGAGCTGCTCCCCGCGTACGCGGGGATGGTCCCGCCGTCTCGATCCGGCGTTTGAACTGGTCGACCTGCTCCCCGCGTACGCGGGGATGGTCCCGGCAGCGGGGCGGTCGCCGTGCCGAGGTCCAGCTGCTCCCCGCGTACGCGGGGATGGTCCCAGCGCGGGACAGACCGTCGACCTGGCGACGTTCTGCTCCCCGCGTACGCGGGGATGGTCCCAAGTTGACTTAGGGCCGGGGGGTGTCCCTATGGGTTCTGTCAAGCAGCGAGGCGGGGTTCGTCCGCCGGTTTGGGCTGGTATGGCCGTTGGGTGCGGAGCATGGCGTGGAGGACGTCGACGCGGCGGCGGGCGAGGCAGATGAGGGCGGCGTTGTGTTTCTTGCCCTCAGCGCGTTTGCGGTCGTAGTAGGCGCGGCTGAGCGGGTCGGCGAGAGCGGCGAACGCGGACAGGAAGAACGCGCGTTTCAGCTGCTTGTTGCCGCCCTTGGGTGGGTGTTCGCCACGGATGCTGGTGCCGGAGCGGCGGGTGACCGGGGCCAGGCCGGCGTAGGCGGCCAGGTGGCCGGGGGTGGGGAACGAGGTGCCGTCGCCGACTTCGAGCAGGATGCGGGCCGCGGTCCTGACGCCGATGCCGGGCATCGAGGTCAGGACCGGGGCAAGAGGGTGCGCATCAAGCATCCCTTCGACCTGTTCGGCGACCTGGTCGCGTTGGCGCAGCAGGTCACGCAGGTTGTCGGCGAGTCGGGGAAGGACGGTCTCGGCGGCGGTGGTGCCGGGAACCACGACGGTCTGCGCGTCGAGCGCGGTGAAGATCTGGTCGACCAGGCGGGCGCCCATGCGTGGCGCGCGGGCCTTGACGATCTCGGTGAGTTTCGCCCGGCCTGCCTTGCGGATGCCGGTGGGTCCGCCGCACCGCGAGATGGCTTCCAGGACGGCGGGGTGCTGCAGTTTCGGGCCGAGGACGCGTTCCAGGGGTGGGTGGATCTGGGTGAGCAGGCCCCGGATGCGGTTGGCGACGCGGGTGACCTCGCCGGCGAGGTCGTCGTCGTAGCCGACCATCACCTCCAGCTCGGCCAGGGCGTCGTCGCCGGTGTCGACCCGGCGCAGGGTGTGGGGCAGGGTGCGGGCGGCGTCGGCGATGACGTAGGCGTCGCGGGCGTCGGTCTTCGCGGTGCCGGGGTGCAGGTCGGCCAGGCGGCGCATGACCAGACCGGGCAGGTAGGCGACCTGGTGGCCGCAGGCGCGGGCGACCGCGACGGGCAGCGCGCCGATCGAGGCGGGCTGGTCGACCACGGCCAGGATCTGGCCGTGCCGGGCGAGTTTGTCGAACAGTTTCCGCAGCCCGGTTTCGGTGTTGGGCAGCGTCGCGTCGTGCAGCCGCTTGCCGTCGCGGTTCAACGCGACCGCGTGGTGTCCTTCCTTGCCGACGTCGAGTCCGATGAAGACGCCGAACCCGTCGTGCACAGCTTGCCTCCTCACGGCGATGGCCTGGCTCGGCCGCTGGTCATAGCGTCGGACTGCCGGCATCCACGTTACGGAGAGACCTACCCCACGACGGGGTGGCCGGGTCCCTATCAGCGGTCCGCCGACGCCACCCGGCTCGGCGACAACACCCCCCGGATCATGCGTACGACAGGGGCATTCAGTCATACCGAGCCGGGCGACCGAGCAGTCCCCGGCTGGGGACGATCAAAAAGACCTCCGATCTCCGGAAGCGTCAAGTCGTCGGTTCGCCGTCAGGTGATGAACTGGAAGATCTTGCCGGTCTCCAGCGGCTGTGGGGTGCCGGTGAAGCGGTGAACGCCGACGGAGAACAGCACGTCGTCGGGTGCGGTGAAAGCCTGTTCGGCGAACCCTGCGTCGGCCAGCCACCTTCGGACCGCCGGTGTCAGGTCGGGTGCTCGTCGTGTCCTGGTCCAGATCACTGTGGCGTCGGCAGCGCAGATCTGCGGCAGCGCGTGAATGGTGGTGTGGGCGTCGGCGTCGCTGATGTTGCCCAGGACGCCTGCCATGATGACCAGGTCGGCGGGCACCGCCTGCCGGTATGAGGCGAGGTCACCGGCGTCGGCCTGCCCGACGGTCACCGTGTCGAGGCCTTCGGCGATTGCTCGGGTCCGGGCCGCGGCGACGTTGCGCGGTTCGTACTCGAGCAGCGTGGCGCTGACTCGCACGGCGTCCTGGCGCGACGCCAGCACGGTGAGAATGTCGTGACCTTGGCCGGCGCACATGCTGAGCACGGACACCGGTTCGCCAGGTCGCTCATCGAGCCACGCGGCGATGTGCTGCTGGACCAGCTTCAGTCGGCGTGCCAGGGGCGAGCCGGGGTCGGTGTAAGGGCTGTGCCAGGCGTACCAGTCCTTGCCGTCGTTCATGGGCGCCGAGTTTGCCAGTGTCACTGCGCAGCGGCGGGTGCGGGCATGCCGATCGTGGGGAAGGCCTTGCCGGGGTGGTAGAGCTGTCCTGTTGCGAGGCAGTGGTGCAGGCAGCCGAGGAGCCGGTTGAACAGGTGGCGTAGTGCGGCGGGATGTCGGTCGCCGTGGTCGCGGCGGCGCTGGTAGTGCTGTTTGGCGGGTTCGGCGTGGGTAGCGGCGACGAAGGCCCACAGATATCCGGCGGCGGCGAGCCGATCGTTCTTCACCTTGCGGTGGGTGATGGAGATGCTGCGCCCGGACGCGCGGGTGACCGGGGCCGCGCCGGCGTAGGCCTTCAGAGCGCGGGCATCGGCGAACCGGGCGCGGTCGTCGCCGATCTCGGCCAGAACGCGGGCACCGGTCACGTCGGCCAGACCGGGGAAGCTTGTCACGATCGCGTGGTCCGGGTGCTGGCGGAACGCTTCGCTGGCGGCCTCGGCAAGCGAATCAACACTGGCGCATTCGACGTTCAGCGTCGCGAGCAGTGCCAGCGCCTGGATGCCCATGGCTTCCTCCACGACGTCCGGCTGACGCAGTTGCGGACGGCGCAGCGCCTGCTGCAGCTCGGCGGCCAGGTCCTCGACGCCACGCCGTCGGCCGCCGCGGCGTAGGGCGGCGGCGATCCGAGTTGTGGACAGCTTCGCCGCAGCTGCGGGCGTGGATGCGGCGGCCAGCACCGCACGGGCGTCCGCGCTGGTCAGGTTGCCCTTCCTGCCGTTGAACGCGGCGAGGAACGTGGGGAAGTACTCCCGCAGCAGTGACCGCAGCTCGTTCGAGGCCCGGGTTCGCCGCCAGGTGGCGTCCTGGTGGGCCCGGGCCAGCACCGCGACCGCCTGAACCAGTTCGCTGTCGTGCGGCAGCGGCCGGTGAGCGTGGGCGTCGGTGCGCAGGATGTTGGCCAGCACCACCGCGTCGGCGTGGTCGGACTTCTTGCGTGACACCGAGTGCCGCTCCCGGTAGCGGGCCACCGCCATCGGGTTGATCGAGTACACCCGCCGCCCACTTACGCGCAGCGCCGCGACCAGCAGGCCACGCGGGGTCTCGATCGCCACCGGGATCGGCTCCTCGGCGCTGTCACCGGCGGCGGCCAGCATCTCGACCAGCGTGGTGAATCCGTCCACGTCGTCGCCGATGCGACCCTTGGCAACCAGGCGACCGTGCTCGTCGACCAGGGCAATATCGTGATGCCGTTCTGACCAGTCGATGCCGCAGTACACCGCCAACTCCTACTCCTCCCTCGCCTGCCCATCGGGCATGCAACCCTGGCGGAAACGCGCGGCGCCCTAATGACGAGGCTCTGTGGCCTACCCTCCGATGAGCCGTTCGCGATCCCAGCGACCCGCACGGTCCCGGTCTTCGCAGTAAGAGCTCGTCGGCTCCCGGTATGCGAGGTGTTCGCCGTGCGGGCGGGCTGCAACCACGATCAACATCCTGCCCAAGGTCACGAGGTGGTCCGGCACCGCCGAGATCCGCCGGTCTTGCACGAGACCTGACACGGTCCAGAGGTGTGCAGGCGTGAACTCAGCGAGCCGGACCACCACACGAACGACTCGCCGAGCCCACGCTGCCGATCTTTTTGGAGACCTCAAGGGCCGGGTAACGGGCAGGCATCCCGTGGTCCACGGCGGGCCGTTCGGGATTCATTAGGTAACGGGGCTGCTCCCCGCGTACGCGGGGATGGTCCGACCGGGCGACCGACCAGACCACGGGGGAGTACTGCTCCCCGCGTACGCGGGGATGGTCCCCCCAGGCCGCCGAGCGCCAGACAGGTGAGGTCCTGCTCCCCGCGTACGCGGGGATGGTCCCCGGGCAGCGGCGAACAGCAGGAACGGCGCCACCTGCTCCCCGCGTACGCGGGGATGGTCCCTCGTCGATCGGGTTCGGGTAGCGATGCCACACCTGCTCCCCGCGTACGCGGGGATGGTCCCCGGTCCATGCCGTCGCCGGCCCGGTCCGCCATCTGCTCCCCGCGTACGCGGGGATGGTCCCGCGGCCGTCGAAGACATCTGCGCGAAGTCGCCCTGCTCCCCGCGTACGCGGGGATGGTCCCATGCTGACCGCGCGCGCGACCGCCGAGGTGTGCTGCTCCCCGCGTACGCGGGGATGGTCCCGACCCCGACCCGACAACACGGGCGGTGATCTGCTGCTCCCCGCGTACGCGGGGATGGTCCCCGCCGCTCCAGGCCGCGCTCCAACTCCTCGGCCTGCTCCCCGCGTACGCGGGGATGGTCCCTCGACGTACGCCAGCCGGGGCGCGCCCGCCAACTGCTCCCCGCGTACGCGGGGATGGTCCCGGGCAGCTGCGGGAGACGCGGGCGTGGACGGACTGCTCCCCGCGTACGCGGGGATGGTCCCCGGGACAAGGCCAGCGACGGGACGATCGGCGACTGCTCCCCGCGTACGCGGGGATGGTCCCGGCCGACAGGTCGTCGACCTCGATGTACGGCACTGCTCCCCGCGTACGCGGGGATGGTCCCACGGCCGACGCGGCGGAGGTCCTGACGGTCCGCTGCTCCCCGCGTACGCGGGGATGGTCCCTGGTGCTGGTCGACCGCGACCGCTGGGACACCCTGCTCCCCGCGTACGCGGGGATGGTCCCGGGGGCAGGGTGCGCGTGTGGGATCGGGCCGACTGCTCCCCGCGTACGCGGGGATGGTCCCGAGATCGGCGCCTACTCGGGCAAACGCTGGATCTGCTCCCCGCGTACGCGGGGATGGTCCCCCGAACGGGCGGCGGTCGTCGTCGCCGCGCGGCTGCTCCCCGCGTACGCGGGGATGGTCCCGGGGCGCGACTGATCCTCGCGGATCTGGTCGACTGCTCCCCGCGTACGCGGGGATGGTCCCCGCCCGAGCGGCGCGGCGGTCGGCGCGACGAACTGCTCCCCGCGTACGCGGGGATGGTCCCCTCCATGGCCCGTACTGATGGCCGAGGTGGTACTGCTCCCCGCGTACGCGGGGATGGTCCCATGGCCGCTTCCGGCTCAAGCCGCAATTGGTTCTGCTCCCCGCGTACGCGGGGATGGTCCCACGGCGACCAGGCCGACCAGCGCCAGAATGACCTGCTCCCCGCGTACGCGGGGATGGTCCCGAAGATGACGGTACGTCCCTGGGCTGTGACTCCTGCTCCCCGCGTACGCGGGGATGGTCCCAGCCGGATCTACCTTCCGGTGGCCGGGTTCTGCTGCTCCCCGCGTACGCGGGGATGGTCCCCCGATGCCGGCGCACGTACGCGGCCGCCTCGTCTGCTCCCCGCGTACGCGGGGATGGTCCCGCGAACAGGTCGCCGCCGCGAAGAAGAAGGAACTGCTCCCCGCGTACGCGGGGATGGTCCCCGGTCCCCGCGCGGGGACGGCGAACCTCAGACCTGCTCCCCGCGTACGCGGGGATGGTCCGGCGTCGACGTACCAGTCGACCATGGTCACTCCCTGCTCCCCGCGTACGCGGGGATGGTCCCCGGCAGACCTGCGACCGCTTCGAGACCGTCACCTGCTCCCCGCGTACGCGGGGATGGTCCCATCATCGACGAGGCGCTGTTTTACACGCCTGACTGCTCCCCGCGTACGCGGGGATGGTCCCGGCTGGTTGGCTACCGAGCCGGCCTACCCCGGCTGCTCCCCGCGTACGCGGGGATGGTCCCCAGCATCATCACCACCCCGGCAGCGGCACCGTCTGCTCCCCGCGTACGCGGGGATGGTCCTCCACCAACCGCATCACACTCGCCGATTTCGTTCTGCTCCCCGCGTACGCGGGGATGGTCCCTGGGCGACCGGGTCGGCCCTGTCGAGCAGGGCCTGCTCCCCGCGTACGCGGGGATGGTCCCGATCCACAGGGTGTCGTCGTTGGGCTTCACGCCTGCTCCCCGCGTACGCGGGGATGGTCCCTCGTCGGCCATCCCCAGATGCAGCGTCTTGCCCTGCTCCCCGCGTACGCGGGGATGGTCCCGTGGAGAGCCGCAGCGCGCATCTGCTGGTGTACTGCTCCCCGCGTACGCGGGGATGGTCCCGGGACCCGGTGGCCACCGGTGGCGGCCGCCCCCTGCTCCCCGCGTACGCGGGGATGGTCCCAGGACGTCGACGAGCTGACCATCGACACGAACCTGCTCCCCGCGTACGCGGGGATGGTCCCCCGCTGTACGCGCTGGCGATCAAGGCGCTCGGCTGCTCCCCGCGTACGCGGGGATGGTCCCGGGCTGGCGTCGCCGGTCAGCGACGGCAGGAACTGCTCCCCGCGTACGCGGGGATGGTCCCGACAGGTTGTTCCAGCCGGAGATGACCCGGTTCTGCTCCCCGCGTACGCGGGGATGGTCCCCCAATATCGGGATAACGTCCCGCTGAGCGGGTCTGCTCCCCGCGTACGCGGGGATGGTCCCTGCGACTCCTCCGGAGCCACCTGGATCGTCTTCTGCTCCCCGCGTACGCGGGGATGGTCCCCGGCCGCCGGACATGTCACCAGCGGCGCACGCCTGCTCCCCGCGTACGCGGGGATGGTCCCCCCCAGCCAGGAGGCGACCATGGCGGCAATCCCTGCTCCCCGCGTACGCGGGGATGGTCCCTGGTCGGCGTCTTGGATGCCGTCTCCGCCCTCCTGCTCCCCGCGTACGCGGGGATGGTCCCGTACCGCACCTCCACAGAATCACGCCACACGACTGCTCCCCGCGTACGCGGGGATGGTCCCGATCTCCTTCTGCCTGCCCCGGCGTGTTCGCTCTGCTCCCCGCGTACGCGGGGATGGTCCCCCCGGCCCGGCCGGCCACCCGGCGACCGCCCGCTGCTCCCCGCGTACGCGGGGATGGTCCCTCGCGGGACATCTCCGCGAGGCGCAGGAACCCCTGCTCCCCGCGTACGCGGGGATGGTCCGTCGGCCGGGCAGGCCAAGTGGGACATCGTCGGCTGCTCCCCGCGTACGCGGGGATGGTCCCTCCTCGGGAGCGGGTTCGCCGCCGGCGCCGTCCTGCTCCCCGCGTACGCGGGGATGGTCCCTTCAGCGGGAACGCCAACCGCAGCGAGGCCGCCTGCTCCCCGCGTACGCGGGGATGGTCCCACGGCGGCGATCCTGAGCGCGGGTCGCGGCCGCTGCTCCCCGCGTACGCGGGGATGGTCCCTCTCGGCGGCCAGCACCAAGTGCCGGGCGGGACTGCTCCCCGCGTACGCGGGGATGGTCCCCACCCAAGCGGCGACCACAAGAGACCACGACGCTGCTCCCCGCGTACGCGGGGATGGTCCCACGTGCAATCTGTCAGTGCCGAGGGCGTTCGTCTGCTCCCCGCGTACGCGGGGATGGTCCCCGGAGGACGACATGCCGCTCAGCAGCACCGAGCTGCTCCCCGCGTACGCGGGGATGGTCCCGCGCTCTCCCGGTAGGCGTCGATCCACTGCGACTGCTCCCCGCGTACGCGGGGATGGTCCCGAGCGTTGGAGCAGGCGATCGACGACGCCAAGCTGCTCCCCGCGTACGCGGGGATGGTCCCCAGTAGGTCGTGGCGCTGCTGCGGTTGGGGTACTGCTCCCCGCGTACGCGGGGATGGTCCCCACCGGGCCAGCGTGTACACGCCGAACCGGTACTGCTCCCCGCGTACGCGGGGATGGTCCCGCGGGCAAGATCGGCCTGATGGCGTCGGCGGACTGCTTCCCGCGTACGCGGGGATGGTCCTGCTTCGCCGTGGTCGATCGCGGAGATACGGCCCTGCTCCCCGCGTACGCGGGGATGGTCCCTACAGCAGCAGCCGGCATCGGTTCCCCTGCAGCTGCTCCCCGCGTACGCGGGGATGGTCCCGTCTTGCTGGCGATAAGAACGCCCGTATCGTCCTGCTCCCCGCGTACGCGGGGATGGTCCCAGTTCGGCTGGATGGATCCCAACGACACCGACCTGCTCCCCGCGTAGCGGGGATGGTCCCAGCCGGTGCCGGACCTGCCGATGAGACGAGAGCTGCTCCCCGCGTACGCGGGGATGGTCCTCCAGGACTTCCACATGGACACGCGGGGGTGGTCTGCTCCCCGCGTACGCGGGGATGGTCCCGGTGGCTGCGGCTGTTTCGGGGTCATCACCGACTGCTCCCCGCGTACGCGGGGATGGTCCTCCAGGACTTCCACATGGACACGCGGGGGTGGTCTGCTCCCCGCGTACGCGGGGATGGTCCCGGTGGCTGCGGCTGTTTCGGGGTCATCACCGACTGCTCCCCGCGTACGCGGGGATGGTCCCGTGGGAATGCAGCAGCTTACCGAGTATTGGCACTGCTCCCCGCGTACGCGGGGATGGTCCCTCGCTGGCCCCGGCGGCGGTGCACTCGGTCGGCTGCTCCCCGCGTACGCGGGGATGGTCCCAGGTCGCCATCCCTGACGGACTGGAAGGGCACCTGCTCCCCGCGTACGCGGGGATGGTCCCGCGGGCAGGCCGGTGTCCGCGCCCACGTCGGTCTGCTCCCCGCGTACGCGGGGATGGTCCCGGCGGGTCGTCAATCAAGGACCAGGTCAGCCGCTGCTCCCCGCGTACGCGGGGATGGTCCCGAGCCCGGAGTGGGCCTGTTCCATTGCGTGGGCTGCTCCCCGCGTACGCGGGGATGGTCCCCTGCGCGGGCGGAACCTGGGCGACGTCACCGCCTGCTCCCCGCGTACGCGGGGATGGTCCCTACGCCGGCGGGCGGGCGGGCAGCCGGTACGCCTGCTCCCCGCGTACGCGGGGATGGTCCCCGGGTCGCGAGACTGGCGCACCTTGACGTCGGCTGCTCCCCGCGTACGCGGGGATGGTCCCTGTCGAAGCGGGGCGTCGACCTGGGCGACCACCTGCTCCCCGCGTACGCGGGGATGGTCCCTGGCCCGGCCGTGGGACGCCAGCTCGGGGTTCCTGCTCCCCGCGTACGCGGGGATGGTCCCTCGTCTCGCGCCGGCCGGGCCACCCGGCCGGCCTGCTCCCCGCGTACGCGGGGATGGTCCCGGCGACCCGGTCGGCGGCGATCTCCCACCCGGCTGCTCCCCGCGTACGCGGGGATGGTCCCGTCACCATGGTCCGGCCCGGCTCGACCTGGTGCTGCTCCCCGCGTACGCGGGGATGGTCCCCGTCATCTCCCGAATTGCGCGCTCCAGCGGATCTGCTCCCCGCGTACGCGGGGATGGTCCCTCGACCGCGCCCCGCTTCTTCCCGAAGGAGTGCTGCTCCCCGCGTACGCGGGGATGGTCCGCCGGCCGCCACGAAGGTCGCCGACGAGGTGATCTGCTCCCCGCGTACGCGGGGATGGTCCCCCCAGAGTGGTCTTGCCGCAATCGGTGGGTCCGAGCACTGCTCCCCGCGTACGCGGGGATGGTCCCACAGGAACGCCTGCTGCAGGATCCCGGTGAACCTGCTCCCCGCGTACGCGGGGATGGTCCCACCTGCCGCAGATGCGGATCGTCGATGTCGGGCTGCTCCCCGCGTACGCGGGGATGGTCCCCGGTCCCGCCGATGGTTCCGGAAACGTTGAACCTGCTCCCCGCGTACGCGGGGATGGTCCAGGAGCGATCATTATGAACACGGAACCGCGCGCTGCTCCCCGTGTACGCGGGGATGGTCCCAACCCCTGCGACATGGCGGGCTGCGACCGCACCTGCTCCCCGCGTACGCGGGGATGGTCCCTGGGACAGGTACTGTGTCACGCCATCCGCCGCCTGCTCCCCGCGTACGCGGGGATGGTCCTCGCTGGGTATGCCGGCTCGACAGCCAGCCAGCCTGCTCCCCGCGTACGCGGGGATGGTCCCGTCGGAGCGACTCGCTGCTCCCAGTCGACGAACTGCTCCCCGCGTACGCGGGGATGGTCCCTCGTCTCCGCCCACGCGCCCCACGTGGCTCACCTGCTCCCCGCGTACGCGGGGATGGTCCCAGCCTCCGCCCTGTCGGCACTCGCCGCACCTCCTGCTCCCCGCGTACGCGGGGATGGTCCCTGGCCGCGCGCTCCGGAGTTGTGAAGCAGGTCCTGCTCCCCGCGTACGCGGGGATGGTCCACTCTTGGCCGGCCTGTCCGCCGAACTGGTCGACCTGCTCCCCGCGTACGCGGGGATGGTCCCGCGGCGACGTCTACGGGCACGCCCAGTTCGACCTGCTCCCCGCGTACGCGGGGATGGTCCCGTCAACGGCCGGGTCACGCCGCCCCGCCTGTCCTGCTCCCCGCGTACGCGGGGATGGTCCCGCGCCCGCCTCCGCCTCGCAGCAGCCCGCGAACTGCTCCCCGCGTACGCGGGGATGGTCCCGCGCCCGCCTCCGCCTCGCAGCAGCCCGCGAACTGCTCCCCGCGTACGCGGGGATGGTCCCGTGCCGGGGTCACCCTGCCCGGTCTCGACGTACTGCTCCCCGCGTACGCGGGGATGGTCCCGGAATTCTGGAAGTCGGAAGCAATCGCCATACTGCTCCCCGCGTACGCGGGGATGGTCCCCACACCAGGCCCCGGTCGGGGTCGTAGTCCCGCTGCTCCCCGCGTACGCGGGGATGGTCCCGCAGCTGGTGTGGGACCGGGACCCGGCCACATCTGCTCCCCGCGTACGCGGGGATGGTCCCTGCTGCGCGGCGGCGAGCCGGTCGATTCTGGCCTGCTCCCCGCGTACGCGGGGATGGTCCCTGGGCGGCTCCGACGCGCCCCCGGAGGCGGTGCTGCTCCCCGCGTACGCGGGGATGGTCCCTACGGCGCCGCCACGACCAGCTCGTCGACGACCTGCTCCCCGCGTACGCGGGGATGGTCCCGCACGGCGTAGCGTCGCGTAGGAGCCGCCCGCCTGCTCCCCGCGTACGCGGGGATGGTCCCGCACGGCGTAGCGTCGCGTAGGAGCCGCCCGCCTGCTCCCCGCGTACGCGGGGATGGTCCCAGGTGCGATGCCTGACTGTACGCCCATAGTGGCTGCTCCCCGCGTACGCGGGGATGGTCCCGAGCGGTCGTACCCCGACGTCGACTACCACGTCTGCTCCCCGCGTACGCGGGGATGGTCCCGCCGGCACGGGGTCCGCCGTCACTACGCCGCCCTGCTCCCCGCGTACGCGGGGATGGTCCCTACGGCCGATCGCCGATCGCGGAGGGCTGGCGCTGCTCCCCGCGTACGCGGGGATGGTCCCGCCACCGCCACCAGCCGGGAATCCCGCTCGGTCTGCTCCCCGCGTACGCGGGGATGGTCCCAGGGCGATACGCGCCCCGAGCGGAAGTTGGTCCTGCTCCCCGCGTACGCGGGGATGGTCCCGCATGCGCCTAGCTGACTGGGCGAGGTACGAGCTGCTCCCCGCGTACGCGGGGATGGTCCCGCCACCGCCACCAGCCGGGAATCCCGCTCGGTCTGCTCCCCGCGTACGCGGGGATGGTCCCAACGGCGAGGGTCGTGGGAGTGCAGGGTGGGGCTGCTCCCCGCGTACGCGGGGATGGTCCCCCGGCCACCTGCACCACGACGGTCCCCAACTGCTGCTCCCCGCGTACGCGGGGATGGTCCCGGGATGTCGACCTCGGCGGGCCGACCCGAGCGCTGCTCCCCGCGTACGCGTGGATGGTCCCCGACCACCCCGACCACCCGCCGCTGTCCACTCCTGCTCCCCGCGTACGCGGGGATGGTCCTGAACTGGTCTGGACACAGACAGCGGTGACCAACTGCTTCCCGCGTACGCGGGGATGGTCCCTTGTACGGCGACGTGCTGGACATCGGCCGGGACTGCTCCCCGCGTACGCGGGGATGGTCCCTCGCGGTAGGTGAGGGCGGGGCGGAGCCGGGACTGCTCCCCGCGTAGGCGGGGGTGGTCCGGTTGCGATCCTTACCGGATCCGGGGACCCGGTTTGCTCCCCGCGTACGCGGGGATGTCCCAGGCCGTACGGCTGGTCAGTTGGACCAGGTGAAGCCGGCGACGGTCCAGACAGTCTGGGCCTGGGCGAGGTTGACCACGACTGCCACGGCGACGGCGGCGAGGAGCGCGGTGGCGGCTCTGGCCATGCTTCGCAGGTTCATGACGGACTCCTGTCCGGACGATGATTGCTCTGTAGTGGACAGCGTACGCCGCGTCGTCGGCGCGGTCACCGGTTCGTCACGCGGTCGCCGTACCGATGGTGTCCGGGATGTCGTCGCCGTCCGGTGACGTGCCGGAGCGGGTGGTGTTCCGTACGCCGGCGAGCAGGTCGGCGGTGAGGTGGGCCTGGACGCCGGGTTGCGCGTTGCCGTCGAATCGGGCGATGACCGCTTTGACGTGTTCCTCCGCGATCCGGGCGAGGCCGTCGTAGACGGCGGCGAACACTTGCCGGGCGGGTTCCCGCAGCCAGCCCGCCGGCAGCAGCGACAACGGCAGCTGCGGGTCGAGGGTGGGGAAGCGGCGGTAGGTGTCCATGACCTCGGTGCGGGCCCGGACCGCTTCCGTGCCGCTGACCTGCCCGGACCGAATCCGGTCCAGGAGCGGGCTCCATCGTTGGAGGAAGTCCTCGTACTGTTTGCCGATGGCGGCGATGTCCCAGGCGTCGATCGGGTCGCGGCTGCTGATGGCGTCGAATTCGACCCGGTGGCCACGGAACACGGTGACGGTGCCGAGGGTGAGTTGGGTCAGGTGCGCCCGGACCAGCGGTGCCAGTTCGTACGGTGAGATCCACAGTCCGTCGTACAGCGGTGCGTAGCCGAGCCAGCGGAGTCGGCCGCGTAGCGCGCGGCGCTGGGCGCTGCGTTCCTGCGGCAGGGAGAAGGCGATCAGGGTCCAGCGTTCGTCCCACGACGGTGTCGTGGCGGTCGAGGCGACGATCCAGCTGCCGCCGACGGACAGGCTGTGGGCGGCCTGCTGGCTGAGCCGGTAGGAGCTGTTGCGTCCGTGTCGGCTGCCGTCGAGGATGCCGCGTCGGGCGAGTCGGCTGATCGCCGTACGGGCGCCGGTGGGGCTGACGTCGGCTTCGGCAAGCAGCGCGACGATCGCCGCCGACGGGACCGAGGCGCGGGATCGCAGGGTGTAGTCGGCGAGCAGGGTGACCGCGAGCCCTTGTGGTGAGTTCCCGTTTTGTCGTCGGGGCAGCCGTACGGCGTTCTCCTCGTCGTCGGGGTAGATCTCCTCGATGGTGAACGGGTGTGGCACAAGGGCTCCCGGGCTCGGCTCGGGGGAGGGCGGTACCGACTGTAGACGGCGTCCTCGCGGCCCGGATCGGGTGCGCTCCCGCCACCACCCGCATCATAGAACAATCTCGATTGACACTTGTCGGACCGAGGGGAACACTATGTGCCATACATTGCCGCGCGGGCAGGGCATGGGCACGACGAGCGGACAGCACATCCGGGCCGGGCAGCCCAGACACCGCACCGCAATCCGTAGTGGGCACGGCGTGACCGACGTGGGGATCCGGGCAGCCCCGCGCCGGCACGCACGCGGCCGACTTCGCCCGCGAGGGCGAGTGAAGGAGTCTTCCGGATGAGAATCAGACGCAAACTGCTGGCCGGCATGGCCGTGTCACTGGTGACGGCCGGCCTCGTCATCCCCGCGTTGCAACCGGCGTACGCGGCGTCGTTGGTCGAGGTGACCAACTTCGGCAACAACCCGGGCAACATGAGGATGCACATCTACGTGCCGGACAATCGTCCGGCCAACCCGGCGATCGTGGTGGCCATGCACGGCTGCGGCGGCACCGGTCCCGCCTTCTACTCGGGCAGCGAGTTCGCCTCCCAGGCCGACCGGTACGGGTTCATCGTCATCTACCCGAGCGCGACCCAGCAGGCCGGTTTCGGCAACTGCTTCGACACCTGGTCGGACGCGGCCAAGCGGCGCGGCGGCGGCAGCGACCCGGTCTCGATCGTGTCGATGGTCAACTACGCCCAGCAGCAGTACCGGGGTGACCCCAACCGGGTCTACGCCACCGGCAGTTCGTCCGGCGGCATGATGACCAACCACATGCTGGCCGTCTACCCGGACGTGTTCAAGGCCGGCGCGGCGTTCATGGGTGTGCCCTACAACTGTTTCGCCAACGCCGCCGACTACCCACCGGGCAGCAGCCAGTGCACCGGCGGCAACATGAACCGGATCCCGCAGCAGTGGGGTGACGCGGTCCGTCAGCAGGCGTACCCGGGTTACTCCGGCACCCGGCCCCGGGTGCAGCTGTGGCACGGCACCAACGACACCCTGGTGCCGTACAACCTGCTGCAGGAGAGCATCGAGCAATGGACCAACGTGTTCGGGCTGAGCCAGACACCGACCTCCACCGACACGCCGCAGCCCGGCTGGAACCGCCGCCGCTACGCCGACAACAGCGGCACCGTCCAGGTGGAGGCGTACGCCATCCAGGGTGCGGGGCACAGCCTGCCCAGCGGTGGCATGGCCGCCGCCGCCGTGCAGTTCTTCGGCCTGACCAGCCAGCCCAGCCCGACGACGGCACCGCCGACCACGGCACCGCCCACCACGGCGCCGCCCACGACCGCGCCACCCACGACCGCGCCGCCGACCACACCGCCGCCGTCCGGTGCGTGCCGGGTCTCGGTCGCCCTCGACGCGTGGAACAACGGGCTGGTCACCAACCTCACCGTCACCAACACCGGCTCCAGCACCATCAACGGTTGGTCGCTGGTCTTCACCCTGCCGGGCGGCCAGAACATCATCTCGGGCTGGAACGCCGCCTACTCGCCGTCGTCCGGGCAGGTGACGGCCAGGAACGCTTTCTACAACGGCACCATCCCGCCCGGTGGTACGACGTCGCTCGGCTTCCAGGCCACCCACACCGGCAATTCCGCCAGGCCGACCTCGTACACCCTCAACGGCGCGGCCTGCACGATCGCCTGACCGACAGCGGTCGCCCGATCGGCAGCTGATCCGGTCGACATGCGACCTCGTCGACCATCGTGCGCCCCGGTGGCTGGTTTAGACCGTGTGTCAGTAGGGGTTGTTGCTGGTCAACAGGTTAAGTCGGTCGGCGCGGCGGTAGCAGATCAGAGCGCATGCCAGGTGGAGGAATCCGAGGTAGTGGGAAGCCTTGCGGTCGTAGCGGCGGACCAGCCGTCGGAACCGGGTCATCCATTCGAGGCAGCGTTCGATGACGTAGCGGTGCCGGCCCAGCCGCTTCGACGACTCGATGCCCTTGCGCGCGATCCGTGCGACGATGCCGCGTTCGCGCAGGAGGTCGCGGCATTCGGGGTAGTCGTAGCCCTTGTCGCCGTGGAGTTTGCCCGGTCGTCTACGCGGCCGGCCGACCGGTTGACGCACTGGTGTGACGCCGTCGACCATGTCCTCGAGCATCCGGTGGTCGTTGAGGTTCGCGGCGGAGACGCCCACGTGCAGCGGCAACCCGCCCCGGTCGCTCATGGCGTGGATCTTGGAGCCGGGCTTGCCCCGGTCCACCGGGCTGGGCCCGGTCAGGTCCCCCTTTTCACCGCGCGTACGTGCATGCTGTCGACACTCACCCTCGACCAGTCGATCCGCCCGGCCGCGCCGAGGACATCGAGCGTCGCCCGGTGCAGGGCGGTCATCACCCCGGCCTCGACCCATTCGGCGAACCGGCGGTGCGCGGTTCGCCAGTGGACCGGGAACGAGGCGGGCAGCTTGCGCCACGAGCAGCCGGACTCCAGTACGTACAGGATCGCCGCGAGCATCGCCCGGTCATCGGTCCGCCGCCGGCCGCCGCCCTGGTGCCTTTCCGGGTGCGGCGGCAGCAACGGCAGCGCGAGGTGCCACAACGCGTCGGGGCAGTACTTCTCCACGTCATCCACACCACGTCAACGAATGACCTTGAACTTCAACAACCCCAAACGACACACGGTCTTAGCCGCCGGGGCGCACCCGTCGCTGCACCGGTCGGAACCGGGCGCGCAGGCCGGCGGGGGCGAGCCGGCCGGCGAACACCGGTACGGCCGAGTCGGCGTTCGGCGAGTCGATGGTGAAGCGTTGCGCCAGGCGCGCGGTGACGAGGGTCAGCTGCCGCATCGTCGACGCCGATCCCAGACAGACCCGTGGGCCGGCGCCGAACGGCAGGTACGTCCGGCCCGGTGCCGGCCGCCCGGACAGCCAGCGGTCGGGGTCGAATTCGTCTGGCCGGTCCGGCCACCATCGGGGATCGCGGTGGATCAGATAGACGTTGAGGAGCACCTCGTCACCGGGGTGCACCGTCCACGGGCCGAGAGCGGTGGTGCTCCGGGCGGTGCGGGTCATCAGCCAGGCCGGCGGATGCAGTCGCAGCACCTCCGAGACGACGGCCTCGGCCAACGGCTGCCGGGCCGCCGGACGACCGTCGTCGTCAGCCGCCGCGTCCGCCTCGTCGCGCAGGTCGGAGGCGAGCCGGGGCCGGCGGGCGAGTTCGCGCACCATCGAGGCGAGCGCGGCCGCCGGTACGCCGTGCCCGCCGACCAGGACGGCGCGCAGCGTCGACACCACGGCCCGGTCGGGCATCGCCGGGTCGGCGGCGAGCAGGTGGTCCAGCAGGTCGCCGCCGGGTGTGCGGGGTCCGGCGGCACGTCGCCGTCGGACGAGTTCGGTCAGGGCGTCGACGGTCCGCCGGTGGACGCGGAAGAAGCGGCGGTGGCGGGGCAGCGGCAGCCAGGCGGGCAGCGCGTACGTGGTCGTCTCGAACGCCGCGGTGGCGTCGATGCCGTCGGCGAGCAGCCCCGGCACGTCGGAGTCCGTGGTGTCCTCGGGGCCGAAGCAGTAGTCGGCGATCAGCCGGGCGGTGAACCGGCGCATCGTGTCGAGGACGTCGATCTCGTCGCCGCCGGCGGCGACGAGCACTCGGTCCAGGATTTCGACGGTACGGGTGTCGGCGGCCGCCGCGGCGTGCCGGTTGAGCCCCGGCCACACCGTACGGCGGGCCGTCATCCAGTCGCCGGCCCGCGCGGCGGCCCGGTCGAGGTCAGGGTTGGCGTCGAACGGGGCCTGCTCGGTGAGGAAGTCGTGATCGGTGCGGGTCAGGACGTCGTGGGCCAGGTCGGGGTCGATGACGCACACCGTACGGTCGTCGAAGGAGAACACGTCGCCGTGTTCGTGGTGGCAGCGGCGCAGGAACCCGATCCGGTCGGTTTCGTAGGCGCGGGTGTTGCCGGTCAGCCAGTGTCCGCGCGGACCGGGCGGCCGTCGACCGTTCCCGCCGCGACCCGCCACACCGCGACCCGCCACACCGCGACCCGCCACACCGCGACCTGCCACACCGCCACCCGCCATGCCGTGACCCGCCATCCTGGCCTCCAAACGCATCACAGGATCCCGTGGTCGGGATCCTGTGATCCGAGTCGGTCCACTGTCATCGGTGGACGTCGTCGCTGGTGTCGGTGTCGGTCTACTCGTAGTGGTAGGGCCAGTAGATGTAGCGTCCACTGACGCGCTTCTTGCCCACCAGACGAGCTGCCAGGTGTCGGAGCGTCCGCATGGCGATCACCTCTTTCATCGGTCGAGGCGAATACTTCTCATGATCGTGGCACGTCGTTCATCTTTACGCAATGCCATGAAGTCGGCACTTCTGGTTACAACACTGTGTCGTCCGACCAGTGCACCGGCAATGCCAGTGGGCCGCGCACGATCGTGCCGGTGCGCCACCGCACCCCGTCCGGGTCGAGCAGCCGCAGACCCGGCACCCGCGCCGTCAGCGTGCCGATCACCTCTTCGAGTTCCATCGTGGACAGCCACGCGCCCAGGCAGCGGTGCGGACCGTGGCCGAAGGCCAGATGCCGGGCGGCCGGCCGCCGATCCGGATCGAACGTGTCCGGATCCGGGTACACCGTCGCGTCACGATTGGCCGACACCGCCGAGGTGAACACCGCCTCACCGGCCCGGATGGTGACCCCACCCAGTTCGACGTCCTCGGTCGCCACCCGAGGCAGGCCGCTGCCGCCGTTGAGCGGCACGAACCGCAGCAGCTCCCGCACCACGTCCGGGACACGCTGCGGCGACCGGCACAGCAGATCCCAGAACCGCCGGTGCCGCAGCAGCAGATATGTCGAGCTGGCCAGATGGCTGGCGGTGGTCTCGAACCCGGCCGCGAGCAGGGTCACGCCGAACGAGACCAGTTCCCGTTCGGTCATCGTCGCGCCGTCGTCGGTGGCCCGCACCAGCACACCGAGCAGGTCGTCGGTGGCGCTCCGGCGGCGGTGGGCGATGAGTTCGCCGAGGTAGTCCTCCAGTTGGGCGGCGATCGCCCGGAACCGGTCGGCCGGCATCGCGCCGGGGGCGAGCAGCGCCTCGGTCCACACCCGGAACCGGTCGCGGTCGGCCAGCGGCACCCCGAGCACGTGGCAGAGCACGGTCATCGGCACCGGCAGGGCGACCGTGGTGCACAGGTCCGCCGGGGTCGGCCCGGCGAGCAGCGCGTCGACGCGTTCGGCGGCCACCTGCCGGACGTACGGGCGCAGCAGCTCCACCCGCCACTGGGCGAACGCGGTGGCGGCGATCCGCCGCAGCCGGCTGTGTTCGGGGCGGTCCAAGTCCAGGATGGTGGTGGCGACCGGCGGTGCCTCGGTCTGTCGTGGCACGTCCGGCCGGCAGGCGGCGGCCCGGCTGAACCGGGGATCGGCCAGCACCGTCGTCACGTCGGCGTAGCGGGTGGCCAGCCAGGCGTCGCCGCCGTACGGCAGCCGGACCCGCGACACCGGGCACTGCGCCCGCAGCCGCGCCAGCCGGGGGTCGAGCCCCAGTTCGTCGAAGTCCCGGAACGGGTAGGGCGGCGGCGGGTCGGTCACGGCTCACACCGCCACGTACGGCACCGGCCAGTGCCGCATCCGGTACGGCAGGATCAGGACGGCGTCGCCGGCCGCGACGGCGAGTCCTGCCTCGACCGCGACCGCCGCCGCTTCGGCGTCGCCGGTGACCGGGCCGCTGGTGGAAAGGCCGCCTGCGGGCAGGTCCCCGGCGAGGCGCAGGAACGCGTCGAAGCCGTCGGTGATCACCATCCGGCTCTGCTCCACTCCCGGTCGGACATCCTTGACCACCACCAGAGAAGGTCCGCGCCGGTAGTAGAAGCTGCCGTAGCGGTACGCCAGCCCCCACTCGGCGGCGTACGCCCGGCTGCGCTGGTCGGCCGCGTCCGACGGCGCGACCAGATGGACGTGGGTCTCCAACGGGAACAGCGGCCGGCCGCGCAGCGTCCACCGCAGCCGTACGGCGTGGCTGGTGACCTCGCGCAGGAATCGCAGCTGGGCCAGATCTTGCTCGGGGGATTCGCCGAACTCCAGCGGCTCGGGCAGGGTGACGGTCCGCAGCGACCAGGCGGGCAGGTCGAGGCGGTCGATCGGAGTCGTCGCCGTGGTCATCTTCAGGCCACCTTGATCGGTTCGACGGCGGTCGCCAGGGTGATCCAGCGCCCGTTTTCCTCGAAGACCAGGCCGGCGGCGTCGAGTTCGGCCAGCCACTCGGTGATCCGCCCGGTGAGCCAGGAGGCGCGCCGGTCGGCTGTGCGCGGTGTCGCGTCGTCGGTGAGCCGGCCGACCAGCGCCGACACCGTACGACCGGGTTGCAGCTCGGCGTAGGCGCGGCGCAGCAGCGGGTCGGTGATCCGGTGTTCGCGCTGCGGCCAGCCGACCCGCCGGTCCTCGATCACGATCTCGTCGGCGGTCAGGCCGGTGACCAGCTCCAACGCGCTGGCCGGGTAGCTGTCGGCCCAGCGTTTGAGCAGTTCGTTGAGGGGTTCGGCGTCCTGGTCGCTCAGCCCGGCGGGGTCGGTGTCGAACAGGTAGACCATGTCTTGGACGGCCGCCTCGGGCAGGTCGTAGACGTGCTGGTAGAGCCGGGCCGGCCGGCGCTGCGGGAAGCCGAGCGCCGGGTTCTCGAAGTACGGGCTGAACCGTTCGAGCAGGATCCGGGACGCCCCGGCGGGTGGCTGCAGGTGCGCCAGCCGGGGGAGTTGACGCAGCACCGCCTCGTAGTCGGCGAGGCGTTCACCGGGGAAGCCGTACAGCCAGTTCCAGGACACCGTCAGGCTGGCCGATTCGCAGTCGCGCAGCGTACGGACGTTGTGGATGCCGGAAACGCCTTTGTCCATCAGTTTGAGCACCGGGGAGACCAGCGACTCGATGCCTGGTTGCACGTGGGCGACGCCGGCCGACCGCAGCGCGGTGATCTCGGCGGGCCGCAGGTTGGACTTGACCTCGTAGTGCAGCCGCAGGTCCAGGTCGAGCGCCGCGATCCGGGGCAGGAAGTCGCTGTAGTACCGGTTGTCGATGATGTTGTCCACCATGATCACGTCGAGGGTCTGGTGGCGGCCGATCAGATCGGTCAGCTCGTCGACCACTCGCGCCGGGGACTTGGCCCGGAACGTCATCGCGGTGCCGTTGAGGCCGCAGAAGGTGCAGTGGTGCTTCTCGCCCCACCAGCAGCCCCGGGCGCTCTCCAGGACCAGCTTCGGTTCGATGTAGCCGTCGATGGTGGACTCGGCGAACTGGGCGAACCAGTCGTCGAACAGCGGGGTGGGGATGTGCGCGGGGGCCAGCAGCGAGCCTTGCGGGTTGTGCCGGGCCTCGCCGTCGTGTCGCCAGGACAGCCCGGGGACGCTGGCGAAGTCGGTCCGGCCGTCGAGGGCGTCGAGCAGCCGGGGGAAGGCGACCTCGCCTTCGCCTCGGACGACGAAGTCGACGAACGGGTAGTTGCGGTGCAGGGCTATGCCCATCGCGCCGTCGCAGTTGCCGCCGCCGAAGGCGATCCGTACGTCGGGGGCGAGCTGGCGGATCCGGCGGGCCACCGCGAGGCTCGGCACGTTCTGCATGAACGTGGTGGTGAAGCCGACCAGGGTCGGTCCGGTGGCGAGGATCTCGTCGGCGGCCAGCCGGACGAAGGCGTCGGCGTACCGGCGCATCGCCGTCGGCGTGGCGATGCCGGTGCCGTACTCGGCGGCGTAGCGGCGCAGCGTGTCGACGCCGAACTCGGGGTCGTCGTGCAGCACTCCGGCGAACACCCAGTCACCGAGACCGTCGAAGAGGCCGACCTCGGCGACCTCGGTGTAGTCGGCGGGCGTCAGTTCCCCGTCGCTGTGTTCCATCAGGAACTCCGCCCAGCGCAGGCTGCCGTGGTAGGCCGCCGGTTCGGGGCGGCCGGCCGCGCGGGTGGCGGCCTTGAGCAGCCCGATCGGCAGCGACGGTGACTCGATGGCCTGCCAGGGCATCGCGACCAGACACACCGACATCGGAGGCCTCCAAAGCGGTACGGGTTGTTCCACGCCGGTACGGGTGGTGTGGCGCATCACGGACGCCGGGGAGGAAGCGCCGGATG
Organism: Solwaraspora sp. WMMD406; assembly: GCF_029626025.1. Classification (NCBI taxonomy): domain Bacteria; kingdom Bacillati; phylum Actinomycetota; class Actinomycetes; order Micromonosporales; family Micromonosporaceae; genus Solwaraspora; species Solwaraspora sp. WMMD406. The sequence continues at coordinate 4,064,236 of NZ_JARUBF010000001.1, forward strand.
GGGCTGACACCCCACCCGGCACCTGTCACTTCTCGGCCTTGCGGGTCGGAACCAGGTACTTGCAGGTGCCGTGCGTCGGCTTCTTCAGGCCGACCTTCTTGATCGTCACGTCGTTCACCTCCCTTCCACGTCGACTCCGCCGGCCCGCAGGCGGGCCCGGTGGCGGCGGAGGAACCAGTGCCGGACCCGGTCGGGCTCGCGGCCGGTCAGTTCGGCCAGGGAGACCGAGATCGTGTCCAGGTAGGTCAACCGCATGCCGATCTCGTGCCACTGCGGCCCGTACTCGTGCCACAGCTCGCGCCCCCGGCCCTTGGTGGCCTCCCGGGCCAGGTAGTTGAGTCCGATCGCGACGTGCTGGATCTCGTCGCGGCGGACGTGGTGGTAGAGCCGGCCGAGCGGGTCGCCGGCGAAGACCTCGCGCAGCAGGATGAACTCGTCGGCGGCGAAGCCTTCCAGCATCGTGTGCACCAGCGCCCGACCCATGTGCGGCAGCCTTGTCAGCGCCTGGTCCAGCGGCTCCATCAACTCGGCGGCCTCCGGTTCCGGCTCGCCGCCGACCAGCTTGGCGTACTGGTAGAAGGCGTCGGCGTGGCGGGCCTCATCGGCGGTGGCCAGCGCCAGACTGAACCGCAGCGGGGCGTCCTCGGTCTGCGCGGCGAGGGTGGCCGCCGCGACCAGGCCGGCCTGTTCGGCGTAGTAGCCGCGTGAGGCCATCCGCCAGGCCATCTCGGCCCGGTCCCAGCCCGGGTTCGCCGGCCCACGGCCGATGATGTCCGCAGCGCGCCACGGGGTCTTGTCCCGGGTCACCCCGAAGACGCGGTACGCCAATTCGTCCCGATCAAGATCGTCGGCATCGATGAGAGTCATGGTGAACTCCCCAATGGTGCTCGTCGTCCGCAATCATTCGCGGGGCCGGAGGAGGGGTGAGTGCGGATCGCCTGTTGCTCATCACGGCGATCGTCCGTTGCTCATCCATCGATCGCCCGTTGCTCATCGCAGCGCTGGCCGCGCCGTCGCGCGGTGACAATGTCACGATGGTAAATGACCTCCGGCGGCAGGGCAAGCATTTCCGGTGGTGTTCGATCCCGTGGCCGGCGGCGATGAAGTAGGCCAAGCGCATTTACCGTAGTCGACGTCGCTTCCGTCGAGAGTCGGCCTGTGGGAAGGTGACTCGACCCCGACGAGCCGAGGAGTGATGCCGTGCGCGGCCGTTTCGCCACGTCGATCGCGGTGGACCGGGCGCTGCGTCCGGCCGTGGCCGCCCAGGCGGCCAGCGTCGTCGGCACCCACGTCGCCGCGCTGGCCCTGCCGACCGTGGCCGTACTCGTCCTGCACGCCTCGCCGGTCGCGGCGGCCACCCTGTTCGCCCTGGAGTACGGCGCCCAGGCGATCGCCGCGCCCCTGCTCGGCGTGGTGGTCGACCGGGTCACCGACCGGCGGCGGCTGCTGGTCCTCGCCAGCGCCGGTACGGCTGTCGCGGTGCTCGCCGTACCCGTCGCCCACCTGGCCGGGGTCCTTTCCCTGCCGCTGCTCTACGCCGTCGCCGCCCTGTCCGGGATCCTCGGCGGGCTGGTCACCATCGGGGTGCAGGCGACCGTGCCGCAACTGGTCGCACCCGAGCGCCTCGTCGGCGCCAACGCCGCCCTGGCTGGAGCCCAGTCGGCCGGGCAGATCGCCGGTCCGGCGCTGGCCGGCTGGCTGGTGCAGACCCTCGGCGGGGCCCTGGCGATGTCGGCCAACGCGGTTGGCCAGGCGTTGGCCGCGCTCGGTTTCGCCGCGTTGCGCCCCCGGCCGGTGGCCCCGTCCGCGACGCCGGCGGGGGCGACGCGGCAGCGTCCGTTGCGCGACCTGCGCGACGGTGTCGCTGCCCTGCGCGGCCGGCCCGTGCTGGTCCGGATCGCGGTCACGGCGGCGGCGCTCAACCTCGGCGGCTCGGCGATCGGCGGCCTGTACGTGCTGTACGCGTACCGGATCCTGCAGGTCTCGCCGTGGCTGCTCGGCCTCACGTTCGCGGTCAACAGCGTGGCCGCCGTGGTGGCGGTGCTGACCGCCGGCCGGGTGGTCGCCCGGCTGGGTCACACCCGGGTGGTGCCGGTTTTCGCGCCGGCCGCCGGTGCCGCGCTGATGCTGATCCCGCTGGCGTCGGTGACCCCGCCGGTGGTGACGCTGATCTGCTACGAGGCGGTCTTCGGCTACTGCGCGACGGTCTGGCTGATCGCCTCGGTGTCTCTGCAGCAGTCGCTCGTCCCGGCGCGTCTGCTGGGCCGGGTGCTCGCGCTCAGCCGGTCGTTGGCGGTGATCGCGGTGCCGGTCGGCGCACTCGCGGCCGGTGTCCTGGCGCAGGTCTGGGGGGTGTTGCCGGCGCTGACCGGGTTCGCCGCCGTCGCTTTCCTGGGTACGGTCGCAGCGGTCTCCCGTACAGTGGCGGCACCCCGGGCCGATCAGCCGGAAGCTTCAGATCAAACACTTCCGTAGCATCGATTGACTTCGACGCCAATTTCTGCTATTTCCCGGGGTCTCGTCCTCGGGATCATCCTTTTACTAGCTGTTCACACAACGGCGGTCGGCGTAATTATAATGACGGCATTCGGGTGGCCCGGCCGCCCGGCTAATGGCGACGGCTGCCTGAGGGGGCGGGACCGCGAAGAATGGACCTGTCGAGCGCGTACCGAGAGATGGTCCGGATCAGGATGTTCGAGGAACGGGTCCTGGAGTGCGCCGCCGCCGGGCTGGTCCCGGGTTCGGTGCACCCCTACACCGGGCAGGAGGCGGTCGCCGTCGGGGTGCTGGCCGCCCGGCGGCCCGACGAGTGGGTGGCCAGCTTCTACCGCTGCCACGGACACGCGTTGGCCGCCGGGGTGTCCGCGACCGGTCTGCTGCGCGAGATCCTCGGCCGGGCCGGCGGAGTCTGCGGCGGCAAGGCCGGATCGATGCACATCGCCGACCGTTCCCGGCATCTGCTGGGTGCCAGTTCCATCGTGGCCGCGCAGCTGCCGATCGCGGCCGGCGCGGCGATGGCGGAGAAGGCCGCCGGGGCCGGACGGGCGGTCATCGCGTTCTGCGGCGACGGCGCGTTCGGCGCCGGGGTCACCTACGAGACGCTCACCGTGGCCGCCCTGCACGGACTGCCGCTGCTGCTGGTCTGCGAGGAGAACGGCTGGCAGGACCACACCCGCAGCGACCTGGTCCGACACCGCACGCCCGCGTTGATCGCCCAGGGCCTGGGCCTGGACTGCGCCGAGGTCGACGGCAACGACGTGACCGCCGTGCACGACGCCGCCGACACGGCGCTGCGCCGCTGCCGGGCCGGGGTGCCGCAGGTCGTGGTCGCCCACACCTACCTGCGGCACTTCCACGCCCAACTCGGATCGCAGCCACCGGCGGAGTACCGGCCGGCGGACGAACGGGACCACTGGTTCGCCCGGGATCCGCTGGTCCTGGCCGAGTCGGCGCTGGCTGACTCGGTCCTGGCCGAGTCGGCGCTGGCCGCGTCCGGGCCCGCCGACCCGACTGTGGCCGCGTCCGGGCCCGCCGACCCGACTCGCGGCGCGGCGGCGGCGATCCGCGCCGACGTCGCGCGGGAGATGGCCGACGTGTTCGCCGACGCGCTCGGCGCCGACCCGCCCGACCCGGCGACCGCCACGACAGCCGTCACCACGGTGGCGTGGCCCGAGCACGCCGTCCGGCCGGAACCCGGCGGATCGCCACAGCGGGCCGCGTCGCCGGAGCCGGTCGGATGAGCCGGCGGCACCCCTCGGTCGCGGCCGTACGCGGCGCGCTCGCCGACCAACCCGAGCTCAGCATGTTCTGCACCTACCAGCAGCCCGACCTGATCGAACTCTTCGGTGCCGAGCGGATGGTCCGCCTGCCGATCGCCGAGAACGCGATGCTCGGCATGGCGGTCGGGATGGCGCTGCTCGGCCGGCGGGTCCTGGTCAGCATCGCCCGGGCCGCGTTCCTGTTCAGCGCCTTCGACCAGCTGATCAACGAAGCCACCAAATGGCGGTACATGTCCGACGGACAGTTCACCGTACCGATCGTCATCCGTGGCCTGACCCAGGGCGGCGAACACCTGGGCGCCCAGCACGAACACGCCGCGCACGGCATGCTCAGCCAGATTCCCGGGCTGGTGGTCGCCGTACCCGGGTCACCCAACGCCGCCGCCGGACTGCTGCGTACCGCGCTGGTCCACCCCGACCCGGTCGTCGTGCTGGAATCGCCCCGGCTGTACGGCCCCGACTGGGCGGAGCTGCCCGAGCCGGAGCCGAACGCCGACCCGCTGCCGTTCGGCGTCGCCGGACAGGCCCGACCCGGTGGCGGCCTCACCCTGGTCGGCATCGGCAACACCGTCGCCACCTGCCTGCGGGCCGCCGCCACCCTGGACCGGGACGGGCTGCGCGTCCAGGTGGTGGACCTGCGTACCGCCGCACCGCTGGACCTCGACGGGGTCGCCGGCCTGGTCGACGGCGCGGGCCCGGTCGTGCTGGTCGACGAGGCACCGGCCGGTGCCAGCGTGATGTCCGCGCTCGGCCTGCACCTGGTCCGTGCCGGCGTGGTCGCGCCGGACCGCCTCGACGTCCTCGCCGGCGCGCCGGTACCGGCGCCGGTGAGTCCACCGCTGGTCGCCGCTCTGCTTCCGGACGAGCGGCGGGTCGTCACCGCCGCCCGCGCGCTGCTGGACCGGCACCGACCAGGGCGGGTCGCGGCCGGTGCGGGTGCCGGCACCGCACCGGCCACCGTGAACCCCGCCACCGAGGAGCCGAGATGATCGATCCGTCCACATACCACGCCTGGCACGGCATCGTCCCGATGGGGGAGTTCCTGGCCGAGTCCGACCCGGGCATGTTCCTGGTCGGTGGTGAAGGCAGCCACGTGATCGACCGGGCCGGCCGGCGCTACCTGGACGCCCGGTCCTCGATGTGGAACGTCACGCTCGGCTACTCCTGCGAGCCGGTCAAGGCAGCCATCCGCCGGCAGCTCGGCGACCTGCCCTCCGGCACGGTGATGCGCTACGAACACCCGCCGCAGATCACCGTCGACTACGCGGCCGCGCTCGCCGCCTGGCTCCCGCCGACGCTGCGGCACATCCGGTTCGGCAACACCGGCAGCCAGATGACCGAGGCGGCGGCGATGCTGTCCCGCTTCCACCGCCGGATGACCGGGGAGACCGGCCGCGAGTACGTCGTCGCCGTACACGGCAGCTACCACGGCACCGGGCCGCTGGCGACCGCGCTGACCGGGGAACAGATCCTGCACGAGTGGTCGGCCCCGCTCGACGACCGTACGGTGCACGTCGCGGCGGCACCGGCCGACGGCTGCGACGACAGCTGCGGCGGCCGCCGTGACGACGACTGCGTACGGCCGCTCGCGGAGGTCGTCGACCGGCTCGGACCCCAGCGGGTGACCGCTGTCATCGTCGAGCCGGTGATGGGCAACTACCTCCACGCCGCCAGCACCCACCAGTTGGAGTCGTTGATCCGCTACTGCCGGGGGCACGGCGTCCACGTCATCGTCGACGAGGTCACCACCGGAGCCGGCCGGGTGGCTGCGATGACGGTGAGCGGCCGGCTGGCGCTGGAACCGGACATGATCGTGCTGGGCAAGGGGCTGAGCGCCGGCTACTTCCCGTTGACCGCGCTCGCGGTGGCCGATCCGATCTTCGACGCGTTGGCCACGCCGCCGGTCCGGCTCGGCTTCCCCAACGGCTCCACCACCGACGGCCATCCGCTCGGCGCGGCCGCCGGGCTGGCCGTCCTGGAGATCCTGACCGCCGACGGCTTCCTCGACGGGGTCCGCGAGCGCGGCCGCCAGCTGCGCGACACGCTCCTGGACACCCTCGCCGACGATCCGCACGTCGGCGACGTCCGTGGCGAGGGGATGCTGCTCGGTCTGGAGTTGCGCTACCGCGACGGTACGCCGTGGACGCTGCGCGACGTCTACCGGCTGCGGCTGGCCTGCCGGGACAACGGGCTGCTCGTCAGCTACGCGGACGGGGTGATGCCGTTGCTGCCACCGTTGACGATCAGTGTCGACGAGTGCGCCGAACTGGCCACGGTCCTCGGCAAGACGATCACCGCGTACGCCGCCGAGCATCTGACGAGCTAGCCTGTCGCGCTAGCCTGTCGCGCCGGCCTGTCGCGCCGGCCGGGTCAGCCGTCGCGCCGACCGGTCTTGGTGTCGACAAGCGGCACCCGTGCCGGCTCGTCGATCGCCCAGCGGCGGGCCAGCGCGGTGGCGCCGACGACGGCGGCGACGACGAGTCCGATCTCGACGGCGACGATGGCGGGCACCAGGCTGTACCCGGTCGACCAGGCGAAGGCGATGGTGATCGGGGTGACCCCGACGCCGGCGAGCGGCATGAGGATCAGCATCCGGTTGGCGGTGGTGCGGACCCTCGGCAGGTGGCGTAGCCGGGTCCGTACGGCGATGACCGCGCCGGCGACCAGCAGCGCGGCGGGGATTCCGTAGTACACGACGATCGCCAGGAGCAGTGGCACCGCGAACGTACGCGGCAGGTCGACCAGGTGTACCGCCACGGGGTAGATGACCATCATCGCCAGGTAGCCGGCGACGGCGCCGACCACGGAACCGGCGAGCGCGGTGCGCACGACGCGGCCGTACTCGGCCGGGAGCCGGACGACACCGGCCTCGTCGGCCAGGCGTCGGGCGAATCCGGCGACGTCGGCGCCGAGCAGCTGGGCCGGGGTGATGCCGTCGACGGCCGCCGACTCCAGATCCAGTCGCAGGTCGGCGGCGAGCGTCGCCCGGTCGGCGCGGGTCACGCCGTACGCCCGCCAGGCGGAATCGGCGGCGGCGATCGTGTCGTCGATGGTGTCCACGGTCAACTCCTCGGGCGGTCGTGGGCGGCATCGGTGAGGGTGGCGTCGACGATGCCGACGAACTGGGTCCACTGTCGTCGCCAGGCCAGCAGCCGCTGGTGGCCGGTCTCGGTGAGCGCGTAGACCTTGCGGGCCGGACCGCTGGGGCTGGGCTGCAGCTCGTCGACGACCAGGCCGAGTCGGCGCATCCGGGTCAGCAGGGGATAGATAGTGCCGTAGCCAACGTCGGGGAAGCCGGCGGCGGCGAATCGGCGGACAAGTTCGTACCCGTGGGCGGACTCCTTGGCCAGCAGGGCGAGTAGGCACATGTCGAGAGCGCCACGCAGCAGCTGGGTCCGCCGATCGCTCTCCTCCGCCGGGTCCAGCCCTTTCACTATCATGCGTCACATGATAGTGCGGCAATCAGGTCACGTCAACTACTAGGCGACGCCGAATAGCAGCCTGCCCCGGAGCCACCGGAAACGAACGGGGGTGGCCGGTCGGCCACCCCCGTGACGACGCGCCGCCGGGACCGCAGGCCCCGGCGGCGCGCGATGGTTCAGCGTCGCATCGGCGTGGTGACCGCCGCGTACGCGTCGACGATGCCGAACCCGTAGAAGCCGTTGAATCCGCTACCGCCCACGCAGTAGGCGTCCCACTCGGGGGAGCGGCCCTCGTTGGCGTACGACACCAGCCGTGGCTCCGGGCAGGCCTGCTTGGCGGCCGTCCGGTACAGCTGCGCCTCCACCTTGTTCGGATCCATGGTCAACCCGCCGCGTCGGCGGTCCGGCTTGCCGTACTTGCTGACGATCAGCGCGGCCACCCCGGAGACGTGCGGCGACGCCATCGAGGTGCCCTGGAGATAGGTGTAGTAGGCGCAGACACCGGCCGACGTGCACTCCTTGGCGACGAACGCCTCCGCGCCCGGCACGATGTTGCCGTCGGCGTCGACCGCGCCCTCCTCCTGCAGCACGTGCAGCGGGTACGCCGACAGGATGGTGTTGTCGTAGGTCCGGTGGGTCGGGGTGCCGAACCCGTCGCGGAACCAGCCACCCGGCGCCGCCACCGAGATCTGCTCGGTGCCGTAGTTGGAGTAGTCGGCCTTGGCCTTCGACGGGCCCAGAGCCGACACACCGATCACGTGCGGGCCCTCCACCGGCAGATCCCAGCAGGTGGCGTTGTCGATCGGACGCAGCCGCGGCGTACCGCCGTAGTTGGGGCTCGACGCGTCGTCGCGCGGCGCGCCCAGGTCCTCGTGGTTGTTGCCCAACGAGCCGATCAGGGTGACGTCGCGCCGGTGCGCGTAGCGCAGCGCCCGGTTCATCGCGACGATCGTGGCCCGCTGCGACGCCTGCTCCTCCGCGGAGTCGGCCGGGTTGTTCAGGCAGTTGTAGAGCCACGGGTCGACGTAGAAGGACATGTTGACCACGTCCAGACCGGCGTCACCGGCGTAGACCAGGGCGTTGACGACCGAGTCGAGGAAGAAGTAGCCGGAGTCCTGGCCGCCCTTGAGCGCCACCAGCGTGACCTTGGGGGCGACACCGGACAGTCCGAAACCGTCGGCGGCGGCGGCGATCGTGCCGGCGACGTGCGTGCCGTGTCCGCTGTCGTCGCGGTCCACCGGGTCGAGGCAGCCGGCCACCTCGCACGGACCGTCGATGTCTTCGATGTCGGGGGCGAAGTTGCGCGACAACGAGTAGCTGAAGTTGGCCGCCAGGTCCGGGTGCTGGCCGTCGATGCCGGTGTCCAGCACACCGACGCTGACCCGCCGGTCGCCCGGCTCGACCGAGCGGGACTGGTCGGCCCGCATCATCGTCAGGCCCCACAGTTTGGTGTCGAGCGGATCCATCGCGGTGCCGCGCGCGCCGGCCGCGCCGGCGGACCGACCGCCGACGATCCGGTGTTCCTGCTCGACGGCGTCGAACCGGGCCCGGGGCGCGTAGCCGATGGCCCGCTTCTCGGCGGCACCGAGCAGCTCGGCCGCCTCGGCGACCCGGGCGGCGAAGTCCGCCTGGTCACTGACGACCTGGAACATGCCGACACTGGCGGTGCTGTCGACCACCGTGCCGCCTGCGGCCTCGATCGCGGCGACGGCGGCGACCGTACTGGTGCCCTCCTCGGCGACCACTGTGAACTCGGTGCTGTCGGCGGAGGCGTCGGGGGCGGCCATGGCCGGTCCGGCCGGTACGGCGCCCAACAGGGCCAGCGCCGTCGCGGTCGCGACGGCTCCGGCGGTGAAGCGTCTGCTCACCACATCATCCCTTCAAGGCATGGGTACGTCGTGCGGGGATTCGGCGCCACTGTGCTCAGCGGCGTCCGGGGTAATCTACCGCCGCGAATCCCGGATGTGGGTCCATCGTGAGCGGGGAATTGATCACGCGCGTGGCGGGCGGTCCGCCGAGGTGCCGGTCCCACCGCGTCCCCGTGCTCCTCCCCTCGGGTAAGACATCAAGCAATGGCGATATTTGCTGGTCCCTGCATTTCTCGATGCGGATTCAGTGGCATTGGCTCTGATGGGTACGCTGTCCCGGTAGGTCTCGATGGTGCGAAAAAATACATCGTGGACTTCGTCGTACGTGTGATGTGGCGATCCTGGTCGGACATCGATTCGGCACACATGTGAGGTGGGATCCGGTGGACTCGCTGCGGTGGTTGGCGGGCGCGACGGCGGCTGTCGGCGGCTGCGTCAACTGTGGCAGCAGCACCGCCCGATGAGCGGCGTCCCTCGCGACCCGGTGGAACTGGCGTCGACGTCGCCGACGACCGAGGTACGCGACACCGGGCACGCGACCGCCAACGGTGCGGGATCCAACGCCAACAGCGGTACGCAGATCACTAACACCACCACTAACACCACCACGACCAAGACCACCAAGACCGTCAGTCTGGTGGCGGTCGTACAGGCCTCCGGGCCGGATCATTTCGATCCCCGTGATCCCCTCGACCGGACCGCCGATCGCCTGGCGCGCGCCGTCGACGCCGCGTTGAAAGACGAGCAGCTGACCAATTCGATGCCGGTGTGGCTCCGCGCGGCGCACGACCCGGATGCCGCCACCCATCACCGGTATGTCTACGGATCGGACGATGTCGCGCAACGCTGGGCGCGAGGTTTCAGCTCGGATGACCTCGACGCCCTGTGCGCAGAGTTCGAGCAATTGCCGAAACGCCGGCTCGTGCTGCTCGGCGGGGCGGGAGCGGGCAAGACCTCGGTGCTGGTGAAGCTCGCCTACGTGCTTCTGCGGCGGCGGGCCGAGTCGGGCCAGACCCTGCCGTCGCCACCTGTCCCGGTGCTTTTTCCGCTGAGCGTCCGCGACCTCGACCACGGTGATCTCGCCGAGTGGCTGGCGCGGGACCTGGTCAGGCGCTACGGGTCGGCGCTGGCGCGACGGGGGCGCGACGGCCTACGGATCGCCCGGGACCTGATCCGTTCCGGCCGGGTCCTGCCGATGCTGGACGCTCTGGACGCGCTCGACGAATCCGCGTCAGCCGTGGTGGACCACCTCAACCGCACCAACCTGGCGGTCGTCATCTCGGCACGATCCGAAGAGTTCCGCTCGGCGGTCACCGGGACCAAGGGCGAGGGCTGGAACCGCAAGCCCGTCGACGGCGCGGCGGTGCTCGAACTGGAGCCGGTCTCGCCCGGTACGGCAATCGAGTTCGTCCGCCAGGCCACGCCGAACGCCCAGTACCACAAGTGGGACGCCGTCGCCGCCCACCTGGACGCCTGTCCGGACGGGCCGCTGGCCAGAGCGCTTTCCGCCCCGTACGCGGTCCTGCTGGCCCGGCAGGGCTACGCCGACCGCGACGCCGATCCCGGCGAGTTGCTGGACGTCGACCGGTTCCCTGACGCGGACAGCGTCTTCCAGCACCTGCTCGGTGCCCTGCTGACGCAGAGCCCGTTCGGCCGCTACGACCCGAAGCGGACCGCACGATACTGGTCTCATTTCGAGTTCCTCGCGGCCCACAACGAACGGCTCGGCACCGACCGGCTGGCCTGGTGGACCCTGATCACGACCACGCCGCGCCTGGTCGTCGTCGCCGTGTTCGGCGGTGCCGGATTCCTGGTGACCGTGCTGGCGGTGGTGCTCGGCGCGGCCGTCGCCGGTGCATGGGAAGGGTTCTCGGCGCGCGATTCGCAGCAGTTCCTGGAGCGGGCCGGCTGGGCGGCGGCGGATGTCGTACCGGCGGGGATGACGCTCGGTGTGGTCGTCGGTGCCGTCACGGCGGCCCTGGGCGGGATAGCCGTTCGGAAACCGGCCGTGCCGATGCCGTCCCGGCTCGCTCTGCGCTTTCCGGGGGTGGCGTCGATCCGGTCGATCGCCGCCGGCGCGGGGATCGGAACGGCGGCGGCCACCATCTTCGTCGTCATCGCGGTGATCCTGTTCGGGTACGGCACCGCGCGCGATCTCGCCGCCGCGGTCTATTCCGTGGCGGGAGCCGCGATGCTGGCCCTGTTGCCCCGACTCCACACGGTGACCGACACGACGCAGGCCATCCTTCCGTCCAAGGTGCTCCACACCGACCGTTTGGCTGCCTTGTGGAACATGTCCATCAGCGCTGTGCTGACCGGCGTCGCGGCGGCGCTCACCGTCGATCTCGCGATCCGTCCCGATGACCATCCGCCGACCGTCGCGGTGGCGTTGACCTTCGGGCTCGGCGCCGTCGTCGCCCGGGGCGCCGGCACCGCCTGGCTCCAGTCCCTGGTCGCCCGGACCTGGCTGGTGATCACCGGGCGACTGCCGTGGCGGCTGATGACGTTCCTCGACCGGGCGTACCGGCCGAAGGGGCGAGTGCACCGGGTCGACCCCGCCGACTCGATCGTCCTGCGCAGGGTCGGCGGCGTGTACCGGTTCACGCACACGCTGTTGCAGGACTTCCTCGCCGCTCGCTACCGTGCTCGGTCCGCCTCGGTCCGACCCCGCAGCTGGCTGCCGTGGGGTGCCGCCGCCCTGTTCGTCGCCGGGTGCATCGTCGCCGCCGTACTACCAGGCGTGGTCGCGATGCGCGAGCCGCGTACGGTGGTCTGCGACCCGCCGTCGACGGCAGCGGCGCGGTCGTCACCCCCGGACGTCGGTGCGCCGGCCGAACCGGACCTCGGGGGATCGGTCGAGCTGGCCCGGACCGGTTGCGTGCTGCGGGAGTCGACCGATGTCTTCCGCAACCACCTCGACAAGATCGACCTCGACACGGGTGAACCGGGGCGCGGCGGTAGCGCCATCCTGCTCGGTCCCGCCCGCAGCGGCGGGACGGCCGACACCATCATCGAGTACCAGCGGATCCGTACGGTGGTCGACGGGCAGGCGTTCGTGCACATCGACGCCGGCACTCCCGTCGACCACCGGTACTGCCGGGCCGCGCTCGGGCAGCCGCACCGACGGGTCACCAGCGTCCGACACGAGATGCTGAAGCCGGGGGACACCCTCTGCGTCGTCACCGATCAGGACCGGATCGCGATGATCCGCGTCGTCGATCCGCCCGCCGGATCCCGCCCACGGCTCGTCTTCGACTTCACCCTGTGGCACTGACGTCTCACCCTGTGGCGCTGACGTCGGACTCCTGGCCGACCCGGATGGCGAGGCGGTCCAGGTAGGTCAGTTGCAGTGCGACGAACGCCGCCAGGAACAGCAGCAGGAGCGGCACCGGTAGGAGCAGACCGAAGCCGAGGCCGTCTGCCTCGGCCCGTGCGCCGCTGAACAGCCGGAAGACACTGACCGTGGCCGGCATGCCGCTCGGACCCTGGGCCACCAGCCACGGCCAGAGCAGCTGACCGGCGTTGAACAGCCAGGTCAGCAGACCCGCCAGGGCGAGCATCGGCAGTGCCGGCAGCAGCATCGTGCGGGTGAATCCGCCGCCGGCCTGCCAACGGGCGTGTTGACCGCGACCGAGCAGGGCGAACGCGACAAGCGTCGGAATCGACACCCAGCCCGGCGGGATCAGACTGATCATGCTGTCCAGCAGGCCGAGGTCGCGCGCCCGGACATAGGATTCGATCGCCAGCGGGCCGGTGCCGACGAACAACCACGGTGCGAACGGCAGCAGCAGGAGTTCGCTGTGGCGACCGAGTGGGCGCAGCCCGCCGATGGCGAATCCGGCGAGCGCGGCGATCCCCACCGAGACGACGGACGCCACCAACGTCGGCAGCCATGTCGCGATCACGGTCTCTGCCGGGCTCCCCCCGCCGAACGGGCCGTCGGACTGGAACTGGAAGATCCGGCGCAGCCAGGGGAAGGCGATCCAGACGCCGGCGGCGACCAGGACGGTCAGTGCGACGGCCAGCCCGATGCGGGCCGGTACCCGGCCGGCGGCCCGCTGGGTGGTGTCGACGGCCTGCCGGGTGGGATCGACCTCGATCCGGGCCCGGGTGATCAGCAGCAGCCCGACCGCTGCGACGCCGAGCAGCATCAACGGGGCGAGCAGCAGCACCACGGAAGCCGAGCCCCGGCCGATCTCGAACCGCATCAAGCTGAGCGTGACGATCTCGGTCAACGGAGTCCAGGAGCCGTCCCGGCGGGCGCCCAGGACCACCGCGGCGTCGAAGATCTGCAGTACGGTCGCCAGGATGCCGATCGCCAGCACCCCGGCGACGGTCAGCGCGGCGGACAGTCTGGCCCGCCAGGGCGAGCCGCCCCGCAGCGCGGCCAGGAACAGGGTGGTGGCGACCGCGACGACCAGTCCGGCACTGGTGACCGCCGTCAGCCAGAACATGGTGGCGTACGGGTGCTCGACGACCGTGGCGACGTCGAGTCGGTCCGTCCGCCAGCCGATGAGGAGCCCGACCGGTGCGTAGCAGGCCACCGGTAGCACCAGCAGTACCCGGGTGGCCGACCGGGCGGCCCGGCCGGCCCGGTCGGCGAGCAGGGCCAGCAGCGGGGCGACGACCAGCCCGACCAGCAGCGGCACCAGGGCGAGCAACGCGGTGAGCCACAGCGAGCCGACGAATCCGTCGTCGAACGCGGCCTGGTAGTTGTCGAGACCGACACCCTCGGCCGGCCCGATCAGGTTGTCGCGGGTCGTCGACCGGTACACGGCCAGCGCCGACGGCAGCACATAGGACCCGAGCAGGGCGAGTACGGCGGGCAGGAGCAGTCCGATGCCGAGTCCGATCCGCAGACCTCGATCGAGCCCGGTTCCGGTGGTCGGCGCGGGTGGGATCGTACTGGCCATGGTGGGCTCCTCGGGCATCGACGCCACACGTTGTCGACGCCGACGATAGACCGTGCACTCCACCCGGTCCGCCCCGATGTGTCCGCGCCGCACACCGTGTCGGATCGCGGCGGCGGCCGGCCGGACCGATCGATCCGGCCGCCGACCGGTGACTCGATCCGGCCGACCACCGGTGACGCCGTGGGCCGGCCCGGCCGACCACCGGTGGGGTGGCCGGGCCGGGCCGGCATCGGTACGGCGGGCGACGGCTACTGGGTCAGGTCGGCGACCTCCTCGGCGGTGAGCCTGCCGCGCGAAGCGGTCGCCGTGGCGGCGCGGGCGGCGGCGCTCGGCGCGGCCGTCGGCGGATTCGGCGGCCGCTGCCAGTGCCAGTCGCTGACCGCCTGGTAGGCGGCGACCACCGACAACAGCCGGTCCTCGGCGTACGGCAGGCCACCGAGGATGGTGCCGATCGGTACGCCGCCGCCGGTGAAGCCGATCGGGAAGGCGATCTCCGGCAGTCCGACGATGTCGAACGGCACCGGGCTGGTCTGCACCACCACGTCGCACGAGCCGAAGATCTGGTCGAGGACGCGCTCCAGCAGCAGCAGCTTGGCCCGCTGGCCGGTGACCCAGCCGTTGGCGCCCAGCAGCGCCCCCTGCAGCCAGCTGGTCACCGACACGCCGAAGCCCCGCAGGTCGGAGCGCAGGTACGGCATGAACGGCTCACTGCGTTCGGGCAGCCGTACGTTGTTGAACGAGCCGCCGGTGAGCAGGTTCCACTCCTCGGGGAACGGCACCTCGACGAGCGTGCACTCGGGGATCTCCGCCATCGCGGCGAGGAACGCCCGCCGCGCCACCGCCGTTTCCGAGGAGCCGTCGGCGTAGCCGGGCAGCACGCCGATCCGGGTTTTCCACCGCATCCGCAAGGTGCCGCCGTCGTAACGGGGGGTGGCCGCGTTGATCAGGTTCGGCACCGGGGGCAGGCCCTGGCTGCGGGGGTCGGCCGGGTCGGGGCCGGCCATCGCCATCAGCATGATGGCCGCGTCCTTGGCGTCGCGGGCCAGCGGACCGGGATGGTCCCGGGTGTAGGTGAGCGGGATGATCCCGGCCAGCGACACCCGGCCCATCGTCGGCTTGATCCCGGTGAGGTTCTGCGCGTTGGACGGCGCGGTGATCGATCCGCCGGTCTGGGTGCCGATGCCGGAGGTGGCCATCCGGCCGGCGACCGCGGTGGCCGTACCGGTCGACGATCCGCCCGGGTTGGTAGACGGGTTCGTCGGGGTCCAGGCGTTGACCGTGGTGACCTGCCCGTTGGGCAACGTGGCCCGGGTGGTCGCCAGCGGACCCATCTGGGTCTTGCCGAGCACGATGCCGCCCTGGACGGTGAGCTTGGCGACGGACGTGGCGTCGTACGGCGGGACGAAGTCCTGGAACAGGTACGAGTTGGCGGTGGTCGGCACACCCTCGGTGAAGTAGTTGTCCTTGATCGCCAGCGGGATGCCGTGCAGCGGTCCCCGGTACGGCCGGTTCGCCCACTGCCGGGCGGCCTTGACCGCCTGTTCGGCGAGGACCACGTTGAACGCCTGGTACGTCGAGTCGTAGGCGGCGATCCGGTCCAGGTAGGCCTGGAGCAGTTCGACCGGGGCGATCTTGTTGTGCCGGATCATCCAGGCCGCTTCGGAGATCGTCCACTCCGTCGGGTCGGCCATCGCCGATTCGCGCGGCTTGGTGTAGGCGCCACCCCGGTCGAGTTCCGGGTTGAACTTGACCGCCGGCGCGCTGATCGGGCTGGGTGCGGCCGACGCGGTTCCGGCGAGGCCGGGCAGGGCCATGGTGCCGACGGTGGCGGTCGCGGCGAGTGCGGCCGTACGGGCTAGGAAGGCGCGGCGGTCGATCATCCGGTCCAGCGGCTGCTGGAGGTCGGTGGAGGTGTCTGTCACGGCGTCCTCTGTCATTGGGGCTTGCGCCATTCGGTGCTGATGGACGGGTAGAGGATCGGCGCGGGCTGCTGCGACAGCGCCATCGCGGTCGCCGGGTCGGCCGCCCCAGGGGTGGGCATCTGGTACGCGGCCAGGGCGGGGACGGTGCTGCGCATGAAGGAGCGCAGCGAGGCGAGCACGGAGTCGCGGCCCGGGCTGCCGGTGACCGGGTCGGCGGTGGTGCCCGCCGGTAGTTGATCGAGATCGATGCCGAGTGAGGCGAGCTGCGCGACGATCAACGTGTTCAGCTCGTCGTCGGTCGGGGGAGTGGGGGCCATGAACAACCTCCTGGCTGCGAAGCGATGGCCCACAATTTCCGGTCGGTTCGTGTCGACGGCGTGTCGCGACGATCACGTGATCATGAATCTGCCCAGGTCACAGCCGGTTTTGCGGTCATTCTGTCGGCAGTGATCCGGATTTCCGCTCGGTGGCGTCGCGCAGCGCGTCATGGCTTTGGTCGACGGTGACCTGGATTCCGGCGAGCAACACGTCTAGTCCGTTTTGGAATGTCTCGCGGGCTTCCTGCTCCAGGTACGGCACGGACTCGTCGTCGACCTGGAACGCACCCGCACGTTCCAGCCGGGTGAGCGTCGGGAAGTGGTCGGCGAAGTCCGGAGCGACCTCGGTGAGCATCGCCGACCGGGCGAGCCACCACTCGTCGTCGGTGCTGCCGGTGACCTGCCGGGCGAGTCGGCTCTGCGAGACGGTCAGCGCCACGCCGCGTACGAAGTGGATCACCGTACCGATGGTGCGCCACAGCACCCTCGCCGGCAGGCCGGTCGGACCGAGGATCCGCGCGGCCGTCTCCAGCAGCGCGTACTCGTGCGGACCGAGCACCGGCCGGGCCGACGACACCTGCAACACCCACGGGTGCCGCAGGTAACAAGCCCAGAGGTCATCGGCCCAGGCGGTCAACGCCGCACGCCACCCGTCGACCGTCGGGTAGTCGGTGGGTAGCTCGGCGTGCACCTGGTCGTACATCAGATCGAGCAGTTCGCTCTTGCCCGGCACGTACGTGTACAGCGCCATGCCGCTGCGTCCGAGCCGCTGGCCGACCGCGCGCATCGACAGCGCGCCGATCCCCTCGGCGTCGGCCAGGGCGATCGCCGCCTCCACGATCGCCTCGACGCTCAGACCGGGTCGCGGGCCGGGCCGGTTACCTGACCCTGCGTCGCCCTCGTCCGCCGTGGACCGGCCCGCCGTGGACCGACGCCACAACAGCTCCATCGACCGGCGCGGGTCGCCCTGAGCAGCGAAAACCACCACCTCTGCAGCTCCTCGCGGCGTGCCGTGCCCTGCTTTCCGTCGGGTGAGACTACCTGGTGATCCCGGACATTTCCGCTAGCGGAGCCGGGACTCCACCTGATGACACCCGGGTGGGTCGTCCGGCCGCGCCCGACCGCAGAAGAAGATCTCCTGCGGCTCCTGGTCGACCTCCGGCACGCTCGGCACGTACATCAGGGACAGCCGTTTCTCCACCGGCTCACCGGTGTCGGCCGAAAACCGCACCGGCCCGGTCACCCCGGGGTACGGGGCACCGGCGTTCTGCCGCAGCACCTCGGTGAAGACCGCCACCGGGCTCACCGCGCGCGGATCCCACGGCCGCGCCGCGATGCTCAACCGCGCCGCCAACTGCTCCAGCGCGCCGATCAACATCATCGACGCGTCGTACGCCAGCGCCACCCGCTCGCCGACCGGCGGACCGGACCCGTCGACGCACCGCCGCTCGACGAGCAGATCGGGCTTGCGGACCAGATCCAGGAACCGGCGCCGGGACTCGTCGTCGACCGCGTCGGCCACCAGCCGGGTGCACATCGCCAACGCCGCCTTCGACACGTACGTCACCGGCAGGTTGCCCGGTGCGTTCGCCCGCAACTGGTGATTGGCCAGGTAACGGTTGACCGAGTCGTCGGCGACCAGGTGCAGCGGCGGGTTGTTCTGGCAACCCCGCAACGCCTCCAGAAACTCGTCGAACTCGGAGTAGCGGCCGGCGAAGAAGAGCATCCCGGCGTACCCGCACTCGTGGCTGAGGGAGTCCCCGGCCCGGAACTGACGCGCGGTCGCCCGGTCGCCCAACTGACCGGCCACCCCGGTGACCAGGGTGTTGACATACAGATCGTCGGCGAGCGGACTGTTGTCACCGGTGGTGTAGTAGACGTGCGCCTCGTCGACACCCAACACGTCCGTGGCGTACGACGACACCAGTTTCGCCTGGTCGGCGTTTGGTGCCACCATCTGCAGATACAGCCGCGAGTTGCGGTGCAGCCCGTCGGCCGACAGGGTAGGGGCGATCGCCGGCAGGCCCACCTCGTTGAGTCGTCGCAGCGCCCGCGCCGTGGTGGTCCGACTCTCCACCAGCCCGATCACGCCGACCACCGTCGGATCCCGACGGGCCAGATCGGCCAGCAGTTCGACGGTGTCCTCCGCGCGGTGCATCTGCTTGCCGCCGTTGGCGACCACGATCCGCAGCAGGGCCTGCCCGTCGGTGCTCGCCGACGCCTTCATCCGGGCGTACTGGGCGACCGCCATGCCCTCCAGCTCCTCCCGCTCCGACACGTAGGAGACCTCCCGCGGACCGGTCCGCTGCCCGGTCATGATCCCCAGGTAGACCAGGGTCATCAGCGGTCGACGCCGGTGGCTGCTCTCCCAGACCTGCGTCACCTCGCGGTTCTGCCGGAAGATGCGCTCCTGGACCGCGCGCAGCGCCACCTGACCGGGATCCTGGTTGAACACGTACGCCAGGTCGTCGCTGTAGCCTATGCACTCGCCGCCGATCAGCCGCAGCGCGATCTCGCCCTGCCCGGGGCGTGGCCAACAGCCCGGACCCCAGCGGCCACTGGCCCAGAAGCCGACGCCGGCGAGCAGCGCCAGGACCACCGCGGCGGCGACCGTCCGGCGCGCCCACCACGGCGGGGCCGGCGGCTCCAGATCCGGTACGGCCGGATGCCCGTACCGTTCCTGGTGTTCCGGTCCGGCCTCCAGCGGCAGGAACCAGGCGTCGGCGCGTCGCAGCCGGCGCTGCTCGGGCAGGGCGTCGAGCCACTCGTCGAGCCCGATGCTCGCCTCGGCCAGCCGAAACGTCGGACCTGCCGGATCGGCCGGATCGGCCACCGGGTGAGCGGGCGCGGCGCGGGCCACGACCAGCAGCGGATCCCATCTGCCGGTCTCGTTGCGGACGTCGTTGACCAGCCGCAGCAGCGCGTGGCCGGCGTTGCCTACCCCGACGTTGTCCAGCAGCAGGACCGGGTAGGCGGTCCGGCGCCAGCCGATGGGTGACCAGACGCGCCGGGCGTACGTCGCCCGCAGGTCCTCCAGGAACGCGTGCACCAGCAGCTTGCGGACCTGCTCGGGCTGTTCGCCGGTGCGCCGGTCGGTGGTCAGCCGTTCGGCGAACCCGGTGAACGTGCCGCTTTGCCGGGGCGCCAGGTACTGCTGGCGCATGAACCAGCGGTAGCGGCTGCCGACCACCGGCAGTCGACCCGACAGCGCGACCCGGAACACCACGTCCGGCACGGCGCGCAGCACCAGCCAGAGCACGAAGCGGTACGCCGCGGCGAAGGCTGTCTCCGCGTCCGTGGCACCCCGGCCGCTGTCGGCCGCCGGCCGCCGCCGTTGTTCCCGCAGCATGTCGGTGATCCGGGACCGCCGGTCGGCGACCTCCACGTCGGTCAGCCGTTGATCCATCAGCCAGCGGGCCAGCGGGTAGTGACGGAAGACGAACGGCTGCCCGCCGAAGGCGTCGAGGGCGAGCTGGTGGTGCATCGCGTCGAGCAGCGGCCGGATTCCCTGCTGATCGGGGAAGGCCGCCGCGTCGAGGTCGATGTGCGGGACCCGTCGGCGGGTCGGCCGGCGCAATCGTCGCAGCAGGCCGTCCCGGACGTCGGTGTCGACATCACCGACCGAGATGATCAACGGAAGCTGGTGTTCGCCGCGTCGGGGCCGGCGCAGCAACCGGCCGACGACACCCAGCAGCTCGGCCATCCCTCGGGAGGCGAACCGGTCCCGTGCCCGGTTCGGCCCGGAACCATCCGTCACCGCGTCACCCCGATCGCCATGTCGTACCCCGCTTCCCGCGCCGCCGTCACGATGTCGTCACAGTGTCGTTCATGCTCGCCACAGTGGAGGCCATGATCAGCGACCGGTCCGGTGCCGCTCGGCGCGGGACACGATCCGGAAATGTCTGTCAGTACTATCTCTGGCATGTCACGTCGACCGCAGGTCGCGGAGCACGCGTCCACCCAGGAGATCGACCGTTCAGACCCGAACGGGACTCGCCTCGACGCCGATCAGGGCCCGGCCGCCAGGACCACGGGTCGCCGTCGACGCGCGTTGCGGATCGTACTGGCCGTCGTCGTCGTGTTCGCCGTCCTGGCCGGCGGTGGCCTGCTCGCCGGTGGCTTCTACCTGCGCTCCATCGAGTCGGACATCGAGCGGGTACAGGCGTTCGACGCGGTACCGGAGGAGTCCCGTCCGGAGAAGGTCACCACGGCGA
Source organism: Solwaraspora sp. WMMD406 (assembly GCF_029626025.1). Classification (NCBI taxonomy): domain Bacteria; kingdom Bacillati; phylum Actinomycetota; class Actinomycetes; order Micromonosporales; family Micromonosporaceae; genus Solwaraspora; species Solwaraspora sp. WMMD406. The sequence continues at coordinate 4,084,671 of NZ_JARUBF010000001.1, forward strand.
CCAACATCCTCATCCTCGGTAGCGATTCCCGGGATCCGGACAGTTCGTCGGGCTCCCGCAGTGACACGATCATCCTGGCGCACCTCGCGGCCGACCGGCAGAGCGCCCAGCTTGTCTCCATCCCCCGGGACACCTGGGTCTTCGTCCCACCGAACCGCGACGGCAGCCTCGGCGGCCGGGAGGCGAAGATCAACGCCGCGTACGCCTGGGGCGGCATCCCGCTGATGGTGCAGACCGTCGAGGAGTTCACCGGCGTACGGATCGACAACGTGGCACTTGTCGACTTCGCCGGCTTCCGGGCGATCATCGACGCGCTGGGCGGCGTCGAGATCGACGTGGAACAGGCGTTCACCTCCACGCACTCGCTCAACCCCGACGGACGACGGTCGTTCGCGGCCGGGCCGCAGACCATGGACGGCGCGGCGGCACTGGACTACGCCCGGGAACGGTACGCGTTCGCCGACGGCGACTTCGCCCGGATCCGCCACCAGCAGCAGGTCATCAAGGCGATCCTGGAAAAGGCCGCGTCCGGTGGGGTGTTGACCAACCCGGCCACCCTCAACTCGTTCATCCGGGCCACCGCCGACGCGGTGGCCGTCGACGAGACGCTGTCCCTGTTCGACACGGGGGCGGAACTGCGCCACCTGCGCGGTGACGACCTCACCTTCGTGACCAGCCCGACCACGGGTACCGGCCGGGTGGGTGACGAAAGCGTCGTCTTCGCCGACACCGAGGCCGCCGCCACCTTCTACGACGCGGTCCGTCGCGACGCCGTGACGGAGATCCTCGCCGCCGCCGGGTGACCTCGGCCACGTGACGACAGTCGAGTGAACGCGGCGGCGGGTACCACGACCACATCCGGATCCAGCTCCGACTCACAAGGCCAGGGAGAGGCCGTGGACACGTCGCCGTCGTCGGCGGCCGGCCGGGAGGCGACCGTCGAGTTACCGCTGCTCGGCCCGGCCGAGCCGGCCGACTCAGCCGGTCCGGGCGCGGTCGATCCGGTGACGTCGTTCGTCCCGCGACCCCGGACGGTGCGCCCGCCGCCTTCCGAGACCGCCACGAGCGCCGACCCGGCGGGACCCCCGCGCGGCGCAGACGTCGCCGTCCCCGAGTTCGACCAGCACACCGGCCCCACCACGGTGTTGCCGTACGCTGGCTCCCGGGCGTCGACCCGTACCCGACCGTTGCGGGCCTGGATGATCACCGCGCCGGCGGACGTGCTGGCCCTGCTCGCCCCGCTGGCGGTGTCGACCGATCAGTGGCCGGGCACCCTGGCCATGGCCGTCCTGACCGTCACCGTGTTCGCCTTCGGCGGCCTCTACCAGCCACGCCGGCACGTCAGCATCCTCGACGAACTGCCGGTTCTGGCCGGTCGGCTGCTCGCCTGCGCCGGCGTCGTGGCGATCGTCGCCGGGGCACGGCACGATTCGGTCGCCCACGTCGCCGACCTGACCCGCGCGATCGCCATCTCGGCCGTATTGCTGATCCTCGGTCGGGCCGTCACCCGCACAGTCGTCGTCTTCGCCCGCCGGCGCCGGTGGGTCGAACACAACGCGGTCGTTCTCGGCAGCGGCCCGGTGGCCGTCGAACTCGGCCGGCTGATGCGCCGCCATCCCAGTTACGGCCTGCGCTTCGCCGGCTGCGTTGACTCTCCGGCCCGGCGGGGCTCCGGCACCTCGGCGCCGTTGCTGGGCACCTTCGACGACCTCGACACGGTGATCGACCTGGTCGACTGCGACGTGCTGATCATCGCCGAACCGGACTGTCCGGAGGCCGAGCTGATGGAACTGCTGCGCCGGCCGGCGTGCGCCAGCCGCGACCTGTGGGCCGTCGCCCGGCTCTGGGGCTCCCGCTCGCCGGGCCGCCCACACGATCACATCGGTGCCATCCCGCTCGTCCACGTGCCGCACGTCAGCCTCTCCGGGCCACGGTGGGCCCTCAAACGTGCCTCCGACGTCGTGTTCGCCTCCGTCGCGTTGCTGCTACTCAGTCCGGTCCTGCTGCTGTGCGCGCTGGCGACTCTCGCCGACGGCGGTCGGGGCGTCTTCTTCCGCCAGGAACGCATCGGCCAGTTCGGCAGACGATTCGACGTCATCAAGTTCCGCACCATGCGGCCCGCCAACGACCAGGAGTCCAGGACGCTCTGGTCCATCGCCGACGACCACCGGGTCAGCCTGATCGGTCGGTTCATGCGGCGGACCTCACTGGACGAACTGCCCCAGCTGTGGAACATCCTGCGAGGCGACATGACGGTGGTCGGGCCCCGCCCGGAACGGCCCTACTTCGTGGAGAAGTTCTCCGCCGAGCACCCCGACTACGCCATGCGGCACCGCGTCCCGGTCGGCCTGACCGGGCTCGCCCAGGTCAGCGGATCGCGCGGCGACACACCGATCTCCGACCGGGCCAGATTCGACAACTACTACATCGAGAACTGGTCGCTGTGGCTCGACGTCAAGGTGGTGCTGCGAACCGTCGCGGAGGTCTTCCGCGGCAGCGGCCGATAGCTGACCGACGCCATCCCCGTCAGGCCGGGCGCAGCAGCGGCAGCATCGTCGGCTGGTAGCCGTCGAGGTAGGCGGCCGGATCCGCGCCCAGCACCTCGCCGAGCAGGGTGCCGAACACGTCACGGAAATCAACAGTGGCCTTCAGGTCACCGTCGTCGAGGTCGGTCAGCGACGGCTGCTCGCCGTACCGGCCGCCGGCGACCCGGTGCCCCAGCAGCAGGACCGGCCCGGCGGTGCCGTGATCGGTGCCGTCCGAGGCGTTTGCCCGGACCCGGCGGCCGAACTCGCTGTAGACCACGACGGTGACCCGGCGACCGGCGGGGGTGCGCGACATCGCGTCGACGAATCCGGTGAGCGCCCGGTCCAGCTGCCGCAGTAGCATCTCCTGCCCGGCGCGTTCCCGCGCGTGGGTGTCGAACCCGCCCAGGCTCACCGAGTAGACCCGCGTCGCGACGCCCAGCGTGACGCACCGCGCGACCAGACTGAGCTGGGTCGCCAACGCACTGGCGCCGCCGGTGCCGGTGGCGGCGAGCACCGCCGGGTCGTCGTCGGTGCCGGCGGCCGCGAGCGGGTCGGTCAACTCCTGGGCCGAACGGACCGTCGCCGCCATGTCGACCAGATCCTGGTACGCCGCCGCCGCCCGGGCCTGCATCGGCGGCTCCCCGGGCTCGCCCGCCCCGAGCGTGGCGACCACCCGGGGATCGATCCAGTCCGGCACGTCGAGGCCCCGGTAGCTGACACAGGCGCCGATCCGGTTGCGCCCGACGAGCAGCGGCGGCAGCACCGGTTCGAAACTGACCGCCGTGTTCACCGGCGCGTCGGTGCCGTCCAACCAGCGACCCACCCAACCGGTGGTGGCCGGCCGCGTCGGCGACGCGGTCTGCCAGATGTCCATCGAGCGGAAATGACTGCGGTCCGGTCGGGGATAGCCCACGCCCAGAACGAGCGCCAGCCGCTGACGACGCCACAGCTGGTGCAGTCCGGTCAGCATCGGGTTGAGGCCGAGCTCGGCGTCGAGCGGTAGCACCGACTCGGGGGAGTAGGCCAGCTCCGGCCGGGCCGAGTGATAGGCCCGATCGGCGTACGGCACCACGGTGTTGAGTCCGTCGTTGCCACCGTAGAGCGTGACCAGCACCAGGACGTCACCGTGGCCGGTGTCGGCGGCGCCACCGCCACCGCCTCCGGGGGCGGGCCCGGCGCCGCGCAGCAGGTCGGCCAGGGCGATCCCGCCGGCACCGGCGGCCAGCGCGCTCGCCCCGGTCACCCCGGAGGCGACCAGGAACCGGCGTCGGGTCAGCGCGTCCATCGCTCAGGTCACCAGGTATTCCGGGCTGGCCAGACCGAGGGTCAGCAGCATTCGGGCGTTGCGGACATCGCGCAGCACCGCGTACGTACGGTCGGTCCACCCGTCGACGCACAGCAGGTAGGCCACATCCGCCGGACTCAGCGGTCCGGGTTCGATCAGGCTGACCATCTTGCCGGCGAGACTCAGCCGGACCTGGGCCGCCGCCGAGGTCAACCAGGCCGCGCCGGCCGGCCAACCGCCGACGCTGGGCGGGTTGAACGGCCGCTGACCGAGCCCGCTGAGGCCGTTGAGGATCTCCGGCAGCATGTCGGGGGGAATCGCCGCCGGCCGGACACCGAGCTGACGCAGCCCGCCGACGAACCACTCGATGGGCTGCTTGACCAGGCTGCCCCGGGTGGCGGTGAACGCCTCGTCGGTGAACAGGGCACCCAGCATCGCCATCGGATCCGGGAAGGCGTCGGCCATCCGTTCCCGGGTCGCCTCCGGGACCGGTTCCTGCGACGACGCGTACCGGAACCACAGCCGGGACGCGACGAACCGAGGGCACGCCGGACGACTCAGCAGCAGATCGACCAGACCGGCCGCGCCGAACGGCCCGGTCACCCCCAGGATCGTCTTGTCGCCGCCGTCGTGGCGCGGCGGGTCGAACGCGGTGGTCCGGGCGGCCAGGTCGATCCGCCACCCGGTCAACGCCCGACCGGCCTGCTTGACGTCGGCCTCGGTGTACTGCCCGATGCCGAGCAGGAACAGCTCGAACAGCTCGCGGGCGAGGTTCTCGTTGGGCGCTTCGCGGGTGTTGAGCTGCCCGTCGAGCCAATGCACCAGCGCCGGGTCGCGCACCATTCGTCGGGACAGGTCGGCGATGTCGCGAGCCGCCCGGATCGTCTGGTGCTGGGTCAGCATCAACTGCGGACTCTTCACCTTGGTCACGGCGGTCGCCCAGTGCCCGTGCCAGAAGAAGATCAGCTTCTCGACGGCCTGATGCCGGGCCACCGCCATCCGGTCCAGCCACCACCGGCTGAGCCGCTCCAGCTGCGCCTGCCGCCGCTGGTCGGCCTCGCGGCGCTGGTCGTCGCTGGGGTTCGACCACTCGGCGTACGGGTCCGAGCCCAGATCCGGCACGGGAGCGCTGGTCGCTCCGATGTCGGGACCGGTCGGTGCCAACACGGTGGACACCGTCGCCTGGTAGCCGGCCTGCCGTGCCGAGGTCAGCTCGGCGGCGGTCGGACCGAACCCGACCCGGCGCAGCAGGAGCGCGACGTCGCCGGTCATGCTCGTCACCCTATCGAACCTGGGCGATCACGTCGGAGTCCGCGATCTCGGCGCAGGTGCGCATCGTCGCCGGCCGCGGTCCACACCGGAAACGACGGTGCGGTAGCATCGCTCGCCGGCAGGCCCGCCGGGCAGGTGAGTTTCGCGGGAGACACACTCCAGATGACACAGCTGGCGGACCGTCGGGTCGCGCTCGTACACGAGTGGGTCGGTGCCACCGGCGGCTCCGAACAGGTGTTCCGGCACATCGCCGCCGCCCTGCCGCACGCCGACCGCTTCGTACTCTGGAAAGACCCTGACGTCACCGACGCGGGCCTCCGGGAGTCGTGGCTGGCCCGGACCCCACTGCGGCACAGCAAGACCCTCGCGCTGCCGGTCATGCCGCTGGTCTGGCGCACCCTGACCCGGCGACGCTACGACGTGGTCGTGTCGTCCAGCCACGCGTTCGCGCACACCGTACGGCTTGGCGCGGCCGGACACACCCGGCATCTCAGCTACGTCCACTCGCCGGCCCGTTACGTCTGGAGCCCCGACTTCGACGGCCGTGGCTCCGGGCCGCTGCTCGCCCTGCCCCGGCGCGCGCTGCGGACCGCCGACGTACGGCTCAGCCGCCACGTGGACAGCTACGCGGCGAACTCTCACGAGGTACGGGCCCGGATCCGGCGGTTCTGGCGGCGCGACGCGGTGGTCATCCACCCGCCGGTCGACGTCGATTATTTCGCGGCGGCCCCACCCGCCGACACCGGGCAGTCCCGTGACTACCTGCTCGGGGTGGGACGGTGGATTCCGTACAAGAGGTTTGATCTGATCATCTCGATCGCCGCCGCCGCCGGACTACCGGTGATCATCGCCGGCTCCGGTCCCGAGGAGCACCACCTGCGCCGCCACGCCGACCGGGTCGGTGCCCGGGTCACCTTCGAGGTCCGCCCCGACCGCGAACGGCTGCGCCAGCTCTACTGGGGAGCGCGGGCCCTGCTCTTCCCGGTGCACGAAGACTTCGGCATCATCCCGGTCGAAGCCCAGGCCTGCGGTACGCCGGTCCTCGGGCTGGCGCGCGGCGGGCTGCTGGAGACGGTCGTCGACACCGAGACCGGCTTCCTCGTCGACTCCACCGGGCCCGAGGACTACCTGCCGGCGCTGCACCGGATCGGCCAGCTCGACCAGGGCCGGATCCAGGCACACGCGAAGGCGTTCTCCGCTGCCGAGTTCACCGCCAAGCTCGGCGCCTGGATCGACGATGCGTGCCCCTGACCGGCCAGCCACCCTGCGGGTGCTGCACGTCGACCACACCGCCCACCCCGGTGGTGCCGAACTCGCCCTGCTCCGGTTGCTGTCGCGGCCCCACGACTGGCAGGCGTCGCTGATCGTGCCACGGCCCGGCGGCGCCTTCGCCGACCTCGACGACCTCGACGATCCCGACCACCAGATACGGGTCGACCGCAGCCTGCCCGGTCTGCCGACCGGCGGCACCCGCAGCCGCAGCCCGCTACTGGTCGCGCGCTACCTGGCGGCGCTCCGCGCCGGAGCACGGCGACTCCGGGACAGCCCGTCGTGGGCCGAAGCCGACGTGGTGCACGCCAACACCGCCGCCGCCGCCATCATGTGCGCGCTCGCCGATCCGCGTCGCCGGATCCCCCTCGTCGTGCACCTGCGGGACCTGGTCACCCCGGACAGCCTGGGCCGGTTCGGCTACACCGCGTTCCGTCCCGTGTTGCGCCGCGCAGACGGCGTCATCGCCAACTCGCGGACCACGCTGCGTTCCGCCGCCGGCCTGTATCCCGGCCAGGCCCTCAGCGCCGTGCTGCAAAGCCCGATCGGCATCACGGCCCGGCGGACCGCACCCCATGTCGCGCCGACCGTCACCACCGTCGGGATGATCGGGCGACTGCAACGCTGGAAGGGCCAACACGTCTTCCTCACCGCATTCGCCCGCGCCTTCGCCGGCACCGGGGTACGGGCGCACCTCGCCGGGGCACCGCTGTTCGACGAGGCCGGGTACGCCGACGAACTCCGTCGACTCGCCCACACCCTGGGCATCGCCGACCAGGTCAGCTTCCTCGGCCACGTCGACGACGTCCCCGGATTCCTCGACTCGGTCGACATCCTGGTCCACGCCTCCACCCGTCCGGAGCCGCTGGGCCAGTCCGTCGTCCAAGCCCTGGCCCACGCCACACCGGTGGTCGCCACCGCCGGCGGCGGCCCCGGGGAATGGATCCGGCCCGGGATCAACGGCGAACTGGTCCCGCCGGGGGACGCCGAAGCGCTCGCCGGAGCACTGCGTACGCTGGCCGAATCGGCCGACCGCCGGCGGACCATCGCCACCGGGGCGGCCCGCACCCCCGGCGTCGCCACCGACGACGAGTGCGTCCACGCTCACGGCGACTTCTTCGCACAGGTACGGCGGGCCCGGTCCGACCGGGGAAGGCGGAACGGATGAGCGAAGCCCCTCGGCCACTACGGGTGGCGTACGTGCTGCTCGCCCCACCCCACTACAGCGAAACCTTCATCACCTGCGAGATCGCCGCGGTACGGGCCGCCGGGGCGCGGGTCGGTGTCTTCGCCGCCCGGCGCGGCGACGGTGGTCGCCGCGCCGACGTCGCCGACGTCGCCGTCACCGCGCTGCGCCGACCGGCCCGGCTGGTTCGGCACACCCACCGGCTCGGACTGTCCTACGGTGCCCGCGCGGTGCTGGCCGCCAGCTACGCCGACCGGCTGCGTCGCGACGTGGCCGCCTTCGCGCCGGACGTCGTGCACGCCCACTTCGTCAACCTGCCGACCGCGGTGGCGACCCTGCTCGCCCGTGACCTGGGCCGGCCGGTGACCGCCACCGCGCACGCCGCCGACTTCCTGCTGGAACGCAACCGGTTGGCGCTGCGCCGCCGCCTGACCCGGCTGGATCACCTCTTCGTCGTCTCCGCCGCCGCCGCCCGGCAGATCGGCGCGCGCGGGGTGAACATGTCGTCGGTCCCGCACAGCGTGGTCCGGGCCGCGTTCGACGGCCAGCTGCTCGACCCGCCACCCCGGCGCACCGAGCCGCCCTTCCGGATCGTGACCGTGGCCCGGCTGGTGGCCAAGAAAGGCATCCGGCTCTGTCTTGACGCCGTGGCCCGGCTGATCGACTCCGGTCTGCCGGTCCGGTACGACATCTACGGCGACGGCCCGCTGCGCGCCGAGCTGACCCAGTACGCCGCGCACCTGCGGCTCACCGACGTGGTCACCTTCCACGGAGCGGTGTCCCACCAGACCGCCACCGGGGCGCTGGCCGGAGCCGACGTCGCCGTACTCGCGTGCCGGCCCGGACCGGACGGCGACCTCGACGGCATCCCGGTGTTCCTGATGGAAGCCGGCAGCCGGGGAGTTCCGGTGGTCAGCACCCTGATCTCCGGTATCCCGGAGCTCGTCGGCGACGACGGTGGCTGGCTGGTGGCCCCGGACGACGCGCATGCTCTCGCCACCGCCGTCCGGCAGGTCGTCGACGACCCGGCCGACGCCGCCCACCGGGTCAAGGCCCTGCGGGACCGGATCGACCGCGAGTTCAGCCCCACGTTGCAGGCCCGACGGCTGCTGACCACCTGGCACCACCTCGCCGGACGGACCGACCGACCGGAGGCCACCGGCCGATGGGACTGACCGTCGTCTCGACCTACTTCCCGCTGCCGGCCGACCGGGGCGACCCGGTCCGGGTCATGATGATCCTGCGGGCGATCGCCCGGGTCCAGCCGTACACGCTGCGGGTGGTCCGCCGCGTCGACACCACCGACGAGCGGGTCGACCAGCTGCGACGACTACTACCCCGGGTACGGGTGATCGACTACCGGGCCACCCCGTACCGGTTCGGCCGGCTCGGCCCGCTCGGCCGCTACCCGGAGGCGTTCGCCGCCGGGCTGCCGCCCTGGATCCGGACCCGCTACAGCCGGCCGCTGCACGACGACCTCGCCGCCGAGCCGGTCGCCGTCCCCGGCTCGGCGATCGCCATCGGCGAGGCCGCCGGCGCCTACCTGGCCGGCACCCGACTGCGCTGGCATTGGGACAAAGCCAACGTGCTGGCCGCCAGCAGCCGGCAGGACGTCACCGAGGCACCCGGGCTCGCGCACCGGCTCCGGGCCCGCTACCTGGCCGACGTCTCCACCCGGTTCGAGGCCCGGGCCCTGGCACGGTGCGCCACCGTCTCGGTCACCAGCGCCGAGGAAGCCGACCGGCTACACCACCACCATCGGCGGTCCGCCGACTTCACTCTGGCCAGCTGCGTACCGCTGCCGGCCGACCACCAGCCGGCGCCGCGACCCCGGCAGCTGGTGTGGCTGAGCAGCTTCGCGTACCGGCCCAACCTGCTCGGTCTGCGCCGGTTCCTGCGCGAGGGCTGGGGGCGGCTGCACCAGGCCGGCTACCGGCTGACCCTGGTCGGCTCGGGCCTGACCGACCAGCTCCGACGCGAACTCGCCGCGTGGCCCGGCATCGAGGTGCTCGGCTACGTCGACGACCTGCGGCCCGTACTCGCCCCGGCCCGGGCGGCGGTGGTCCCGGTGTGGAGCGGCGCCGGGGTCAAACTCAAGACGTTGACCCTGCTGGCCCACGGCCTGCCGGTGTTCAGCACACCGGTCGGCGCCGAGGGGATACCGCCCACCGAGGCGGTACGGCTGGCCCGGACGCCGGCGGAGATCGCCAAAGCGGTGGCGACGACCAGCCCACAGCGGATGGACCGGATGGCCGCCGAGGCCCTCGCCCTGGTGGACCGCCGGTTCTCGGCCCGGCACTTCGAGACCCACCTGATCACGTCGTTGCGCCGTACCGGTCACCTCGACGTGACGGTGCCCGACGGGGCCGGCTGATGTCGACGCGCCGGCTGATGTCGGCGTCCGCCGCCAACCTGGTGATCCCGCTCAGCGGACTGCTGATCAGCCCGTTCCTGTCGCGCGAACTCGGCCCGGACGGTCGTGGGCTGTACGCCGCGTTGACCCTGCCGATCGTGGTCTGCGGCTGGATCGGCACCTTCGGGCTGCAGGACGCCCTCAGCTTCCACCTGCGCAAGAACCTGCTGACCAGCCGGCAGGCGGTCCGGGTCAGCCTGATCGCGGTGCTCCCTCTCGGCCTGCTGGGGGTGGCGCTGCTCGGCGTCCTCGGCGCCGTCGTGTTCGCCGCCGACCCGACCCGTCAGGGACAGTTCCTGACGCTGGCCGTGCTGGCACCGCTGCACATCCTGGCCAATCTGGTCATCGGCGCGCTGACCGGCACCGCCGACGTTCGTGGCGTCAACCTGGTCAAGGTCGTGCCGGCGCTGGTCCGTACCGTGGTGGTGATCTTCGCGTGTGTCGCGTTCGACCTGAGCGCGTTCGTCGCCGGCCTGGTGTTCCTGCTGTCGGTGATCGCCGGCGTGGCGATCGGGCTGGTGCGGATGCGCTCACCCGCCGCTGCGCCCGTGTCGTCGGCATCTGTGTCTGTCGCGTCGGGCGCCGGTCCGGACGCGGCGGAGCCGGTCCGGATACCGTCGCGGTCGCTGGTCGCCTACTCGCTGACCTGCCTGCCCGGGGTGTTGGCGGCGATCTCCAGCGCGCGGCTGGACCAGATCATCGGGCTACCGGTGATCGGGGCCCGCGAGCTCGGCTACTACGCCGTGGCGGTCAGCGTCGCGGAGATCCCGATGGTGATCGCGACCGCCGCCCGTACCGTCCTGATGGGACGGGCGGCGACCACCGATCCCCGGGCGGCGACCCAGGTCGCCCGCCTCGCGGTGCTGGTGTCGGTGGCGGCCTGCGGTCTGCTCGCGGTCATCGCCGGCGTCGCGGTGCCGTTCGTCTTCGGGTCGGCGTTCGCCCCGTCGGTCCTGCCGGCCGTGATCCTCTGCGCCGGCACCGTTCTCTACACCGCGATGACGATCTTCAGCGCGGTGCTGTTGGTCGGCGACCGACCCGGCTGGTCGTCGGCGGCCCTGGTCGGCGGGTCGGTCAGCGGGCTGGTACTCCTGTTCGTCCTGGCCGGGTTCGGGGCCGCCGGTGCCGCAGTCGCCAGTCTCGGCGGCTACGGCGTCTCCGTGCTGGTCGCGGCGATCCTGGTGCGCCGGATCGACGGGCCCTCGCTGAGAATGCTGACCGTGCCCTATCCGGAGGACATTCGCATGATCATCGACCGATCGCGGGAGATCGCCCGGTCCGCCCCGGTGGCCCGGACGGTCGCCCTGGTCCAGCGGATCGGTCCCGGCACGATCGGTGCCGGACTGCTGATCGGGCTGGCCTGGCTCCGGGTGATCGGCACCCACCTGCTGTCCGTCGCGACCGCCGGACGTCCCGAGTTCAACAGCCGGGGCGGGGTGTCCGCGTCCATCGTCGACCTGACCGGTGAACTCCTGGGGCTGGCGTTCCTCGGGGTGGCCGCCACGATGATCGGGTACGGCCTGTGGCGGCGACCGCGACTGGCGAACCCGCGCTGGCTGCTCGCCGTCCTCGCCCCGATCGTCGCGTTGACCGTCGCCGACACCCTCGGCGGGCGCCCGCCGGGTCTGATGGACCTGGCCCTGCCGGTGGCGGCGCTGGCCATCTGGGCCCTGCCGCCGCGCCCGGTGGTGCTGCAGCTGCTGGGTGTCCTCGGTGGGGTCACCGCCGCCGTCTCGATCACGCTCGCCGCGTTCCGGCCCGATCTCGGGATGCTCTCCGGTGATCTGGCCGGAGCCAAGGACGGCTTTCTCGGTGGGCTGCTCGCCGGGCCGTTGTCGCATCCGAACGTCCTGGGCATCAGCCTGGCGCTGAGTGTCCCGTTCGCGCTGACCATCGCCCACCGATGGGTACGGTGGCCGACCCTGGCGGTGACGCTCTTCGCGCTCTACTGGACCGGGTCGCGGACCAGTCAGCTCGCCACCGTCATGGTGGTCGGCGGCTACCTGCTCGTCCGGGTGCTGTCCGCACCGCGTCGCCCGTACCCGCTGCCCTGGCTGCTGTCGGTGCCACGTCGCCGGCACCTGCTGCCTTGGCTGCTGTCGGTGCCGGCGCTGGGCGCGGTCGCGCTGACCGTCGTGGTGCCGTTGGTGACCACCGATCCGGAGGCGTTCACGGCTCGCGGCCGGATCTGGTCGTCGGTTCTAAGCCACTGGAGCGACAAGCCGCTCTGGGGCTGGGGACTTGCCTACTTCGACCGGCCGGAGCTCGCCGACGAGCTGGGCAGCCGCTACACGCACGCCCACAACGTGATGGTGCATCTGCTCGTCGTCGGGGGACTGGTGTCGACCGTCCTGTTCGGGCTGCTCTGCGTGTTGGCCTGGCGACAGGCGCTGCGGCTGGCCGCCCTCGGTGTACCGGCAGCCGGGCTTTTTCTGATCTCGTTCGGCTACCTGGCCTGGCTGGAAGCCTCCCAGCTGCCGACCACCCTGGGCGGCTACGCCGTCTGGCTGCCGCTGATGTTGATCGTGCGACTCGGGTGCGGCTGGCCCGGCGACGCGACGTCGGCCGCCGCCGACCCGGCCGGGGCTGACCCGGCTGCCGCCGACCTAGCCGCCGCCGACCCGTCGTCGGCGTCCGTGGTCGCGTCAGACCTGGTCGCGGCGGATCACAGCAGCAGCGAGTCACGCAGATAGCTGGCGATCCGGCGTAGCTGTCCGGCACCGTCCACCGGCGCGGTCATCCGGAACACCAACTGCCGATCCAGGACGCCGTCCACACCGCTTCGCCAGTAGCCGACGATGACCAGCGCGTACCGGGGCTGGCCGTCGATCTGCAGCCCGCTCGATTCGGCGTACGTGCTGGTCTGGCCCGCCCGTACCCACTGCAGCCCCCATGCCTCCTCGGCTTGACGCATCGCCGTGCGCCGGCTCTCCGAGCACCCGTCGGGACACGGCCGGACCAGCAGCTCGCCGCCGATGCGCTGACCGTCACCCAGGGTGGACCCGCACTGGAAGCTCCCGTCCTGTGCGTTTCGGCTGCCGGTCACACATTCCCAGTCCCGTGGCACCTTGACGGTGAAGCCCAGCTCGGCCAGATCCAGATAGGTCCGTACGGTGTCTGTTGGGAGGAACCGGGGCCATTCGGTCGGCCACGCGCCGTCCGTCGGCGGTTCGAGTCCGGGTTCGAGCGGGATCGCGGTCGGCAGTCCCGGCGGCTCGTCACCCGTCGTCGCCGGCTCGTCTGACGGCCCGGCGACGGGTGGTGCCGGCTCGTCCGAGCCGTTCGGCCACCAGATGATCGCCGCGCTCACGCCGAGAACCACGGCGAGGACGAGCGCGCCAGCCACGATCCACCGGGCTGGCCGCCGTTTCGGCGGCGGGGTCGGGGGGAACCTCGGCACCGGCGGATACTCCGGCTGGTGCGACGCTGGTCCGGCTGGCGGAAACGGGCCGTCCGTCGGTGTCTGGGGCGCGCCGGAGGTCGGGTGGCTGGGCGGCTGCGGCGCGCCGGAGGTCGGATAGGTCGCGTGCGGCTGCGGCACGCCGGAGGTCGGATAGGTCGCGTGCGGCTGCGGCGCGCCGGAGGTCGGATAGGTCGACGGTGTCTGTGCTGCGCCGGACGTCGGCTGGCCGGCGGCCGCCGGCGGGGTCCGCTGTGGGCCGCCGCTCCACGGGTTCCCACCGGGACTGGTCGGTCCGAGCGCGGCGATCCGCTGGGTGGCGTCGGCGTCCACGCCGGATCGGGCCGGCTCGGATGTCAGGCCCGAGGGCTGGACCTGCGTCGCGTCCGGGTCCCGGACTCCCGCCGGATCCGGTGCCGGGTCCGGGCCTGCCCGCAAGTCCGGCGGCAGCGCCTGGTAGTCCTGGCCGAGAGCGGTGAACACCCGCTCCGCGCCCAGTTCGGGCCTGGTGCCGCAGGCCACCCAGGGAGTGGCCGCCGTGAAGTCGGCGTACCGGAAGGCCGGCTCGCCCGGCCGGCCGCCACGCAGCGAGTTCGCCGCTGCCGTGAACGCCTCGCGCCACCGTGGATCCTCGGCGACGGCCGCGTCGAGGATCGCCACCGTCAAGCCCTCACCGCCCGGCTCCACCGCCGACCAGACACTGCCGACCTGGCACGAGCCCAGCATCTCGATGAGCTGGTACGGACCGTCCGGTTGCATGGTGACCTCCCGTGCGTCTGCCGGGGATCATAGCGAGCCGGACGTGACCCTCCCGGCTCACCGGGTGATCGTCGCCGCGTCGCGGTCAGGTCGTGCCGTGATGCCGTCAGGCGGTGCCGCGATCGGGCCGTGCCGTGATCAGGCCGCCTCGCGTACCCAGGCTTCGGCATGTGGTCCCGCGCCGACGATCCGTAGTAGCTGGACCGACTCGGCCGGATCGTCCACTGTCACGAAGTAGGAGTTGCCCCGGCGCAGGTGCTGGCGGACCGACAAACCGAGCGCGTCGCCTGCGGCGGCCAGCGCGGCCAGGGCGCCGGGATCGGGTACGCGTACCCGGATCTGGGTACGCCGCTGCGCGCCGCTGGCCACCAGCAGAGCGGCCCGCCACATCGTCCGGGCGGTGGGGATCCGCTGCTCCGGCCGGGCGTGCGAGCCGACCTGGGTCGTCGCGGCCTGCCAGAGCCGGTCCAGCCAGCCGGCGACCTCGGCGGCCTGGGGCGTGGGCACCAGCACGTCGAAGCGCTGCCGGCCGTCGCGGCCCCGTACGGGTTCGGTGGTGGCCACCCGTACCCCGGTGAACTCGCCGTGGATGACGGTGGCGATCCGTTGCGCCAGCGCGGGGTAGCTGGTGCTGGCCATGCTGACCAGCCCGCTGCGTCGCTGCCACGGCACCGGCCGCAGCAGGTGGGTCACGGTCGCTGTCTCGACTCTCGGTAGCCGGTCGACCGGCACCGCGGCGGCGACGGCGTCCAATAGTCGGCGGTGCGGGATCGCTCCCCAGCGGGGGGCCGACGGCCGCGCGCAGGTACGCGTCGGGGCATCAACCGACATGACCGACCTCCGCTGTGTCGGCGAGCTCGGCGAGCTTCGCGTAGCCCGGCTTGATGACGTCGTCGATGATCTCCAACCGCTCATCGAACGGAATGAACGCACTCTTCATCGCATTAACCGTCAACCACCGCAACTCCGACCACCCCCACCCAAACGCCTCCACCAACAACCACATCTCCCGCGACATCGACGTCCCACTCATCAACCGATTATCCGTATTCACCGTCACCCGAAACCGCAAATCACGCAACAACCCGATCGGATGCTCACCAATCGAACCCACCGCACCCGTCTGCACATTCGACGACGGACACAACTCCAACGGAATCCGCTTATCCCGCACATACGCCGCCAACCGCCCCAACCGCACCCCACCATCCGCACCCACCTCCACATCATCCACAATCCGCACCCCATGCCCCAACCGATCCGCCCCACACCACTGAATCGCCTGCCAAATCGACGGCAACCCAAAAGCCTCACCCGCATGAATCGTAAAATGAAAATTCTCCCGCTGCAAAAACTCAAAAGCATCCAAATGCCGAGTCGGCGGAAAACCCGCCTCCGCCCCCGCGATATCAAACCCCACCACCCCCGCATCCCGATACCGCACCGCCAACTCCGCGATCTCCTGCGACCGCGCCGCATGCCGCATCGCCGTCAACAACGTCCCCACCCGCACCACCCGACCCGCCCCCGCCGCCCGCGCACACCCATCCGCGAACCCCGCCAACACCGCCTCCACCACCGCACCCAACCCCAACCCCCGCTCAAGATGCTGCTCCGGCGCGAACCGCACCTCCGCGTACACCACCCCGTCCGCCGCCAGATCCACCGCACACTCCGACGCCACCCGAAACAACGCCGACTCCGTCTGCATCACCGCCACCGTGTGCGCGAACGTCTCCAGATACCGCTCCAACGACCCCGAATCCGCCGCCGACACGAACCACCGACCCAACCCCACCGGATCCGCCACCGGCAACACATGACCCACCTCATCGGCCAACTCCACCACCGACTCCGGACGCAACCCCCCATCCAGATGGTCATGCAACAACGCCTTCGGCGCCCGGACGATCTCCTCAAACGACAGCACAGTCATGCGACTACTCTTCCTCACTATCGATCAGCGGCAGGCCGGGCCTGCCGTAGGTGTGCCCAGACCCGATCACGGGTGAACGGCAGGTCGGTGAACCGGACACCGGTCGCGTCACGCAGCGCGTTGGCGAGTGCGGCGGCCACCGGATTGAACGGACTCTCGCTCATCGACTTCGCCCCGGCCGGCCCCAGCGGGTCACTGGTGCGGGCGAAAAGGACCTCGGTCGACGGCACGTCGGCGTACGTCGGCAGATGGTAGGAACGCAGGTCGGTCGTGGTCACCCGACCCTGCTCGTCGATGTCGACGTGTTCGGCCAGGGTCGCGCCGAGCGCCTGGGCGACGCCACCCTCGATCTGACCCCGACACTGCATCGGATTGAGAACCGTGCCGGCGTCGGCGCTGTGCACGCTGCGCAGGATCCGGATCTCCCCGCTGTCCGGATCGACGGCGATCCGGAACCAGTGCACGTTGAACGCCACCGAACGATGCACCCCGTCGGCGTGCCCCGTCGCGGCGAGCCCGGCGCCGTCGCCGCTGGTCGCCGCGTACACCTCGGCCAGGGTCACCGTACGTCCGGCGCCCCGGACCGTGACACCGTCGAGCTCGCAGTCCTGCGGGCCGGCGCCGACCAGCCGGGCCGCGACGTCCAGGATCGCCGTACGCAGCGCGACCGCTGCCCGCAGGGCGGCGGTACCGGCCACCACCGTGCCGGTCGAGGCGAAGGCGCCCGTGTCGTGTCCGACCAGGGCGGTGTCCGACTGACGAATGCGGATCCGGTCGATCGTGGTGCCCAGGGCGTCGGCGACGAGTTGCCGGTGCACCGTGGTAGACCCGTTGCCGAACTCGGCCATACCGATGTCGAGGTGATAGTTCCCAGTGGCGCCGAGGGTGATCCGGGCCCGGCCGTGGTGGCCGCCGGGCGGACCGGTGGCGATCATCGCGGCGGCCAGGCCCTCGCCGACGAGCCAACCCGTGTCCCCGCCACCGTCACCCGAGGTCGTCGTGACCTGGGGCGGCTCGTGGGGCGGCTCGACCCGGGGGGCCTCGACCCGGGGGGCCTCGGTCCGGGGGGCCTCGGTCCGGACCTGCCGGACCAGGTCCAGGCACTGGTCCAGACCGTAGCTGCGCACCCCGACGGTCTCGTCGTGCCCCACCGGGGTGACCAGCGGATCGTCGGGTCCGATCACGTTATGGGCGCGGAACTCCAGCGGGTCGTGGCCGAGCCGGCGGGCCAACTCGTCCACCGCCGACTCGACCGCGAACGACACCTGACCGAGCCCGTAGCCGCGAAACGCCCCGGCCGGCACCGTGTTGGTGTAGACCGACCAGCCGTCCACCTGCTTGTTGGGACACCGGTACATCGCCAGGGACTCGCTGCAGCCGTGCGCCAGCACCGCCGGGCCGTGGTTGCCGTACGCGCCGGTGTTCGCCACCACCCGCAGCCGCAACGCGGTCAACGTCCCGTCGCGGCGACCGGCGGCGGTGATCGCCACCTCGAACGGATGCCGGGTGGTGGCCGCGACGAACTGTTCCGACCGGGTGTACTCCAGTTTCACCGGTCGACCGGTCCGCAGCGCGGCCAGCACCACGATGTCCTCGACCAGCATCTCCTGCTTGCCGCCGAAACCGCCGCCGACCCGGCCGGCGACCACCCGGACGCGGTCGGGCGGCAGGTCGAACACGGCCGCCAGGGCCCGCCGGGTCAGAAACGGCGTCTGCGTGCTCGACCGCACCATCAGGCTGCCGTCCGGCTCCGTCCACGCCACCGCCCCGTGGGTCTCCAGATGCGCGTGCTGCACCCGCTGGGTACGGAACGTCTCCTCGTACACCACGTCGGCTTCGGCGATCGCGCGTGCCACGTCACCGACCTCGCCGTGCACCTCGCCGGCCACGTTGGACATCGGGCGGGCGATCCCGCTGCCCGCCGGGTCCTTGTCGTGCAGCACCGGCGCGCCCGGAGCCATCGCCGCCTGCGGGTCGAACACCGCCTCCAGCGGCTCGTACCGCACCCGGACCAGCCCGACGGCGGCCTCCGCCGCCGCCTCCGTCTCGGCAACCACCGCCGCCACCCGCTGACCGACGTAGCGGACCACGTCGTCGAGCACCCGGGTGTCGGCCGGATCCTCCTGCGGATGCTCGTGTTGCGCGGTGGAGAACAACCGGTCGGGCGAGTCGCGGTGGGTGAGCACCGCCAGCACGCCGGGCACCCGCAGCGCGTCGGTGGCGTCGATGTCGACGACCCGGGCGTGCGGTACGGGGGAGCGGACCAGCTTGAGGTGCGTCAACCCGGGTACGGCCACGTCGAAGGTGAACCGGGCGGTGCCGGTGACGATCTGCGGGCCGGCCGGGGCCGGCACGTCGCGGCCGACCGCTGCACCGGCGTCCGGCGCGGCGGCGTGGCAGACGCCGGCGATCGCGTCGCCGATCGCCCGGTAGCCGGTGCACCGGCACAGGTTGCCCTTCAGCGCGCGGGGCAGGTCCGCGCGTTGCTCGTCGTCGAGGGCGGCGACGGTCATCAGCATCCCGGCGGTGCAGAACCCGCACTGGAAGCCCTGCGCGTCGAGGAACCGCTGCTGCACCGGGTGCAGGCGGTCACCGTCGGCGAGCCCTTCGACCGTCGTCACCTGCCGGCCCCGGGCGCGTACGGCCGGATAGACACAGCTGTGCACCGGCACCCCGTCCACGTGGACGGTGCACGCCCCGCAGTCGCCCGCGTCGCAGCCCTTCTTCACGCCGTACCAGCCCTGCTCGCGCAGGTAGCCGCGCAGGCACTGGCCGGCTGCCGGCTCGCCGCCGGCGGCGGTGCCGTTGACGGTGACGCTCACCGGCCGCTCCCGACGGCGGCCAGCTCGGCCCGGACCCGGGCGGCCATCCGCAACGTCCGGTGCCGTCGCCAGGCCGGCAGGCCGTGCACGTCGTCGACCCAGCCGGCCTGCGCGCAGGCCGTGTCGACCAGCTCCAGCAGGTCCTGTTCGGACGGCGGCTGCGGCATCGTCAGCCGTACCGGTCGCCGGGTGGCGGCGGTCACCGACACCGCCCAGGCGTCGGTGTGCGGATCGTGCCGACCGACGACCAGTGCCGCCGAGCGGCCGTGCGGGAACAGCGACGCCCGGCGGACCGCGAACCGCGCGCCGATCGCCGGTGCCGCGAGCCGGACGGCCCGCAGGTACTCCCCGGACCGCAGGGCGTTGACCTCGACGTCGCGGACGAACTCCGCCACCGGCATCCGACGCCGCGTACCCGCCAGATCGGTGATCAGGGCGTCCGCGTCGACCGCAACGGCCAGCGAGGTCATCGGCCCGGCGGGCAGCGCGGCGCAGATGTTGCCGCCGACCGTCGCCACGTTCCAGATCTTGTGCGACGCGAGGAACGCGTCGCAGCATTGGTCGATCAACCCGGCCAGCCCGGCCCACGACCGTGGTGGGCGAAACCGGGCGAGCTCGGCGATCGTGCAGGTCGCGGCGATCTCCACCCCGTCGTCGTCGATCCGCAGCGGCGGCCAGGACATCTGGGTGAGGTCGCGCAGGCGGCGGGTGTCGGGCTGCGGCTGGGAGTAGAGGTAACTCCCACCGGCGAGCCAGCGGTCACCCGGACGCCAGGCGTCGGCGTCGGCGGCGATCACGTCGGAGACGGTGTGCAGATCCACGCTCCGCATCGTCGCGTCGCGGTGAGGTGGGCGACAATGCCGGTGGGACACAATCCGAACCCGCTGATCAGCGCCGTGGTTGGACGAATCTACAAGCCGTCCACCGGCCCATTGACCCGGCGGTCAGCGCCGCGCATGGTGGGCGGGTGCTTGCCGGACTCGTGCTCGCCGCCGGCGCCGGCCGCCGCTTCGGCGGGCCCAAAGCGTTGGTACGCCGCGACGGCGTACTCCTGGTCGACCAGGCCCTCGCGACCCTGCGGGCCGCCGGCTGCCAGCCGTCGCTGGTGGTCCTCGGCGCCCAGGCCGACCAGGTGCGGGCTGCCGCCGACCTCGGTGGCGCCGTGGTGCTGGACAATCCGTCGTGGCCGACCGGGATGGGTTCGTCGCTGCGTCGCGGGCTGGCCGCGCTCGCCACCAGCCGGGCCGACGCGGTGGTCGTCCTGCTCGTCGACATGCCGGGCATCGGGGCGGCGGCGGTACGCCGGGTAGCCGCTGGGGCCGGTCCGGACACCCTGGCGGCGGCCAGCTATCGGCCCGGCCGGCCGGGTCATCCGGTCGTCCTCGGCCGGGCACACTGGCCGGGCGTCGCCGCTTCGGCCGACGGGGACGTGGGGGCGCGGCCCTACCTGCGCCGCCACGGCGACCAGGTGCGGCTGGTGCCCTGCGCGGACGTCGCCGACCCGGCCGACCTCGATCGTCCAGCCGACCTCGATCGCCTGGAACCGGGGACCATCGAGGTGTCGTCGTGATCGATCACCTGCTCGGCGAGGCGTTGCGGTGGTGGTACGCCGGGGAGGCGGTCGCCCTGGCCACCGTCACCGCCACCACGGGCAGCGCGCCCCGGCCCCCGGGGGCCGGCATGCTGCTCGCCCCCGACGGCACGGTGACCGGTAGCGTGTCGGCCGGCTGCGTCGAGGCGAGCGTCCACGCGCTGTGCCAGGAGGTGCTGGCCACCGGCGAGGCGCGGCTCGCCCGGTTCGGCGACACCGGCGACGAGGTGTTCGAACCCAGGCTGACCTGTGGTGGGACCGTCGAGGTCTACGTCGAACGGGTCGACCGCGCGAGCTTCGCCGACCTGGCCCGGGTCGGCTCCGCCGTCGCTGCGGGAACGCCGATCGCGGTGGTGACCGGTGTGGACGGGCCGGTCGGATGGCGTGGCCGGCACCTGCTGGTCGGCGCCGATGGTGTGATCGGCTCCGACGCCGGCCGGGACGCGCCCGGCTCCGGTGCGAACCCCGGTGCGACGGCCGGTGCGACGGCCGACACGGCGACTGACACGGCGGCCGATTCGCCGGCCGTCGCCGCCGCCCGGCGGATGCTCGCCGACGGACGAACCGGCCTGGTCCGGCCGCGTCCCGGGGCGCTCCTGCTGGTCCGGACCTTCCCGCCGCCACCCCGGATGATCATCTGCGGTACGGCGGACTTCGCCGCCGCGCTCGCCCGGCAGGGTCGGTTTCTCGGCTACCGGGTGACCGTCTGCGACGCCCGGGCGGTGTTCACCACCGCCGCTCGGTTTCCGGACGCGGACGACGTGGTCGTCGACTGGCCGCACCGCTACCTCGCGGCCGAGGCCGAGGCCGGCCGGATCGACGGCCGGACCGTGCTCTGCGTCCTCACCCACGACGCCAAGTTCGACGTACCGCTGTTGCGGGTCGCCGTCGACCTGCCGCTGGCCTACATCGGTGCGATGGGGTCGCGGCGCAGCACCGCCGACCGGTCGGCCCGGCTCCGGGCGGCCGGGGTGAGCGAGACGGCGCTGACCCGGATCTGCGCCCCGACCGGCCTCGACATCGGCGCGCGGACCCCGGAGGAGACGGCGGTCAGCATCGCGGCCGAGATCGTCGCGGCACGGGCGGGTCGGCCGGGCGGGCGGTTGACCATGGCCGCCGGCCCGATCCACGACGCACCCGCCGTCGTCGACGGCGCCGACCGTCCGGTGTCGCCGCCGCCGCATCTGCCTCCGCCTCCTCCGCCTCCGCCGCCGCCGCCTCCTCCTCCGACGGGACGGATCAGGCTCGAGCGGCCGCCGGCGGCCCGCGACGCGGTACGGTCGTCAGCGGCTGGCGAGCCGTAGCGCGAGGAAGAAGTCCACCCGGTCCTCGAACCGGCCCAGATCCCGGCCGGTCAACTGCTCGATCCGGCTGATCCGGTACCGCAACGTGTTGACGTGTACGTGCAGCTGCTCGGCGCAGCGACTCCACGACCCGCCGGATTCCAGAAACGCCGACAAGGTGCGCAGCAGATCGGCGTGGTGCGCGCGGTCGTAGTCCTGCACCGGCCCGAGCAGCCGGTCCCGGAAACCCTGCCGGGTGCCGACCGGTACGCCGGCGAGCAGCAGCGAGTGCGAGGCGAGTTCCCCGGCGGCCACCACGCTGACCGGGCCGGGTCCGGTCCCGGTCGCCGCCCGGTGGGCGTGGTGTGCCTCCTCGACGGCGCCGCCGAGCCCGGTGGCACCGGTCGTCGGCGCGCTCACCCCCAGGGTCAGCCGACCACCACGCAGACCGGGAGCCAGCCGGTCCGCTGCCGCCACCAGCGCCGTACCGATCGACGCGGCGACCGGCGGGGGCACCGCCAGCACCGCGAGCGCGCCGGACGGCAGTTCCGGATCGAGCGCGGCGACCGCCCGGTCCGGGGTCAACCGGCTGAGGAACTCGTCCACCACGGCGACGGTGAGCGTCGCTGGTGCCCGCATCCCGTCCAAGGTCGCGACCAGCGCCACGAAGGTGGCTTCCGGATCGAGCCGGGTCGCCAGCAGCGCGGCCCGCAGCCCGGCCAGGTCACCGGGTACGCCGAGCGCGTCGCGCAACTGGCCCGCCAGCCGGGCCTCCACCCGGTTGGCCTCGTCGAGGTGAGCCCGTTCCAGGGCCACCACGCTGGTCAGCTCGTCGATGGTGCCGGGCAGCGTGTCCAGGGCACCCCGGCAGGCCACCAGCCAGGCGGCCAGCCGGTGCTCGGCCCGACCCGGAACGCCGAAGACCGAGAAGTGTTCACTGTCGAAGGTGACGGTGGCCGGTAGTCGCGGTGCGGTCAGAAACGCTCGGCTCAACGCCGCCGCGACCGGGTCGGGCAGGCCCGTCGTGCCGGCCACCACCCGGCCGCTGCTCGACAGCGCCCAGCAGTCCCGGCCGAGCGCCCCGGCGACCGTCGGCAGCAGGTCGGTCAGCCGGGCACCGGCGGCCATCGCCGCGACCAGACCACGTTGGCGTCCCAGCACCGCCGCCAGCGCGCTCGCCCGCTGCGCCCACAGGGCGGGGTGCACGTCGTCGATGATGTCCCGGAACGAGACGTCGGCCGGCACCTCGAACAGCGGCAACCGGTGTCGGCGACAGGCCGCGACCAGGTCCACCGGGACGCTTCCGTGCAGCGCCTCCCCGGCACCCAGCGCGGTCACCCCGGCCGCCGCCAGTGCCGCGACGAACACCTCCGAGTCGGCCGGCCCCCGATGCCACATCAGGCCGGTCAGCACCAGATCGGCGGCGGCCACGTACCGGCCCGGGTCGGGCAGGTCGATCACGTTGACCCGGCCGATCGTGCGATCCCGTCCCTCGTCACCGGTGAGCGGGACGAGCTTGAGGTGGGGCTTGTCGAACACGTCGGCCAGCAACACGGTCGCCTCCGGTGCCAGTGATTGGATGAACCTCCAAAAACCGTACGGTGACCATGTTTCGTCTTTGGTTCCCGTGGCGCTACCGGCCCGCTCACCCGTACTGCTTGACTGCAGCGCAGGGAAAGGGGGCCGGGAGTGGATCGTCGACTCGACGCGTTCAACGGACTGCCGGTCGAGCGGGCTCACGAGCAGCTGCTCAGCTGCTGTGCCGCCGACGGTTGGGTGCGGGCGATGGTCGCCGGGCGGCCCTATCCGGATCGGGCGGCGTTGGCGGCGGCGGCCGAGGCGCGGGTACGGTCCCTGCCCTGGCCGGAGGTCCTCGACGCGGTCGCCGCGCACCCCCGGATCGGTCGACCACCCGCCGGGGACAGCCGGGAGGCGCGCTGGTCGCGTCGGGAACAAGCGGCCGCCACCGGCGACGACGCCGGCACCACGGCGGTCACCTCGACCTCGACCTCGACCTCGACCACGGTGACGGTGACGGC
This sequence comes from Solwaraspora sp. WMMD406, assembly GCF_029626025.1. Lineage (NCBI taxonomy): Bacteria > Bacillati > Actinomycetota > Actinomycetes > Micromonosporales > Micromonosporaceae > Solwaraspora > Solwaraspora sp. WMMD406. The sequence continues at coordinate 4,108,454 of NZ_JARUBF010000001.1, forward strand.
GGCGGCCAGTTCGGCGGCCGGGCCACCGATCGCGGTCGCGGCCACGTCGGCGTCCGCCGCCGCCGCCGAACTCGCGGCACTCAACGACGCCTACGAGCGGCGGTTCGGCTATCGGTTCCTGATCTTCGCCAACGGTCGCGGCGCCGACGAGATCGCCACCGCCGCCCGGGCCCGTCTGCACCACGACGACGACACCGAACAGGCGATCGTGCGTACCGAACTGGGTCGGATCGCCGCCCTGCGCGTCGGACGGCTGGTCGACGACCTGGATCCAGGTCCGGCCGGCCACGCGGCGCTGTCCACCCACGTCCTGGACACCACCACCGGCACCCCCGTGGCCGACCTGCCGGTCCGACTCGACCGGCACGGATCCGACGGATGGCGCACCGTCGCCACCGGGCGTACCGACGCCGACGGCCGGCTGCGCGAATGGGCGCCGGCCGGCGAGTGGGACACCGGGGCGTACCGGCTCACGTTCGACGTGGCGGGGCGACTCGGCACCGACGGCTTCTACACCGAGATTCCGGTCGCCTTCACCGTGCACGACCCCGACCGGCACCACCACGTGCCGCTGCTGCTCAGTCCGTACGGCTACACCACCTATCGAGGGAGCTGATTGATGGGGATCGTTCTCGGGTCGAACCGCTACGGCAAGGCCGAGACCCGGGTGGTCCGCGTCGACCGCGACGGCGACCGGCACACCCTGCGCGACCTCAACGTCAGCGTGGCGCTCGGCGGGGACCTGGCCGCCACCCACCTCACCGGCGACAACGGCACGGTGCTGCCGACCGACACCCAGAAGAACACCGTGTACGCGTTCGCCCGCCGGTACGGCATCGCCACCGCCGAGGAGTTCGGTCTGCTGCTCGCCCGGCACTTCGTCGACAGTCAGCCCAGCATCACCCGGTCCCGGATCGACATCGAGCAGTACGCCTGGCAGCGCCTCGGCGGGCACTCCTTCCAGCGCGACGGTGCCGAGTCCCGTACCGCCACGATCCGCTACGGCGGTACGGGCGTCGAGGTGTGCGCCGGGCTGACCGGCCTGGTGCTGCTCAACTCGACCGACTCGGAGTTCCGTGGCTACCTGACCGACGCCTACACCACGTTGCCGGAGACCGACGACCGGATCCTGGCCACCGCCGTCGACGCCCACTGGCGCTACGCCACCGCCGAGCCGCCCGCCGACGGCTTCGACGCCGCCTACGAGGCGGTCCGCGACGCCCTGGTCGCCGCGTTCGTCGGCACCTACAGCCGATCCCTGCAGCAGACCCTCTACGCGATGGGTCAGCGGGTGCTCACCGTCCGGCCGGACGTGGTCGAGATCCGGCTGGCCCTGCCCAACAAGCACCATCTGCTGGTTGATCTGACACCGTTCGGGCTCGACAACCCCAACTCGGTCTTCGTCGCCGCCGACCGACCGTACGGGCTGATCGAGGGAACCGTCACCCGCGACGACGCCGCGCCGGCCCTCGGACAGTGGTGATGATCGTCGTCACCGGAGCGGCGATCGCCACCGTCGACGCCGCCGGCACCGAACACCGCGACGGTCACCTGGTCATCGGCGACGACGGGCGGATCGCGGCGGTCGGTCCCGGCGACGTGCCCGCCGGCCTGATCGACGCGCTCGCCGCCCGTCCAGCCGGCGGTGCCGAACCCGCCGGTGCCGAACCCGCCGGAGCCGAACCCGCCGGACCCGCCGGACCCGCCGGACCCGGCGGGCCGGGTGCGTCGGTGCGTCACGTCGACGGCCGGGGCTGCCTGGCCACTCCCGGCCTGGTCAACACCCACCACCATCTGTACCAATGGGCCACCCGTGGACTGGCCCAGCAGGACACCCTGTTCGGCTGGTTGACCACGCTCTACCCGATCTGGTCGCGGATCGACGCGGAGATGGTGCAGACCGTGGCCGCCGCCAACCTCGGCTGGCTGGCGCTGTCCGGCTGCACCACCAGCACCGACCACCACTACGTCTTCCCGCGCGACGGCGGCGACCAGTTCGCCGCCGAGATCGCCGCCGCCCGGCGGATCGGACTACGCTTCCACCCCTGCCGGGGATCGATGGACCTGGGCCAGTCCGCCGGTGGCCTGCCACCGGACTCCACCGTGGAAGACACCGACGCGGCGCTGGCCGCCACCGAGGCCGCCATCGACCGCTGGCACGACCCGGCGCCGGAGTCGATGCTGCGGGTCGCGGTCGCCCCCTGCTCGCCCTTCTCGGTCACCCCACGCCTGATGCGCGAGTCAGCGGAGCTGGCCCGCCGCCGGGGCGTACGGCTGCACACCCACCTGGCCGAGACCGTCGAAGAGGAGCAGTACTGCCAGGCCCACCACGGCTGCACGCCGGTGCAGTACGCCGAAGACCTGGGCTGGCTCGGTGACGACGTGTGGCTGGCGCACGGCGTACACCTCGACGACGCCTCGGTGGCCCGGCTGGCCGCGACCGGCACCGGCGTCGCCCACTGTCCCAGCTCCAACGCCCGCCTCGGCGCGGGCACCGCCCGGGTCGCCGACCTGCTCGCCGCCGGTGTCCCGGTCGGCCTCGGCGTCGACGGCGCCGCCAGCCAGGAAGTCGGCCATCTCGGCGCGGAACTGCGCCAGGCCCTGTACGCCGCCCGGCTGCGCGGCGGCCCGGCCGCGCTCACCGCGCGTGACGTCCTGGCGTTGGGCACCATCGGCGGTGCCCGCTGTCTCGGCCGCGACGCCGAGATCGGCTCCCTGGAGGTCGGCAAGCTCGCCGACGTCGCGCTGTGGCGGGTCGACGGGCTCGGCCACGCCGGTATCGACGACCCGGTGGCGGCACTGGTACTCGGCCCGCCGGCCCCGGTGGACCTGCTGCTGGTCGGCGGTCAGGTGGTGGTCGAGCGGGCTGAGTTGCGCACCGCCGACGCCGCCGACCTGGCCCGGCAGGCCGCCCGCACCCACCGCACCCTGCTCGACCGCACCCACCGCACCCTGCTCGACCGCGCCGACCACGCCCCGCCCCACTGAAACAGGAGTGAGTCAGATGCCCCCAACCCAGGCCGAACCGGCGCCGGCCGTGGATCACGTCGGCGAGGTGCTCACCGCCGACGCGATCGCGTTCCTTACCGACCTGCACCAGCGGTTCGCGGCCCGGCGCGCGGACCTGCTCGCCGCCCGGGGCCGCCGCCGGGCGGAGATCGCCCGCACCGGACGGCTGGACTTCCGGGCCGACACCGCCGACATCCGTACCGGCGACTGGACCGTGCCGCCGCCACCGCCGGACCTGACCGACCGGCGGGTCGAGATCACCGGACCGACCGACCGGAAGATGACCATCAACGCGCTCAACTCCGGGGCCAAGGTGTGGCTGGCCGACCTGGAGGACGCCAACACCCCGCACTGGGCGAACGTGATCGGCGGCCAACGCAACCTGTACGAGGCGGTCCGGCGCACCATCGAACTGCCCACCGACGCCAAGACCTACCGGCTCGGCCCGGGACCGTACCCGACCATCGTGGTCCGCCCCCGTGGCTGGCACCTCGACGAACGGCACCTGACCGTCGACGGCCAGCCGGCGGTCGGCGCGCTTGTCGACGCCGGTCTGCACCTGTTCCACAACGCCGCCGAGCTGCTGCGCCGGGGCAGCGGGCCCTACCTCTACCTGCCGAAGCTGGAAAGCCACGAGGAAGCGGCGCTGTGGCACGACGTGTTCGTCCACATCGAGCAGACCCTCGGCCTGCCGACCGGTGCCATCCGGGTCACCGTCCTGATCGAGACGATCACCGCCGCGTTCGAGATGGACGAGATCCTGTGGGCGCTGCGCCCGTACGCCACCGGACTCAACGCCGGCCGCTGGGACTACCTGTTCAGCATCATCAAGAACTTCCGCGACGCCGGCGGGTCGTATGTCCTGCCGGACCGTTCGGCGGTGACCATGACGGCACCGTTCATGCGGGCGTACACCGAACTGCTCGTCGCCACCTGCCACCGGCGCGGCGCGATGGCGATCGGCGGAATGTCGGCCTTCATCCCCAACCGGCGCGACGCCGACGTCACCGCCCGCGCCATCGACCAGGTCCGGGCCGACAAACAGCGGGAAGCCGGCGACGGCTTCGACGGGTCCTGGGTGGCCCACCCCGGCCTGGTGCCGGTCTGCCGCGAGGTGTTCGACGAGGTCCTCGGCGACCGGCCGCACCAACTCGACCGGCGACGCCCGGAGGTGGCCGTCACCAGCGACCAGCTGCTCGACGTCGCCGCCACCGGCGGCACCGTCACCGAAGCCGGGCTCCGTGGCAACGTCTCGGTCGCGCTGCGCTACCTGGAGGCGTGGCTGCGCGGTAACGGCGCGGTCGCGATCGACAACCTGATGGAGGACGCGGCGACCGCCGAGATCTCCCGCTCGCAGATCTGGCAGTGGATCCACAACGGTGTCCGACTGCCCGACGGCACCCCGGTCACCGCCGACCTGGTCCGCCGGATCGGCGAGACCGAGCTGGCCCGGATCCGCGACGGCATGGCGGCGGCACAGTGGCCGGCCAGCCGGTTCCCCGAGGCCCGGGAACTGTTCGAACAGGTCGCCCTCGGCGACGACTTCGTCGACTTCCTCACCCTGCCGGCGTACCGGCTGATCGACTGATGGCCCGCCTGACCTCGGCGGACCACGCGGCGATCGACGCCCGCCTGGCCCCGGTCGACGCCGAACTGCGCGACCGGTACCCCGGCGACCGCCCCGACCGCCAGCCCGTGCACACCGTCTACGTGCCCGCCGACCGGGTCACCGTCGACCTGGTGCCGGCCTGGGGGGCGGCCGCGCTGGCCGCGCTGCGCGATCACCCGCCGGCACCGTACCCGCCGGAGCTGGATCAGCGGGTCCGCGCCAAACTCGCCCGCGAGCCGATCGAGGACCTGCGGATCGACGTCGAGGACGGGTACGGCGTCCGCGACGACGCAGGCGAGGACGCCGACCTGCGGGCAGCGGCGCACGCGGTGACCACCGCCCGGGCCGCCGGCGCGGCCCCGCCCTGGGTGGGCCTGCGGATCAAATGCCTCGAAGCGGCGACCCGCCGCCGCGCCATCCGCAGCCTCGACCTGTTCCTCGACGCCTGCGGCGGACCGCCGGCCGGCTTCGTCGTCACCCTGCCCAAGGTCAGCCACCCGGCCCAGGTCGCCGCGATGGCCGACATCTGCGACCGGCTCGAACAGGCGTACGGGCTGGCCGATCAAACGCTGCGGTTCGAGATCCAGATCGAGACCCCGGCCGCGGTACTCGCCGCCGACGGCAGTGCGACCGTCGCCCGACTCATCGGCGCGTCCGCCGGCCGCTGCACCGGACTGCACTTCGGCACCTACGACTACGGAACCGCGTGCGGGGTCGCCGCCGATTACCTGAGTATGGATCACCCCTCGTCGGATCACGCGAAAGCCGTCATGCAGGTCGCCGCCGCCGGCACCGGCGTACGACTCAGTGACGGCTCCACCAACGTCCTGCCGGTCGGTGCCGCCGACGCCGTACGGGCCGCCTGGCGCCGGCACGCCGACCTGGTACGCCGATCGCTGCGCAACGGCTTCTACCAGGGCTGGGACCTGCACCCCGCGCAGTTGCCGACCCGGTTCGCCGCCACCTACGGCTTCTATCGCGACGGCCGGGAACAGGCCGTCGCCCGGCTCGGGGCCTACCTGGCCCGCCGGGCCGGCGGCATCCTCGACGAACCGGCGACCGCCCGGGCGCTGGCCCGGTTCCTGCTGCGCGGGCTCGACTGCGGCGCCCTCGACCCACCCGAAACCGGCTTCGCCAGGGCCGAACTCGTCGCCCTGGCCAGCCCTTTCCCGGCTCACCAGGAGGCCTGAGATGCCAGTTGACCTGGTGCTGCGCTCCCGACGGACGGTGTTCCCCGACGGTGAACGACCGGCCGCCGTGGCGGTCGCCGACGGGCGGATCATCACGATCGCCGGCTACCGGGACGCTCTGCCGGCCACCGTCGACAACGATCTCGGCGACGTCGCACTGCTGCCGGGCCTGGTCGACACCCACGTGCACGTCAACGAACCCGGCCGCACCGAGTGGGAAGGCTTCCGCACCGCCACCCTGGGGGCCGCCGCCGGGGGCGTCACCACCATCGTCGACATGCCGCTGAACAGCCTGCCGCCGACCGTCGACGTGGCGGCGCTGCGGGCCAAGCAGGCGGCGGCGGCCGGCCAGTGCCACGTCGACGTCGGGTTCTGGGGTGGCGCCGTACCGGGCAACCGTGACCACCAGGCGGAGCTGCACGCGGCCGGGGTGTTCGGGTTCAAGGCGTTCCTGGCCGACTCCGGCGTACCGGAGTTCCCACCGTTGGACCCGGCCGGCCTCGCCGACGCGCTGACGGCGGTCCCCGCGCTGTTCGTGGTGCACGCCGAAGCGCCGGACCGGCTGCGGCCCGCGCCGTCGTCCACCCGCTACCGGGACTTCCTGGCCAGTCGTCCGCCGGCCGCCGAGATCGACGCCATCGCGGCCGCGATCGACGCCGCCCGCCGGACCGGTGCCCGGCTGCACATCCTGCACCTGTCCGCCGCCGGGGCGCTGCCGCTGATCGCCGAAGCCCGCGCCGACGGTCTGCCGGTCACCGCGGAGACCTGTCCGCACTATCTGACCCTCGCCGCCGACGAGGTGCCCGACGGCGCGACCGAGTTCAAGTGCTGCCCGCCGATCCGCGACCGCGACAACCAGGACGCCCTGTGGGCGGGTCTCGCCAACGGCACGATCGCCTGCGTCGTCTCCGACCACTCGCCCTGCCCGCCGGAACTGAAGACCCCGGACACCGGAGACTTCGCCACCGCCTGGGGCGGTATCGCCTCGGTGCAGCTCGGTCTGCCGGCCGTCTGGACCGAAGGCCGGCGACGGGGCGTCACCCTGGCCGACATCGTGCGGTGGATGGCGCAGACCCCGGCCGAGCTGGCCGGACTGCGGGCCAAGGGACGGTTGGCCGTCGGTGCCGACGCCGACCTGGTCGCCTTCGACACCGACGCCAGCTACGACGTCGACCCGGCCCGGCTGCGGCACCGACATCCGGTATCCCCGTACGTCGGACGACGCCTGACCGGCATCGTCCGGGCGACCTGGCTGCGCGGCGCACCGGTGACCCTGGAAACGCCGCGCGGTCGCCTGCTGACCAGAGGAGAAGCGTGAGTACGGCCCAGCAATCGGAGACCACCGCCGGTCCGCCCGACGACGTGGACCTCACCTGGCTGCCCGATCTCGCCTCGCGGGCACTCGGCGGCGGCGTCGTGACCGCCAACGACGAGTTCTTCGCCGCCGCCGACAACCTGCTCAACCCGTTTCCGCCGACGTTCGCGCCGCAGACCTTCGGAGCCAAGGGACAGGTGTACGACGGGTGGGAGACCCGGCGACGTCGCCAACCCGGATCCGACCACGTGATCATCCGGCTGGGCGTGCCCGGAGTGGTCCGCGCGGTGCTGATCGACACCGCGTTCTTCACCGGCAACTATCCGCCGTACGCCCAGGTCGACGGCGCCGACCTGGGCGGACATCCGGGGCCCGAGCAGCTGGCCGAGGCGCGCTGGACGCCGCTGGTGCCCCGGACGGCGCTGGCCGGTGACGCGCGGGTCGTCGTCCCGGTCGACGTGCCGGGCCGGCAGACCCACGTACGGTTGACGATTTTCCCCGACGGCGGGGTCGCGCGGTTGCGGGTGCACGGTGAACCGGTGCCGGATCCGCGGTTGCTGACCGAGGTGCTGGACCTGGCCGCGGTGGAACACGGCGGCCGGATCGAAGCGTGCAGCGACCGGTTCTACGGGTCGCCGCAGCATCTGTTGCTGCCTGGTCCGGCGCGGGTGATGGGGGAGGGCTGGGAGACGGCGCGCCGTCGCGACGACGGCAACGACTGGGTACGGGTGAAGCTCTGCGCCGCCGGGGTGATCGACCTCGTCGAGCTGGACACCAGCCACTTCAAGGGCAACGCGCCGGCGGCGGCCCGGTTGATCGGGGTCGACGCGACGACCGACGACCCGGCCGATCCGGCGCGGTGGCGGGACCTGCTGCCGGTCACCGAACTACGGCCGGACACCCGACACCGGTTCCGCCTCGACCGGCCGTCGACCGTCACCCACGTACGGTTGGACGTCTATCCCGACGGCGGGATGGCCCGGCTACGGCTGTTCGGCCGGCTCACCGAGGCCGGCGCGGCCGATCTGGCCGACCGGTTCCGGCGTACCACGAACCCGGCGTGACGGCCCTGGCCGTCCCGGCTCACCGGGAGGCGGTACGGCTCCGTACTGCCGGGGAACCGGCGACGCGGCGGCCGGCGGCACCGCCTCGGACTCCTTGACCAGGTAGTGCGGGCGGCGTTTCGTCTCGTAGTAGATCCGACCGATGTATTCGCCGATCACGCCGAGGATCATCATCTGGATGCCGCCGAGGCCGATCACGCTGACGATGATGGTGGTGTAACCGGGGGCGTCGATGCCCCGGATCAGCGCCGTCGCCACCACCCACACCGCGTACGCCACGGCGACGAACGTCAACCCCATCCCGGCGTAGATCGCCGACCGCAGCGGCCGGTCGTTGAACGACAGCAGGCCGTCGAGGGCGTAGTTGAGCAGGGACCGCAACGTCCACCGGCTGCCGCCACCGGCCCGGGACTCGTTGGGGTAGGCGAACACGACGGTGTGGAAGCCGATCCACGAGTACAGGCCCTTGGAGAACCGGTTGGACTCCGGCATCGCCCGCAGTGCGTCGACCGCACGGCGCGACAGCAGTCGGAAATCGCCGGCACCGTCGAGTAGCTGCACGTCGACCCACCGGTTCATCACCCGGTAGAAGGCCCGGGAGGCCACCGTACGGACGAACCGGTCACCCCGCCGGTCCCGGCAGGCGATCACCTGGTCGTAGCCCTGACGGAACAGGGCGATCATGTCCGGCAGCAGCCGTGGCGGGTGCTGCAGGTCGGCGTCCATCATGATGATCGCGTCGCCGGTGGCGTGGTCGAGCCCGGCCAGCATGGCCGACTCCTTGCCGAAGTTGCGGCTCAGCGCGACGTACCGGACACCCGGGTGGGCGGCGGCCAGCTGCCGCAACCTCTCCAGCGTGCCGTCCGTGCTGCCGTCGTCGACGTAGACGAACTCGACGTCCACCTCGGGTACGGCCGCGACGGCGGTCACCACCGCCTCGTGCAACCGGGTGACCGAGTCCTCCTCGTTGAAGCAGGGGACGACCACGGACAACCGCAGCGGTACGGGCTCCGACGACTCCGGCTCCCGGGCGGGGTCGGCCGACGGCGTCGGCTCCCGGGCGGGGTCGGCCGTGGAGCGGTCAGTCGAGCCGGTAGACGAGTACACCGGCCACCTCCTCGCGGGTGATGCCCAGACCGTCGACGGGACGTTGGGCCACCCCGTCCCACGGTGTCCCGGCCAGGCGATCCGGCATCACCAGCACGGTCCGGACCCCGAGCTGACGAAGGTAGTCGACACTGCCGGGGTCAGGGAAGGTGGTGGTGATCGACCGGGTGCGCTCCTGGCTGACCGGTACGAATCCGGCCAGTCCATTGGCCACCTCGGGGAAACCCTCGGTCGACCATAGCATCACGTTCAGTTCGAAAGCGCCCGCGTCGCTCGGCAGCACCAGGACCGGGCCGGCGACGTTCTCCCAGGCCGCCGGCGGGGTGGGCACGACCGGGTGCGCCGTCCGGTTGACCCCTTCCACCAGCACCAGGGCCAGCGGGACCAGCAGCACCGCGCGGACCGCCCGACGGGGCCACGGCTGCCAGCCACGGGTGCCCCGGCGCAGCGCGGCGGCGGCGGCGGTCAGCGTACCGGCGGCCAACAGCGCGAGCAGCAGGCTGGTCCAGATCATCATCCGGCCCGGGGTGCGCAGCGCGTCCCAGCCGGGCAGGTGCTTGGACAGGGTCAGGTATCCCGGGTCGCCGTCGGCACCGAGGTTGGAACCCAGCGCCAGCAGCGCGGTGCCGAGCACTCCGATCGCGAGGACCACCCGGTGGCGCACCCGTAGCGTCGAGACGAACAGCCCGGCCACGGCCAGGGCGATCAGGGTCACGCCGGGCAGCAGGGCCATCTCCGGTGGCCAGACCAGTTGCTCGCGGGCCGCCGCGTGGCGGTCGCCCCACAGCCAGGACTCCCCGGGAGCGGTGAACAGCCCCCGGACCGGTGGGGAGAACAGCTCCGTCCAGGCCAGTGACCGTTCGGCCTGCGGGTTGAGGTCGACGACCTGGAAGTACGCCCAGGCGATGCCGAGGGTGACCGCGCCGAAGACCGCCCCGCCGGCGAGGTCGGCGGCGAGCAGCCGGCCGCCGAACGCCGGCCGCTGTCGACGCCGCCACCATGACCAGCCGTACGCCCCGGCACCGACCAGGCCCGCCCCGAGGAGGAAGTACACCAGCGGCAGGCCGATACCGAACCCGAGGCTGATCTGCCAGGCGGCGACCAGCCAGCCGGCAAAGGCCCACCAGGGGCGACGCCGATCGGGGCGGTAACCGTGCCGAAGGGACCAGCCGTGGCCCCGGGCCAGCATGGCCAGGCACAGGGCGATGCCGCCGGTCGACAGGATGTTCATGTGCCCGGAGTGGGCCAGCCGCCACGGGGCGAAGGCCCAGGCCACGCCGGCCACCGTCGCCCCGATCCGGCCCGCGCCCAGCTGGCGGACCAGGGCGTACGCCCCGATGAAGGCCAAGGCGTAGAGCAGGACGTAGAGGATGTTGTACCGCACCAGGGCGGCCTCGAACCCGGATCCGATCATCCCGGCCGGGGCGTACCCGAGCAGCGTGTCGCTGTATGCGTAGGTGAACAGCTCCGGAAAGAAGGTGTTGGAGTGCCAGAGCCGACCGGGTTCGGTCAGTAGGACGTGCCCACCCCAGGCCACCTGCCAGGCCTGCAGGGTGGGGTCGGCGATGTCACCGGGGATGGTGGTCGCCGGGTGCCGCAGGGTCGGCCAGGTGAGGACCACCGCGAGCAGGATCCCGCCGAGGACGGCGAGGGTCCATTCGTGCTGTAGCCAGCGCCAGCGCGTCGACTGTTTGACGGGTTCGGGTTGCTGCTCGCTGTCCACGACGATCGATGATTCCAAATTGGCGCCCGGCCTGTCGAGGCGGGTGGCCTTCCCGCCGGTGTCGTCCGGGAATCCCGACGACCGGAGTGGCTGATCAGGACGGGCTGATCAGGACGGGCTGATCATAAGGGCCGATCAGAGCCGGCCGGCCACCGTACGGGCGACCGTCTCCAACGGGGCTCTGTTCTCCGCCGGATCGTTGAGCCGGACCAGCCGCACCGCGACCCACCTGCCGTCGACGTTGACGAAGACGGTCGACTCGCCGACGTACGTCTCGTCGCCCACTCCGGGCAGGGGATCCAGCTGGTGTTCGAGCTGGCGTTCGATGTCCAGGAACTTCGCGGCGCCGTCACCGACGTAGACCTCCACCTGCGCGGTGGGGCCGGTGACCGGTCCGGTGTACGTGCACGTCTGCTGGACCGCTCGGGCGTCGTCGAGTGGGGTACCGGCCAGGGTCTCGGCTTCGTCCTTGGTCACCAGCGCGCAGGGATCGACGTCCGCAGGCGGGTCGGCCGGTTCGCCGGTCGACGGCTGCCCGGTGTCGTCGCCGGACGCCGGGCCGGGATCGGCCTGGTCGGATCCGGTGGCGGTGCTGGTGGACTCGTCTGGGTCCGTGCCGGTGGCGCATCCGCCCAGCGCCAGCGCCACGACGACGAACGTGGTGGCCACGGCCCGCAGCCGGGCACGGCGCGGTTTCACGGCACGGCGCGGCGACTCGGTGGCGGTGACCGGTGATCGGGACATGCCACGACGGTAGCGACGGGGCGACGGCCGGCAATCAGGCGTTTCCCTATCGATCAGCCGGTTGCGCCCTACCGGTCAGCCGGCTGCGGCCGATCGACCATCGCCGCGCCCAGCTCCGCCCGACTCGATATGCCGAGTTTGCGGTAGACACGTGCCAGATTGGCCTCGACGGTCTTCGGGCTGACGAAGAGCCGGTCGGCGATCACCCGGTTGGTGCATCCCGTCGCGGCCAGTTGCGCCACCTGCTGTTCGGTGCCGGTCAGCTGCCGGGGTGCGGCCGGCCGGCCGCCGACCCGGGCGAGTTCGGTGCCGGCCCGGGCCGCGAACGCCGCCGCGCCCAGCGCGGTGAACTCGCCGAGCGCGGTCTCCAACGCGAGCCGGGCCGGCCGCTTGCGCCGCGTACGGCGCAGCACCGTGCCGGCGACGAGCAGGCAGCGTGCCCGGTCCAGTGGAAGGATCTCGGGTGGCGTCGCGTCTCGGGCGGCGGTCAGCTCGCGCAGCGCCGGATCCGGATCGTCGCCGCGCGCCGCCGCGATCAGCGCTCGGCTGCGGGCCAGCCCCAGCCGGGTCCACGGCCGGGACAGCCGGTGATCGCGTTCGGCCAGTCGATCGAACACCTGCCGGGCACCGATCAGGTCGCCGGCGCCGACGCAGGCCTCGATCCAGTCCGGCTCGAAGCGGGTGGACAACGGCTCCACCAGCCCGACGGCGTCGACGGTGGCGGCCAAGCCGCGATAGTGGGCGGCGGCTTCGGCCATCCGTCCGGCGGACAGGGCCACGAATCCGGCCAGCAGCTGGTGGATCCGCCGGCACCACGGGTCGTCGATCTCGTCGGCCCGCCGCAGCCCGGACCGGGCGACCTCGCCGGCGTCGACGAGTCGGCCACGGTGCGCGTCGAGCAGACCGGCGAGCCAGCTTTCGCCGACCTGGCTGGTGCCGAGCTGCTGACCCAGTTCCCGGGCGGCGGCGATGTGGTCGGCCGCGGCCGACCACCTGCCGGCCAGCAGTTCGGTTTCGCCGAGGTGGGCGAGCAGGTCGTGCTGCAGGGGCTCGTCGCCGCGACCCACCGCCCAGTCGAGCAGTTGCCGGAGCCGGTCGCGGGCCCGGTCGTGCTCGTCGATCGCCGTCCACCACACCGCCGGTACGGTGGCCGCCAGCCACGACGGTTCGTCGCCTTCCAGGTGCAACGCCTCGTCGAGCAGGTCGGTGCGGGGTGGTAGCCCGCCCCGTACCTCGTGGAAGAAGAGCTGCAGCAGCGCCGCCGACCGCAGACCCCGGTCGGTGGCGCTGCCCTCGAGCAGGGTGATCGCGGCGTGGGCGTGCTGCTGGCTGCGCGCCGGCTGGTCGACGAAGAGGCTGAGGTGGGCGTGGACACGCCCGGCGAGCGGGGTGCCGGGCGTGGTCGCCGCCAACCCGCGCGTCGCGGCGGTCACCGCCGCCGCCAGGTCGTCGGCGGACCAACTGATGACCGCGCGCAGCAGCAGCGCCTCGGCCCGGAGGTCACCGGTCGTCAGCGCGGCGGCCGCCTCGGCGGCCTCGGTCGCCGCCGGGTAGTCCCCGGCGGCGAACCGGCACCGGGCGGCGGCCAACCGTTGGGCGTGTCGCCGGGTGGTGAACCGTTCCGGGGTCAGTTCGGCGGCGCGGTCGTAGAGTCCCGCCGCCAGCTCCGGCGCTCCCCGGGCCTGTTGGCGGCCGGCCGCCGCCGTCAGTTCGTCGGCGATCGCGAGGTCGGGTGTGGTGGTCGCTACCGCGAGGTGCCGGGCGCGTTCGTCCGGGTCGGCGACCACCAGCGCCAGGTGCTGACGCAGCCGTGACCGGATTCCGGGCGGGATGCTGGAGCGCACCGCGCTGGCGTACACCGGATGGGGGAAGGTGACCGTGTCCTCGGTCACCGCCACCAGCCCGGCCTCCTCGGCCGGTTCGAAGTCCGTCGCCGACACTCCGGCGGCGGCCAGGGTCGCCACCGTCGGTACGGTCAGCAGCGCGGCCAGCCGGACGGCCTCCCGGCTCGCCGCCGGCAGGGCCGCCAGGGTCCGCGTCACCAGGGGGTGCGTCGAGGCGACGACCGGAAGGTCGGCGCCGGGGGAGGGCAGCCGGGGCAAACGCAGTACGGCGCGGGCGAGCTCGATGGCGAGCAGCGGGTTGCCGCCGCTATCGCGGGCGATCCGGTTGAGCAGGGGGCGGGGCAGGGCGGTGCCGAGTCGGGCCCGCAGCAGCTGACGCAGGTCGGCGACGTCGAGCGGGCCGAGTTCGACCCGGGCCGGTCCCGGCCGGTCCGGGCCGTGGTCGAGCCCGAGTGGCGCCGGCCCGGGGCCGCTGCCGGTGTCCCGGCAGGACACCAGTACGGCCACGGTCGGCGACACCCGTCGGAGGGCGTACCGCAGGGCTCGTTCGCTGGGCGGGTCCAACCAGTGGGCGTCGTCGATCGCGACCAGCACGCGGTGGTCCGCGCACACGCGGTCGATCAGCACCCGGGTGGCCGCCGCGATCGCCCGGTCGTCGACCGGACCGGTCGGGTCGGCGCGCAGCAGCACCACCTCGGCGGCGGCCCGCTGCGGGCCGGGTAGTGCGGACACCTGGTCGGCGAGCGGGCTCAGCAGGTCGGCGAGCGCGGTGTACGCCACCGTCGTCTCGGCTTCGGTCGGCGCGCACCGCAGGACCAGCCAGCCGTCCCGGGCAGCCCACCGCAGCAGAGCGGTCCAGCAGGTGGTCTTGCCGATGCCGGTCGGGCCGTCGAGGATCACCGTCTCGCGCGCGGCCAGGTGTCGGCGTACCTCGTCGAGGATCATGCCCCGGCCGACCACCGTGTCGTCCACGCAAGCGATCGTGGCACGCGGCCGCCACCAGCGGAATCGGCGTTTCTAGGGATTCCGCTATTGCCCCGGCGCGGCGGCTGGGGAACCGTTGGGCCGTGGCGATGCCGGGTCGCCGCGTCGTCGTGTCGCGAGGTGTCGCCGGGGTCAGCGACCACGGTGCCACCGCGGAGAAGGGTGGCTGTCGATGAGCACTGGCTTCTTCAACAAAGAGGACGCTGGCTTCCAGACCGCGATCGCGGCGCTGGACGATCACGTGACCAACATGATCAACGCCGGCCGGACCGCCTACCGGATCCAGAGTGAGATCCGTGGCTCGTACCAGGCCGGGTCCAGCTCGGTCTTCCAGGCGAAGCTCGACGAGTGGATCAACGCGTACAACACTGTGATGATCAAGTTCCAGGACCTGGGGGAGAAGACCGGCTTCGTGGGCCAGGTCATCGACTCGGGTGAGCAGGATGCCGGCGTTACCGGAGCCAGCTGGGACACCAACGACGGGATCTACGACATCCTGGCGCCAGCCGGCCGCTGAGTGGCTGAAACCGGGGGGTGAACCGTGGCTGACGAAACCTTCACCGTCACCGATCGCTATCTGAACGGCACCATCCGTACGCGCTTCGAGGACTTCCTCGCCGAAGCGACGGAGAACCAGTACGTGCGCAAGCTGCTCGCGTACACCGGCGAGCCGCCCGCGCCCGCCGACGACACGCCGTTCACCATCCTGCTCGCCGGCAACGAGGAGGTCATGTCCGAGGTCGGCCAGCTCGAAAGTAACTTCGCCACCATGGCGTTGAGTGCCCAGGGCAACGTCAAGAGCTTGTTCGACCTGATCGAGACCCTGCGGGACGATTTCCTGGACGCGAAGCAGACCCTCGATGTCGGCACGGACGAAGCGCTGACCACCGCGCAACTGCTCGACCTGGTCCGGGACGTGTGGCAACCGACCCCGAACCTCGGGCTGTAGCCGCCGACGTCCGACAGAGCGCGGCCGCCGGCAGGCGAGCGAAGGAGGGTGGGTGGCGCCGTCGAGCGGGCCGGACGGACGTGGCGACTGGGAGCTGGCCAACTGGCTGTTCCTACCGACCGACGCCGACGTGGCCGACCGGTCCGACGTGGCAGGCGAGAAGTCGCCGCCCTGGGTCACCGAAGGCGACGCGATCGTCCTGACCTATCCGCCACCGGATTCGTCGCCGCTGATCCGTTACAAGGACTTCGACGTCTTCGTCGTCTTCTCGGTGGCCGGGACCGGGTACGGCGATCCGTACACCTTCGGACCCCAGCAAGGGGTCTGGCAGTGGTACCGGGACTACGACCCGGACAAGTGGGTCGTCGCCGGGATCAAGGTCGACCGGGGCTTCATGTGGGACAACGACGACCGCCCGCCCAAGCGGTTCGAAGCGCTCAACCCCGCGCTGCAACCACTCGTCCGCTACAACCCGGCGGCCAACGACGTCGCCTCGCGCCGGACGTTCTGGAACGACGAGAGCGTCATCGTGGGGGTCGGCCGGTGGGCCGAGCACTGGGCCAACGAGTTCCGCCGCTACGCCGCCGAACTGAAGACCGACGCCAGCGCATGGGAGGGCTCGGCCGCCGGCCAGTTCGCGGCCCTGTTGCGCGAATTCGAAAAACGGCTGCGTGAAGTCCACCGCGAGATCAACCCGAGTGGGGCGACGTCCGTCCCCCGTGGAATCGGCGACGCCGTCCTGGCAATGGAGAAAGCCCTCAACGAACTGGTCGACGGGCACAACGCATTCTTCGCCGATCCGTACGTGTACTCGCCGCATTACCATCTCTTCACCGCGATGCACAAACACTACGAGGGTGTGTCGAACGTCGTCCGGGTGGAAAGCAGAAACCCGGTCTTCACCGACGAGAAGTACGATCCGCGCAGCGCGGTGATGCGCGACGCGGTCGAGGCGGCGGCGAAGAAGAGCTGGCTCGACCAGGTGGTCAAGGTCCTCGACCCGGTCGGCAAGAAGGTCATCGCCGACATCCGCCGGGAGTATCGCGACTCCGCCGAGGTCTTCGCGAGCGCGAAGTTCACCGAGGAGGTCCGGCTGGTGCCGCCCACCAGCAGAGGCGACGGCTCGGGTGGTGGTGCCAACAGCGAGGTGGAGCGGCTCCGGGAGCAGTACGAGGAGGAGATCGAGAAGCTCAAGGACTCGTACGACGAGGCCATCGACAAGCTGATCGACAAGTACGACAAGATCATCGAAAATCTCGAACAGGATCTCCGTGACCAGCAGGACGAATTCAAGGAGATCCTGGCGCAGAACCGGGACGACAACCGGGACGCCATGAAGTCTATGGAGGACGAATACCAACGGATAATCACCGACCTCCAGGACGACATGCGTGCCCAGAAGGAAAATTACGACGAGGTACTGAAGAATGCCGGCGCGGACAATCGGGACGCCATCACCGACCTCAAAAACGAGTACGAGCGGATCATCGACGGGCTCAAGGACGACCTGACCTCCCAGAAGGAGGATTACGAGAGTCTGCTCCGCGGTGGTGACCCGAACTCCCCGGCGACCTTGCTGCCCGCCAGCCTGCTCCAGACCCAGTTCCGGGGGCTGGGCGACGAACGCGACCCACCGCCGTTGCGCGACCAACTGAACTACCCGCCGGGGACCGTGCTCGATCCGGCCGGCCGGCCGATGCTCCACTCCGACGGCACGCCGGTGGTGCTGCCGCCCGGCTCGCGGATCGCCCCGGACGGCACCGTACTCGGCCCCGACGGACAACCGGTCCGCGACACCGACGGCAGCCCGGTGGTGTTGCCCCCGGGATCGAGCATCTCCGACGGTGGACGCACCACCAACCCGCAGCTCGGACGGTACGAGCCGCCGGCGGGCAGCGACAATCCGCCGTCCGACTGGCAGACCCAGTTCGACCTGGCCCGAGACCGCGACCCGATGTGGCTCACCCCGGACAGCGACGGCGGCCTTGACCTGATCGGCCGGGACGGCACCCGCCAGGACCTGGACGGACTGCGCCTGGAGCCGAACGGCTCCGGTGGCTACGACCTGGTCACCGACGGCGGCACCCGCACCCCGTTGACCGGCTTCGACCTGACCCCCGACAGCACGCAAGGCGTACGTCTGCTGCCCAACGCCGACGGCGGCATCGACCTCGTCGCCCCGGACGGCACCCGACGCACGATCGACGGTGTGCGCCTCGAACCAGACGGCAACGGGGGCTACGACCTGGTCACCGACGGCGGCAGCCGTACGTCGCTGGACGAACTGCGCGGCGTCGACCGGTCGATCCCGGACCTGATCGACCCGAGCCGACCGGGCACCCGTGACGGCGTGGTGCAGCGGCCCGACCTGGTGGGCGGCCGGGACGACTTCGGACTCGACCCACCGGACTCCCGTCCCGGCACCCTGCTCCCGCCGGCGGTCCCAGGTGACCTGGTCGACGGCATCCCCCGGCAGGTCCCGGTCCCGGTCGGCGGCACCTACCAGCCGCCCGACCTGGGTGACCTCGGCGACCGGCGGCTGCCCCCGGGCCAGCTCCTGCCCCGAGGCGGGATCGGCGAGGGCGTCGACCCCGGCGGCGTCGACGTCAGCCGCTCCGTCGACACCCGCGACGCGGCGCTGACCGGTGGCCTCACCCCGCAGTCCACGGGCGAGAGCGGCTACCCGCCGTACGTGCCGCCGCCGGCCGGTGGTGGTGCGGGCGGCGGCGGCCAGGACCAGCCCCGTAACCGGACGCCGTATCCCCTGCGCGAGGAGATCGACCAGGCCCGCAGCCGGGCGGCCCGCCGCAAGCAGGGCGAGCCGCGCGGACTGCCCTGGGACCTCACCGACGGCAACGACGACGAACCGCCGGTCACGCCCGACACCATCCTGGACGTCCTCGCCGGAGCGCCGAACCGCAACCGGCCGACACCCCAACCGGTCCGGGACGCACAGAGCAACCTGCCGGTCGGCGACGCCCGCGAGTCCGGCGTCGCCGCACCCAAGGTGCCCACCGTGGAGGACACCATCCGGGGGGAGGACAACACCTGGGGTGCCGACACCGCGCCGGGCGGAACCGACGGCGGTCGCTGACCCGACGCCGGCCGGACGAGCCCCGGCCGATGGCCCGCCGGTGTCCGGCCTCCTGGTGTCCGGCCTCCTGGTGTCCGGCCCGCTGGTGTCCGGCGGACGGCGGGGTCAGTCGCACTCCGGGCGCGGCGCAGCCGCGCCGCTGCCACCGGGCCGGTAGGCCTCCGGGTCGAGGACCGGGCCAGTCGGCAACAATTCGACCAGCGCCTCCGGCAGCCGGGCCGCCGGCTGGCCACGGTAACCCAGCTCCGGCGCCGGCCCGTCCTCACCCAGCGGATACCGGGCACCGGTGTCGGCCACCAGATACCAGGTGGCGGTCGGCGTGGTCCGCAGCAGCACCCCGGTGTCACCGGCCACCACGACCTGATCGACCTGCCCGCAGCCGGGCACCAGACCGGCGGCGAGCGTCGGCCCGCTGGCGGGCGCACCGGCCAGCGGTGCGCCGACCGGGGCCGCGGTGACCAGGGTCAGCACCGGCTGGTCCTGATCGGCCGAGACGCTGGCGCACAGATCGTCCCCGGCCGGGTCGGTCAGCGGCGGTGGGACCGACGGCAGCGCGTCGACCCGGATTTCCGGCGGCCGGGTCGACCGGTGCTCGGCGACGTCGCGCGCCCCGATCGGCACCAGCTGTGGAGTCGCCCCGCCGTACGCCAGGTCCTGGGTGCGCGGGTCGCCGATCAGCAGCGCCAGCACCGTCGGGGTGATCGACACCAGGCCGTCGCCGGTCAGCAGGTACGCCGCGCCACCCGGGCCGCTGAACACCTGACCGAGCCGGGTCGCCGTACCGGCCAGGATCGGTCCGTTGTCACCGCGCCGAGACACCTCCGGCGGGCTCAGGTCCGGTCCGGCCGGTAACAGCCGCAGGAACTCGGCCGGTACCGGGCGGACCGGCGCGGTGCCGTACCCGAGGGCCTCCCGGGCCCCGCCGTCTGCGTCGAACAGATGCCGGGTCTCGCCCACGAGCAGATGGACGCTGCCGTCCGGGGCGCTGACCAGCGTGCCCTCGGCACCCAGCGGCTGGACCGGGCGGTCGGTGGCGACCTCCAGCACGAACCTCGGCACCGCGTCGGCTCCTCGGCCGGCCACTGCGGCGCACGCCAGCCAGGGCGCCCGG
This sequence comes from Solwaraspora sp. WMMD406, assembly GCF_029626025.1. NCBI lineage: Bacteria > Bacillati > Actinomycetota > Actinomycetes > Micromonosporales > Micromonosporaceae > Solwaraspora > Solwaraspora sp. WMMD406. The sequence goes on from NZ_JARUBF010000001.1 coordinate 4,128,197, forward strand.
CTCAGCCCGCCCGGGTCCGGGAGCCGTTCCGGCGCGCCGACGACCCCCACCGGGGCACCCCGGGGCGTCCCGACCAGGGCCGCCCGTTCCACCGTGACCACCGATGGTTCGCCACCCAGGATCAGCCGGAGGCTGGTCAGGTTCGCCACCGGATGCAGGACGCCGTCGGCGTACAGGTAGCGGGCTCCGGAGCTGACGTCGACCACGACCGCCCCGTTGACCCGCCAGTTGACCTCGCGGGCCGGCGGGAACAACACGCTGACGATGGTCACCAGCACGGCCACGATGAACGCGAGAGCCAGCCCGCCGAGGATCCCGCGCAGCGACCGGCCGGTCGGCTGGTCGGGGTGGTCCGGTGCCGAGCGCAGCATCGCCGCCGACAACCGGCTCATGGTGAACATGTGCGCCTGGACCTGGTCGCGCCGAGACTGCACCGGCTATCCCATGAATCCGCGAATGAAGCCGTACAGGCCCAGCACCTGCAGCATCAGCGGCACCGCCACGGCCGCCGCGAGGGTGTGCGCGAGATCGGCCGCCCGCCCCCAGTACGGCACGAACCGACGGCCCGGTACGTAGTGGGCCGCCGCGACCAGTCCGGCGACCCCGGCGACCAGTGCCCCGGCGACGACCAGATCGCCGACCGGTCCGAACCGGAGCGTCAGGTGCGCCAGCACCAACACCACACCGACGCTGCCGGGCACCGCCGCCGCCAGCCGCTGCCAGCGGGCCCGCAACACCAGCGCGTGCAGCAGCAGCCGCAGCGTCAACACGACGGTCAACGCGAACGTCCACCAGTCCCGGCTGCCGGCGAGGACCACCAGACATCCGCCTTCGACCACCCCGGCCGCCAGGTAGAGCCAGTTGAGGAACACGTCGGCGCGGGCCACCCGGTCGCGGACCCCGGCGTCCGGCAGCGGGTCGACGTCCTCGGCCAGTTGGCCAGCATGGGTGGGCAGCATCGGCATCCGCAACCCGGCCAGCCGGAACGCCGTGGCCGGCAGCAGCGAGTTGGTCACCACCGTGGTCACCGCCACGATCGCGGCGGCCCCGGCCGCCGCGGTGCCGGCGAGCAGCGCCGCCCCGCCGACGGCGGCCAGCGTTCCACCCAGACAGGCGGCGCTGAACACCGGCGCGGACCGTCCGCCGACCGCCGGGACGGCGATCAGGCTGGCCGCCACCACGGTCAGAGCGGCCAGCAGCACCGCGCCGGCCGGGTCGGGCGCGAACCAGGTCACCCCGGTGCCGGCGGCGGCGCAGCCGGCGACCGCCAGCACCGCGGCGGCCCCCGGGTGCACCGGAGCGCGGGCCACGCCGGCCGCCGCGCCCAGCAACACCACGCCGGTGACCAGCAGTCCGACGCCGCCGGCCGGCCCGGTGCCGGCGAGCATCACCAGCAGGCCGACGAGCGCGACCCCGGCCCAGCTCAGCAGCAGGGCTCTGGTCCACTCCGGCCGCCAAGTGTCGGTGCGGTCGGCCATCGTGGTGACGACGCCGTCGACCATGTCGTCGAAGTGCACCGTCGGGATCTCGGCGTAGTAGGGCCGCAGATGCAGCTGCTCGCCGTCGAGTACTCCGGCGTCGCGCAGGGTCTGCTCACCGTCGAGCCGGGTCCCGTCGAGGCGTTGCAACACCCATCCGCCGTGCGGCAGTCCCGCCTCGGCCAGATCCGCGCCGCCGAGGCGTACGACTGTCGGCAGCAGCTCGGCGATCTCGACGTCGGTCGGTACCGCGAGCTCGATCCGCCCGGCGGGCACCTGTACGGTCAGCCGGCACAGGGTGTCGACGTCTGCCACCAGGGGTACGCCTTTCCATGGACCGTGCCGCCACCACACTGGATAGTGCGCTGCTCGTGGTCCTGTCCACTTCGCGGCAGGGAGACTGGGTGAAACCCCAGACAATCGTCGCTTCCTGGCCCGCCGGCCGCCGGCCGGCCAGGATGGCGCGGTGAGTACGCTGCTGATCCGCCGGCAGCCACGGCCGGCCGGTCCGGAGGCCGTCCAGGGCGACATGACCCTCCAGGAACCGCCGGAGCTGCCCGAACCGGTGAGCGGGCTGGCGCAGATGCTGACGTACCTGCCGATGGCGCTCGCCTCCCTCGGCATGGTGATCATCTTCCTGCGGCCGGTCGGGCACGGCGGCGGTGGCCTCACCGTGTTCGCCATCGGACTGATGCTGATCGCGGCCCTGGCCATGGTCCTCAGCCAGGTGGTGCGCACAGCCGGCGACCGCAAGCGGCAGCTGCGCGGAGAACGCCGTGACTACCTCGGCTACCTGGGCCGGGTCCGACGTCAGGTACGGGCGGCGGTGGCCAGCCACCACCGGGCGCAGGCCTGGCGGCACCCGGACCCGTCGGCGCTGCCCGGCTTCATCGGCACCTCCCGGATGTGGGAACGCCGACCCGGCCACGACGACTTCGCCGAGGTCCGGATCGCCACCGGGGTGCAGGAACTCGGGCTGCGTTTCCACCCGTTGCACACCAAACCGGTGGAGAACCTGGAGCCGTTGTCGGCGCACGCGCTGCGCCGGTTCGTCGAGGCGTACCGCACCGTCCCGGACCAGCCGATCGCCGTACCGCTGAACCGGTACGCGCGGGTCCTGCTGCACGGTGACCGGTCGGTCGCGGTCGGCCTGGTCCGCGCGGTCCTCGCCGAACTCGCGGTGTTCCACGCCCCGGACGAGCTGCGGATCGTCGTGGTCGCCGCCGGTGCCGTGCGACAGCGCTGGGAATGGGTCAAGTGGCTGCCGCACGCCCTGCATCCCACCGACGACGACGGCGCCGGACCGGTTCGGCTGTTCACCGACCACGTCGCCGACCTGGAACGGTTGCTCGGCGACGAACTGGCCACCCGGCCGGGATTCACCCCGGCGGCGACCGCGACGGCCGAGGAGCCGTACACCGTGGTGCTGCTCGACGGTGTCGAGGTTCCCGACACCAGCCGGATCCTGCTGGACGGCTACCGGGGGGTCACCGTGCTGGACCTGGCCGGCGCGCTGCCCTGGCGTACCTCGACGCAGACGCTGTGGCTGCGGATCTCCGCCGACCAGGTGGAGACGGTCACCGCCGCGCCGGACCAGTCGGAACGGGTGACCGTCCTGGGCCGGCCGGTGCGGCTGGGCTCGGTCGTCGCCCGTACGGTGGCGACCGGTTTGGCGCCGCTGCGTCTCGGCGGCGGAGCGGAAGCCGGCGAGGCGCTGACCGCCGACGTCGAACTGACCGCCATGCTCGGCATCGCCGACCTCAACCGGCACGCCCCGGCCGACCTGTGGCACCGCTGGCCGGCGGACCGACAGCTGCGGGTGCCGCTGGGTGTGTCGGCCGACGGGCGCACCGTCGAACTCGACATCAAGGAGTCGGCGCGCGGCGGCATGGGCCCGCACGGGTTGCTGATCGGTGCCACCGGCTCCGGCAAGTCGGAGCTGCTGCGCACCCTGGTGCTGGCGTTGGCGCTGACCCATTCGTCGGAGTCGCTCAACCTGATCCTGGTCGACTTCAAGGGCGGTGCCACCTTCCTCGGCCTGGACCAGCTGCCGCACACCTCGGCGGTGATCACCAACCTGGCCGACGAGGAGGCGCTCGTCGGCCGGATGGAGGACGCGCTCAACGGCGAGATCGTCCGCCGTCAGGAGCTGCTGCGCCGGGTGGGGGTCAGCTCGGCCGCCGAGTACGCCGCCCGCCGGGCCCGGACCGAACCCGACCTGGATCCGCTGCCCAGCCTGTTCGTGGTGGTCGACGAGTTCAGCGAGTTGCTGGCCGCGCACCGCGACTTCATCGACTTGTTCGTGATGATCGGACGGCTGGGCCGCAGCCTCGGGGTGCATCTGCTGCTCGCCTCGCAGCGTCTCGACGAGGGCCGGGTGCACCAACTGGAGTCGCACCTGTCGTACCGGATCGGGTTGCGGACGTTCTCGGCGATGGAGAGTCGTGGCGTGCTGGGCGTGCCGGACGCCTACGAACTGCCGTCGCAGCCCGGCAACGGTTTCCTGAAGACCGACGTGACGACGATGGTGCGGTTCAAGGCCGCGTACGTCTCCGGCCGGTACCGCCCGGCCCGCCGGGCCGGCGTCGGCACCGGACCGACGACCCGGATCGTCGCGTACGGCAGCGGCTGGATCGAGCCCCCGGCTGGCGCCCGGCTGGCGGTGGCCGAGCCGACCGACACCGACACCGATGTCCGCGACGGTGACGCCGACGCGCCGTCGTTGTTGGAGATCGCGCTCGCCCGGCTGCGCGACAGCGGCCCACCGGCGCACCAGGTCTGGCTGCCGCCGCTGGGGGACCCGCCGGACCTCGACGACCTGCTGCCGCCGATCGCCGTCGATCCGCGCCGGGGGCTGACCTGGCGGCACCGGTTCGACCCGGCGCGGCTGGGGGCGCCGATCGGGATGGTGGACCGGCCGTTCGACCAGCGCCGTGACCTGCTCGACGTGGACCTGTCCGGGGCGGGCGGGCACGTCGGGGTCGCCGGTGGCCCGCAGAGCGGCAAAAGCACCCTGCTGCGTACGTTGATCATGAGCATGGCGCTGTCGTACACCCCGGCCGAGGTGCAGTTCTACTGTCTGGACTTCGGCGGTGGTCTGCTGTCCGCGGTGGCCCGGCTGCCGCACGTCGGCGGGGTGGCCGGCCGGCTGGACGGGGAACGGATCACCCGTACGCTCGCCGAGGTGCTGGAGGTGATGAGCCGCCGGGAACGGTTCTTCGCCACCGAAGGCATCGGCTCCATGGTCGACTTCCGCCGCCGCCGGGCCGCCGGGGAGTTCCCCGACGAAGCGCACGGCGACGTGTTCCTGGTCGTCGACGGGTGGGCCACCGTACGGCAGGATCTGATCGACTTGATGCCGGCTTTCAGCAGCATCGTGTCCCGGGGGCTGAGCTACGGCGTGCACCTGGTGGTGGCCGCCACCCGCTGGGGGGAGATCTCCACCAACCTGCGGGACCTGCTCGGCACCCGGTTGGAGCTGCGGCTCGGCGACGCGGTCGACTCGATGATCAACATGCGGATCGCGGAGACCGTCCCGAAGATCCCCGGCCGGGGCATCACCGAGACGAAACTGCATTTTCTGACCGCGCTGCCCCGCCTGTCACACCTGGTCACCGACCGTGCCGATCCCGGCGACGCGGTGTCCGGCACCGTCGACGCGGTGGTGGCGGCCTGGCCCGGCCAACGGGCCCCGACGGTACGGATGCTGCCCGTGGTGCTCGCCGCCGACCGGCTGCCACCCGCCGACGGCACACTGCGGGTGCCGCTGGGCTGGGAGGGGCAGACACTCGGCGTGCAGTGGCACGACTTCGAGGAGACGCCGCACCTGGTCGTCGCCGGCGACGCGGAGACCGGCAAGACCAACCTGCTCAAGCTGGTCATCGCGGCGGTCACCGCCCGCTACACCCCGGACGAGGCGCGGATCATGGCCGTCGACGTACGCCGTGGCCTGTACGACGCGATCCCCACCGACCATCAACTCGGGTACGGGGTCTCCGCCTCGGCGATCAAACAGATGGTCGAGTCGGTGGCCCGGGCGATGCGCCAACGGCTGCCGGACTCCACCATCACCCCGGCCCAGTTGCGCCGCCGCGACTGGTGGCAGGGCCCCGAGCTGTACCTGGTGATCGACGACTACGACATGGTCTCGGGCGCGAGCGGGCCCAGCCCGTTCGCCCCGTTGCTGGAGTTCCTCGCCCAGGGCACCGAACTGGGCCTGCACCTGGTGGTGTCGCGCAGCGCGAACGGGTTGTCCCGGGCGTTGATGGATCCGCTGCTGCGGACCCTGCTGGAGGTGAACAGCCCGGCGCTGCTGCTGTCCTGCCCGCCGTCGGAAGGGGTGCTGTTCAACAACGTCCGGCCCCGGGTGCTGCCCACCGGCCGGGCCCAGCACATCACCCGTCGGCGACTGACGGAGGTACAGACCGCCCTGATCGAGCCGGATACCGCCGCGCTGCCGTAGCGCCGTCGGTCAGCTGCCGTGCGCTGTCCGGCTGCCGTGCGCTGTCCGGCTGCCGTGCGCTGTCCGGCTGCCGTGCGCTGTCCGGTCAGGCGACCCCGACCCGCTGTGGCAGGTCGTCGGGGAGCAGCAGCCGCATCTCGGCGACCCCGGCGGCGGGCTGGCCGAGCAGCCGGCCGGCCTGCCGGGTGACCATCGCCTGCAGCACGGTACGCGCGTACCGGGCGTTGCCGAACGTCTCGGTACGGGGCACGGCGGCGAAGTGCGACCGCAACGCCTCCCGGGTCCGCGGGTGGCATTCGTAGCCGTCCTCGGCCGCCGCCCGCTCCACGATCGTCACCAGTTCGTCGTCGGAATAGCTGTCGAAGGTGATGGTACGGCTGAACCGGGACGCCAGACCCGGGTTGGAGGCCAGGAACAGCCGCATCTGTCCGGTGTAGCCGGCGACGATCACCACGGTGTCGTCGCGGTGGTCCTCCATCAACTTCAGCAGGGTGTCCACCGCCTCCTGCCCGAAGTCGTTGGTGGCACCGCCGGACGGGGTCAACGTGTACGCCTCGTCGACGAACAGCACCCCACCCCGGGCCCGTTCGAACGCCTCCTGGGTCAGCTGCGCGGTCTGCCCGACGTAGCGACCGACGATGTCCGCCCGGGCCACCTCCACCAGCTGACCGGTGCGCAGCAGGCCCAACGACGCCAGCAACTCCCCGTATAGCCGGGCCACGGTCGTCTTGCCGGTGCCCGGCGGCCCGGCGAACACCAGGTGGTTGTCGATCGACATGGCCGGCAGCCCGGCGGCCCGGCGCATCCGCGCGGCGGCCAGCAGGTTGACCAGGTCCTCCACCGCGTCCTTGACGCCCTGCAGGCCGATCATCCCGCGTAGCCGCTCCACCGGCCCCGGCCCGTCGCCCGGCGCACCCGCCCGGTCGCCCGGCCCGCCGACGACTCCGTCCGCGACGTCGGCCGGCAGCAGCGTGGTCAACTCCTCGCCGTCGACGTCGGGCTGGGCGGCGAGCCGGCCGGCCTGCCGGTCCACCATCTCCTCGAAGGTACGCCGGGCGGTCCGCCCGTTGCCGAAGGTCCGGTCCCGGGGCATCCGGTCGAAGTGGCCGGTGAGCGCTTCGGCGGTACCCGGGCCGAGCTGGTAGCGGTGGGCGGCGGCGAGCCGGGCCACGATCGTCACCATCTCCTCGGACGTGTAGTCGTCGAACTCGATTGTCCGGCTGAACCGCGACGCCAGGCCGGGGTTGGACGCCGCGAACCGGCGCATGTCGTCGGAGTAGCCGGCGGCGATCACCACGACGTCGTCGCGGTGGTCCTCCATCAACTTCACCAGGGTGTCCACCGCCTCCCGGCCGAAGTCGTGGCCACCGGACACCTGGGCGGTCAGGGTGTATGCCTCGTCGATGAACAACACCCCGCCGAGCGCCGAGGTGAACACCTCGGTGGTCTTGATGGCCGTCCCGCCGATCACCTGGGCCACCAGGTCACCCCGGCCGACCTCGACCAGGTGCCCGCTGCGCAGCACCCCTAGTTCGGCGAGGATCCCGCCGTACAGCCGGGCCACAGTGGTCTTGCCGGTGCCCGGCGGCCCGGCGAAGATCGCGTGCCGACTCATCGGCGGCACCGGCAGCCCGGCGGCCCGCCGCCGCTGCGCCATCCGGTTGAGGTCGACCAGACTGGTCAACTGCCGCTTCACGGTCGGCAGCCCGACCATCGTCTGGAGCTGCCGCAGCGGGCTGTCGTCCGAAGCCGGGTCGACGTCGGAGCCGACGTCGGCACCGTCGGCCGCCAGCGCCGAATCGTTGTCCCGGTCCACCGTGTTGTCCGACGACACCCGGGCCGCCAGGTCGGACCGCCGCAGCCCGGCACCCCGGTTGCCGGTGAGCTGGCAGTCGGTCAACGTCACCGGTTCGGCGCTGTCCACCCGGATCCCGTCGCCGTGGTTGCCGTCGACCACACAGCCGGTGAGCGAAGCGCGGGCATGGTTGCCGACCTGCACGCCGTGCCGGCGGTTACGCAGCGAACGGGATCGGTCGGCGACCAAGTGCCCGTACTCCTCGGCCAGCAGGCCGTGGCCGCCCGAATCGCTCACCTCGCAGTCGGTGGCGGTCACCCGGGCCCGGCCACCGATCGAGATGCCGTGCTGGGCGGCGTCGCGGACCACCAGCGCGCTGACGCGCGGATGCGCGCCGCCGGCCACCCGTACGCCGTCCGTGCCGCTGCCCACGATCTCGCCCCCTTCGAACCGGCCCTGTCCGCCGCCGTCGACCAGCAGACCGTGCCCGCCGGCGGCGGTGATCCGGCAGTCGCGCAGCAGCGGATTTGCCGAGTCGTCCACCCGTACTCCGACGCCGACGCTGCCGTCGACGGTGAGCCGGTGCAGCTGCGGGTTGGCCCGTTCGGTGAGCGCCACCGCAGCGGCCCCGGCCCGGCGGACCGTCAGGTCGGTCAGCACCGGCCCGGCGGCCCCCTTCACCAGCAGTCCGTCCAGGTGCGGCTCGGTGATCTCGCATCCGCTGAAGGTGCCTCGGGCCTGCTCGACGACGCAGATGCCGTAGCCGCCGGCGCGGTCCACCCGTACCCCGTCGAGGTGCGGATCGGTCACGTCGCCCAGGACGACACCGTGGCTGCGGGTGTCGCTGACCTGGCAGTCGGTCAGGGTCACCCGGGACTTGCTGGTCACGTAGACGCCGACCGTGGTGTCTCGCACGGCGGTACGCCGGATCCGGGTCGTCGCCTGCTGCTCCAGGGCGATCGCCGGTTTGTCGGTGGCGGACACCTCGCAGTCCTCGATCAGCCCGCGTCCCTGGCCGTTGACGCAGACGCCGTTGCCGCGCGCGTCGCGCAGCACGCATCTGCGGACCGTCGGATCGCCGCGCTCGGCGATGACCAGGGCGGAGGTGCCGATGTGCTCGATGACGCAGTCTTCCAGGACACTGCCGGCTCCGGAGGTGTCGACCACGCCGGCGCCTTCGGGGTTGACCACCCGGCAGCCCCGCATGGCCACGGCACCGCGATCGGCGGCGAGTACGGCGGTCCAGCCGGCCCCGGTGACCTCGCAGTCGTCGGTCTCGGCCTGCCCGCGCAGCACCTCCAGGGTCGGGCGGTCCCGGTCCTGGCCGAGCAGGATCAGCCCGGAGAGTTTGACCGCCTCGCCGAGTACCCGGACGACGGACCCGGTCGGGGTGCTGAGCCGCACCGAGCCCCGGCCGTCGGCCGCGACGATGGTGACCACGGTGGTGATGGTGAGGCGCTCGTCGTACTGGCCGGGCGCGACGGTGATCAGGGCACCGGGGCGGGCGGCGCGAAGGGCCTCGGCGATCGTCCGGTGGCTTGCGGGGCGGGACGGGTCGACCGTCAGCACCTGGCGCGTCACGCGGGCATCGTCCATCCCGTCGAATTGTCGTCATGGCCTGCGCGTGGGCCCGCGCGTGGTAGCCCGGCCTCGGGCTGGCCCGAGGGGGGCATGGCCGTCAGCTGAGCCATTGCGAGTTCACAGAGTACCGGCGGCGTCCGTCGGCACCGCCGCCGCGCTGACAAACCTGGGGTAGTCACTAGAATTAGCCGGCACGGCACGGCGTGGCCCTGGTTCTTTCGCGGGACCGGCCGTAGCGTCGCGACGAGGCGGGCTCCGCCCCGCCCGGCTTTCCAACTCACCCCGGCTCGGCGCGGGGTCCTGGGCGAAGGAGCGGCCATGGCTGACATCCACGTCAACCACTCCGGTGTGAGTCAGGCGATCACGGACATGCAACAGGCCACCGTGCAGATGCAGAACGCCATGCAGCAGCTGCTGCAGGGCCTCACCCCGTTCGAGCGCACGTTCGAGGCCGATGGCTCCCGCCCGGAGTGGGACGCCTTCAAGCTCGCCGTGTCGCAGGCCGACGAGCGCATGCAGAGCACCTTTGGCAGAGGTGCTCTCGCGCTGGGTGACATGCAGCAGATCCACATCGACTCGGACCGCCGCAGCACCAACATCCTGGGCGGCTGATGAGCTCCGCCTGGGAGTCGCAGATCCAGCAGGGCCTGGCCGAGGTCCGTCGCTACCAGGAGGATCTCCACCGGATGCAGCGCTCCCTGCAGGAGCGCAGCGCTTCGGTGACCACCCCCGACCGGGCGATGACCGTGGTGGTCGGAGCCCAGGGCGAACTCAACGAGATCGTCTTCCAGGGGCAGGCCTACCGGTCGATGGCCGCCGCCGATCTCGCCAAGGCGATCGTCGGTGCCTACCAGCAGGCCCGCTCCCAGATGGCGGCGGAAACCGAGGAGGCGGTGCAGGCGTTCGTCGAGCGCGGCACCCGGATCCGTACCGGGATGACTGGCGGTAACCCGCTGGAGGACCTGCTCGCACCGATCCGTGACGCGGCCCGCCAGGCCGGCCGCGTCGACTGAGGACAAGACAGGTACCGACCAGACAGGTACCTTCGAGGATCGCCGGGGAGGCATCCATGTCGGAGTTGTCGGTACCGAGCGATCTGCGACTTCGGTTCTCCCGGTTCGGGCAGGCCGAACAGGTGCTCGCACGCCTGGACGACGCGATCGACCAGATCCACGAACTCAACCTGGCCGGTGCCGGCGACACGTCCGACGAGATCGCCCAGGTCTACCGCTCGAAGGTGGACGGCCCGACGGCAAATCTCAAGACCCTGGTCGGTACGGTACGGGCGGTCCTGCTGATGACCGACGACAACGGCCAGCAGGCGGACAACACGTTCGATCAGGGCGAGTCGGACGCGGGTAACCGGGGACGCCGTTGGTGAGCCACTGCGGGGTGAGCCGTGGCGATCATCGTCCCTGACGAGGTCAACAACCTGTTCATGGTGTTGACCGGCTCCAAGATGCCGGACATCGACGAAGACATCCTGCGTACCGTCGAAGACCTTTATCTCGCCGTCTCCGGCGACCTCGCAGAACTTCAGAGCCACGTCGTGTCCCTGGTCGCCGGGGTGCGACGGTCGTTCGAAGGCCAGGCCGCCGAGGCGTTCGCCGCCAAGATGGAACAGTTCGTCTCCGGAGACGTGTCGATCCTCGAAGGCGCGGCCGAACAGGCGGAGGCGCTCGCGGCGTTCGCGGGGGAGGTGGCGACCGAAGCCGAATACATGAAGATGATGATCATCGCCGAGCTGGTCCTGCTCCTGGTGGAGATCGCGATCGCCGTGGCGATGTCGTACTTCAGCTTCGGACTGTCGACTGCCCTGCTGCCGATCAAGTTCGCCATCACCAGGATGCTGATCCGGCTCGCGATGAACCGGCTCGTCATGCGGATCATTTCCTCACCGTTGTTCAAGACGGTGGTTAATTCGCCCTGGTTCAAGACGTTCATGTCGGGGCTGTTCATCCACGGGCCGATCTCCGCCTTCGTGGAAGGAGGAATGTCGGCCGGAGTGCAGAAGTACCAGATCGACAAAGGAAACCGCGACAAGTTCAACGACGACCACATCACCTCGTCGCTGCTGAGCGGCTACTTCTCGGGTCTGTTCCAACATCTCATCACGGACACGTTGCTCCGCAAGTTCCTGCCACCCCCGCGCCTGGGTCCGGACGGGCCGGACGGGCCGGGCGGGTTCGACCTCGGCCCTCCGCCGCCACGCGGTGGATCAGGTTTCGGCGATGGCCCACCCCCGGTCAAACGGGTCGTCGACGGCCCGCCATCGGGCGGCGGACGGCCACCCGGAACCCGGCCGGGCCCCGTGTCCAACCGTCACCTGCCGGTGATCCTCGGGGCGGTGGCTGCCGGTACGGCCGTCGGCGAGACCCTCGGCGAGGTGATCTCCGGGGCCGCCGTGTACGGCAAGGTCGACATCGACAGTGAGATGCCCGGCCTGGCCGCCACGGCGGCGGTGATCCAGACCCTGACCGAGCTCAAGCTGGCCACACCGCTGGGAAACTGGCTGGGCCAGCTCACCTTCGGCCCGCCACCGCCGCTGTCGATGGTCGACGATCCGCCGCAGGTGAGGCGGGATCCGCCGCCGGGTGGCCAAGACCCGAGACCCCAGCCGCCTCCCACGACGAACCGCTCCGGCACCGATTCCGGCGACAGCGGCGACTCCGTCGACCGTACGGTCGACCAGCGTGATGTCACGGTGCCTGATCCGATGGTTCCGCGACCGACCGAGGACCTGTCCACGCGGGACGGGCGCGGTGTGGACCTGAACGGTACGTCACCGCCCCCGATCGCCCGACCGTCGGCGGTCAGCGACGTCCCGGCCCACCTCTCGACACCGGTGACCTTGCCGTCACCGATGAACGCGCCGCCGGTCGTTCCGCCCGTCGTGCCGCCGCCGCAGGCGCTGACCTCACCGGGCAGTCCGGTGCTCAACCCACCGCCGCCGCTCCCTGTCTCGCCGACGTCGCCTCCGGGCACCCAGCACGACGGCTCGGACCCGGGTCCCCGCCACCAACCGGTCCGACCGAACACCGGTGTCGACGGGTCCGGTGTCGAGCGGGTCGGCGGGCCACCACCACTGGGGCGTCCGTCCCTGGAGACCGTCGGCCCGGCGTCCCCGGCCCCACCCGCCGGCACCCCGCCGGCTGCCCCGCCGTCCCGCCCGGCCAGTGACCCGTCGGCGATCGACACCTCGGTCCCCAGGAACCAGCGATCGGAACCCGCGCCGTCGCGCGACGACGCCGAGGCACCGCCGCGCGACGACGTCGGGGTGCCGCAGCCACGCCCGTCGGCCGGTCAACCCGGCGTGGAGTCGGTGGTGTCCCGGGACATCACCGACGTGCTCGGTGGAAACCGGGACTCGACCGACCCCACGTCGGACGGCTCCGCTCGGGACCGGCAACAGATCGACGACCACTCGGCCGTGCCGACGCACTCCGGTCCTCCGGCGGTCGACCCTTCGACGGTCGATCTTCCACCGGTCGATCTTGCCCCGACGGGCCGGACCGGGGACCCGCTGTCCGTACCGCCGGTGCCGACCACCGTCGAGAACCGACTCGACATCGAGACGCTGCCGCCGGTGTCGTCCCCGTCGGCTCCGCCGCCATCGACCCCCGCCGCCCCGCCGGCCGCCGACGACCCGGACTGGGCGGCGGCCCGCCGTGCCGCGACGGTCGGCGTGCGGGAACACGCGTGGGTCGACCCGATCACCCCGTTCGGCCCCGAAGGTCAGGACCGTCTGGTCGTGCGGTCCGGCTTCGACGCGCGCCGGGTCGAGTTCGGCGGCGAGGTCTACACCGACCTGGAGGTACGGGTCTGGATCGACGGCGGCGACGTCGCCGGACCGGCCGACGTCGATCGGATGTACGGCGACCTGACAGCCGGCGTGCACAGCCAGCTGAACCTGCCCGGATACCAGGTCGACGGTAGTCGGCTGCACGTGACGGTCGTCCGGGCGTCGTCACCTGAAGCGGCGCACCTCGCGGTGAACGTGGTCGACCGTGACAAGCCGATGAACCAGTACTCGTGGTGGCCGGACGCGAGCAGCCTGCACTACGTACACGAACTCGCCCACCAGCTCGGCCTGCGCGACGACCGGTCGGGTGACGGTGAGGTGCCGGGCAGTCTGCTGGGCGACTTCACGAAGCCGAAGCCGGACGGATCGGGCGTCGCCACCGCCGAGGACGGGTGGAACACCTGGCTCGAGGCAGGTCTGCGGCCACGCCACCTGAGCTTGCTCAGCAGGGTCATCGGGCCGGTCGACGAGACAGGTGGCTATCGGGGCGCCGACCGGCCGCTCCGGCCGGGCCCGAACGAGTTCGCACCCCGGGCACCGGGTCAGCCGTCCGATGATCCGTCGCACCCGGTGACGACGTCGCAGGACCCGCCCCCGGGCGACCCGCAGGGCGGGATCGAGCTGTCTGACCTGCCGGCCCGTCCCGGACCGGAGCGGGTGACCGGGGAAGGCCCGTCGAGCCTGCCGGGTGTTCTGCCGCCAGCTGTGGTGCCGCCGGTGGTGTCGCCGGCGACACCGGGCCCGGGGCTGACCGATGATGTCGCGGGTGATCTTAGGTTGGGGAGGTTTGGTGAGGTCGCGATCGAGCCTTCTCCGGTGGAGCCCTCTACGGTCGTAACGCCTCCGCCTCCGCCTGGTGCGGTGTCATCTACCGTTGCTCCACCGCAACAGCCACCGCGAGTACCGACCACCAACGATTTCCCGGATGACCTGGGGCTCGAGACTCTTTTCGCTGAGGAGCCGGCGGAGTCTGGTCGAGGGGTTGCGCCTCCACCTCCTCCTCCGCCTCCGCCTCCTCCTCCGCCTCCGCCGCCTCCTCCGGTGGTGCCGCAGCCGGTGGGGTTGTCCGGGTTGCCGGATGATGTGTTGGACGATCTGGGGTTCGGGGAGTTGTTCGATGAGGGGCCGGTGGCTCCGCCGCCTCCGCCTCCGCCTCCGCCGCCTCCGCCTCCGCCGCCTCCTCCGGTGGTGCCGCAGCCGGTGGGGTTGTCCGGGTTGCCGGATGATGTGTTGGACGATCTGGGGTTCGGGGAGTTGTTCGATGAGGGGCCGGTGGCTCCGCCGCCTCCGCCTCCGCCGCCTCCTCCGGTGGTGCCGCAGCCGGTGGGGTTGTCCGGGTTGCCGGATGATGTGTTGGACGATCTGGGGTTCGGGGAGTTGTTCGACGAGGGGCCGGTGGCTCCGCCTCCGCCTCCGCCGCCGCCTCCACCGACCGTCGAAATGCCGTGGTACGTCGGTCACGGCGGCGCGAACGGACAGATGTACGCCTATTCGGCCGGTGGCCGTGGGGCGGGTCTGACACAGATGATCGACCGCCTCATGACGGGACTCACCCTCGTCACCCCACCCGGCGCTACGTCGTCGTCCGGTCCGGCCGGTCTTGTGTTGACCACAGCCGAGCACGACGCCATCCGAGCCGAGATCCGCCGGCAGTTGCGGGAACTCTACGCGGCACCGAACGTGGATCAAAGTGACGACGACAGCACGCCCGACCGGTTCCTGGACCCCGAATACAGCGACTTTCTGGAGAAGTGGGACGCCGTACTGGTCCAGGGAATCACCGTACGGGTCGGCAAGCGCATACTGTGGATCCGACCGACCGTCGGCAGAGGCACCGAACACGTCCGTACCCGGGGTGGCGCCAAGCCGTACAAGGTGGTCTTCGGATCCAGTTCGGGCGGCTCGTCGCACGACACCGAGTCCAAGCGGACCGTACCGCTGCCCCTCGAGTTGATGTTGGTCGGCCTGCCCGGGTTCGCCGGACGGGTCAGCCGTCTCGTCTTCAATTTCCCGTTCAAGATGGAAGGTTCGTTCAGTCAGCCAGGGTCGGAAAGTCGGACCGTGGTGTCCGGTCGGCAGATGTTCGTCAAGGGCACGAAGTTGCTCGACGCAGAGCTCGGGTTCGACATCTTCGTCGACGGGGAACGCTACGGGTCGACGGCGAGCGATCCACCTGGTGCCAGCGGCCTCGTCGTGGTCGTGCCGCAGCAGTACACGAATCCGGCGAACGGCCGGCCGGCACCGGCCGGTCCGTCGGTGCCCAGCCAGAGTGCCCAGCCGGGGCCGTCCGGGACACAGCAGTTGTCCAAGGCACGCCCGGTCGTCAACGCGATCGGCCTGACGCCGCTGATCACCGCGTGGCATCGGCAACTGGCCGCCAGCCGTCTGACCATCGAGCAGAAGGTCGGGATCGCGCAGGCGGGTGTCAAGCAGCTGGTCAACGAGCGGAGTCTGATCAACCGGAGCACCCATTTGTTGACGAACGGTGCCCGTACGGACGCGTTGTCCTTCGGAGACCTCAAGGGCAGCCTGATTCTGAAGGTGAAGCCGGTCCGGGTCGAGTTCATCGGGTCAGCGCCCGACGTCGAGGTCCGCGACGACATGAGTATCGTGGTCAGCGAATCCGAGGGTGAGGCGTCCAGCAGCGGTGCGGGGTTCGATTTTTCCCTCAACGCGATCAGTCTGGTCCACAAGGCGACCGAGCTGATCGGCTCGACCGGCCAGCGGGCCACCGGCTCGCTCGGCTTCGAGCTGAAGCTGGGCTCCACCCAGAGCTACTCGCTCGACCTCTCCGGTGACGTGTCCAACCACACGGTGCTGGTCCGGAAGTCTCCGCAGGCGCGCTATCTCGTCCACTACGCGGCCACCTTGCACACCAAGTTGGAGGGTGGTCCGCGGATCGCCGACGTAACCTCCAACGAGGTGCCTGTCGAGCTCGGGGTCCCGCTGCCGCAGCGATCGGAATTCGAGACGAAGTTGACTGGCGGCGACCTCACTCGTGGCGTACCGCAACCGGCGTTGGCCAAGCGTCCGATGCCGCCGCGGATCGACGGCGGCGCGGTGGGGCACCTCGACCGCCGGCTCCAACCGTTGCCGACCGGTCGCGGTACGTCCGCTCCGCCGCCGGCCCCCCAGCCAGCCCCCCAGCCGGCAGTCCTGCCGGTCGTCCCGCCGGGCATCCTGCCGGCCCCCGCCGCACCGATCGCCGTCCCGCCGGCCCTCCAGCCACAGATGGCCCTCCCACCGGTGGCACCTCCGGTCCCGGCCGGTCGATCGACGGCGACGCCGCAGCACCGAGGGTTCCTCATCACGGCACCCGTCGCCCAGGAGTCGCTGCCGTTGGCCACCCGGCGCGGCACCGGCTGGGGCGTAGCCGTCTCGCTCCCCGATGCCGAACTCATCGCCCCGGTGGCGGAGCAGGGTCTGCGCACCGTCAGCGGCGTCTCGCGCCTCGACAGCGCGACGGAGCAGGTGATCAACGATCGGCTGGGCGAATCGGCGATCAAGGCCGACCCCGAGCGGTTGATCGCCGGTGACCCCTTCACCGTCACGATCAACGGACATGACTACGACGTCCTGGTCACCGCTTATCTGGAGGAGCATCAGGAAAGTGATCAGTACGGGATGTCCGTCAACACCCGGACGATCACCTCGGGCGGCGCGGCGGGTTCCCGCAGTGTCGTGCACAGCGTGGCGTTCGGCCTCAACGGAGGCCCGGCGATTCCGGTGCACAAGCAGGGCCGGCTGGCACCGCTGAGCTTGAGCGGCGAGCGGAAGTGGTCGGGTGGGTCGGGTGACAAAAGTTCCGCGAAGGTGCAGTCGTATCGCCGGACCGAGACCACGACGGACGTGATCGAGCACACCTACGCGGTCGTGTACGAGATCGTCATCCGAGAAGCGGCCGAGTCTGCGCAGCGGCAGACGTGGACACTTGATGCCCAGGGCAGCATCTCCACTTCCATCGAACACGTTCCGCGGAGTCAATTGACAATCGATCAAGCCCGACGCGCCAATTCGATCGTGAGTGGCAAGCGCGTGCAGCGAGAATGGGATGCTCTCGCTACCGATCCGGCATCTCGGGACTTCGTGCGATTCGACCTGTTCGGCGTCAACGCGGTCGAGAGTTCGTTCGTGGTCATGCCGGAGCTCGTGGCGCTCGCTGCCAGCCTCTACCGAGGCGTCAACGGCAAGGGCGAGTCCTGGTTCGACGAGCCACTGAACTGGCCGAAGGAGCTGTGGAAGCTCGGTGTCCCGAGTGAACTGAACGCCAACTTCGGGGCGCTCGGCGACAAGCGCGGTTGGGTCATCATGCTGCCGTCCGGCGTCTTCGCGCACCAGGCATTGATCGTCCGCCAGCGAACGGTGTCGTCGGGTCCCGGTCGCATCGCCTCGGGCGTGGAGATCGAGCACTACCTGAAAGGGCAATCGAACCGCGAACTCGCCAGCGAGTCCGGTACCGACGACAAGTTTGGTTGGACGCTCACCGGGAGCTATCTCGCGATCAACCCGAACGGGGACGACGAAGCAGCCCAGGGCCGGATCGACGTCGAGACGTCGCCGGCCCATGTCTCCTCCGTCGGCCACGATTCGAGCCACGACACCGGTGGTGCCGACATCACCCGAGCGACGTACGGTGGCGACACCAGCATTCACCAGGGCGACGTGCTGTTCGAGATCCGGCTCGTGCAGTGGAACGACATCAAGGACGTCTTCAGCTGGGATCGCCTGTTCGACCCTCAGGCGGAGGTCACCACCGCCTATCTCAAGGTGCCGTCCGGGCTCGAATTCATGATGCCGGTCGAGATCGCCGAGGAGTTCGGCCTGAATCCACCGGACGGTGCCGACGAAACCGCCGACGAGACCCGGGATGAATCCGGTGAACCGTCGACCGGAGACGACATCGGCGAGTCGTCGACGGTTCCGAGGGCCGTCGATCCGCCGGCCGACCCCACGTCGACACCGTCGACGGTGTACGTCGATCCGGATCTTGCCCGTGCGGCCGGTCATCCCGAACGGCTGGAGGCCGACGATGTGCTGGTCGAGATCGAGACGGTACTGACCGACAAGGGCTTGATCGGTAAAGGGGAGCGGCAGAACCTGCTCCGCCGAGCGGTGGCCCTGCAGTTCTCCTCGTCCTCTTTGGAAAGCCAGTGGTTCGCGTTGACCAGTTCCGGGGCGCGCGGCATCTTTCCGGTGTCCAGCCCGTTCGGCAACCTGCGGTTGCTGATGATCAAGGTCAAGGGCAGCATGGCGGGGAGCCCGACGCACGAGCGGGACCGCAGCGACGTGGCGCTGCTGATGAGGAGCGAGGCGCTGGACGGCTCCGCCGAATCGGACAGCAACGGCAGTGAGTGGACCTTCCAGATCTTCAAGATCAAAGGGTACGGAAAACCAGATGTCGAGTCCGACGCGGGCGGGAGCTTCGGGGTTTCCTACTCGACGGGCAAAGACCAGGAGAAAGGCAAGTCGTCCGACGTCAAGGACATCTATCGAGTCGGTGTCAAAGGAGGAGCGGGTCAGTTTCGACAGCCGATGACCTTCGACGTCACGATTCGATTGACCAATGAGAAGCCACAGCTGGGTGTGCTGATGTCGCAGTTCCTACGCGAGACCTTCTTCCTCGCCAGCGCGGCCAGCGGGCACGAGCAATGGGCACACGATCTCTGGTACAATTCCCGCCCGATCAACTGGGACTGGAATCACCAGAGCCCAGCCCCACTTCCGGGAACCGTGAAACTGCTCGTTCCGAAGTACCTGACCGAGTCGTCCACTAAGCCAGGCAGTTGGCAGCCGGCTAGCGCCCCCGTGCCGACCGGGTACCCGCACACCCCCGGCGCTCGGTGGGGCAGCCCGCCGGCAGCTCCGGCGACGCTCAACCAGCGATTGCTCGGCGACCAGACACTGTACCCGTGGTCCATGGTGAAGATCGCCGAACAGGTCGAACAACTGGCGGGATTCACCGTGTTGCCGAAACAGCTCCCACCGACGGCCTGGGTCGATGGACAGGTGCCGGGACTGCTCTGGCACAGCGACACGATGCTCTCGCTGTTCGACAACGCCACCGACCCGAAACTGCGAACCAGAGTCAAGGATCTCCTCCGACACGGCTATAAGATTCCCGGCACCCCGATCACCGTCAGCCTCGATGTCCAGGCCGTGCAGAGGTATCACGACGTCGACAACCAGACGTTGCTGAAGGATCAGAAGGTCCGGGCGTACCAGCAGGCTGAGCAGGCACCGAGTGGTGGGCAGAGTTCGAGCTCCAAGGTGAACATCACCGCCGGCCCATCCGGCCGTCGGGACGTGGCAACCGGCGTCCGCCTGGGGGGCGACGCGCCGTTCGCCGTCGAATTCCCCAGCGAGTCCGGTGGTGAGCGGTCCATCGCCGACGTGTCGGAACGCAACGTCGAGTCCACCCGGGGGATGTTCCAGTACCGCTACGACGTCACCGTCTACATCACCGGACCGGCCGGGACGCTCATCGTCGACGTACCCGCTGGTTTTCTCGCCATGTCGGCGGTCCCGCCACCGGAACCGGTGTACGTTCCCCTGCCCGCCGACGACGCCTCGGTCTGGTTGGTGCAGACCGACCTGTCCGCGCGGTCGTCCACGGCCGAGCCGACCGGAGAGACGACGACCGGAGAGACGACGACCGGACAGACCGCCACGGATCCAGGAGCGTCGACGGGTCCACCGGACCAGTCCTTGTTCCTGATCCAGGACGATGACTCCGAAACGGATTCGATCTACGATCCACCGATCGACCGGTCAGGCCCTCGCCCGGAGCATCCCCTCGCGCTTCCGACACCGCCTGACCAGTCCGAGGCGTCCACCTCCTCGGTCGATGAACCATCTCGTGTCTCGCACACGCCCGAGACCTCGGGGTCCGCGGGGCAGCCGCTGACGAACGATTCGTTCCAGGCGATTCTGCGGTCGGTGCAGCGACGGCGGGCTGCGGCAGCGGCCAAGGCGGCATTGGCCGCGGTGGAAGCCAAGGTCCTGTCGGAGCCGCTGGAAACCCAGGCCGGTCCCGTGCGGACCATGTCCGGCGGGACCGGCGATCCCCTGGACCCGTTGCCACAACTGCCCGCCGAGGACCCCATCTACGCGATCCTCACCCCGACCAGCACAGCCCCGCCACTGGTCCCCCCGCCACTGGTCCCCGCGCCGGTGGAGCCGCCGCCGCTGGTCCCCCCGCCGCTGGTGCCTCCGCCGGTGGTGCCGGAACAGCTTGATCCCGTCGCCGAGACCGGGGACGACGTCACCATCGGGCCACCCCCGCCACCACGGCGGGCCGGCGGTTCCAGGCCGGAGTCCCCGGTCGATCCACGCGGCGCCGAGCGGACCGGCGAGGGCGCCACCGGCAGCTGACCGTCGCCGGCCGTTCAGCCGGTCCGCACCGAACCGTCGGTGCCGGCGCCTGGGTCGGTCCCGATGATCAGCGTCGACAGCGGGAACGCGACCCGCCCCGCCCGCAGCCGCCACCGGCCGTTCTCCGTGCCGTACACCCTGGTGACGGCGACCCGGTCGTACGCGCGAGGAGGCAACAGCACCTCTACACCGGCGGCGTTGAGCTCCACCAACCGGGACCTGACCGCCGCCAGTACGGCCATCCGTGCCGCACTGGCGGTCACGTCGATCGCCTGTCCGGGCTCCACCCGGACCTGCACCAGCCGCGCCGCCGCGTCCGCCGCCGGCCGCTGCGGATGGAGCGCGACGACATCGTCGACCGGCTCGCCGGCCGGCGGCAGCAGCGCGTACGCCGTGACGGCACGCCGGCCGGCCGGCCACCGGACCACCTCGTTGGGCAGACCGGCCGCGCCGTGGCGGGCACCGGCGCAGCGCAGCCGTAGCGCAGCCGTGACCAGATCGGTCTGCGACCGCCATTCACCCGGCCCGGTCGGCGTCCAGTAGCCGGTCACCCGTACCCGGTCGAGCCATCCGGCCGGCAGCAGATAGCTGTCGACGCCACGAAGCAGGTGCCGAACCTCGGCCGGGGCGATGTCGCTGACCTCGGTCGCCGCGACCGCCCCTCCCGGTCCGACGGTCAACCGCACCGCCGGTGTCCCGGGATGGGTGTCCCGTAGCCGGTCGGCGTCGAGCTGACCGACGACGAACAGTTCGGCGGTCGGTAGACCGCTGGCCGTCACCGTGTCGGCGGGTACGGTCGTCGCGACGTACAGGTGGAACGGCTCCGCGTTGACCATCGGCCGGTGCGGCAGCCAACCGACTCCGGGTCCGACGCTGCCGCGTGCCGCCCTGACCGGCAGTGGCCGGCGGCCCGGCGGCGGGACATCGACCGGTTCCGGTCCCGGCCGGTCGTCAGCGTCGGTGTCGGTGTCGGTGTCCGTACGGTCGCCGGGCCACAGGTCCGGACCGTCGGCCGACTCGCCGTCCGGCGGTCCGGCCACCGACGCCGGTCCGGACCCGGTCGAGGCGATCGGCGGCCCAGCCCGGGCGCTCGGGCCGGCCTGCGGCGGTACGACCGACGGCACCAGCCATCCGTCGTGGCTGCGCCACCGCCCCGACACGGTGACCAGATCGTTGGCGTGGGGCGGGGCGGGCACCAGTCGACACCACCGCCCCGGCTCGTCGGTGGCCTTTGACGCCGCGAGTGCTCGGGGCTGGTCCTGGTCGAGAGCGGTCCGGTCACCCGGTGCGGGCGACCAGACCTCGGCGTCGAGCCGGTCGGCCAGGGCCGACACGTGCGCGCGTAATCCGGCGAACCGCTCCGGTGCGACCCGGCCGAGCAGCGTGATGTCGTGCCCGTCCCAACCGGCTCTGCGCAGTAACGCCCGGAACTCGGCCGGGCCGAGAGCGAGCAACTCACCGTCGCCGTGGCGGGCACCGAGCCGGCCGTCGTCGAGGACGGCGAACTCGGCGCGGAACAGGCCTGGTCGTGGCCGTACCGACGCCCACCGTTCGACCACTGACGCTCTGACGTCGGTCGCGACGCTGACCAGTTCGACTCCGGATCCCGCCGCGTCCATCGTGCCGCCTACCGGGGTCAGCCGGCCGTCACGGTCGGACCAGAACCGGTCGGGCCGGTCCGGCCCTGCCGGCCGAAAGGCCCGCCAGCCACGGGACCGGCCGTCCCGGTCGCGTACCACGAGATCCCGTACGCCATCGAGGAGCAGCGCGCGACTGCCCGGCGGTGGAGCCCATACCGTCGCCCCGGTGGCCTCGGCCAGGTCCGACAGGTGCGCTGTTAGCCGGTCGTCGACCTCAGCACCGAGTTCGGCGTGCACGACCCGGTCGGCGGGATCGAGCCGGTGCCGGACCGGGCCGTCGTCGACCGTCAGGTCGCCGATCTGCGGCCAGACTCGCAGGTCACCGCCGTACAGCGGGATGGTGGACAGCGCGGCGGCGAGGTCGGTGCCGCTGGCTTCGACGGCGTCGCCGCCGTAGCCGTACAGGATCGGCACGCCGTCACGTACCGCTATCGCCAGGGTGGCCAGCGCGCGATGATGCGTCCCGAGACTGGCGGCAGCGGCCCGTGCCAAGGGAAAGGCAGACCTGGTGGTGAAGGCCAACCCACGAGGTACCGGCAAGGTGACTCGTCCGGAGCGGGGCAGCACCCGGCCCTCGTCGAGCTCGAACCATCCCGGCAGCGCGGTGGCGAGAGCGGGAGGCTGGATCAGCAGCCAGTCGACCGTACGCCCGGACGTGCGGTCGATCGGCATCGCGTCCGGCCTCGACCCGGCAGGACCCGGCGGGTGAGACAGATCGGCCCCGGCCGGCACGACCAGGACGTCCCGACCCAGTTGGTCGGCGACCGCGCGGAGCAGCGCGGTGTGCTGGGCCCCGTCCGGCACCAGGACCTGAATGTCGCGGCCCCCGCCGCCACGTCGGACGATCAGGTCGGCCAGCTCACGGGCGCTCAACGCGGACCCGGGTGCACCCGGATCTGCTAATCCGCCGCTGGTCGTCGCGACCAGGGCGATCCGGTGTGGTCCCCGCGAATCCGTCGGGCCGGTGGTTCCGGACCGTTGATCGACCGTCGTCGGCGCGGTGTTCATCCGGAACCGCCGATACCATATCGGCCTGTCCTGAGACCGCCGCAGCTCATTAAGGTTTCATGTCTAGATTGGATCCGGACCGCGACGGCTGAGGCGTCCGACACGTTCACTTTGCCATCCACCGACTTGCACCATACCTTCGCCTGGGGTGCTGGATTCGGGGGTGAGGATAGACAATCCTCCCCGCCCTAAAGGACGGGAATTCCCTGGGTCGCCCCAGGGGGTTCCTGCTTCGCCGACGACCGCCCCGTCCGAGAGGAGGACTCCCGGTGAGGTCTTACACCGCCTCCACAGGCAATCACGGAGAGCCCCTCCGCGAGGATGTTGCGGGCCGCGTTGACGTCCCGGTCGTGGGTCCGCCCGCACCGGCAGGTCCACGACCGGACCGCCAACGGCATCCGGTCAGCGATGGTGCCGCAGGCGGAGCACCGTCGGGTCGACGGGAACCAGCGGTCGACGGCCACCAGGTCCCGGCCGTACCAGTCGGTCTTGTAGGCCAGCATGGTGCGGAACTGCCGCCAACCCGCGTCCGAGATCGCGCGGGCCAGCGAGTGATTGGCCACCATGTTGCGGACGGTCAGGTCCTCGATCACGGTCGTTTGGGTGTCACGAACGAGCCGAGTGGTCAGCTTGTGCGGGTGGTCGCGGCGGCGGTCGGTGATCCGGGCATGGACGCGGGCCACCGCCAGTCGGGCTTTGGCCCGGTTCGCCGAACCTCGGGCTTTCCGGGCGAGGTTGCGTTGGGCGCGGGTCAGCCGCTGGCGGTCGCGGCGTTCGTGCCTCGGGTTGGCGATCTTCTCCCCGGTGGACAGGGTGAACAGGCTGTCGAGGCCGGCGTCGACCCCGACCGCACCCGACGCCGGCACGTGCTCGATCCGGTCGTCGCAGAGCAGGGAGACGTACCAGCGGCCCGCCGGGTCCTGCGACACGGTCACCGTCGACGGCGACACACCGGCCGGCAACGGCCGGGACCAGACGATGTCCAACGGTGCGGTCATCTTCGCCAGGGTGAGGCGGCCGTCGCGCCACCGGAACGCGCTGGCGGTGTACTCCGCCGACCGCCGCGACCGTTTCCTCGACTTGAACGTCGGATACCGGGTCCGTTTCGCCCAGAAGTTGGTGGACGCGGTCTGCAGGTGCCGCAGCGTCTGCTGCAACGGCACCGACGACACCTCGCCGAGGAACGCCAGCTCGTCGGTCTTCTTCCACGCGGTGAGCATCGCCGACGTGGCGTGGTAGGTGACCCGTTCCCGACGCAATGTCCAGGCCTCGGTGCGGGCGGCCAGGGCCTTGTTGTAGACCAGCCGGAGACAGCCGAATGTCCGGGCGAGCTCGGCGGCTTGCTCCGGGGTGGGGTGGAAGCGGTACTTGAACGCCCGCTTCACGGTCCTGGACACAGTCCACAGTCTAAGGAACCGGTCGTGAGCCCAGGGGGGTGGCGGGTGAGTGGACGCCGATCCGCCCTGGCGGCGGATCGGCTTTCCCTGTCCTGCTTCGCAGGGGTTCCGTTTCCTCCCCGGCCGCAACGCCGGAGTATCCACGGAAGGAATCCGATGACCGTGGCCGTTCGTGGTGCCGGTACGGATGCGACGCCGGACGACGCCGAACCGGACCTGCGCGCGCTGTACGAAAGCCAGGCTCCAGGTCTGTTGCGCTACCTGATCCGGCTGACCAACGGCGACCGGCATCAGGCCGAGGATCTGTTGCAGGAGACACTGCTGCGAGCCTGGCGGCATCCGGAGGCGCGAACCGACGACGGTGGTTGGCGTCGGCCATGGCTCTACACCGTCGCCCGCAACATCGCCATCGACGACCTGCGGACCACCCGCCCGGTGGAACTCACCGGTGACCTTCTCGACGAGCAGCCCGACGATGAGGATCGCATCGAACGGATGCTCGACGCCGGGGTGGTCCGGTCGGCGTTGGAATCCCTGCCGGAGCGGCTGCGCGTCGTCCTGGTCGAGGTCTACCTGCGGGAACGCTCCGGGCAGGAGACGGCGCAGCTGCTGGGGGTGCCGGTCGGGACGGTGAAGTCGCGTACCTTCTACGCCTTGCAGGCGCTGCGCGAGCGACTCACGTCCATGCCGGAAGCTAGTCATCGCCCATCCGCAGGGTCCACCGCGCCGCTGGACCAGCGCTGACCACGACCGGCACCGTCGGCCAGTCCGGACGGCTGGCCAGCGCGTGGACATCGGCCAGTGCTTCGGGACCCGGGTCAGCGAACACGGTCACCGCAGCGGTCCCGAGGTCGGGCTCGGCCGTGTCGGTGACGGACATCCGACGGCAGCCGGCCGGGAGCGGATCGATCGCGGTGCCGACCACGCTGACACTGGAACCGGCGGCCAACAGCCGATCGAGGAGCAACCGCGCGGCTCGTTCGCGGGGGCCGACGGGTCCGGTGATCACGAGCACGTCGGGTGCCTGCCGCAAGTCGATCCAGAGTCGTCCGTCTGCGCCGTCACCGATGGGGACGAGCGTGCCCGAGGCGGCGCCGACCGGGGGCTGCGGTCCGGCCATCCACCGGTACGGTGGTCCGCCGCGCGCCTGCCGTGCCCCGATCAGCCGCAGCACCGCCGGATCGTCACCGACCCGGATCGCCGCTGTCAGGTGGAGCGGCGTCTGGCCGTCCGACGTGTCCGCCTCGGGAGTCGCGTCGCCGGTCGCCGGTGCGCTGTCGGCCTGAGGCGGCTCGGCGTTGCCGGGGGTGGTCACCACCAGCGGCGCGGCACCGCTCGGGTGCATGATGGTGTCACCCGGGCGCGGCACGGCGTCGCCCGGTCGTACGGCGCCACCCGGGCGCATGATGGTGTCGCGCGGGCGCGTGGCCGTGTCGGCCGGGCGCGCGGCCGCCATGGCAGTGGCTGCCGCCGCCGACGCGGGGCGCGGCGGCACCGCTGGCCGCTGTGCCGCCGCCGGCCGGGGCCGGGACTCGGGCTGAGTCCGGGCCGGTGTCGCCGGCAGCCGGGCCGGGGCGGTGGTCCTGCCACGGCGCAACACCAGTACGGCGAGCGCGAACAGACCGATCGCGGCCATCGCGGCACCACCACGGATCAGCAGCTCCGAGCGTCGGTCTGGTGCGGCGACGGCGGTGTCGCGGGGTTCCCGGGGCGACACGTCGGGCACCGGAGTGGGCAGCGGTCCGTACCGGACGCCCGCGCCCCGCGCGTCGTCTGGCAGCCGCAGCACCCATCCCGGCTCCACCCGCGTCGGGTCGGTCAACTCACCTCCGTCGGGCTGCACCCGGCCCACGTTGAGGTCGAATATCTCCCGATAACGGCGACCGTCACCGAGCGTACGGGCGGCGATGGCGAACAGGAAGTCCCGTTCTCCGCCCGGCAGTTCCTCGACGACGTAGTACCGCACGTTCGCGCCGGATTCCCCGTCGGACGGTGTCGTGGCGTCCGTGGTCGCCGACCGGGCCGGCGTGGGCCCGCTGGGCTCGGTGGGCCCGCCGGGCGCGACCGCCAACGGCTCCACCAGAGACACCAACCGCTCGTACGGTGACTGTGGAGCGGTCCCGGCAGCGCCGGTGATGACGGTCATCGGGCCGAGCAGAGCCAACCCGGCCAGGGCCGGCACCATCTGCCAGGCCCACCAACGCTGCCGCATGTCCACTCCCGCTGCCGCGCGGGACCACCCCGCCGGCCGTACCGATCCTGTCAAGCTGGAACGAAGCAGCATATGCCCAGGTTCACGGCGGACTTCCCTAGCTGTCGTGAACCTAGGGCACCGCGCTGTCGTCCTTGCCGTAGCGGATCGCCGGCTCACCGGCACCCGACACGAGGAGGAACGTGCGCATGAGGACGCGGGTGGGACGTGCGATGGCCGTACTCGGCCTGTTGCTTGTCGTCGTGACCGCCGGTCAGATCGGCGTCGGTTCGCTCAGCCCCGGGGCCGCGACCGCCGGCGCACCGGAGCCCGGCCCGTCGGGCAGCTACCAGCTGTACTACGTGGTCGCCGCCAGCCACGAAGGACGTCCGGAGAACCTGTGGCTGATTGCGAGCCGACTGCTCGGCGACGCTGACCGGGCCACGGAGATTTTCGATCTCAACGCGGGCCGCCCACAGCCGACCGGTGGCGCTCTGGTCGATCCGAGCGTGCTGCGTCCCGGCTGGGAACTCCTGCTGCCCTGGGACGCGGTCGGCGACGGGGTCCGGTACGGCCATCTGTCGCCGGTGGGCCCGCCGTCGACGCCGACGCCTCGGCCGTCCGGCGACCCCTCGGGCGGCCAGCCGACGCCGAGGCCGCCGGCCGCCGACCCGAACGCCGGTCAGCCCGGCGCGGGATCCCCACCCCGGTCACCCGGCGCGGGCTCGTCGCCGTCGGCGTCACCCGGCCCGTCGGCGTCCCTGTCACCGACGCCGTCGGTGGCGGCGGCTCCGACCCGGCCGGCGGGAGGCGGGGTCGCCTCGGGTGCGCTGCCCTGGTCGACGTCGGGATGTCAGGCCAGCCTGGCGGACTGGGGGCAGCCGTGGCCGGCGCTGGACGAGGCGTGGTCGCGCAGTCGTGGCTCCGGGGTCACCGTCGCCGTCGTCGATTCGGGTGTGGACGCCACGCTGCCGGAACTCACCGGCCGGGTCACCGCTGGCGCGGACATCGTGACCGGAGCCGGCCGGGCCGGCACCGACTGCCTGGGCACCGGTACGGCGATCGCGGGCATCGTGGCCGCCGACGCCAGCGCGGGAGCCCGCAGCGGGGTGGCACCGGAGGCCAGTGTGCTGCCGATCCGGTTGGTCGACACCACGCCGCAGGCACGCCTGGTCGACCAGGTCACCGCGATCGAGGTGGCCCTGTCCACCGGAGCCCGGGTGCTGGTGCTCGGCAACTACCTCGACCTGTCCGATCCGCAGGTCAACCAGGCGATCGCCGCTTCGGCCGAGCACGACGTCGTGGTCGTCGTACCGGCCCGTCTCGACGCCGCGGCGGAGTCGGTACCCGGACCGCCGGGATCGGTGCTGCGGGTCGGAGCCGTCGACGAGCAGGGCCGGCCGGTGGCCGAGTATCCGGTCGGTGAGGTGGACGTCGTGGCGGCGTCTGTCACCGGCGCCGATCCGGCGGCCGCCACGATGTACGCGACCGCGTACGTCGCCGGAGTCGCCGCCCTGATCCGCGCCGCGGATCCGGACCTGTCCGCCGAGCAGGTGGTGCAGCAGGTCAGCGAGACGTCGCGGTTGTCCAGTACGGCCGGTCGCGACGATGTGCTCGGCTGGGGGAGTGTCGACCCGGTCGCGGCGGTGAGCACGGTGAGTGGTGCCTCGGCCGGGCGGGAGGCATCGGAGGGGGATCGCGACGGCGACTCGGCGGGGTGGCCCTTGGCTGTCGCGTCGGTCGTTCTGGTGATCCTGGGCGCCCTCTTCTGGGCCCGCCGCAAGCTCGCGGCCGACGCGTCGGCTGACGCGACAGCCGACGAGCCGGCCGACGCGACGGTCCAGCCCGACGACGGTGCGGTGTCCTTCACCAGCGACACCGGGTGGCGCGACGACGATCGGACGCTGCCCGGTGCGGAGACGGACGGTGTCGGCGCTGGCGTGTCGCCGGGGCCAGGACGGCCGGGCGCGTTCGCCGGGCCCACGTCCGGCATGCCCGCCGAGCGGTCAGCAGTGGCCGAACGGCCCTCTGCTCCGGGCGCGGTCGCCGAGAAGTAGGTATCGCTCCGGGCGCGGTTGCCGAATAGACACCACTCCTGGCCGACCGGGGGACGACGATGGCGTCCCCCGGCCGGGGCGCGGTACCTCAGCGGCGGCTCCAGCTCTGGTTGGGCTGGCCCATGCACGGCCAGAGGACCAGCCGGGTGCCGTCGGCGGTCTGTCCGTCGTAGACGTCCACGCACATCAGCTTCCCGTGGCGTTCGGATGCCTTGAGGGAGGTCAGGTCGTCGGCGCCGTTGAGGTAGAAGTGTTGCGCGGTGGTGCCGTTGCACTTCGCGGTGCCGATCCTGATGCCCTCGTCGGTGCGGCCGTTCTCCAGGTCCATGCACATGCCCTGCGCGCGGATCGTCTTGTCCGACTTGAACTCCCACAGCTGGTTGGCCGCCCCGGTGCAGGTGGCGATGGTCAACGCGACGTTGCCGGTGGCGTCGGGCCGGGCGTGCTGGGTCAGGCACTTGTTGGACTTGTGGTTGACGATCAGCCAACTTGTCTTCGGTGCCGGTGTGCTCGGTTTCGGCTTCGCCACAGCGGTGGTCGGCGCCGGGTCGGGGGCCGGGGACTTCGGCGCGGCCGGCGGGCCGGTGGTGGCGGGCGCGGCTGCCGGCGGCGGCGTGCCGGCCGGGCTGACGGTCGGGCTCGGTTCCGGTGATCCGGCGACCGCGAGTCGCCGGTCGTCGGCGTAGAACGTCTCGTGTTCGCGGACCAGTTGGGTGAAGCCGGCCAGGCCGGCGGAGTCCTCGACGTCCCCGGCGGTCTGGATGGTGCCGGCACCCCAGTGGAACGCCGCCAGCGCCAGCGGATACGGGTCGTCGCTGACCGGCGTCAGTTCTTCCACGAGGCGGCACATGGTGCGTCCGAGCGCGGGGATCGCGACCTGCGCGTCCCACGGGGTGGCCGTACCGGCGGCCTGCACGTACTGCACCCACACCTGTGGCAGGAACTGGGCGATGCCCTGGCCGCCGGTCGGGCCGAGCAGGTTGGGGTCGAATCCGGACTGTGCCATGATCTGCGCGGCGATCCGGGCCGGAGTGATGGTGGGGCAGACGTTCCCGGCGGCGAGGACCGCCTCCAGGTAGACGTCGGGCACGGCGATCGCGGCGGTGCGTTCGACCGGCGACGGCGTCGCGACGACCTGGTACGGGGCCCGGCCGGTGGGGTCGACGCGGGCGCCGCCGAAGGCCGGATCGAGGGCGTACCACTGGGCGTATCGTTCGACGGTGGCCACGTAGTCGTCGGCGGCCACCGGGATGCCGGCGGCGGCCTGGACCGCCGGTACGCCCAGCTGGTGTGCGGCGAGTGCGAGTCGCCACGGGTCGCCGGGGACCTGGGCGATCCGGAGCTGTCCGACCAGTTGGCACATGTGTCGGGCGAGGGCGTGGATGCTGGCACCCCGGTCGGTGAGTCTGGCCTGCGGCCAGGGGGCCCAGCGTCGCCACACCGGGTCGGTGAGGCCGGCGACGCCCTTGCCGCCGGTGGCGGTGATCGCCTGCACCGGTTCGGACTTGAACTGCGACGCGGTCATCAGTTGGCCGGCCAGCCGGGCCGGGGTCAACGCCGGGCAGGACCGGGCGGCGGCCACGATGACCTGCTGGTCGGCGGCGGGCACGTCGGAGCCTTGCAGCATGCCGGCTGCTTCGGCGGCGGTGAACTGCACCGACGCGGCCATGGTGCACATCGCGGCGGCGGACAACACCACGCCGGCGATCACCCGGCGGGCACTGGTCGTCAGTCTCACGTCGACTCCTCGTCAGCGGCTGGCATCACCGCAAGGACGATCGACGGTGGGGCGAGGTTCACGCCGTACGCCCGGTCTCGGGTTTTTCCCGACGGCGCTGTCGCCGTTCGCGAGCAGGAGGTGGCGTAGATCCGCCTGACGTCCTGTACAGACGTCCATCGGGGAGGTTTGGTGACACGATCCAGAAGACTGGCGGCGGCCGGCACGGCCGCCGTGCTCGTGCCGGGGCTCGGCCAGCCCGCGGCCGGGCTGGCACCGACCGGCGGGGATTCCGCTGATGGCGGCGGTGTCGCGGCCGGGAGCCGGCAGCCGCTCGGCGAGCGCACCACGGTCACACTGATCACCGGTGACCGGGTCGTCGTGACCGGTGCCGCATCGGCGGCGATCCAGCCGGCTGCCGGCCGCGCAGACATGCAGTTCCGCAGCTACCGCGTCAAGGGGGACCTGCACGTCGTACCCCGGGACGCGATGCCCCTGATCCAGGCCGGCACGCTGGACCGACGGCTGTTCGACCTCACCAAGCTCATCGAGTACGGCTACCACGACGCGGCGCGCGCCGACCTGCCGCTGATCCTGACCCGTCCCGACGGCGCGGCGGCACGCGGCGCGGCCCAGCCGGACGGCGTCGAGGCGCGGCGGGACCTGCCGGCGATCGACGGCGCGGCGGTCACCGCCGACAAGGCGACCATCGCCGACCTGTGGTCCACGGTGGCCGGCGGTGTCGCGGCCCGCGCGCAGGTCACCGGCATCGAACGGATCTGGCTGGACGGCCGGCGGGAGATGCTGATGGACCGCAGCGTCGCGCAGATCGGTGCGCCGGCGGCGTACGACGCCGGGTTCACCGGCGAAGGCGTCACCGTCGGCGTCATGGACAGCGGCGTCGACGTCGAGCACCCTGACCTGGCCGACGTGGTCATCGAGACCCGCAACTTCACCGACGCGCCGGAAGACGGCGACATCGCCGGCCACGGCACCCACGTCGCCTCGATCATCGCCGGCAGCGGAGCTGCCTCCGGGGGTAAGTACCGGGGCGTCGCCCCGGACGCGAAGATCATCTCCGCGAAGGTCTGCCCCGGTTCCTTCTGCGACGACTCCGCCATGATCGACGCGATGCACTGGCTCGCGGTGGAGAAGCAGGCCACGGTCGTCAACATCAGCATCGGCGGCGGCGACGGACCCGAGATCGACCCCCTCGAGGAAGCGGTCAACACCCTCACCGCGCAGACCGGCACCTTGTTCGTCATCTCCGCCGGCAACGCCGGTGCCGACCGTACGATCGGCTCGCCGGGCAGCGCCGACGCCGCGCTGACCGTCGGCGCGGTCGACCGCGACGACTCCCTCGCCGACTTCTCCAGCCGGGGCCCCCGGGTCGGTGACGACGCCGTCAAGCCCGACATCACCGCCCCCGGCGTCGACATCGTCGCCGCCCGCGCACAGGGCACCACACTGGACATCCCGATCGACGAACACTACGTCTCCGCGCCGGGTACGTCGATGTCCGCGCCGCACGTCACCGGCGCCGTCGCGCTGCTCGCCCAGCAGCAGCCGGGCTGGACCGCGCAGCAGTTCAAGTCGACCCTGCGTTCCTGCTTCTCGACATCATCGATACCCGGACTCCGCGCCAAGGTGCTGTCGTCCGCGACAACCTCCTGGGCGGCCTGATCGTCTGCCTCGCGGTCGGAACCAGTGTCGCCACCCTGGTCGGATTTGCCGGATATCCGACGGTTGGACATCCAGGATCGATGATCGCTGGCATCGCTGCGGGAGCCGCCGGGGGTTTCACCCTGGGGTTCACCACTGGGCCCTCGGGGGGCTCGTCGGCTCCCGCTATCTGTTGCTACTGACATTGAGCCGGCGCCGCAGCGGACACTGGCTGCCGTGGCGGTTGAAACGCTTTCTGGATCTCTGTTATAGAGCGGGACTGCTTCGCATCGCCGGGCTGGGCTACCAGTTTCGTCACCGGGAGCTGCAGGACTATCTCGCGGCGAACCCCGCGCCCCGAGCTCCTGACTAGCGCCGGATCAGACGAGGCGTGCACCAGCATCGTGGCGGTGGACACGCACGATCTCGAGGCCAGCGAGATCCTCAGCCTTTGTCGTCGCCGTGGCTGCCGCATCGACGCCACGCTGGCGGCCGTGGTAACGGCTGGATCACCGGGAGCAGGCCTGAGCGCTCGCCACCCTGATCGTGGCCCGTGAGCAGGAGGACGGTTGGGAGGCCGAGCGGCTGGTGCCGCTGGCCGCCGGTCTGCGTGAGGTGCTGCCGCGGGTGAAGCAGTGGCACAGCGAGTTCGACCCTGCGTGGAGTGCGTCGCCGGCTGACATCTACGCCGGCTTCCTCGACGAGACCACCAACCGGCTGCACCTGACCGACGAGGCGTTGACCTCCTGGCGTCCGCCGAAGGCGACCCGGGGCCGCAAAGCGAAGGTGTGACGCTGCGGCGATAGGTAGCGATGGGCTGCCGAAGACTCAGGAGCCCCGCCCGGCGTTGCCGCTAGGCGGGGCTCCGATGTGTCTGGGCCGGTCGGTCGAGGTGGCCGGCGCGTTCAGCGGGTGGTGGTCACCTCGGTGATGAACGACCGCCAGGCGGCCGGCGCGAAAGCGAGAGTGCCGCCGTCGCGGTCCTTGGTGTCCCGGACGAACACCCGACCGGGCAGGTTCTCGGCGACCTCGATGCAGCCCTGGGTGTCGCTGTGCGTGCTCTTGTGCCAGCGTGCGCCGGTCATGTCCATTTTTCAGCCGTCCTCATGATCAGTTCTAGGCTCTGATGGCTCGGCAGAGCGTACCCCCGGATCGCTTCCCAGGTCTGCTCAAGCTCTGCGGTGTCGCCGGGCGCTTCGACCACCTTGCCGCGCAGGTGACCTTCCACGTAGCCGACCGTCCGGCCTTCCACGGTGGCGAGAACGAATCCGCCGTCCACACCAGGGTAGGCACCGGTCGACAGCGGGATCACGTGTATCTGGATGTTGGGGCGTTCGGCCGCCTCAGCGAGCGCGGTGAGCTGCTGGTGCATGACCTCCGGCCCGCCGACACCACGCTGCAACAACGCCTCGTCGATGACGGCGACCAGGTGGCACGGGTTCGACTCGCGGTTGACAATCTCTTGCCGTCCGATCCGAGTGGAGATCGCGGTTTCCATGGCCTCGCCGTGAATGCCGTAGGTCGTGAGGACCGCTCGCGCGTACGCCTCGGTCTGCACCAGTCCGGGAACGACCAGCGGTTGGAAGGCGCGGAGCAGGCTCGCCTGGCGCTCGTACGCGATGAACGGTTTGAACCAGACGGGTGCGTGTTCGCCGATGACGAACTGGCGGTAGAACTTCATGAAGGTGGTGCCGAAGACCTTGTCCACCATGCCCAGGTAGTTGGGGAGGGCGGGGCGTTCGCCGCGTTCGATGGAGCCGACGTGGTTCGCGGAGAAGTGGATACGTTCGCCCCAGGACTCCTGGGTGAGACTCATCGACTCGCGCACTCAGCGGAGTTCGGATATCAGATATTCGCTGCCGCTCACAAGTCCTCGCATCCCTCGGATTCTCGTACGCCGGCGGCCGAGGTGTCGCCGCAGGCGTCCCCGATGTGGGTGGTCGGCGTTCATGTTCCACCACGGCAGACCAGGAGTCCAGGGTGGAATTGTGATGCGTCGGGCGGCTTCATGATCGAGTCGAGGAATTGATCTTCGTGTTTTTATCAGAGGCGCGCATCCGTGCGCAAGACTTTCACATCCCTCAGCTTCTCTCGCGGTGACCGCATCCGTGGAAACAGCCACCCGGCGTACACATGGTCGACGATCAGGGTTACGTCGACCGCGATGATGAGTCCAGGGTGGAGGTATCGACCGAACGGCAATCCGAGGAGGATCTTGGTGTTACCCAGAAACGACGGGATCGGCGGGACGCCCCGACTGGCCCGCAACACGTCGATCGGGCCGCCACGGCGTACCGATGCGACGCCCCACCGGCCGCCGCTGCCGCGCCGGACCCCGGGGGAGACGGACATCGGCCGCGACCCGCGTTTCCGGCTGACCGCCGCCGGTGCGGTCGCCCCCGCTCCCTGCCGGCCGCTCCTGCGGCCGTTGACCATCCTCGACCGCTGGGACCCGGGCAAGGCCCGCCGGATGCGGGCGATGCTGCGGCTGTCCGGCCTGCTGCCGGCCGTCCGCCCACACCGGGAGGACGACGACCATGTCTGACGAGCTGCTGCGGGTCGGCGAGACGTTGCACCTGGGCAAGGCAGACTGGGTGTACGGCGACCGTTCGATGCGGGTACGCGTTTCCGACATCCGCTACGGCCACGACAGCGACGAGTCGCCGGTGATCGGCATCCTCGCCACGATCATCGGCGGTGGACGCGACGGCCGGATGGTGGCGATCTCGATCTACAAGGAGTCGCTGACCCGGCCCGGGGTGCGGGAAGCATCGCGGGCCGTCAACGGGACCGACCCGTACCCGTGAAAGGTCGGCTGCGGCCGGCGCGGCAGGCACCGCCATCGGTGCCTGTCGTACGGGCCGCAGGTTCTGGTCGACGACGTCCGACCTGGCCCGCTGCCGTCGTCCTCCAGCGGGTTGGGCGTCGTCCGAGCCGGAAACGATCGGCGACGCGCCCGCGTGACGACCGCTGCCCGGGCTCCGTGGTGCGGGAAGGGACACTGCGATGATGCGTACGGGTCTGACCATCGGCGAGTTCGCCACCGTGACGCACCTCAGCGTGCGGACCCTGCGGCGCTATCACGAGTCCGGTCTGCTGGTGCCGGCAAAGGTGGACCCGGACACGAACTATCGGTACTACCTGCCCGAACAGATCGCGACCGCGCAGGTCATCCATCGACTCCGCGAGCTCGACGTGCCGTTGACCGAGGTCAAGTCGATCATCGCGACTGACGATCCGCACCACCGCGCCGCGCTCGTAGCGGGTCACCTGCACCGGCTCGAAGCCGCACTCGACCGTACGCGGGCGGCGGTGGTCTCACTGCGGCAACTCCTGCAACCCGACGCTGTGGCACTCGACGTCGAACTGCGGTCCGTCCCCGCCCGGACCGTGGCCGCCATCAGCGCGAAGGTCCGGATCGAGGAATCCGTCGCCTGGTTCAGCCGGGCCATGGACGAGCTGGACGCGGCCTTCGCGCCGGCAGTACGCTGCGGGCCGCCCGGTGGCCGGTACGCGAACGAACTGTTCACCGGCGGGGCCGGTGCCATGACCGTCTTCCGACCGGTACGCGGCCCGCGTGGCGATGGCCGGATCGAGGTCGTCGACCTACCGGCGGCCGAGCTGGCCGTGGCCGTCCATCCGGGCCCACACGACGACATCGACGTCACCTACGGCCGTCTGGGCACCTGGGTGGCGTCGCACGCGCTGGGTGTGGATGGACCCGTTCACGAGACGTACCTGGTGGGTCCCCGCGATACTGGGGACGCCCGGCGGTGGCGGACCGAGATCGGCTGGCCGGTCTTCCGGCTGACCCCGGGCTGAAAGCCAGCGTGGTCGATCCGGCCATGGGTGCGAGGTCGTGGACGGCCGGATCGAGGCGCCGCGTCAGCACACTTGACCCTCTCCCCGGGGGAGGCTCGATCGTTGGGGCATGGACATGAAGCAGCACCACGGAACCGCTGTCAGCTGGGACGAGTTGCCGGCCGCCATCGCGGCGTACCTGCCCGCGCATCAGGCTCACGACGCCGAGACCGCCATCCGTGCGTTCGCCGCGAACGCCGAGGTGACAGACGAAGGCCGGACCTACCGAGGCCTGGACGAGATCAGGACATGGCTGCTCAACGGGGGCAGCGAGTACACGTACACCACGGACTTCGTCAGTGCTCACCGCATCGGTGATACCCACGTCGACGTCGTGCAGCATCTGGAGGGGAACTTCCCCGGCGGCTCAGCGGACCTGCACTACCGGTTCGACCTGGATGGTGCCGTCATCACCCGACTCGTCATCGCACCGTAGCTGCGGCGTCTCCCTCGGGGTCGTCAGGGAACGCGCCGCGAGCTGACCGGGCGCTGCGCCGTGCCGCGCGACGGCCAGCGCGGTGTCCTGCATCGATGGCCGCCGCCGACGCCCGCGATCAGGCCGAGGTGTCCCGCATGACGTCGGCGAGCCGGGCCAGAGTGTGCAGATTCGGCATTGTGACGTCCGGTGCCTGGAACCAGGTCTGCCCGGTGTCGTCCGGGTCGTCCTGGTCGCGCGCCTCGATCACCGCCTGCCCGGTGAAGATCGCGCCGGTGGTCCAGGACTGGCGAGGACGGGCGCTGAGCGGGATCACGTATTCGACGCTGGCGACCTTCGGCCACGGCAGCACCTGCCCGTCCGGTGCGTGCAGGCCGTCGGCGGCGGCGGTCACCGGGCCGAACCGGACCTGCTCGCCGGATCGGGCGGCCTCGACAGCGGCCGGCAGCTGGGTGTCGGCGACGCGTCCGGCGAGGTCCTCGTAGAGCGCGCCCTGGGGTTGTTCGCCCAGGTCGCGCGGTCCGCGACGGAAGAAGTCGCTGGCCAACGTACGGGTCAACGGTGCCCACAGCTGCATGGTGAGTCGGCCGGGCAGCCGAAGCCGCAGTGTCCAGGACATCTGGTGGGCGACGCTGCCCAGTTCGACCTCGTGGTCGTAGCGGAAGGTCAACGCTGTCGACAACTCGCGTACCTGGGACCAGCGGTGTCTGCGGTCGCGTCCCATCCGGCGGGTCACGACGAAACCTGTCTCGTACGCCTCCAGTCGTCGCCAGCGGGTCAGTGGGTAGCGCCAGAGCAGGTCGCCGAACGCGTCATCCGCTGCGGTCGATCCCACACGGTCATCGAGCATGTACTGATCGTAGATGGCGCCTCGCGTTGCCCTCTACTTTGCGTTGACTAACCGCTACAATCCGACACTTTCAGGGTTGTCCCGAACGTCGCTGACAGCCGCCACGTGGCGTGCGGTGAGCCAGGCACCCACCTGCTTGGCCGGCGGTCACGACGGTGCGGGCGGGAACAGCTTGTGCACCTCGGGGTCGACCTTCAACCCCAGGTCGGGCTGGCCGAGCCAATCCAGCCGTACGGCGGCGGCGTGCGCCCGCTGGGTCAGCTCCAGCCGTACGGCGTACGTGGCCAGCAGGATCGCCTGCAGCGAGTCCACCCCGAAAGCGGCGCCGACCACGTCGTCACCCAGCCCGTCGATCTAGCGACGCCGTGACGCCGTGACGTCAAGCGCCGATGGTCACGCCGATCAGACTGAGCAGGTAGACGAGGGCGAAGAGGCCGAAGAAGACACCGGCGGAGCCGAGCCCGACCTGGCTCGCCAGGGACGGCCGTACCTCGGCGGGCAGCCGTCGGTTGACGTACAGGGTCAGTCCGACGACGACCGGGGTGTGCGCGGCGGCGATGATCCCACCGACGGACAGGATGTCCACCGGATCGCGGACCAGCAGGAACAGCCCCAGCGGCGCGATGGTCATCGCCCCGGCGACGTACGCCAGGTAGAGCCTGCGCCGGTTGGCCACCAGCCGACCGAACCAGCCGCCGCTGCCGTCTCGTCCGGCCCGCCGCTGCTCGCCGGACCCGGATCGAGCCTGCTCGCCACCGGCCAACAGTCCAGTGGCGTCGGCATAGGTACGCGCCCAGCCGTCCTGATTGGCGAAGACCGTGCCCCAGAGCGCGACCACCACACACACCAGCAGCAGGATCTCGCCGAAAGTCCCCCACAACTCGGCCAACAGCGCGGTCAGGTCGCGGGCGACGTCGATCCCGTCTGGCACCCGGCCCTCGGGCGCCAGCAGTTCGGCACCGAGGACGAGGAACGAGACGATCACCAGGCCGCCGCCGACGACCCCGACAGCGGCGGTACGGCTCATCAGCGTCGTCCAGGACCGTACCCGCTGGATGCGGTGTGCCCGGTCCCCGCCGTCGCTGTCGCTGGCGTTGCGATCGCCTGACCCGCCGGCTTGCCCGCCGGTCGGGCCACCGAAGCCACGCGCCGCGACCCAGTAGGAGAACCACATGATTCCGACCGCGCCGGCCAGGATGAACCCGATCCACGGCAGGACGAAGTACGGGTCGAGATCGTCGGGCACCGTCGGTACCAGCCCGTCGACGACGTCGGTGCTGACCACGCTGGCCGCCGCCGTGATCGCCGCGCCGACCAGGATCAGCCCCATCACGGTGGTGACGCGTTCGACTCCCCGGTAGCGGCCGGCCAGCACCAGCGCGCCGGAGCCCAGGATGACGACGCTGGCGTAGATCGCCTGCCCGCCGGGCAGTGCCACCATGAGGGCACTGCCGACCAGGGCGGCGATGCCGGCGATGGTGACCACCCCGGCGACGACCTGCGGCGCGAAGATCACCCAGACCGCCCAGCCGGTCGGCCCTGGCACGTCCCGGAAGCCGTCGAGAAGCGTACGTCCGGTAGCGACGCTGTATCGCCCGGCCTCGCGGATCATGATCCACATGAGGCCGGTCACGATCAGCGCCAACCACATGAGTTCGTAGCCGTAGCGGGCGCCGACGCGCGGCGTGAACAGCACCGATCCCGATCCGACCGAGGAGACCATCCATAGCAGACCTGGGCCGTACCAGCGGAGCTGGGCGCGGCCGGACGGGGCGGGACGGGACTGGGTACGCAGCGGTGAGACGGTCGTCACAAGATGCTCCTCCGTCGGCGAGCGGGTCGGCTGTCCTTTGAGTCGCTACCCGGTCCGCGCACCGCTACGCCGTTGATCTGCTCGTCTGTGTCCTGCGCCACCAGCTGCGGTCCGCCGCGCCGCTGGTTCGGAGTCGACGTCCCCGGGTTCTTACCCATCGGCGGGTATGCATGCGGTGATGACGAGATCGCGTGAAGTGTGAGAACGTGGTCACCCGAGACGTGATGGGCTTCGACGACTTCGGCAGCAAGTACTGGGAGTGGGGGGCGCAGGGGATTTCGACAGCGCCACCCCGTTGGCCGTGACGTACTTCGGCACCGTCTCGGTCGACCTGCGGTAACGCGACGGCACGGCCTTGTCGTCGGCGGTCGGGCCGTGCGAGGTGAGCCGTACCGGCACACCGAGCGCGGCCTCGACCGCCGCGACCCAGGCGGCCGGATCCCGTCCCGGCCCGCCGGCCGCGTAGCGCGGCCGGCTGGCCAACAGCCGCTCGGTCAACGCCGCCTGCCGGTCCAGGTCACCGGGCGGGCCGGTCGGCAGCCGGTCGGTCCAGTCGTAGGCCGCGCACAGCCGCAGCGGATGCCGGCCGACCAGGTCCAGATGGGTCAGCGCGAGAGCGTCGACGCCACCGGCGACGTCCAGGGCGTACCGGTGGGCCACGGCGTCGAAGTGGCCGAACCGGAACCGGCCCTGCCACGGGTTGGCGCCGTTGTGCCGCTCCGCCGGCCGCAACGTCGGATCCTCGGTGACCAACGGACCGGGCCCGTGCCGGGGCGTCACCACCCGGAGCACCCCGAGGCGGGTCACCGCGCCCGGCAGCCTCGCCTCGGCGAGCAGCGTGTCGACGTTGCCGAACGTCGTGGTGCTCCAGGTGGTGTACGGGTGGAAGCCGTGCCACTCGTCGAGCAGCACCCCCTGCGCCCCTTCGAAGACGACCGTACCGGCCCGGAGCAGCCGGCTCGTCTCGGAGCCGTCCACGATCGACACCCGACCGGCGAAGGCGACGTAGGCGGCGACCGTGTCGGCCACCGGGGGAGCGTCCAGCGGTCCCAGTTCGCGGGTCAACCGGTCCCGCAGCAGCGTCAGCCGCTGCCGCAGCAGCCCCGGGTCGGCGCAGTCGCCGACCCGGGGCGCCGTGTCGGGGTGGGCGAGCGCGTAGGACATGCTCTCGCCCACCCCCATCCCGCAGGAGCCGTGCCGGTCGGCCCCACGGGCGATCTCCCGGGCCTGGTTGGCGGCCCGGTGGTACGGGGTGGCCAGCAGCGCGTCGCCGTCGACGGTCAACCGGTCCAGCGCGTCGGGTACGCCGAGCGCGGCCAGGTGGGTCGCCTCGCCGGCCAGCGCCAGCGGGTCGACGACCATGAACCGCGACAGGTGGGTGCGCACGCCGGGGTGGAAGGTCCCGGCTCCGAACTGGGCGAACGTGTGCGTCCGACCGTCGGGCAGGACGACGTTGTGCGCCGCCTGCCCGCCCCCGTTGAAGCGGATCACCGCCTCGATCGGTCGGGTCGCGCAGATCCAGTCGACGACCGTGCCCTTGCCGGCGTCGCCGTAGCCGAGGTCGACCACGGCGACGTGACCGCCCGCCGTACCGTCGTCCGGCATTCCGTCGGCGCGATTCCGTTGCGCGTCGCCGCCGGCCACCCTGGTCACAGCCGGGTCACCTGGTCGGCGTGGCCCGAGCCGCCGGGCAGCGATCCGCGTACCGCCGGGCTGCGGTCGGCGCCGATGCGGGCCAGTGCCCGCGACACGGTGCCGGCGGCGTCGCCGGCACCGACGTCGTGCAGGTCGGCCAGGGCGGTGTCGAGGTCGCAGGCCTGCTCACCGAGGGCCACCGTGGTGGCGATGGTTTCGCAGACGGCGGCGAGGTCGTCGAGGGCGACCGCCTGCTGGCCGAGCAGGTCGCGCCAGAAGTCCAGGATGCGGCGGTTGCCGGCGTAGTGGCTGCCGGCCGGCAGCAGGTAGTAGGTGTCCCACCGGCGGCGTACCTCGTCGAGGATGCCCCGCAGCGGGATGTCCTCGTCGAGTCGGTCGCCGATCACGTCGCGGACCTCGCGGGCCTTGACCTTCGGGTACGCCATCTCGTCGCCGATGATGAACAGGTAGCCGCGCTTGCCGCGCCGCTCGTAGCAGTCGATGGTGGTGTGTCGGGCCATGAAGTACATGGCGAGTTCGTACGACTCCATCATCTGCCCGCCGCCACCGCCTTCGAGCAGGATGTTGCCGAGGTGGTCGTCCATCCGGTTGTCCGACTCGAACTGGCCGATCTGCAGCGGCGCCCGGTCGCAGGTGGCGTCGCCGATCGCGCCGAACAGGATCTGCGGGTCTGTGGCGTAGCCCTTGCGTAGCAGCAGGCCGAGCAGCTGCGGCAGCTTCTCCTGCAGGGTCCGGGGCACCGTCCCCATCGAGCCGGTGACGTCGAACAGGACGGTGATGGCCAGCGACTGCGGGTGTTCGGTCGAGTCGCGGCTCTCCCGGGCGGTCACCCCGCGCGGGTCGAGGGTCGGGTGGACCTTACGGGCGCCGCTGTCGCTGTAGGCGAAGGCGCTGGTGCCGCTGGCCTTGCGGTAGGCGCTGGCGGCGCGGTAGACGTCGGTTGACCAGGCTCCACTGCCCATGTCGGGCTCCTTCGTTGATGGTGGATTTATCGGGGACTGGGGTCGGGCATCGTGAACGGCCGGAACCGGCGGGGTCCGTAGAGCCGTTCGAGCAGGTCGTCGAATTCGCCCAGCAGCCGCCAGGCGTCGTCGGGTCGTTGGCGCAGCGCCGCGAGCCGGCACCCGTCGGTGAATCGGCGCATCGGCTCCGGTGCCTGTTCACCGGTGAGCCACGCCAGGCAGTGGGCGGCCATCGCCAGGTCGGTGCCGGGGCCGGGGGAGCGGCGGCGACGGACCTCGTCGGGATACCAGTCGGCGTACGCCGGGACCAGCGCCGGCACCGGTTCGCCGCCGGAACTGGCGTAGCACCAGTCGACCAGCACCACACCGTGGTCGTCGGGCTGGATCAGCACGTGGTCGGGCAGCACCGCGCCGTGCACCACCCCGGCCCGGTGCGCGAAACCGAGCGCGACCAGCAGCCGCCGCCACATCCAGGCGGCGTCGCGGGCGTCGACCCCGTCCGGGTACGCCCGACGTACTTCGGCCAGGCTGCGCAGCCCGGTGGCGGTGCCCAGCACGGTGACCCGCCGGGTGGCTCCGGTGCCGGGTTCGGTGTGCCGGAAGGCGTCCACCAACCGGGGCACGTACGGCAGGTAGCGGGCGTCGCCGTGGTCGGCGAGCTGGCGAAGCGCTCGCGCCTCCCGCGCGATCAGGTCGTTGTTGGCCGGATCCCGGGGTATCTTCACCAGCTGGTCGTCGCCGTGCCGGTAGAGGTCGGCGAGGTCGCCGATATAGCGGGGGCGGCGCGGTACGACGTACCGGTGCCGTCCGGTGTCGATGGTGACGGTGTCGGTGCCGCCGGCACCAGCGGCGGTGTCGTCGGCGGTGCCGGCGGTGTCGTCGGCGGTGGCGGTGTCGTCGGCGGTGGCGGTGTCGTCGGCGGTGCCGGCGGTGGCGGTGGCGCTGTCGCGTCCGGCGTCGAGATGCTGACGCCACAGGTCGGCGAGCCGGACGAAGGCGATCGTGGCCTGGTCGGCCGGTGCGGTGGCGTCGGCGGTGTCCGGGTGCAGCAGCCGGGCCAGTTGGCGGTAACGCCGGGCCGGCGCGGCGGTGTCGAACAGGTCGGCGGGTCCGCGCGCGGTCGTGACCAGCCGGATGGCGTCGTCGACGGTCACCGGATCGCCTCCTCCCGCGCGGGGCGCAGCAGCGCCGGGTGCAGCAGTCGGGCGTCGCCGGCCCGGTAGATCCGGGCGCGCGGTCCGCCGCGCGGTCCGCCGCGTTCGGTGGTCGCGCCGACGCTGTCCAGAAAGCCCGGTACGGACAGCACCTTGCGGTGGAAGTTGCCGGCGTGCAGTTCGACGCCCCACACGGTCTCGTAGACGCCGCGCAGTTCGCTGATGGTGAACTCCTCGCCGACGAAGCGGGTGGCCAGCGGGGTGTATTCGAGCTTGGCGCGGGCCCGGTCGAGTCCGTCGGCGAGGATCGTGGCGTGGTCGAAGGCGAGTCGTCGGCTCGTGCCGGGACGTTGGCGTACCGGCCGGTCGGGTGTCACCGCCTCGGGAAGACCGAGGGCGGCGACCGGTACCCAGGCCGCTGCGGCGGCGTCGCTGCCGGCGGCCGGATCGGGCAGTTCGGGGGCGAACGCCAGGTAGGCCACGGAGACGACCCGCATCCGGGGGTCCCGGTCCGGGCCGCCGTAGCTGGCGAGCTGTTCCAGGTGGACGCGACGCAGCGCGCGTCCGGGGGTGTCCCGGGTGCCGGGTCCGGTCCGGGCGTCCAGGCCGGTCTCCTCGGCGAGTTCGCGGGCGGCGGCGGTGGGCAGGTCCTCGTCGGGCTGGACGAACCCGCCGGGTAGTGCCCAGGCGCCTTCGTACGGTGCCGCGCCTCGCCGGACGAGCAGCACGTGCAGTTGCGCGTCGCGGATGGTCAACGCGACCACGTCGACGGTCACCGCGACCGGCGGGTAGGCCTGTGGGTCGTAGCTGGCCAGGAACTCCGCCTCTGACATGCCGATCCTCTCCGTCCGTCGCCCGGCTCGCGCCGGGATCGCCCCTCCTCGGGGATGTTGCCCCACTAGAACTTCTCTAGCTGAGAAAGACTTTACCTGAGTCCATCTGTACTTGAGAAGTACTCGGTGCGAGAAATTCTCGGCGGCGGGGTGTCCGGTGCCCCTGCGGCCGATGGACCACCCTCGACGAAGTTAGGCTAGCCTCAGTTAAGGCCCGCCAGCGTTCCCGGTGTGGCACCGACGAATCCCGGTCGAGTGGTCGAGTGGTCGATGGAGAGCCCGTGCCCGCACCAGATCCACCCCGGCAGACCGCTGCCCGGTTGTTGCGGCGCGCGGTGTCGCGCCACCGGCGTCGCATCGCCGCCGGCCTGGCGTTGCTCAGCCTGCACCAGGTCGCCGAGGCGGCCGTACCGGTGGCCATCGGCCTCATCGTGGAACACGCCGTGGCGACCGGCGACTGGACCGCGCTGGTCGTCTCGGTCCTCGGGCTGGTCTTGCTCTTCACCGTCCTGACCCTGGCCTGGCGCTTCGGCGCCCGACACACCGAGTCGGCCATCGAACGGGAGGCGCACCTGCTGCGCGTGGAAGTCGCCGCCCGCGCACTCGACCCGCGCGGGCACCGTACCGGGCTACGTTCCGGCGAACTGCTCGCCATCGCGTCGGCCGACACCGAACGCGCCGCGCTGGCGATCCGCGCCGGATCGGTGGCCACCGCCGCGTTCGCCGCGCTCGCCGTCTCCGCGATCGTGCTGCTCGCCATCGACGTTCCGCTGGGGCTCGGGGTGCTGGTCGGCGTGCCGGTGGTGGTGCTCGCCCTGCAGGCGCTCGCGCCGATGGTCACCCGGCGGGT
This sequence comes from Solwaraspora sp. WMMD406, assembly GCF_029626025.1. Taxonomy (NCBI): domain Bacteria; kingdom Bacillati; phylum Actinomycetota; class Actinomycetes; order Micromonosporales; family Micromonosporaceae; genus Solwaraspora; species Solwaraspora sp. WMMD406. Next base: position 4,172,773 of record NZ_JARUBF010000001.1, read on the forward strand.
CGGCGCCCAGCAGGCCGCGGCGGCGGCCACCACCGCACTGGCCACCGACCTGGTCGACGGACTCCGCGCCCTGCGTGGCATCGGCGCCCAGCACAACGCCGCCCTGCGCTACCGCGACTCCAGCCAGCGGACCCTCGCGGTGACCCTGCGGGCGACCACCCTCACAGGGGTCTACCAAGGCGTCACCGCCGGTGCCGGCGGGCTGTTCCTGGCGGCGGTCGCCGGGGTCGCCGGCGCGATGGCGGTCGACGGCCGGCTCGGCGTCGGGGAGTTCATCACAGTGGTCGGGCTGGCGCAGTTCCTCGCCGAGCCGGTACGCGCCCTCGGCTTCTGCGGCCAACTCGGGGCCAGCGCGTGGGCCTCCGCCGACCGGGTCGCCACGGTGCTCGCCGCGCCGCCGGTGGTGATCCCCGGACCACGCCGGGCACCGTCGCCTGCCCCGGTCCGGCTCACCCTGGCCGGCGTCTCCTACCGCACCCTGCGCGACGTCGACCTGCGGCTGGCCGCCGGTGAACTACTCGGTGTGGTGGCGCACGATCCCCGGGACGCCGCCGCCCTGCTCGACCTGCTGCGCGGCGCCGTGCCGACCGACCAGTACGCCGGGACGCTGAGTCTCGACGGCGTACCGGCCCAGGAATTCACCCTCGACGCCCGCCGTGAACTGCTGCTGGTCGAGCAGCACGACGTCGACCTGTTCGAAGGGACCCTGCGCGGCAACCTGCTGATCCGCGCCGCAGGCAGGGGCGACGACGGCGCGGTCGCGCCGCTGGCCGAGGCGCTTGCCGCCGCCAGCGCCGACGACATCGTCGCCGGACACCCCGCCGGTCTCGATCATCAGGTCACCGATCGGGGGGCCAGCCTTTCCGGCGGCCAGCGGCAACGGCTCGGCCTCGCCCGGGCGTTGCTGGCGAACCCGCCGATCCTGGTGCTGCACGATCCGACCACCGCCGTCGACGCGGCGACCGAGCAGCGCCTCGCCGTGGGTCTCGCCGCGTCGCGCCGTGCGGCCGCCGCCGGTGCTTCGGCCGCTGACACGTCCGCCGGTGCTTCGGCCGCTGACACGTCCGCCGGTGCTTCGGCCGCCGCTGGCGCGCCGGCCACCCTGATCATCACCAGCAGTCCGGTCCTGCTCGCGCAGGCCGACCGGGTGCTGGTCCTCGACGGCGGCCGGATCGTCAACGAGGGACACCATCGGGACCTCGCCCGCACCGACGCGACCTACCAGGAGGTGGTGCTGCGGTGAGTGGCACGGATCCGGGCCCGGTACGGCTGCCGATCGCCTCGGCGGGGCGTACCTGGGCGGTGCTGGGCACCGAGTTTCGCCGGCTGCCCGGCCTGAGCCTGTCCGCGCTGCTGGTCGTCCTCGCCGCCAGCGCCGCCGGGCTGGTGGCACCCTGGGTCCTCGGTGAACTGGTCGACGACATCCGGGCCGGTGCCGGAACCGATCGGGTGGTCCGCGCGGTGGTGCTGGTCACCGTCGCGGCCACGGTGGGGGCGGTGCTGACCGGGCTGGGCGCGGCGCTGGTCGCCCGCAGCGGCGAAACCGTACTCGCCCGCCTCCGGGAACGGGTGCTGGACCGCGCTCTGCACCTGCCGTCGGGAACGCTGGAGCGGATCGGCACCGGCGACCTGCTCGCCCGGGTCGGCGACGACGTCTCGGTGGTCACCCGGGTCATCACCGAGACCGCCCCGGTGCTGGTGTCCGCGTTGCTGACCGTGGTGCTCACCGTCGGCGGGCTGTTCGCCCTCGACTGGCGGCTCGGGCTGGCCGGCCTGGTGGCGGTGCCGATGTACCTGCTCGCTCTGCGCTGGTACCTGCCCCGATCCGGGCCGTACTACGCCCGGCAACGCGCGGCCAACGGCGACCGCGCCCAAGCGGTGGTCGGGGCGCTGCGGGGAGCCGCCACGGTCCGGGCGTACCGGCTGGAGGACGTGCACACCGAGCTGATCGCGCGCCGGTCGGCGGTGGCCCGGGACCTGGCCATCACGGTGCTGTACCTGTTCACCCGGTTCGGGGCGCGGCTCAACCGGGCCGAGTGTGTCGGCTTGAGCGCCGTACTGGTGGTGGGTTTCCTGCTGGTCCGTGCCGACGCGACCACCGTCGGCGCGACCACCGCCGCCGCGCTGTACTTTCACCGGCTGTTCAACCCGCTGGGTGCCCTGGTCGCCGAGTTCGACCAGGTCCAGCAGGCGGGCGCGAGCCTGGCGCGGCTGGTCGGAGTGGCCGATCTGCCACCGCCGCCGGTGACCGTACCGCCCGCTCCGGTCGACACCTCGATCGAACTCGACGGTGTCGGCCACCGCTACGACGGCGGCCCGGCGGTGCTGCGGGACATCACCCTGCGGATCGACCCGGGTGAGCGGGTGGCGGTCGTCGGCGCCAGCGGCGCGGGCAAGAGCACCCTAGCGGCGGTGGCCGCCGGCCTGATCCGGCCGGTCGTCGGCACGGTCCGGCTCGGTACGGTCGACCTGGCCGCGCCGGCGGCGGCCGGACTGGTCGACCGGATCGCTCTGATCAGTCAGGACGTGCACGTGTTCGCCGGCCCGCTGACCGCCGACGTCCGACTGGCCCGGGCCGACGCCGGCACCGCCGAGATCGTCGACGCGTTGCGGACCGTCGGTGCGCTCGGCTGGGCGCGGGCCCTGCCGGACGGTCTGGACACCGTGGTGGGTGAGGGCGGGCATCCGTTGAGCCCGGCCCAGGCGCAGCAGCTGGCGCTGGCCCGGTTGGTGCTCGCCGATCCGGACGTGGCGATCCTCGACGAGGCCACCGCGGAAGCCGGCAGCGCCGGTGCGCGGGAGCTCGAACGGGCCGCGTTGGCCGCCACCGCCCGGCGGACCACGCTGATCGTCGCGCACCGGCTGACCCAGGCCCGCGCGGCGGACCGGATCGTGGTGCTGGACGCCGGCCGGATCGTGCAGATCGGCACCCACGACGAGCTGGTCGCCGCCGACGGCCCGTACCAACGGTTGTGGGACAGCTGGACCGGCGCGGAGACCGGGCCTCAGGTTGACCTCACTGGAAATCTTGTTTAATGTCGCACGTCGATATGTTGGCCCGGATTCCCGAGGGAGATCGCCGTGCGCAGCTGGAGATTCGTCGTCGCGGGAGGCCTCGCGGCTGTCGTGGTCGGGGTGATGGCGCTCCTGGCTCCAACAGCCAATGCGGCGACCGCCGCATTTGTAAAAGTCAATGACTGGGGGAGCGGCTACGAAGGCCGCTTCACGGTCACCAACGACACCTCTGCCACAATCACCTCCTGGCGGGTCAGCTTCGACCTGCCGGCCGGCTCCCGGATCAGCTCGGCGTGGAACGCGCGGATGAGTGTCGCCGGCAACCGGCACACCTTCGACAACGCCGCCTGGAACGGCACGGTCGCCGCCGGCGCGAGCACGACGTTCGGCTTCATCGTCGCCGGCAGTGGCGTTCCGGGTACCTGCACCGTCAACGGCGTCGCCTGCGCCGGCGGCCCGGCTCCGACCACGCCGCCGGCTCCGACCACGCCGCCGACGACGCCACCGCCGAGCCCCAGTCCGTCGGCCAGTCCGTCGCCGTCGCCGACCGGCCCCCCGGGCACGACGCCGGTCGCCATCAACGGGCAGTTGCGGGTCTGCGGAGTCAACCTGTGCAACCAGTACGGACATCCGATCCAACTGCGCGGCATGAGCACCCACGGCCTGCAGTGGTACGCCCAGTGTGTCAACGACGCCTCGCTCGACGCCCTGGCCACCGACTGGCGGGCCGACGTGCTGCGGATCTCGATGTACGTCCAGGAGGACGGTTACGAGACCGACCCGCGTGGCTTCACCAACCGGGTCCACGACCTGATCGAGAAGGCCACCGCCCGGGGCATGTACGCGATCGTGGACTGGCACATCCTCACCCCGGGCGATCCCCACTACAACCTGGACCGGGCACGGACCTTCTTCGACGAGATCGCCCGCCGGCACGCCGGCAAGCCGAACGTGCTCTACGAGATCGCCAACGAGCCCAACGGCGTCAGCTGGGCGAGTATCAAGAGCTACGCCGAGCAGGTCATTCCGGTGATCCGGGCGGCCGACCCGGACGGCATCGTGCTGGTCGGCACCCGGGCCTGGTCCTCGCTCGGGGTGTCGGAGGGCGGCAACGAGGCTGAGGTGATCAACAACCCGATCGCCGCTGGTAACGTCATGTACGCCTTCCACTTCTACGCCGGCTCGCACCACGAGTCCTACCGCTCGGCGCTCAGCCGGGCCGCCGACCGGCTGCCGATGTTCGTCACCGAGTTCGGGACCCAGACCTACACCGGAGACGGCGCCAACGACTTCGTCAGTGGCCAGCAGTGGCTCGACCTGCTCGGCGCACGCAAGATCAGCTGGGTGAACTGGAACTATTCCGACGACTTCCGGTCCGGGGCGGTGTTCCGCACCGGTGTCTGCGGTGGTGGCTCGTACGCCGGAACGGCACCGTTGAAGGAGGCGGGGGTGTGGATCCGGGAGCGGATCCGTAGTGCGGACAACTTCCCGACGCACTGACGACACCCGACCGTGCGGGCACCGGAGTCACTGACCAGTCAGGACTCCGGTGCCCGTATGTTTTCCGTCTTATACTTTATAAGGCGATGAAAGAGGTTTTTTCGGTTGAGTGTCAAATGCCCGGAAATCTCGGTCACAGAAAGTTAGATATTTCCACTGATCAATTCTTGGCCTAACCTCTCTGGGTAGCGGCATGATCGCTTTCTGTTCTTAGTCGTGGTGGTCGAGATTGCCCTGGGGGACACGGCGATGACATCGGAACTCGTCCGGCCCACCGACGGCCCAGCGTCGCCGCCGGCGGTGTCGACCTACCGCACCGGCCGACCCGCCACCCTGGCGACGCACGGGCCTCGGGCGGTCGTGCTCGCCGCACTCGCCGCCGCCGAGACCGTGACCCGGCTCGGCCGGACGATCGCGATCCACAGTGCCGCCGGTGCGCTGGTGCTCGACCTACCCGAGGCAGCGCCGACCGAATTGCGTGACCTCGCCGGCCCCGCCGCCCGGACCTGGTTGCGCCGGCGAGTTCGACCCGCCGACGCGGTAGTCGAGGACATCGGCGACGCCCTGCGGGTGGTCGGCGCGCCGGGCGTACCGGCGAGGACCGTCACACCGGACACCGTACGGATCGACTGGACCTGCGTCGGGGACCAGCTGATCGTCGTCGTCCGCTGCGTCAGCGACGACCCGTGGCGTCGCTGTTCGACCGCCGTGGCCGAACTCTTTGCCGAGGTGCTGCGGGAACTCGCCGCCGATCCGGCGCAGGCGGCCGGGCGTACCGCCGGACTCGGCACCGCGTCGCGGCGGCTGCTGCTAACCCACCACGCCGGCCGATCCGTCGACGACGGACCGTTCCGCGCGATTCCCCACCTGGTCGAAGACACGGCGGACCGCTGGCCGAACCGCGTCGCAGTCAGCGGGCCCGGCCGGTCGCTGACCTACCGGCAACTCGACGAGGCCGCCAACGGGCTCGCCACGGTGCTGGCCACGGCCAAGGTTCGCCGCGGCGACCTGGTGCCGGTGCTACTCGCCGACGGACTCGAACTGCCGGTTGCCTACCTGGCCGTACTCAAACTCGGCGCGGCCTTCGTGCCGATCGATCCACGCTGGCCCGCCGAGCGGCTGCGGGCGGTGTGCGACCTGGTGACCGACACACCCCTGCTGAGCGCCGACCCGGGACCGATCCCCGCACCCCACACCGCCCGGGCACTGGTCGTGGATTACGACAGCCTCACGCCGACGACCCGTCGCCCCGACGTCGTCATCGGAGCGGACGACCCGATCTACGGCATCTTCACCTCCGGTACGACCGGCGTGCCCCGATGCGCCGTCAACCGCCACGGCGGCCTGACCAACCGCTTCCGGTTCATGACCCGTTTCTTCCAGGCCACCGGTGACGAGGTGGTGCTGCAGAACAGCCGGCACACCTTCGACTCGGCGGTCTGGCAACTGTTCTGGCCGCTGACCACCGGCGCACGGGTGGTGCTGCCGGCGGCCGGGGAGTTCCTCGACCTGTCCGCCACCGCCGCCACCATCGCCGCCGAGCGGGTGACGATGACCGACTTCGTGCCGAGCGTCCTCAACGCCCTGGTACCGATGGCCGAACGGGACCCCGCGTTCGCCGACCAGCTGCGCTCCCTGCGCCACCTGATCGTCGGCGGTGAGGAGATCAACCCGGCCGTCATCGGCCGGCTGCGCCACCAGTTGCCCGCGCTGGAGGTGACCAACGGGTACGGGCCGACGGAAACGTCGATCGGGATGGTCTTCCACCGGGTCACCGACGCCGACGCCGACGCCATCCCGCTGGGACGCCCGATCGACAACTGCTACGCCGTGGTCGTCGACGACCGGCTGCGGCCACTGCCGCCGGGCGCCACCGGCGAGATCCTCATCGGTGGCAGCTGCGTCGGTGCCGGCTACCACCGCGCGCCGACCCGGACGGCCGAGGTCTTCGTCGCCAACCCGCTGCCCGGGATTCCCGGCGACCGGCTGTATCGCAGCGGGGACCTCGGCTGGTTCGACGAGCAGGGCCGGTTGCGGTTCGCCGGCCGGCGAGACTTCCAGGTCAAGGTCAACGGGGTACGGGTCGAACTCGGCGAGGTGGAACAGGCCGCGCAGCGGATGCCGGGCGTGCACCACGCCCTGGCCCTGGTCACCGACGAGCCGACCGCGGCGCTCGCCTTGTTCGTCGCCGCCGACTCCACGGTCACCCAGGCCGCGCTGCGCGACCATCTCCGTCGGCAGTTGCCCCGGACCAGCGTGCCGCGACATCTCATGGTGTTACCGAGCCTGCCCGTCACCGCCCACGGCAAGGTCGACCGGCGCCGACTCGCCGGGCTGCTGCACCAGCGGCTCGCTCGGGTCACCCCCGGCGAGTCCCCGACCGGACCCGCACCGACCGGGCAGGCGGGCACCCCGACGCCGCGCTCCGATTCGCCGTCGCCGTCGCCGTCTCGGCCGACGGTGACCCCGCCGGCCGCCGGCACCACCGCCGACCTCGCCAGCCAGACCCTGACCGTGTTCCGGTCGGTGCTCGGCCAGCCCGACCTGCCGCACGAGGCGGACTTCTTCACCGCCGGCGGTGACTCGCTGCAGGCACTCACCGTGGTCACACAGCTGACCGAGCTGACCGGGCGACCGGTGGACGTCGCCCGGCTGTTCGGCCACCCGAGCGCCGGCGCGCTCGCCGCCGACCTGTCCGCAGCGGACCACCCACGCGACGAGCCGGAGCTCGAGCTGATCCGACGGGACCTGCGGCCAGCCACACCGAGCGATGTCGGACCGGCCGATCCGGGCCGGCGACCCCGGATCGTCCTGCTGACCGGGGCCACCGGATTCGTCGGCAGCCGGCTCGCGTACGAGCTGCTGATCCGGACCGACCTGCAGGTCTGGTGCGCGGTGCGCGCCGCGTCCGACACCGCCGCGACCGCCCGGGTCCGGCAGGCGCTGCGCCAGCGAGGGCTGTGGCAGCCGGCGTTCGCCCAGCGGTGCCGGGGGTACGCCATGGACCTGGCACGGCCCAGACTGGGCCTGTCCGCCGGAACGTGGGCGCGGCTGGCCGCCGACGTGGACCTGATCGTGCACAACGGGGCGCTGGTCAACTTCGTGTTCGACTACCGGGCGCACCGACCCGCCAACGTCGCCGGCACGGCGGCGTTGCTCGAGCTCGCCATGGCGAATCGGCCGAAGCCACTGCACTACATCTCGACGTTGGGGGTGTTGCAGACGGCTGCGGCCTGCGACGCCGCGCCAGTGGCCGAAGACCGTCCGCTCACCGTGGACACCCTGCCGGTCAGCGGCTACAGCCGATCGAAGTGGGTGGCCGAACGCCACCTCGACCACGCCCGCCGACGCGGCGCCACCGTCACCGTGCTGCGGCTCGGCGAGGTGCTGCCGAGCGCCGTCGGTGCCCACCCGCACCGACGGGCACTGACGCACCTGCTGCTCACCGCCTTCCACCGGCTCGGCGTACGCCCGGACGTCGTCGTCCGCTCCGACTACACGCCGGTGGACTACGTCGCGCGCCGGGTCGTCGCCAGCGTCACCGACACCCTGGCCTGGGGCCGTACGCTGCACGTCTTCCATCCACAGAGCGTCTGCCTGGGCGACGTGTTGTCCGCCGCCGGTGATCCGATCCAGCGGGTCGGTTGCGCGCGGTTCCTGGACCGGCTGGAAGCGGCCGCCAGGTCCGGGGATCCGGAACTGGCGTTGCTGCGTCGCCTGCTGCCGCTGGGTGAGGTCGCAGCACCGGTCGCCAGCTGGCCGGCCGGTGACGACCGCCCGACCGACGCGCGCGGGCTCGGTCGATCCGTCGACGCCGCTCCGTTCGACGAGTCCCATCTGGCTCGGGTGTTCAGCTCGCTGCTCAGCGACAATCCGCGACTGTTCCGCAAGGACGTCTGCCAGTGGTTCGAACGCCGCTGGGGGTTGGTCGACCAGCCGTTACGGAAACCGGTCGAGGCGTACCGGAACTGGCTTGGTCACGACCTGCGGCCGCCGGTGCCGGCAGGTGCGACGTGACCCGCCGTCCGCGCCCGCGTGCGCACCCGCCGGCCTCGCCGATGCGACGCCGGGCACGTTCGACGAAAGGAGCACGACGCCGATGAGATATCGCCGGATGGGCCGCCTGGGCTGGCAGGTCAGCGAGGTCGGGTACGGCATGTGGGGGATCGGCGGCGGACCCGGCGGATTCACCGGCTGGGACTACGACACCGCGCCGGCCTGTCTCGACCTCGCCGTCGAGCTGGGCTGCACCTTCTTCGACACCGCCTGGGTGTACGGGCGCGGCGTCAGCGAGCAGATGCTCGGCGCGCTGCTGCGTCGCCACCCCGACCGGCGGCTCTACGTCGCCACCAAGATCCCGCCCAAGAATCGGGCCTGGCCGCCGGGGCCGGCCGACACCCTGGACGACGTGTTCCCCGTCGACCACATCCGTGACTACACCCGACGCAGTCTGGACAACCTCGGGGTCGGGCGGATCGACCTGGTGCAGTTCCACGTCTGGGAGGACCGCTGGGCCAAGGATCCCCGGTGGCAGGAGACGATCACGGCGCTCAAGGAGGAAGGCCTGATCGACGGCGTCGGGATCAGCGTCAACCGCTGGGAGCCGACCAACTGCGTGGCCGCGCTGGACACCGGCCTGGTCGACGTCATCCAGGTCATCTACAACATCTTCGACCAGGCCCCGGAGGACGACCTGTTCGCCCGGGCCCAACGGGACGACATCGGCATCATCGCCCGGGTGCCGTTCGACGAGGGCTCGTTGACCGGCACCCTGACCGCCGACAGTAGTTGGCCCGCCGACGACTGGCGCAGCACCTACTTCGGACCGGAGAACCTGCCGCCTACCGTCTCCCGTACCGAGGCGTTGGCCGCCGACGTACCGGCCGGGATGACCATGCCGGAACTCGCCCTGCGGTTCATCCTCGACCATCCGGCGGTCGCGACCGTCATCCCCGGGATGCGCCGGACGGCTCACGTACGGGCCAACCTGGCGGTCAGCGACGGCACGCCGCTGGACCCGGCGGTGCGCTCCCGGCTGCGCCGGCACCGCTGGGACCGGACCCCGACCTGGTGGTCGCAGTGACGGTGGACGCCGGGCCGGACCGGGGTACGGCCGCGCCGGTGATCGTGATGTGGGCGCACCCTCGGGCCGTGTCCACCGCGTTCCTGCGCATGATGATCGCGCGCGGGGACATCACCGTCGTCCACGAACCGATGGTGACGCTGACCGACCTCGGCGCGGTCGCGGTACCCGACGGTGCCGACGGCACCGTCACCGTCACCTCGGCGGCGCGGCTGTACGCCCACCTGACCGTCCTGGCCCGGCGGCGCCCCGTGTTCGTCAAGGACACCGTCGAGTACCGCTACCGGCATCTGTTCGACCATCCGCGCGACGCCGCCGGCCTGGTGCACACCTTCATCGTGCGGCATCCGGAGCGGACCATCAGCTCACACTTCGCCATGAACCCCAAGGTGACCTGCGCCGAGATCGGCTACGAACACCAGTGGGAACTGTTCTGCCTGGCCCGTGAGGTCACCGGCCGGGTGCCGACGGTGATCTCCGCCGAGCGGCTGGTCCGCGAACCGCACCGGGTCGTCGCCGCCTACTGCGCCGCCGTCGGGCTGCCCTACCTGCCGCACGCCTTGCGCTGGCCGGCGCAGGACCGTACCGAGTGGTCCCGGACCCGTCGCTGGCATCTCGACGTGATCGGCAGCACCGGCTTCGCCGAGCCGGCCCGCGACTATCCGGTGACCGCGTCGAACGACCCCGTTCTCCGGACGTACTTCGACCACCACTATCCGTTCTACCAGCGATTCGCCGAGCACTTCATCTGACGGGAGGCACTGTCTTGACCATGGCCGCCGAATCCCCCCGTACCGCCGCGCAGGCCGGCGCGACCGCCGCGTCCGACGGCGACGTGCCCTCGCCCGGGCAGCTGTTCGCCGCCGCTTACCTGGCCGATCCGCACCACGCCGAGGTCCGCTTCGACTACACCATCACCGAGGCGTTCCAGCCGACGGCGCAGCGCCCCCGGATCACCGTCCGGAACCTGCTGCGCAGCCAGCCGGTCACCACCGACACCGTCCGGATCTGGTCGGAGTCGCGCGGTGAGTATCCGGACCGGGTCCACGAGTCGCGGCTCCGGCGGGAGGCGGCGTTCCGGTTCGGCACCACCGAGGCCCGGGTCCGGCCGATCCGGGCCTGGGTGCAGGTACCCGACGAACTCGCCGCCGATCCGCAGGCACTGGCCGTCTTCATCGATCACCGGCTGCTCGTCCGGCTGGCCACCGCCGAAAACCAGGCCCTCACCATCGGGGAGTACGGCCTGCTGCGCAACCGGCAGATCGCCCGGCTGCCGTACCGGGGCGACTACGTCACCGGCCTGCTCACCGCCTGCGACGAGATCGAACAGACCGGCGCCACCGCGCACGGCATGATCGTCAACCCGCAGGACTACTACTTCCACCTGGTGGGCCGGGGCGTGCTCGCCGATCTGACGAGCAACGGCGTGCGGATCAGTCGGACCCGGATGGTGCCCCCCGGCACGGCGCTGGTCGGTGACTTCGCGATGGCCGCCCGGTTGCTCGACGCCGGACGCTCGGCGATCCGGGTCGACGATCCGCCGCCGGGTACCTTCGCCACCGACGGCCGGGCCGTCTGCGCCGAGGTCCACGAGGGACTCGCGGTGCACCTGCCGACCCACTTCTTCCTGGTCGTACCGGCCGGGCAGGAATCCTGATGGGACGCTGGTCGGACGCCGTCGGCTTCTATCGGCCGATGGTGCCGCTGTTCGGTGCGATCCTGTGCTGCATGCTCGCGGTCGGCGCGTCCCTGGCGGTGCTGCCGTTCCTCGTGCGGGACGAGATCGGCGGCGGAACCGTCGCCGTCGGCGTGGTCGTCGGTGCCATCGCCGTCGCGGCGGTCCTCGCCCGGCCGGTCGCCGGCCGACTCGCCGACCGGTACGGCTACCGCCAGGTGATGCTGGTCGGCGCGGCCGTCAGCGCGCTGGGCGGGGTCGGTTACCTGCTGGCGGACTCAGTGCCGGCACTGGTCGCGGTGCGGATCGTGCACGGGGTGGGGGAGGGCGCGGTCTACACCGCCGGTGCCGCCTGGCTGGTGTCGCTGTCCCCACCGGAGCGTCGGGGCCGGGTGGTCGGCCTGTACGGGATCTACATGTGGATCGGCATCACCGTCGGCGCGCTGCTCGGCACGGTGGCGATGCGTGCCGGTGGGTACCCGGCAGCGTGGATCCTCTGCGTCGTCTCGATCCTGGCCGGTCTGGCGCTGGTCGCCAGCATGCCCCCCGCCGCGCGGGCCACCGCCGCCGGGCGGGCGGCGATCTTCCCGACCAGCGCGCTCACGCCCGGGGTCGCGTTGTCCCTGGCCGCGCTCGGGTACGCGGCCCTCGCCGGCTTCGTCGCGCTACACATGGCCGAGCGGGGGGTGGCCAACGGGATCGCCGCGTTCAACGCCTTCGGCTTCACCTACATCGGGGTCCGGCTGCTCGCCGGGCACTGGCCGGACCGCCTCGGTGCCCGGCGGGTCGCCATCTGGTCGGCGATGGTGGAGGCGGTCGGCCTGTCGCTGGTGGCGGTCGCGCCCAACCTGCTGGTGGCGGTCGTCGGTGGACTCGTGATGGGCGCCGGCCTGTCGCTGCTCTTCCCCGCCCTGGCGTTGTTGGTGATCAACCGGACCGAACCGGCGCACCAGGGCGCCGCGCTCGGGATGTTCACCTCGTTCTGGGATGTCGGCCTGGTCGTCGGTGGCCCGCTCACCGGGCTGATCGTCGGGTTGGCCGGCTACCGGGTGGCGTTTCTGGCGATGCTCGGGTTCGCGGTCGTCTCCGGTGCGGTCGCGGCCGTCGGGATCCGCGCCGCACCCCGATCGGCGGTGGTCGCCGAGCGTCCGGCCGCCGGTTGACCGCTTCCCGGCCGCCGGCTTCCCGGCCGCCGGCTGACTGGCCGGTTGCGGTGGTCTGCCGGCGGGCTCCGGTGGTCAACCAGCCGGTTGCGGTGGTCGGCGGAATCGGGCCGGCGAGAGCGCTGCGGCCACGGTGGCCAGTTCACCGGTGGCCGGCACGCCACCGACCGCCGCCGCGACCAGTTGACCGAGGGCCGGCGCGGTCTGCACGCCGTACCCGCTGAGCCCGGCCAGCCAGACGAACCCGTCAAGACACGGGTCAACGCCGACCACGGGAGTGTCGTCGGCGGTCGCGGTGCGGTGCCCGGCCCAGGCGTGCCGGACCCGCCGGATCGGCACGGTGGTCGCCGCCTCGACCCGGGCGATGCCCAGGGCCACGTCCAGGTCGTCCGGGCGGGCGTCACCCGGCGGATCCGGCTGGGCGTCCATCGGCGAGATCAGCAGCCCACCTGATTCGGGTTTGAGGTAGAACGTCGCGGTCACGTCGGTCACCATCGGCCAGCCCTGCGGCCGCAGGTCGGCCGGGACGTCGACGACGCAGGCGGTACGGCGCAACGGTACGCAACCGACGGGCGCGGCGCCGGCGGCCACCGCGACCTGGTCCGCCCACGCGCCGGCGGCGTCGACCACGACCGGGGCGCGGTGTGACCCGTCGCGCGTGTGGATCCGCCATCCGTCGCCCTCGGGTCGTATCGAGTCGACCCGCGCGTCGCGTAGGACCGTGCCCCCGGCGGCCCGGATGCGGCGCAGCATTCCCTGATGGAGGGAGTCGACGTCGATGTCCCAGGTGTCCGGCTTGAGCATGGCCCGGGTGTACCAGCCGGGTCGGACCGCCGGACAGAGCGCGGCCGCCTCCACCGGGTCGATCTCCCGAGCCGGTACGGTGGCCGTCTGTCCCTCGGCGAGCGTGGCGGTGAACTGCTCCTCGGCTCCCGGCGGGCACAGCGCGAGCACCCCGCGCGGGGTGAGCAGCGGATGCTCGGTGAACCCGGCCGGCGGCCGGGCCAGGAAATCCCGGCTGGCCCGGGTCAGCGCGCGTACCACCGGGTTGCCGTAGTAGGGGGAGTAGAGCGCGGCCGAGCGTCCGGTGGAATGCGTTCCCGGGTGGGCGGCCATCTCGATCACCAGGACGGTGCCCCGCGACGACAGGTGGAACCCGGCGCTGGCACCGGCGATGCCGCCACCGATCACCATGAAATCGACGTCCATGATTCAGTCTAGCCAGTCGGACATCGGCTGCGTACTGCGTACAATGGACCGATGGTTGGCATGGCGTCGCTCGGGCCCGGCCGTCGTCGACGTCGGTCCGCCGCGGCCGCACCCCGGATGGCGTCGCGTCCCGGGCCGCGACGCGCCCTGCCGCTGGTCGCCGTGCTGGTCGCTGTGCTGGTCGTCGGCGCGTGCCAGGCGGAGACCACCTCGGAACCGCCGCCCGGCCCGTCGACCGCGCCGCCGCTGACCGTCCGTTGGGAACCGGTGTCGTTGCCCGACCCGCCGCCGGGCACGGCCAGAGTCGTCGTGCGTGAGCTCACCTGGTGCGCCGGGCACTGGTACGCCGTCGGCGCCGACGTTGCCGCCGACGCGACCACCAGTCCGGCGGCCTGGCACAGCGCCGACTCCTCGCGCTGGCGGCGGGTGCCGACCGAGGCCCGGTCGCACTACGGTCGGCTCAACATCCTGTCCTCCGCCGCCTGCCGGGACGGTCGACTGGCAGCGGTCGGCGCGATGAGCGGCGGAGCGCACGGCAACCCGCGTACCAGCAGTTGGCGGCAGCGACCGGACGGCACCCTGGTGGAGGTCGAGGCCGGCTTCGAACTGTTCGGCGGCCCGGCGGCGGTCAACGTCGGCCGGATCGTCGCCGCGCCGGGTAGCCCCGCCGACCCGGCCGCCACCTCACCACGGCCGCCGGCCCCTACCACCGGTACGGGCGGCGGCGGACCCACCTGGCTGATCGTCGGCAACCGGATCAGCGGAGCGGCGGTCTGGACCTCCGACGACGCCGCCGCGTTCGACATCGTCGAGGCCCGACCCGGCCTGGCCAGCGACGACCAGGGACGGACCTGGGCCTACGACGCGCTCGCCGACGGCGACGGCTGGCTGCTGGCCGGAGCGCTGACCCGACCCGGACGCATCGACCGTGATCCGTTGTTGTGGCATTCCACGGATGGCCAGCGGTGGCAGCGCACGACCGTCGACGGCGGCCCCGACAACGAAGAACTGCAGCGGCTGGTGAACGTCGACGGCGCGCCGGTGGCCGCCGGGCTACACGGGGACTGGTTCGCCGCCTGGCGCGACGACGGCGACGGCTGGCGGACCGTCGGCACCTTCGGCAGCACCGACGGCAGCGGCGTACCTCAGGTCCGATCGCTGACCGCCAGCGGTGCCGCGATGGTCGCGGTGACGACGACCGGTGCCGACCATCGGCTCTGGTTCTCACCGGACGCCGGGCGGACCTGGCGGGAACTGGTACCACCGGCACCCCTGCCGGCCGGTGCCGACCGGGTGGCGGCCGTGGCGGCCGGGGATGGTCACCTGCTGCTCGGTGTGGACGACGGTGTGGCGGTCACCTTCTGGACCTGGCCGATCGGCGCCGGTTGACGACCCCGTCGCGGGGACGGTCGCCGCGTCAGCCGGCACCTTCGCGGACCCGTCCCCGGAAACAAGCCGTCTGAGCACTCGCGCCGTCCGGATTTTCCGGCATGTCGATCCGCACCTCGGCCTGCACACAGTCGCGGGTGCTGTGCAACACGTTGCCGAAGGTCCCGGTACCGGCGTATTCGGCTATGAATTCCGCCCGCGCGCCGTCGGCCGGCCGCACGACGTCGACGTGCAGCCGGGTCCCGTACGGGATGCGCTCGACGGCGTACGGCAGAAACCTCGGCCAGGCCACTCCACACATCGGGGAGTAACGTAGTTCGATCACTCCCAGCGCCTGCCGACCGAGACTGGTTTCGACCTGGTCGACGCTCACCACGTCCGGGTCCAGCGCGCAACCGCTGTCCTTGGGGTCGGCTCCGTCGGCGACCGCGCTGACCGGGGCGACGACGGTCGGTTCCCCGTCTGGGGGTGCCGGGGTCTGCGGTCGGGTCATCGTCGCGCCGAGCAGGGCGATCGCCCCGACGCCGACCGCCACGCTGGCGAGCCAGGACACCGTACGGCGTCGGCGTGTCGGGCGGCGCGCGGTGACGGCCACCTGGCGCTCGGTCGGCTGGTGCCCAGGCGACTGGTCTTCGGCCGGCTGGTGCCCGGCCACCTGGTCTTCGGTCGGCTGGTGTCGGGTCGGCTCGGCCGTGTCGACCTGATCTGTCGCGGTGTCGCCGGCGCCGGTGCCCGTGTCCTCGGTCTGGCGATGGCCGCCGAGCGGTTCCGTACCGGATGGTGCGGTGCTGCCGTTGACCTGGTTCGCGGTCTGCTGCCAGCGGACGCGCCAGTATTCCAGGTCACCGTCGCACCCTTCGACGAACGCGGCGACCGTCTCCCAGGTGGGAAACCTTCGCCCGCCAGCGGCTTCGGACAGTGCCGTCTGCGATCGACCTGTTCGGCGTGACAGCGCCGCGTACTTTGGACGCCCGGCGCAATCGCGCAGTGCCCGCAGTTCCGCCGCGAACGCTGGTATCGGACCGGCGCTGTCATTGAGCTGACGCTCTGGACGCCCCAAGGTGGACCCCTTCCCGACCCGGTTGTTTGTCCAGGTTGATTGTTGCCTCAGTACGTCGACCGGACAACTCCTGTGCCGGGTGGAAATGAGCGGCCGTCCTGATCGTGTGGATCGACGATTCGGATGTCATCAGAATGGGACTATCCAATTGGGTGATGAGCCTCTCGATAGCGGATTTATCGCCCTTTGTCGAGTCTGACGTTCCACGGCACCCAGCGGCATCGCGACGCTGTCAGGGGATGGCGCGCAATATCGTGAAACCCGGTCGTCAGCGGCGGACCACGGTGCAGATGGCGAAGGGCGCACCGGTGTGGTGTCGGGTAGGCGACAGCTCCCGGCCGGCCAAACCGGAGTGATCTCGTCGGTGGATCTACCGGATATGCCCGCAGTGACGCATCATCGGACAGGTGGCGGACGGGACGTGGGACAGCACGACGGCAGGTGGCGGCGATCCGGTCAGCGGTGGGCTGGCCGGTGCGCGGGTATCGGGAGGTCCGCCGGCATCCGGCGTCGGCCGGGACCCGGTCGGGCGCGACGGGCCGCAGCCGACCCTGTGGGGGATCAGCGACCTGCACATCGCGTACGCCGAGAACCGCCAGATCGTGGCCGACCTGCGGGCGCCGTCGCCGCAGGACTGGCTGATCGTCGCCGGCGACGTCGCGGAGACGATCGCCAACGTCGAATGGGCGCTCGGCCTGCTGCGGGAGCGGTTCGCCGAGGTCATCTGGGTGCCCGGTAACCACGAGCTGTGGACCACGGCGCACGATCCGGTCCGGCTGCGGGGGGTGGAACGCTACGCCCACCTGGTGGAGCGTTGCCGGGCGCTCGGGGTCCGTACCCCGGAGGATCCCTATCTGGTGTGGACCGGCGGCGGCGGGCCGGCCACGGTGGCCCCGCTGTTCACTCTGTACGACTACAGCTTTCTGCCACCGGGCACCCGCGACAAGGCCGAAGGGCTGGCGTACGCGCAGGGCACCGGGATCGTCTGCACCGACGAGATGATGCTGCACCCGGACCCGTATCCCAGCCGCGAGCAATGGTGCTGGCAACGCCTGGCGTTCACCGAGCAACGACTGGCCGAGACCGATCCGCAGCTGCCGACCGTACTGATCAACCACTACTCGTTGGTCCGCGATCCGATGAACGTGCTGCGCTACCCGGAATTCGCCATGTGGTGCGGCACCGATCGGACAGCCGACTGGCATCGGCGGTTCCGCGCCACGGTCATGGTCTACGGGCACCTGCACATCCCCCGCACCACGTACTACGACGGGGTACGGTTCGAGGAGGTGTCGGTCGGCTACCCACGGGAGTGGCGGCACCGGTCCGCACCCCCCGGTCAGCTGCGCCGGATCCTTCCCGCCGTCGGCTAGGACCGGGTACGGCCGTCGTGCCCGCCGGTGAAGGCGCCCAGCAACTCGGCTGCCGCCTGCGCCGCCGTGCTGTCGCCGGCGAGCACCCGGGCCTCGACCTGTGGACCGAGCGCGACCACCGCCGGATGAGTCCGCAACCGGTCGAGCAGGGTGTCGTGGACGATCGACCACATCCACCGGATCTGTTGGCGCTGCCGCCGTCGGGCGAGTTCGCCGCTGGTGCGCAGGTGGTCCTGATGGGCGGTGACCCGCTGCCAGACCTCGTCGAGCCCGCTGCCGTCGCGTCCACTGGCGGTCAGCACCGGCGTGGTCCATCCCTCGGCGGCGCCACCGAGCATCCGTAGCGCGGTGGCCAACTCCCGGGCGGCAGACCGGGCCGCGTCGGCATGCGTCCCGTCGGCCTTGTTGACCACGATCACGTCGGCGAGCTCCAGCACCCCTTTCTTGATGCCCTGCAACTGGTCGC
This sequence comes from Solwaraspora sp. WMMD406, assembly GCF_029626025.1. Taxonomy (NCBI): domain Bacteria; kingdom Bacillati; phylum Actinomycetota; class Actinomycetes; order Micromonosporales; family Micromonosporaceae; genus Solwaraspora; species Solwaraspora sp. WMMD406. The sequence goes on from NZ_JARUBF010000001.1 coordinate 4,190,706, forward strand.
CGGTGCGGGCCAGGGTCAGCAGCAGGAAGGTGTCCACCATTTCGGCGACCGCCGTTTCCGACTGTCCGACACCGACGGTCTCCACCAGCACCACGTCGTAGCCGGCGGCCTCGACGACCACCATCGCCTCGCGGGTCGCCCGGGCCACCCCGCCGAGCGTGCCAGCGGTGGGGGAGGGCCGGACGAACGCCGCCGTCGACGCCGCCAACCGCGCCATCCTGGTCTTGTCGCCCAGGATGCTCCCGCCGGTCCGGGTCGATGACGGATCCACCGCGAGGACCGCGACCCGATGACCGGCGGCGATGAGCCGGCTGCCGAGCTCGTCGATAAAGGTCGACTTGCCGACGCCGGGCACGCCGGTCACCCCGACCCGGCTGGCCCGCCCGGCGTCCGGGGCCAGCGCCACCAGCAGCTCCTGCGCCCGGGCGCGGTGGTCGGGCCGGGTCGACTCGACGAGGGTGATCGCCCGGGCGATCCACGCTGGCGTACCGGCCCGTACACCGGCGACGTAGTCGGCGACCGCCGGGGATGGTCGGGGCGATCCGGTCATCCGGCCCCGGCTTCCGTCGGTGCCGGCCCGCCGGGCGGCGGGCCGGCGAGACCCGGATGCCCGAGCCGCCGGGACAGCTCGCCGAGCAGGTCGAGCGCGGCATCGGCCAGCACCGTACCGGGTGGGAAGATCGCCGCCGCTCCGGCGGCGCGCAACGCGTCGAAGTCCTGCGGCGGGACCACACCCCCCACGATGATCATGATGTCGTCGCGGCCCAGCGCGGCGAGCTCGTCGCGCAGCGCCGGTACCAGGGTGAGGTGCCCGGCGGCCAGGGAGTTGACCCCGACCAAGTGCACGTCTGCCTCGACCGCCTGCCGCGCCACCTCCGCCGGGGTCTGGAACAGCGGACCGACGTCAACGTCGAACCCCAGGTCAGCGAAGGCGGACGCGACGACCTTCTGCCCCCGGTCGTGGCCGTCCTGGCCCATCTTGGCGACCAGGATGCGGGGTCGGCGCCCCTCCGCCTCGGCGAAGTCGGCGGCCGCCGTCCGGGCCTGCTCGATCGCGGCCACCGCTCCCGCCTCCCGCCGGTACACCCCGGTGATGGTACGGATCTGCGCGGCGTGCCGGCCGTACACCCGCTCCAGCGCCGTGGAGATCTCGCCGACGGTGGCCCGGGCCCGCGCCGCCCGGACCGCCAGCGTCAGCAGGTTGCCGTCGAGATCGTCGTCGCCCGGCGAGGTCGGTCGGCCGGCGGCCCGGGTCAGCGCGTCGAGCGCGGCGGCACAGTCCGCCTCGTCGCGTTCGGCGCGCAGCTGACGCAACTTCGCCAGCTGCGCCGCCCGTACCGCCGTGTTGTCGACCTTGAGCACCTCGACCGGCTCGTCCGCCTCCGGCCGGAAGCGGTTGACCCCGATCACCGGCTGCCGGCCGGAGTCGATCCGCGCCTGGGTCCGCGCGGCGGCCTCCTCGATCCGCAGCTTGGGCAGCCCGTCGTCGATGGCTCGGGCCATCCCTCCGGCCGCCTCCACCTCCGTGATGTGCTCCCAGGCCCGCCGGGCCAGATCATGGGTGAGCCGTTCCAGGTAGAAGCTGCCGCCCCACGGATCGATCACCCGTGTGGTGCCGGATTCGTGGGCGAGCAACAGCTGGGTGTTGCGGGCGATCCGGGCGGAGAAGTCGGTGGGCAGCGCGAGAGCCTCGTCCAGGGCGTTGGTGTGCAGCGACTGGGTGTGTCCCTGGGTCGCGGCCATCGCCTCGACGCAGGTACGAATGACGTTGGTGTAGACGTCCTGCGCGGTCAGCGACCAGCCGGAGGTCTGGCAGTGGGTCCGCAGACTCAACGACTTGGCGTTGGTCGCGCCAGCCTGGCGGACCAGCTTGGCCCAGAGCAGCCGGGCCGCCCGAAGCTTGGCGACCTCCATGAAGAAGTTCATCCCCATCGCCCAGAAGAACGACAACCGGGGGGCGAACACATCGATGTCCAACCCGGCGGCCCGCCCGGCCCGCAGATACTCCGCACCGTCGGCCAGCGTGTACGCCAGTTCCAGGTCAGCGGTGGCCCCGGCCTCCTGAATGTGGTAACCGGAAATCGAGATCGAGTTGAATTTCGGCATCCGCGCCGACGTGTAGGCGAAGATGTCGGAGATGATCCGCATCGACGGCCCGGGCGGATAGATATAGGTGTTGCGGACCATGAACTCCTTGAGGATGTCGTTCTGGATGGTCCCGGTCAGCCGCTCCGGCGCCACCCCCTGTTCCTCGGCCGCGACGATGTAGAGCGCCAGCACCGGCAGGACCGCGCCGTTCATGGTCATCGACACGCTCATCTTCTCCAGCGGGATCCCGTCGAAGAGCTGCCGCATGTCGAGGATCGAGTCGATCGCCACCCCGGCCATGCCGACGTCGCCGGCCACCCGAGGATGATCGGAGTCGTAGCCGCGATGGGTGGCCAGGTCGAACGCGATCGACAGGCCCTTCTGGCCGGCGGCGAGGTTGCGCCGGTAGAAGGCGTTGGACTCCTCGGCGGTGGAGAATCCGGCGTACTGGCGGATCGTCCACGGCTGGGTGGTGTACATCGTCGGGTACGGCCCCCGCAGGTACGGCGGGATGCCGGGCCAGGTGTCCAGGAACTCCAGCCCCGCCAGGTCCTCGGCGGTGTACAGCGGAGCCACCCGGATCCCCTCCGGGGTGTCCCAGGCCAGCTCCCGTGGGTCCCGGCCGGTGTGCTCCCGCACCGCTGCCGTCCAAGCCCTTGCGCCTGCTTCGTCCAGCTCGGCGGTTGGGTGCGAAGCGGGTGTGGCCGGCTCGGCGTCCGGGTCGGCGTCCGGGTCGACGAGCCGCGCGTCGCGGAAGTCCGGAATCATCGTGCCACCCCCAGGTCGTCCAGCGTGGTCTCCAGTACGGCCAGAGCGTCGCAGCCGGTGTACAGATAGCCGTCGACGTGGTCGATCCCGGCTGGCCGCCCGGCCAGCCACACGCGCTTGGCACCCGCCGCCGTGAGCGCGGCGGCCAGCGGCGCGGCGCGCTCGCCGTACGCCTGGTCGGTGCCGCACACGCAGGCGACAATCGTCGGGTCGGCGGCGAACGCGGCGGCGATGGCGGCCGGGTCGTCGTCCGGTGCCCCGGCCCGGGAGGTGGCGATACCGCCGGCCGCGAAGAGGTTCGTGGCGAAGCCGACCCGGGCGCCGTGCGCCGCCAGCGGACCGAGCGTGGCGAGGAAGACCGATGGTCGGGTGCCGGTGGCGGCCAGGTGGTCGTCGGCGCGGTCCCGGCAGGCTTCGAAGTCCTGCGCGTAGAACCGGCGAGGCAGCGCGCCATTCTGCGCCGGCCGATCCGCTGTGCCGCTCTGCGCCGGCCGGGCCGAGGCGTCGCGCGGCGGGCCCTCGGCCAGGTCGGGAAACTCGCTGACCCCGGTGATCGGATCCCGCCGGTGCGCCAGGTTGGCCGCCCGTTCGGCCCAGGTGGCCTCGATCTCCTCCGCGACGAGGCCCGTGGCCAGGGCCGTGGCGATGCCGCCGGCCCGCTCGATCCGGGTGAACCACTCCCAGGCGACCGTGGCCAGGTCGGCGGTGAGCCGCTCGACGTACCAGGAACCGCCGGCCGGATCGAGCACCCGGCCGAGATGCGCCTCGGCCAGCAGCACCGACTGGGTGTTGCGGGCGATCCGTCGGGCGAAGCCGTCGGGCGGCCCGTACCGCGCGTCGAACGGGGTCACGGTGACCGCGTCGGCCCCGCCGACTCCGGCGGCGAAGCAGGCGACCGTGGTCCGCAGCATGTTGACCCACGGGTCCCGGGCGGTCATCGCCGCCAGAGACGTCACCGCGTGTTGACGTTGCCGACCGGCGTCCGGTACGCCACACAGCTGCGCCACCCGGGACCACATCCGTCGGGCGGCGCGCAGCTTGGCGATGGTCAGGAACTGGTCGGTGGTCGCGGCGTACCGGAACTCCAGCTCGGCGAAGGCGGCCGACACGTCGAGTCCGGCCGCCGTCAGGGCCCGCAGGTACGCCACCCCGGTGGCCAGAGCGCAACCGAGCTCCTGCGCGTCGCTACCGCCGGCCTCGTGATAGCTGGTGGCGTCGACACAGACCGACCGCAGCCGGGGATAGCGGTCGGCGTGGCGGCCCACCAGATCGGTCAGCCCGGACAGGTCGGCCGGCTCGCCGGTCCGGGCCTGCCAGCCCACCGGGTCGAGACCGAGGTTGCCGGTCAGCTCGGCGGGGTCGGTACGGCGACTGGCGGCCAGCGCCAGGAACGCCTCGACCGCCGGGAGCCCGCGTCCGCCGGAGTCGAGGACGACACCGGCCAGATCGAGGTGCACCCCGTCGAGGGCGTCGCCGAGGTCGGCCGGCTCCAGCCCGCCGGAGCTCAGGTCCAGCCAGACGGAGGTGACCCCGTTGGCGAGATCGGTCAGCACCGCCTCCCGGGTGGCCTTCGGATCCGGGTCGGCGTACCGGGCCCGCACGTCCCACCCGGCGACCGTGTCGGCCGGCGTGGTGCCGCCCGCGCCGCCGCCGTCGCGCAGCAGCTGGGCACCACGGACGAACGGTGCCGCCCCGGGTGTCCCGATCGCCGGCGGCGTCGCCGGGCGGGTGTGCAGCGCGGCGACGCGGATCCCGTCGTAGGTCGTCGTGGCGAGGAGATCGTCGACGCCGTCGATGGGCGTGTCCGGGCCGGCGGCACCGGATTTACGCAGTACGCCGAGCACCAGCCGCCGCCACTGCTGCGGCGCGGTCGGTGGGAAGTCCCCGGCCGGGCCCAGGTTCTCGGATGGCACTGTCATGAACGAATGCTAAGGCCTCGCCGGCTGGATCGGGCATGGCCGAGGGCGCTGTGACCACGTCCACCGGCGTGGATAGACCCGACAGTGGTCGATCATTGACCGGCGGGACCGATCATTGACCGGCGGGACCGATCATTGACCGGCGGGACCAAGATCGGAGATCCGATATCCGTCCGGATAGGTCGGGGTACGGATGCCGTCGGCGAACAGCGGCTGGCGGCGGGGTCGGGCGGCCCACCTCAAAAGGCCCGCCCGTAGCCTCAGCCCGACGTGCAGGCCGACACGGACCGCCACCGGTGCGGCGGTGAGCCCGGTGGCGGCTCGTAGTCGATCGTCGTACATGGCGGTGACCAGCGCGTCGCCGACCGGGGCGAGCGGGCGGGGCAGGCGGCCGCGCAACAGTGCCCGGGTGGCTTGTTCGATCCGCGCCGCCTGCGGGCTGAACCGCAACTGGGCCGCGTCGTACGCGTCGAACCAGGCGGCGAACTCGTCGTAGGAGCCGGGAATGTCATCGATCCCCATCCGCCGCCCCAGCTGCCGGTAGTAGTGGTAGGCGGCGGCGCGTTCGTGGCAGCAGGGCGCCCGCCAGCCGTACCGTCCCAGCCAGCGGATCGGCACCACCACCAGGCAGCCGAGGACGTAGCGGTAGTCCTCGTCGGCGATGTCGTACCGGTGGTGGATCTGGTTGATCCGGCGGACCGACTCCCGGCCCCGGGGGTGGTCGAAGCCGTGCAGCAGCATTTCGTACATCAGCAGGCCGGTGTCGTCGACGCGTTTGCGGGTGTGCCGCAGCAGCTCGCCGGTCGCCACGTGCAGCGCGGCGACGCGCGGGAGGGAGAAGGACCGGTTGAACGCCAGGTTGAGCCCGAGCTTGCTGTCCCACGGGAACTCCCGGCGCACCATTGTCTGATAGATCTCCAGGTAGTCCCGCTCGGGGTCCTGGGTGCGGATCCGTCGCAGGTTGGCGTACCGGTCCTTCATCGCCGTGGGTCCTCCATCAGCGTCAGCTTCTCTTTTGTCGCCGCCGTGCCGCCGGTACGGGTCACTCGGCTGGCCGGTCCACGATCCGCGCGCGGTCGACCAGCGCGGAGCGTCCGTACCACCGGGCCACCTGGCTCAGCCAGGCGATCTCGCCCGGATAGCCGTCGGGTGGGTCGTACGGGTCGGACAGGTCGGGCCGCGACACCGGCGCGCCGGCCTCCGCTTGGCGGACACCGGCGGCGATCATGGCGGCCTCGACCAGCGCCGAGCGGCTTTCGTCGTCGAGGCCGGCGTCGTCGGCCAGTCGACCGGCGGCCCGCGCGATCCGCTGGTCGATGTACGGCCGCAGCGCCAACCGGCCATCGCGGATCTCGGTGATCCGCCGGTGTAGCGCGTAGTCGATGTCGCGCAGCGCGACGGTCGTCCGGTGTGCGCGCTCGTCGAGGACGAGTTGAGGTGCGGCGCTGGTCACCGCCCGCCACAACGGGGCGAGTTGCCGCCAGGAGCGTTGCCGCCGCGTCCAGATCCGCCCGGTGTCCACCGCCGGGCCCCAGGTGGGCAGGGTCAGTCCGACGAGCATCGCCAACGCGCCGATGGTCACCAGGACGGCGGCGATCTGCGACTCGCCGGCGGGCGTCGCGCCCAGCCGGTACGCCACCAGATATCCGGCCTTACTGACGCAGTAGATCAGCGCGGCGGCCGCGCCGAACGCGGTGATCCGCAGCCCGCGCCGGAGCCATCGACGCGGCGTGGCCCGGGCGAACCGCCAGCAGAGCCGGGCCAGGTCGCCGGCGTAGACGACGAAGACACCGAGGTAGACGAGCAGGTAGCCGGCGACGGCTGGGTGCGCGGCGTCCTCGACGACCAGCCGGACCGGGGGGTCGGCGGTGAGGGTGACCAGCCACAGCCCGGCGAGCAGGGCGAAGGCGCAGGTCGAGGCGACGATCCGTCGCCGGGCGCGATGGCTGGCGGTGGCTGGCGGCAGGGCCAGGAACAGCAGCAGGATCTCGGAGTTGGCCGCTACTGCCATGACGCCCGCGTGGGCGAGCAGCTTGGCCAGGTTGGGCAGTCCGGTGGCCTGTTCCACGGCCTGGGCGATCGCGGGGATCGCGAAGGTGATCCCGGTGGAGAAGGCGCAGAACGCGTACACCATGGCCCGCAGGACCTGGTTGTCGCGGTCGCGCCGTAAGTCGCGCAGCTTGTAGCCGAAGGCGAGCCAGCCGGCGGCGGCGCACACCGGATAGAGAAGGGTGTCCATCGTGGTCAGCGGGGAGGTGGTTCGAGTCCGTGTCGGAGCCGGGCTTCCAGGTCCGCGTCGGCCGGTCCGGCGAGCCGTACGTCGGCCGGGGCAGGTGCGGCGACCGACGGGTCCCGGCCGGCCAGCTCCAGCAGGATGGTCGCCAACATTTCGGCTTCCTGCTCCTCGCCCCGGCTGTAGACGCCGGTACGGTTGAGCACCCGGTGCACCAGGGTGGGCCGCAGCGCCGGCATCAGTAGCTGGCTCGCCTGCCGGCCGTCGATCGCCAGGGTGCGATGGTCGAGCAGGATGTGGCTGATCTCGTGGGCGATGATGTGGTCGCGGTGCACCCGACTGGTGCGTTGTTCGTAGGCGACGATGTGTCCGGCGTCGGTGAAGAAGGTGAGCCCGAACGGCGCTCCGGTCGGCATGGGGACACCGACCAGGGTGATTCCCTGGCCGAGCACGTCGCCGACCCGTCGGCACAGTTCGTCGGCGTCGAACGGGCTCGGCAGCCGCAGACCCCGCTCCTGGAGCTGGCGCAGCCTGGTCAGGCAGGTCTGTCGCAGCGACCGGGTCGACTTCATGTCCGTGGTCACCTCAGCTTCGTCCGCCCGTTGCCACTGCATGACGATCACGGGGTGGGCCGTTCGTCGGTCGGTGGACCCGCCGTACCGCCTCGTTGGGTCTGCAACGCCTGCATGACCCGGTCGAGGATGTCGCCGACGGCGTCGAGTTGCTCGTCGGGTAGCGCGCTGAGCCGGGTGGCCACCGCGCGTACCTTCAGGTTGCGCATGGCGTGCAGGGCGTGCAGGTCGCGTTCGATCTCGCCGGAGCGCCGTCGGTCGAAGAAGTAGGCCGGGTCGACGTCGAAGAAGTCGGCGAGGGCTTCGAGATGTTCCTTGGTGGGGTTGGTCCGTCGGCCGGTGCGCAGCTGCCAGATGTAGACGTCGGAGATGGAGCCGCCGCGACCGCGGATGGCGTCGGCGACCTCCCGTGAGGTGTACGGGTCCCGGCCCGCCGGGTGCACTGTCTCGAACAGCAGGTTGAGCTTGTCGGCCAGGGTCGACCGATCGGATCCGGCTGGGGGAGCAACGCCGCCGCCCGTCACGGCCACCTCCATCGGATGTGCAGCTAGAGTTAGTGGTGACCGCGATCTCTGTTAATGCTAGTTGACGGCGGTACGCGCGGTCAGTATACGATCACCACCTGGCGTTTGACCAACCCTCGGCACGCCGGATCTCCGCCGGACCTGGCGTACCGATCCGTGGTGGCGCCGGTGGGTTTTCGAGACCGCTGGTGCGGTGCGGGGCGCGGAACGGGGGCGCCCCGCCCCGCACCAGCTCCGAAGCCCGCCGTCAGAGCGTCCCGGCTGGAGACGACGATCCCGGCCCGGCGGAGCACCGCCAGCTACTGGGACAGGTTCGACGCCTCGACGTCGATCTCGGCGAGCAGTTCGCGGATCTGGCGGGGTCGCTCGCCGAGCAGTTCGAGGACCCGGATCCGGACCGCATACGTCTGGGCCGGCAACTGACCTGGCTGGTCCCGCCACCGGAGGTACCCGATGGCGGGACCATGGACGCTCAGCCGCCGAGCGGGAAGCGGTCCAGTACGGTCGGCGTGACCTCCGGGGTCCGCATGTCGTACACGTAGCTGGTCACTTCACCGGTGCCGGTGTCCAAGACACTGAACACCGAATAGTCGTTGCTCTGCACGAACGGCAGCGGCGTACCGGCCGGGTCGGTCAGTGGCGCGACCGTCGGGAGCTGCGGTTCCAGCCCGCCCGGGTTGCCCTGGGCGAGGTAGTTGTCCGGGTTCCACGGCGCTGGCGGAATGGGCCGGGACCGGCCGGACAGCGGGTGGTACGCACCGTACGAGTTGCCCACGTTGGACGTTTCCAGGTAGTGGGTGCCGGCGTCGGCGGTGAACCGGTTCCACAGGTGTGAGTGGCCGTTGAGGACCAGGTCGACCCCGGCGGACTCCAGCAGCGGCGCGACGTCGCGGGTCAGGTAGTTGGCCTCACGCGGGTAGTCGTAGCGGATCGACAGGTTGCCGGCGGCGTCGGTCTGCTCGGTACGGACCGGATCGGTGAACGCCGGAGCGACATTGTCGCCGAGCCCGTGTGGACCCTCGTGCAGCATCACCACGGTGTACCGCGCGTCGCGGAACTTCTTGCTCGACACCTCGCGGCGCAACCACTCGTACTGCTTGCTGCCGACCCCGATCTCCTCGAAGATGTGCGAGCCCCAGCCCTGGGCCAGCGGATTCCCATGGGACGCCGGCGACTCGGTGTAGCGGGTCCGCTGCCAGTTGGCCGGATCGGCGGCGATCCCGGTGCCGCGCCAGATCCGGGTCGCGAACAGCGAGATCAGCCGTACGTCCCCGACGGTCGTCGCGTAGTAGCGTTCGCCGCCGGCACCGCTGGTCGGCAGGCTGAAGATTTCCTCGTACGTCTCGGTGTTGAACGAGTTCTCCAGGATCCAGCGTTCCTTGATCTTGCGGTTGTTGCGCGGGTTGACCTGCTTGGCGACCTTCCGGTACGCGGCCTCGGCCACCTCACGCGGCACCGGCGCGTTGAACGACTCGTTCAGCGTCGGCAGCCCGCTGCGGCCCTGCACCTCGTGGTTGCCGATCGCCGGATAGATCGGTGCGTTCTGCAGGATCTCACCACCGGAGTAGGTGACGCCGTTGACCGTTCGCGCGGCGCGGCCCTGCAACGCCGGGAAGAACGCGCCGCCCCGCTGGTCGTCGAACCACTCCGACGCGCGGTCCGGGATGTTCACCAGGTCACCGGCGAGGAAGACGGCGTCGATCCGGCCGACCGTCTCGACCGCCTTCTGCAGGTTGGCCGGAGTGTTCGGCATCGACTGGTGGTCGCTCGTGAGCAGGATCTTCTGGGCCTGACCGGACGCGGCCGCCGGAGCCAGGGTGTAGGTGTCGGAGGCAACCATCGCGCCGGTGTCGATCGACACCACCCGGTACGGCGTACGGCTGCCGACCCCGAGCCCGCGCACGGTCGCTTCGTGCCGCCAGATGTGCCGGCGGGTGATCTGCGCCGGCGGGTTCGGGATCTGCGAGGCCGCGTCCTCGGCGGTGCGGGACAGTTCCCCGGTACGGGCGGCGAACACCCGTACGCCACGGATCTTGCCGCCGGTGGCGGCGGCCCGCAGTTCGGCCCGGTTGAGCTCGTCGGCGCGCTCGCCGACCACGACGACGTGGTGCCGGCCGTGGAACTCGGTGAGCCAGACGACCCGTACCGAGTTCTTCTCCGGCGACTGCAGGAACGGTTCGGTGAGTAGCGCCAGCGTCGAGCCACCGGCGCCGGCGCTCGCGCCGACCGGTGCGACGGTGCCCAGGAGCAGGGCGAGTATCGAGACCATGACGGTCGTTTGCCAGAGCGGTCTGGTCACAGGTGACCTCCGGGTCGCAAGGATCGGATCAGGCGGAGCATCGCCGTCGCAGGTGAACACCACCGTCGGCCGAGGCTGACCGGCGGGTGAACGCCGGGCATGAGTCGGCTGGTCAGCGGTGGTGTGAGCACCGTCAGGGTCTCGACGGTGGTGGGGCCCGCCCGGGGGCCAGCGGACGGCCCCCCGCGACCATCGGCTTGCGGGCGTCGTCGATCATCGACGCCATGATCAAGAAATCCTGGGTGACCGCGTGGGAGAACCGCCGGCGGCGCCGCCGGACGAGCCGGTCCCGATTCGACGGCTGCTGCGACTGCGACTGCTGCGACCTGGGACTGTTTTCCTCGTTGCTCGCCGTCGGCGCGCCGGCGGCGACCGCGACCCGGGCACCCGCGCTGGACCGGATGGGCGTGGCGGCGATCCGCGGCTACCGGCGCTGGCTGTCGCCGTACTGGCCGGGTCGGTGCCGGTACACCCCCAGCTGCAGCGCCTACGGGCTGGCGGCGGTCCAGGACCACGGGCTCGGCGCGGGTGGCCGGATGGCGGCGACCCGGCTGCGCCGCTGCCGGCCCGACGTGCCGCGCGGCACCCACGACCCGGTCCACCCAAGTTCGACCTGAGCCCCGCGCGGCCATCGGCCGATCAACCGCCCCGCCCGGACGAGGCGATCAGCTCGGCCGTCCCCCCGGCCGCGATGATCGATCAGCCAGCGGCGACGTGCGCGGACCCCGCCGCTCGCGCGCCGACCGCGTCCGGCGCGGCCAGCGCGGCCCGGGCCAGCCGCTGGCAGTCGTCGAGAGTGTGCGCGGCGAGCGCCGCCCGTACCGCCGGCACCGACCGGGCCGACATGGACAGGCTGGACACTCCCAGGCCGACCAGCACCACGGCCAGGGCCGGGTCGGCCGCCGCCTCGCCGCAGACCCCGACCGGTTTGCCGACCGCCGTGCCGGCCCGCGCGCAGGTGGCGATGAGCTCCAGCAGCACAGGCTGCCACGGGTCCAGCAGGTCGGCGAGGTCGCCGCAGAGCCGGTCGGCGGCGAACGCGTACTGGCTCAGGTCGTTGGTGCCGATGCTGAGGAAGTCGACCTGGCGCAGCAGCGCCTCGGCGCGCAGCGCGGCGGCCGGCACCTCCACCATCGCGCCCACGATGGGTAGCCCGACCGCCCTGACCTGTTCGGCGAAGTCGGCCGCCTCGGCCGCGGTGGTCACCATCGGCGCCATCACCCACACGTGGGCGCCGGTCGCACCGGCGGCCTGGGCGATCGCCGTCAACTGGGTGCGGAGCACCTCCGGGCGGCGTCGGGCGGTGCGCAGGCCCCGTACCCCGAGCGCCGGGTTGGGCTCTTCTCCGGCGTGCAGGAACGGCAGCGGCTTGTCCGCGCCGGCGTCGAGCGTGCGCAGCACCACCTTGCGGCCGCCTGCGGCGGCGAAGACCTCGGCGTACGCCGAGACCTGCTCGTCCAACCCCGGCGGCTCGGTACGGTCCAGGTAGAGCAGTTCGGTGCGGAACAGCCCGACCCCTTCGACGTCGTCGACGAGATCGCCCGCCGACCCGACGTTGGCCAGCAGCGCCACCGGATGGCCGTCGGCGGTACGCCCGGGACCGGTGGTGGCGGCCAGCCGCTCGCGGCGGTACCGCTCGCGCCGACGGGTCCCGCTGACGGCCACGGCGTCCACTCCGACGGTGACCTCGCCGGTGGTGCCGTCCACGGTGACCAGGGTGGCGTCCGGCACGTCGAGGATGCCGGGACAGCGCACCACGGCCGGCAGTCCGAGCGACCGGGCCACGATCGTGGTGTGGCTGGTCGGTCCACCGGCGGCGGTGACCAGCGCGAGAACCCGGGAGGGGTCGAGACCGGCGGTGTCCGCCGGGGCCAGGTCGGCGGCCGCGAGGACGAACGGTTCCCCCGGATCCGGGATGCCGGGCATCGGCTGCCCCAGGCAGACCGCTACCGCCCGGTCCCGCAGGTCGTCCAGGTCGGCGACGCGCTCGGCGAGGTAGCCGCCGGCGGCGGCGAACATCGCCCGGTGTTCGGCGAGCGCGTCGGCGATGGCGTGTGGGGCGTCCGTGCCGGCCTTCACCCGTTCGGTGACGGCGTCGTGCAGCACCGGGTCCTCGGCCATCAACACCTGGGCGCGCAGGATCTCGGCGGCGGTCGGGTCGCTGGCGGCCCCGGCCCGGCGGGCCAGCTCGGCGGCGACCGAGGTCAACGCGGCGACGGCCCGTTCGGCCTCGGCCGCCGGATCGTCGACCGGTGCCGTGGCGGGCAGCCGTGGCGCGGCGGCCATCCGGTGGACCGGCCCGGCGGCCAGACCGGCGCTGACCCCGAGTCCGGTCAGCCGCTCAGTCATGGCCGGCGGCGGTCGGTGCGGCACCGGCGTTGGTGTCGGTCGCCGGCCGGTCGGCCGGCTCGGCCGTCGACTGGTCCGGCTCGGCGTCCAGGTCACGGGCCAGCAGGTCGGCCAGTTCGTCGAGCACCGCGTCGGCGCCGTCGCCCTCGGCGGCCAGGGTGACCTCGGTGCCCCGCTTCGCGCCGAGGGACAGCACGGAGAGCATGCTGCGGGCCGGTACGGCCGGCCGGTCGGCGGTGCCGATGGTGACCGGTACGGGCGCGGTGGCGGCGGCCGCGACGAACAGCGCGGCGGGCCGGGCGTGCAGTCCGCTGGCGGAGCCGACGGTGACGGTACGGGTGGGCATGGCTGCCTCCTTTGTCCCTGGTGGGGTCAGGGCTCGATGGTGACTTTGATGGCTTCGCCCCTGGCGACCACGTCGAACGCCTCGAGTGCCCGATCCAGCGGAAGCCGGTGGGTGATCAGGTCGGCGACCGGTACCGCTCCACTGGCGATCAGCGCGAGCGCTTCGGCGTTGTGCGCCGGGCTGGAGCCGTTGGCGCCGACGATCGTCAGCTCCCGGTAGTGCACCAGGTTGGAGTCGCAGGCGATGATCGGCTTGTCCTTCGGCAGGCCGCCGAAGAAGCTGATCCGGCCTTGCCGGGCGGCCATCTGCAGGGCCTGTTCCTGGGCGACGCCGGCGGCGGTGGCGGTGATCACCACGTCCGCGCCGCGCCCGTCGGTGAGCTTGCGGACCTCGTCGATCACGTCGGTCTCGGCCCCGCAGATGGTGGCGTCCGGATGGACCAGAGCGGCGGCGAGGTCGAGCCGCTCCCGGTTGACGTCGACCAGGAACACCCGGGCCGCGCCGCGCGAGCGGGCCAGCCGTACGTGCAGGCAGCCGATCGGGCCGGAACCCATGATCACCACGTCGTCGCCCGTACCGACCTGGGCCAGGTTCTGTCCGTTGAGGACGCAGGCCAGCGGTTCGGCGACCGACGCTTCGGCGTAGCTGACCCCGTCCGGGATCCGGTTGAGCCCGTCGACCGCGAGGACCTTGGCCGGCACCACCATGTGTTCGGCGAATCCGCCGTCGTAGTGGTAGCCCATCGACTCCTGGTTGGGGCAGACCGTCATCCGGCCGCGCCGGCACTCCCCGCAGGTGCCGCAGGGGATCGCGGCGATCACCTGGACCCGGTCGCCGGCCTGCCAGCCGGTGACGTCGGCACCGACCTCGGCGATCTCGCCGGCGATCTCGTGGCCCATCACCCGGGGTGGGGCGATGTGGTGGTGACCGAAGTTGCGGATCTTGACGTCGGTGCCGCAGGTCGAGCAGGCCCGGACGCGGATCAGCACGTCAGCGGGGCCGGGCTGCGGCCGCGGTGCCTCCTCGATGCGGACGTCGCCGGGGGAGTGGAACCGGACGACCTTCATGTGGAGCTCTCCTCTCGCACCGGCGCCAGCAGCCGGAGTACGTCGTCGATGTCGGTGGCCTCGCGCAGCGCGCGGGCGGAGTCGGGGTCGAGCAGGATCTGCGCCAGCGCGGCGAGCAACTCGACGTGTCCGTCACCTCGGGCGGCGATGGCCACGCAGACCGTCACCGGGAAGCCGTCCCAGTCCACCGCCTCGGAGAACCGCAGCACGGCGAGCGCGTCCCGGCGTACCGCCTCCTTGCTGGCCAGGGTGCCGTGCGGGATCGCCACACCTTCCCCGACGTAGGTGGAGACGGAGCGCTCACGCTGCAGCATCGCGGCGACGTACTCCTCGGTCACCGCGCCGATCTCCACCAGGGTCTCGCCGCACCGGCGAATCGCGGCGTCCCGGTCGGCGGCGTGTTCGGTGAGCCGGATGGCCCGGCGCTCGAGCAGAGCGCCTGGGTCCGGTTGGTGGTCAGCCATCGAGCCGGCCACCCTGCGCCACGGCGGCCACCAGCCGGGCCACGGCGGGGTCGCCGATGAAGATCTGCACCGGGACGATCACCGTGTCAGGTGCGCTGCCCCGGGCCCGGTCGGCCAGGCCCTGGTGGCAGACGACGACGTCGGCGTCGGCGGGGATCGCGTTGACCGGGGTGTGCTCCACGGTCACCTGGTGCTTCTTGAGCTGCTTGCGCAGCTGGCTGGCGAGCATGACGCTGCTGCCCATGCCGGCGTCGCAGGCGACGACGACCTTGCGGATGTCCTGCGCGTTGATCGATGCCATGGGCTTCGTGCCTCCGTGGTCGCGGTGTGGGGTGGGTCGGATCAGTAGCTGCTCGGGGTGGACCGGTAGGCGTGCGCACCGGCGGGGTCGCCGGCCGGGGTGTCCAGGGTGGCTGCCTGGGGGCCGGTGTTCTCCTCGACCGGCTCTTTGCCCTCGCCGCGACCGAAGCCGAGCAGGACGGAGGCGACGGCGAAGGTGACCGCCGCCGAGAGGACCACGCCGAGCAGGACCGGGAACCAGCCGCCTCGGGGGGTGACGGCCAGGTAGGCGAAGATGCTGCCCGGCGACGGGGTGGCGACCAGGCCGGCACCGGTGATCATGAAGGTCCAGACCCCGGTCGCGCCACCGGCGATCATCGCGAGGATCAGTCGGGGCTTCATCAGCACGTACGGGAAGTAGATCTCGTGGATGCCGCCGAGGAAGTGGATGATGATCGCCGCCGGGGTGCTGGCCCGCAGCAGGCGGGGGCCGAAGAGCAGGAACGCGACCAGCAGGCCGAGGCCGGGGCCGGGGTTCGACTCGATCATGAACAGGATGGACTTGCCGTCGGTCGCGGCTTCGGCGACGCCCAGCGGACCGAACACCCCGTGGTTGATCGCGTTGTTGAGGAACAGCACCTTGGCCGGTTCGACCAGGATCGACACGAACGGCAGCAGGCTGTGGCCGACCATCCAGTCGACGGCGGAACCGGCGGCGTCGGTGGCGGCGCGGACCACCGGGCCGATCGCCAGCACACCGACGAGCGCCATCGCGCCGCCGATGATGCCGGACGAGAAGTTGTTGATCAGCATCTCGAAGCCGGCCGGGACCTTGTCCTCGATCAGGTCGTCGAAGAGCTTCAGCAGGTACGCCGTCAGCGGGCCGATGAGCATCGCGCCGAGGAACATCGGCACGTCCGACCCGACGATGATGCCGACCGTGGCGACCGCGCCGACGACCGCGCCGCGCTGACCGTGCACCAGCCGACCGCCGGTGTAGCCGATCAGGATCGGCAGCAGGCTGGCGATCATCGGGCCGACCAGTCCGCCGAGGGTCTCGTTCGGGAAGTAGCCGGTGGGGATGAACAACGCGGTGATCAGACCCCAGGCGATGAACGCCCCGATGTTGGGCATCACCATGCCGGCGAGGTGTCCACCGAATCGCTGGACGGCGGCCTTGACCCCGGTGCCCTGCACCTGGGGTGTGTAGTCGGTGGCCATGTCTGCGGCTCCTTTATCTGCGGGGGTTGGGGGTAGGCGATCGGTTGGTGGTCATCGAGGGAACGAGCTCATCGCCGGGCGACGAGGTGCGGCAGGTCGTCCGGTCGGGGCCGCAGGCGTACGGCGTGGCGGCGCAGGTCGGCCGGACCCGGCATCCGGCTGCCCGGCAGGCTGACCGCCGCCGCACCCCAGGCGAGCCCTTCGGCGAGCGCGTCGGGGCCGGCGGCACCGGCGGCGAGGAAACCGGCCAGCAGCGCGTCTCCCGCGCCGACGGTGCTGCGCGGCTGCTCGACCGGGGAGTCGCCGATGTGCACCCCGGCGGCGTCGACCAGCACCGCGCCCTGCGCGCCGAGGCTGGCCAGGACGGTGCCGGCCCCCCACGTACGGACCTGCCCGGCGGCGCCGATCACGTCGTCGAGGGTGGGCAGCGGGCGTCCGACGGACTCGGCCAGCTCTTCGCGGTTGGGTTTGACCAGGGTCGCGCCGGCGGACGCCGCTGCCCGAAGTGGTGGTCCGCTGGTGTCCACGGCCAGCCGTAGTCCCGCGTCGACGAGGCGCCGACAGAGCTGGGCGAACGCGTCGACCGGCAGGCCGGGCGGCAGGCTGCCGCAGATCACGACCCAGTCGGCCCGGCCCGCCGTGTCCAGCAGCCGCGCGCTGACCGCCTCGAACTCGGTCGGGTGCAGGCACGGCCCCGGTTCGTTGACCTTCGTGACCGTGCCGTCCGGCTCGGCCAGGGTGATGTTGGACCGGGTACGGCCGGCGATCGGTACGGCGATCACCTCGACGCCTTCGTCGGCGAGCAGCCGGACGAGCTGACCGCCCTCGTCGCCGCCGCAGGGCAGTACGGCGACCGACGGAACCCCGTTCGCCAGCAGGGCGCGGGAGACGTTGACGCCCTTGCCGCCGGGGTCGAGTCGCGTACCGGTGGCCCGGATGACCTCGCCTCGGACCAGATCGTCGATCTCGACGGCCCGGTCGAGGCTGGGGTTGAGGGTGAGGGTGAGGATCATGCCCGCACCACCCGGGGACCGGCGGTTTCGACCTCGGCGACCAGGTCCTCGTTGAGTCCGGTGTCGGTGATCAGCAGATCGACGTCGGCGAGGGTGCCGAACCGGGCGAGGTAATCGTTGCCGATCTTGGTGTGGTCGGCCAGGACGATGGACCGCCGGGCGGCACCGATCATGGCCCGCTTGACGGCGGCCTCCGCCGGGTCCGGCGTGGTGAGCCCACGTTCGACCGAACACCCGTTGGTGCCGAGGAACGCGACGTCGACGTAGAGGTCGGCGAGGGGGCGCAGCGCCCAGTCGTCGACTGTGGCCATTGTCTTGCCCCGGACCCGGCCACCGAGCAGCAGCACGTTCAGGTTGGTGCGGATGCCCAGCGTCGTGGCCAGCGCGGGGGAGTTGACCACGACGGTCAGCTCGCGGTCGGTGGGAAGGACCTGGGCGAGTCGGGCGGTGGTGGTGCCCGCGTCCAGGATGATCGCGCCCTCCTGCGGCAGTTCGGCGAGCGCCGCCTTGGCGATGCGTTCCTTCTCCGTGGTGAGGACGGTATCCCGGGTGGCCAGTGCGGGCTCGAAGCCGATCCGTTCGACCGGGATCGCTCCGCCGTGCACCCGGCGCAGCACCCCGGCGCGTTCGAGGGTGGTGAGGTCGCGCCGGATGGTTTCGGCGGTCACGTTGAGCGTTTCGGCCAGGGTGGTCACGTCGACCCGTCCGTCGGCTCGGGCGAGTCGGACGATCTCCTGCTGCCGCTCTTCGGCGTACATGTGGTTTCACCACCGTTTCGATTTGCTTCACGTTTGTTTACGCCCGACTCTGTGGGTTGTCAAGGGTGCGCGGCGGACGAATTGTGATCTTGGCCGCTCGGCTGACCTGCGGGTCCTGCCCCCGGACCGACCGAGGCCATCGGCCGGGGGGATCCGCTGGCGAGGTCGGGCAGTGGATGTCGGGGCCTACCGTGACCTCGCCGGTGCCTCCGGCCCATGATCCGAAGGAGAGTTCGATGCGAGGCAGATCGATCTCGGCGGCGCTCGCCGCAGTGGCGACGACGGCGGCGACGGTCCTGCTGGGTCCGGTCACGGTGGCCTCGGCGCAGGAAGACCGCGTTGGGCCGGTGCTACACCGGCGAGCGACCGCAACACGCGGACCCGTTCACCTGGTGGGGCGTCATGTAGGCGTTGCCGCCGGACGGCCCATCGCCAGATCAGTGAAAACACCTTCTTATCCAGATTTAGCCTGATAAAACCTTTTTGTACGGCAGTCAGGAGATCTGGAGGACCCATGACCACGCTGGACGCGCCCGCCCGGCACCGCCGGGCGGCCCCCGTCACCGATCCTCGGCGCTACGACACCCTCAAACGGGTGCTCGACGTCGTCGGGGCGGGCCTCGCGCTCCTGGTGGCGACACCGGTGATGGCGGCGGTCGCGGCGCTCATCCTGGTCACGCTCGGCCGGCCCGTGCTGTTCCGGCAGGTCCGGCCGGGCCGCGACGGCGACCTGTTCGAGCTGGTGAAGTTCCGGACCATGCTGCCGGTACGGCCCGACCGTGGCTGGGTCACCGACGCCGAGCGGATGACCCGGATCGGGCGCTGGCTGCGGGCCACCAGCCTGGACGAGCTGCCCGAGCTGTGGAACGTGCTGCGCGGGCAGATGAGCCTGGTCGGCCCCCGCCCGCATCTGGTGAAATATCTCGACATCTACACGCCGTGGCAGGCCCGTCGACACGAGGTGCGGCCCGGCATCACCGGGCTGGCCCAGGTACGCGGGCGCAACGAACTGTCCTGGGAGGACAAGTTCGCCTACGACATCGAGTACGTCGACAACCGTTGTCTCCGGTTGGACCTGCGGATTCTGGCCGAGACGGTCCGGGTGGTGTTGCGCCGGGAGGGAATCTCCGCGCCGGGCGCGGCCACCTGGCACGAGTTCACCGGCACCCCGGCCACCGGGTCCGAGGCGGTCGGCCGGCCGGCGGTCACCACGACGCCGGCCCGAACAACCGTAGGTAGCGATCGATCATCGCGTTGGTCTGCCGAGGCACCTCGAACTGGAAGAAGTGCCCTGACCCGACCACCTGCCCGATGACCGACTCGGGGACCAGTTCGCGCAGTCGGGTGTAGTCGGCGAAGGGCGCCGGACCGCCGATGTACAGCAGTCGTCGTCCCCACTCGGTGAGCGCGGCGTCGCCGCCCGCCTCGACGAAGCCGGCCAGGCCGTCCAGGGTCGCGGCGGCGACCTCGTCGGTCGGCCGCAGCATCTGCTCGATCGCCCAGTCCACCAGTCTGGGATCGGACTCGGGTACGAAGAAGGACCGGATGATGTCGATCCGTGCCTGCCGGGGATCGTCGCCCCGGATGGATTCCGCGAGTGCGGCGACCTGTTCCGACGTGCCGGGCGGTACGGCGACCGAGGAATCGAGCAGGATCAGGGTGGCGACCCGGTCCGGCACCTGGACCGCCCCGGCCAGGGACCACACCCCGCCCATGCTGTGACCGATCACCACCACGTCACGCATGTCGAGCTCGACCATCAGATCCCGCAGGTCGGTGCCGAGTTCGGCGACGGTGAAGCCGCGGTCGCCGGCCGGACTCTTGCCGTGGCCCCGCATGTCCACCGAGATGATCCGGCGTCGCCAGCCGGCCAGATGCGCGGCGATGGGTTTCATGAACCGGTGGTTGCAGCACCAGCCGTGTACGAGCAGTACGTCCTGTCGGCCTCGGCCAGTCTGCCAGTAGCGCATCCCGGCGGCCGTGCGGTTGTCGGTCAACGTGGCCTCCCTGATGTCGGTGCGACGCCGCGTCGATACGGCCTGTAATTATTGTGCCTCACGTGATTACTTTCCGCACGGGTGCGGTCTGGCGGCCAGCGCCAGATCCGGGTCAAGCTCAGATCGCCCACCGGGGGTGATGTGCCGCTGCGGCCGGCCACGCCATGCTGCTTCGAGCGGTCTTCCTTAGTCGGAAGATCACTCAGGGTGACGCGGGAGGTGGGATGCGGAATGACCGATGCCATCGGTCGGTTCTTCGACTCCCTTGCCGTGTCCGGGGCCGACCGGGTGCCGCCGACGACGCGCGGAACCCTTCGGTTCGACCTGCGCCGGGACGGCCGGACCAGGAGCTGGTCGCTGACCTACCAGGACGGCGCGGTGGCGGTCGACCGGCGGCCCGGCGAAGCCGACTGCACTGTCGACGCCCCGGAGGAGATTTTCGAGCGGCTGCTGGACGGCCGGGACAACGTCGTTCCGCTGCTGCTGCGCAACGGCGTGTCCGTCCGTGGCGAACTGCAGCTGCTGCTCGCCTTCCGGCGGCTGCTGCCGGTGCCGGCCGACAGCGCCGGGCCGGCGTCGCGGGCCCGGCCGCTCGACGCCGCACCGCGCCCGAGTACGGCGACCTCCCGCCCGGTGAGCATCCTCTACGGCAACCTGTTCATGGTCACCGACCGTCGTGGTGACGTCGAAGCCACCCCGTTCGCCCCGTTCGGCTTGTTCTTCTACGACACCCGTTTCCTGTCCCGATGGCGGCTGACCGTCGACGACCAGCGTCTGCACACCCTGTCCATCGACGATCTGCAGTATTTCGAGACCCGGTTCTTCCAGGTGCCCGGCGAGCCGACACACTACGTCGACGCCGACGTGTCGGTGTTTCGTCATCGCTGGATCGGTGACGCCTTCACCGAGCAGATCACCGTGTTCAACCATCGTGAGAAGCCGGTACGGCTGCGGCTGCGGCTGGAGGTGGCCGCCGACTTCGCCGAGGTGCTGGAGGCCAAGGACGGCTGGCACACCGATCGGGACATCGCGACGACCGTCGAACCGGAGGCGCTGCGGTTTCGGTACGAACGCGACACCTACTTCCGGGAGACCATCGTCTCGTCCTCGGTGCCCGCCGCGCTCGACCCCGACGGGATGTCCTTCGACGTGGAACTCGCCGGCCAGCAGAGCTGGTGCACCGACGTGACGGTGAAAACCTTCGTCCGGGGAGCCGGCAACCGCGATCTGCGGGAGAGCCTGCGCAGCTACGCCGAACGGCCCAAACCGCAAGTGCACGCGGAACTCGACCAGTGGGTGGCCCGGGCACCGAAGTTGACCTGCGACTACAAGCCGCTGTGGGAGGCGTACCGGCAGAGCGTCGTCGACCTGGGAGCGCTGCGCTACAAAGGGGTCAACTTCCGCGAGCTGCTGCCGGCTGCCGGAATGCCCTGGTTCATGACCTACTTCGGCCGGGACAGCCTGATCAGCTGTCTGCAGGCGGTGCCGTTCGTGGCGGGTACCACCGTACCGGCGCTGCGGATCATGGCGTTGGCGCAGGGCACCCGCGAGGATCCGTTCCGGGCCGAACAGCCCGGCAAGATCCCGCAGGAGAGCCGCTACGGCGAGTCCGCGCTGTTCAACGAGGTTCCGCTGGCGGCTGACTTCTCCGCGGCCGACACCACCGCGTTGTTCGTCGTGCTGCTGGACGAGTACGAGCGGTGGACCGGCGACAACGCCCTGGTACGGGCGATGGAGTTCGAGACCCGCGCCGCGTTGCGCTGGATCGACGAGCACGCCGACCTGATGGGCGACGGCTACCTCTGGTACGGCCCCCGGGACAGTCGCGCCGGGGTGCTCAACCAGAGCTGGAAGTGCTCACCCGGGGCGATCACCTTCCACGACGGCGAGGTGGCGACGTTCCCGCAGGCCGTCTGCGAGATCCAGGGCTACGTGTACGACGCGAAGCTGCGCGGGGCGCGGCTGGCCCGCAGGTGCTGGGATGATCCCGACTTCGCCGACCAGCTGGAGCGACAGGCCGCCGAGTTGCGGGCGCGGTTCAACCGCGACTTCTGGCTGCCCGACCGGGGCTACTTCGCGCACGCGCTGCAAGCCGACGGCCGGCGGGTCGACGCACTCACGTCCAACATCGGACACCTGTTGTGGAGCGGCATCGTCGACCCCGACAAGGCACGTGCGGTGGTGCACCATCTGATGGGTCCGGCGCTCTTCTCCGGCTGGGGCATCCGCACCCTGGCCGACACCGAGCGGCGGTTCAATCCGGTGGGCTACCACACCGGTACGGTGTGGCCGTTCGACAATTCCCTCATCGCCTGGGGGCTGCGTCGCTACGGCTACCGCGAGGAGGCCGCCCGGGTGGCGCGGGCCGTTCTGGAGGCCTCGCAATACTTCGGTGCTCGGCTGCCGGAGTCCTTCGCGGGATACGACCGGTCGCTGACCAAGTATCCGGTGCCGTACGCGGCGGCGGGCAGCCCACACGCCACCTCCGCCGGAGCGCCCCTGCTGCTGCTCCGGGTGCTGCTCGGGCTGGAACCGTACGAGGGGGAACTGATCGTGGACCCGGCGGTGCCGGAGGACATGGGCCACATCGAGTTGCACGACATCCCCGGTCCGTGGGGGCTGCTGGACGCACTCGGCCGTGGCCGGCGGGAACTGAGCCGGCCTCGTCGCCGTCGCCGCCGGCCGGGTGACCCTTTGCGGGCGGCGTTGTGAGCCGCGACGACACGCCGCCTGCGCCGACGCCGCCGACGGGCACCGGGCCCGGGTCGCTCGGCACCGCAGCGGCGGCGGGGCCCGGCCCGGCGCCACGGTCCGGACCGGCGGTAGCCACCGTCGAGGTGCCACCGAGCTGGCGCAACTGGTCGGGTGGGCTGTGCTTCCAGCCCGCCGGGATCGCCCGTCCCGACTCGGTCGACCAGCTGTGCCGGATCGTCCGGCAGACGGCCGCGCGCGGTGGCTGCGTGCGTCCGGTCGGTGCCGGGCACTCGTCCGCGCCGCTGGTGCGGACCGACGATCTGCTGCTGTCGGTGGACCGGCTCCCGTCCGGGGTGCTCGGCACACCAGCCGACGGGCAGGCCTGGGTCGGCGCGGGCACCCGGTTGCACGAACTGGGGGACCTGCTGCGTCGGCATGGTCTGGCCATGCCCAATCTCGGTGACGTGGACACCCAGGCGATCGCCGGCGCGATCGGCACCGGTACCCACGGCAGCGGCCGGGGCCTGTCGAACCTGTCCGCGATGGTGACCGGGGTGCGGTTGGTGACCGCCGCCGGTCAGGTGATCGAGATCGACGGGGAGCGGGAACCCGATGTGTTGCGGGCCGTTCAACTGTCGCTGGGCGTCCTCGGTGTGCTCACGGCGGTACGGACCCGGGTGGTGCCGGCGTTCCAGGCCCGCCGCCGGGAGTGGGGGCTGCCGACCGACGAGTGCCTGGCGGTCTTCGACGCCCTGCTGGACGCCAACCGCAACGTCGACTTCTACTGGTATCCGCGCCGTGACGACGCGCACCTGCGGACGGTGAACCCGGTGGACGACGATCCGGGACCGGCGCGGTTGCCGGCGACCGACTGCACCGAGGACCGGGTCGGCTGGAGCGGGTCGGCGCTGACCAAGCGCCGGTCGTTGCGGTTCCACGAGATCGAGTACGCGGTGCCGGCCGCCGCCGGGCCGGCCTGTTTCCAGGAACTGCGGCACCGGATCCGGATCCGGCATCGTCAGCACGCCGCGTGGCGGGTGCTCTACCGGTACGTGGCCGCCGACCATGCCTACCTCAGCCCGGCGTACGGACGCGACAGTGTCACCATCTCGGTGCACCAGAACGAGACGTCGCCGTACCAGGAGTTCTTCGCCGACGTCGAACCGATCTTCCACGCGTACGGTGGCCGTCCGCACTGGGCGAAGATCCACCACCTGGAGGGTCGCGATCTGCTGTCCCGCTACCCCGAGGCTGATCGTTTCCTGACCGTACGGCATCGACTGGACCCGGACGGTGTGTTCCTCAGCGACTACCTGCGGCGCCTGCTCGCCCTGTGATTCACCCGCCCGCGCCGCCCTTGACCGCATCCCCCGACCGCTTCCGAGTCGGAAGGATCATCATGGCGCAGTCCGTGACCACGGTCGTGCTGGAGCCGGCGGCCCGCGAGGTCGTCGCGATGACGTCGAACGCGCCGTCGCCGCACGAGCTCGGTCCCGAACAGGGCCGGGCGAAGCTGGTGGAGCTGCAGAGCACCGACGTGGCCCGCCCGCCCGCGCGGATCGAGGACCTGATGGTTCCCGGTGGCCCGGACGGCGACGTGCCGATCCGGATCGTCCGGCCGGACGACGCCACCGACCCCCTGCCCGCCGTGCTCTACCTGCACGGCGCGGGGTGGGTGTTCGGTGACGCCACCACCCACGACCGGCTGATCCGCGAGATCGCCGTGCGCAGCGGGTCGGCGGTGGTGTTCCCGCAATACCGCCGGTCACCCGAGGCGCGGTATCCGCTGGCCCTCCAGGAGTGCTTCGCGGTCGCCGGATGGCTGGTCGCCGACGGTGCGGGCAACGGCATCGACGGCTCCCGACTCGTGGTGGCCGGCGACTCCGTCGGCGGCAACATGGCGACCGCGCTGACGATCCTCGCCCAGCGGCGCGGCGGCCCCCGGTTCCGCCACCAGGTGCTGTGCTACCCGGTGACGGACGCGGCGATGGACACCGCCTCCTACCGGGAGTTCGGCACCGGCTTCTATCTGACCCGCGAGGCGATGGCCTGGTACTGGGACCAGTACCTGCCGGATCCGGCGCAGCGCGGCGACCCGCTGGTGTCCCCGCTGCGCGCCAGCATGAACGAATTGAGCGAGTTGCCACCGGCGTTGATCGTCACCGGCGAGGCGGACGTGCTCCGCGACGAAGGCGAGGCGTACGCGGCGAAGCTGCGCCAGGCCGGGGTGTCCGTCACCGAGGTTCGCTATCAGGGCATGATCCACGACTTCCTGATGCTCGACGCGCTCGCTGGCACGAACGCGGCGCGGGCCGCGCTGGCGCAGGTGGCGATGACGGTGCGACAGGCCCTGCGGGGCGATGGGGATCCGATCGCCGGCCTATGATTGCCCGGTTCCGCCCGTGGGTAGGAGCGCAACCGCACCGGGCGTCGACGTTCCCGTACCTCCGGTGCGGATGGATCAGTTCTCGGGGACACGGAATGGGGACGTCGTGTCGCGCAATGCCGTCAGTGAGCCGTCGTCGACAGGTGCGCCGGCACCGACACCACCGGGGTCGTCGAGCGGACCGGGCGGGCTGTCCCGCCGATCGTGGCTCGTCATCGGGCTGGTCGCCGCCCTGCTGGTGGCAGCTACTATCGTCGCGGTGGTGGTGGAGGCCGTGGGCCGGGACCGGGGTCCGGCGGGCGATCCGGCGATCGCCTGGACCGTGCAGGCGCCGCTGGCGGACCGGACCGAGGTGGCGCTGGAGGTGCTCGACGGGGCGACTGACATCCGGGTCGTCGTCGAGGACGTGCAGGACGACCTGTTGCGGGCGCGAACGCCGCAGGGCGGCGCGGTCGCACCTCGGATCAGTGACGATGGCGACTTGGTCCAGGTCGGGCTCGACGACACCGGAAACGGTGGTGCCGGTGTGGTGGAGATCGCGCTGCACCCCGACGTGCTGTGGTCGATCCGCGTCCTCGGTGGCGCGACGACACAGCAGGTGGACCTGTCGGGCGCGCGTGTCTCCGCAGTGGAGCTGGCCGGTGGTGCGAGCACGATGGATCTGATGCTGCCGCAGCCGCAGGGCACGGTCACCGTGCGGATGACCGGCGGGGTGAGTACCTGGCGGATCGAACTGCCGGCGCGGGTGCCGGTCCAGGTACGGGTGGGTTCCGGCGCCGGCAGTGTCAGCGTGGACGGTGAGCGGCGTGACGGTATCGGCGGTGGCGAGACGATCAGCTCACCTGACTGGGCCGAGGCCACCGACCGCTACGACGTCGACGCCGCAGCCGGCTTCTCCGATCTGACCGTGACCAGAGCGGATTGACGTGCCGGCGGATGCGGTTCCGCTGGCATCGCCACGGCGATCCGCACTACTTGTGGTAGCGGTCGGCGGGCAAGGCCACGTCACCCGCTGTGCGCACCGCCCGCGACGGCCTGACGGTGTGCCGGCACCGGTGTCTCCTCCGGTGCCGGAAACGCCGGTAGGTGCCGGTCGGCCCGACCGGCGAAGAGCGCCACCTCGTACGCCACGGCGTCCATGTCGGAGCCGGCGGCGAAGACCGCCGCGATGATGGCCCCGCCGGGAGTGGCGGCGATGAACAGGAACACCTCGCCCATCTGCACGACGATCTGCCGTACCCGGCCGGTGTCGGCGTGCTGACCCACTGCCACGGCCAGGGCGCGTAGGCCGGCGACCACACCGGACAGTTGTTCGGCCAACTCGTGGTCGACCCCTTTGGAGCAGGCGAGTAGCAGGCCGTCGGGGGAGAGCGCGACGGCCTGTCGTGCCTCCGGGACCCGCTCGACCAGGTCGTCCAGCAGCCGGGAGACGTCACCAGTGGTGACCACGGGGTGAACCATGAAGGGGTCTCTCTTTCGGTCGGTGCCGTTCCGGGCAAACAGTACCCCCGACCGGTGCTTTCAGCGTGTTGCGGCGCGACTCACCGCAGTAGATTTCTGTTCCATCGTGGATCGGCGTGCGGCTCCACCCGCCAGTGGCACGACGAGCGGCGTACCGCTGGCCGGATCCTCGATCACCATGACCCGGAGTCCGAACACCTCCTCGACCAGTTCCGGCGTCAGGACCTGGCCGGGCGGGCCACTGGCCATCACCTGGCCGTCCTTCATCGCGATCAGGTGACGGGCGTACCGCGCGGCCAGATTGAGGTCGTGCAGCACCATGACGACGGTACGGCCGCGATCACGATGCAACCGGTCGACCAGGTCGAGTACGTCGATCTGGTGCGCCAGGTCGAGGTAGGTGGTGGGTTCGTCCAACAGCAGGATGTCGGTGCCCTGCGCCAGGGCCATCGAGATCCAGGCCCGCTGGCGCTGGCCGCCGGAGAGCGTGTCGACCGGATGGTCGGCGAACTCCGCCAGGCCGGTCCAGGCGAGCGCCTGGGCCACCACCGCCTCGTCGGCGCGCGACCATTGCCGTAGCCAGCCCTGGTGTGGCTGGCGTCCCCGCCCCACCAGGTCGGCGACGGTCAGCCCGTCGGGTGCGCTCGGTGCCTGCGGCAGGATGCCCAGTCGGCGGGCCACCTCACGGGTCGGCAACTGCTGGATCCGATGTCCGTCGAGCAGCACCTCGCCCCCGGCCGGGCGCAACAGTCGGCCCAGCGCTCGCAGCAGCGTCGACTTGCCGCACCCGTTCGGCCCGACGATGGCGGTGACCGACTCGTCGACGATGTCCAGGTCGAGGTGGGGCACGACGACCCGAGGGCCGTAGCCCAGGCGCAACGCGCGGGCGCGAAGCCGGGCGTCCGTGTCGCCCGCCGCCCGGCCGAGGGTCGCCGAAGGGCCTGGAGCGATGAGTCCGGTCATGGGTTCCTCTCCGTCCCCGACGTTGTGATGAAGGCTAGCCTTACCAAACCGCTGGGTCCACCGCTGGTGCCCCCATGCGTCCTCGTTGTCGGTCGTCGCGGTCGGTGGCTTGTACGCTGAGTAGCGAAGCGGCCTCACTGGTCCAAGAAATCCCTGCTCGGAATCGAGCGTCGGCTCGGCCGAGAACCACGCTCCGTCATCGAAATGGGTCGCGGTCGGCCGCCCCGCGATCTGGTCGCACCCTTGACTACTCCTCATGGCGCTGAGTAGCGTCCCATCATAAGAACCTAGAATCACAATATGGGCCAGTGATGAACTGAGGTTAGCGATGAGTTTGCGCGCGTTGCGGGTAGCTGGAGCTGCCCTGCTGGTCACCACCGTCGTGGCGGCCTGCTCCGACAACCAGGAACCAGGTACGGAATCCGCACCACCACCACCCGAAACGTCCGTCATCGACTTCGGGGTCGGAGTAGACCCCGCCTACTCGCCGATCTACCTCGCCGACCAGCAGGACATGTTCAGCGAGGCCGGGCTCGACGTCACCGTCACCCAGTACCAGGAGGGCACCGGCGGCCTCGACGCGATCCTGGCCAGGGAGGGTCAGGTGACCGCCAGCACCGAGTCGAGCCTGCTCAACCGGGCCACCCGGGGCGACGTCAAGGGCGTCGCCGTCTTCTCCCAGTCTCCCGATTTCATCAAGTTGGTCGTCCGGGACGAGGTCGCCGAGGTCGCCGACATCACCCGCTACGGCGTGGTGCCCGGCACGGTGAACGAGTACGCCACCAACAAGGTTCTCGACGCGAACGGAATCAGCCGTGACGCGGTCGAGTTCGTCAACGCCTCGCCGGCCGAGATGCCGGCCCTGCTGCAGCGCGGCGACGTCGACGGATACATCATGTGGGAGCCGTGGCCGTCCCGGGGCGTCGCCGGCGGCGGCAAGATCCTGCTCACCAGCGGCGACGTCGGATACGTCTACAACCTGATCATCGGGGTCGACGGTGCCTGGTACGAGGCCAACCAGGAGGCCGTACAAACGCTGGTCGCCACCATCGGCGACGCGTGCGAGCAGATCACCGCCGACCCCTCGGTCGCCGGCACCGCGACGGAGACCGCCATCCAGGTCCCGGCCGCCGAAGCCGTCGAACTGCTGTCCGGCGTGCAGTGCCAGGTCCGGGACTTCACCGACGACGACCTGCAGCGCTATGCCGAGATCGCCCAGTTCCAGCAGGACTCCGGCATCGTGACCGAACCCGCCGACCCGACGTCGGTGATGATCCGGGGCGTGGCGTGACCCGGCCGGCCACGTCCCCGCCGGTGCGGGGGTCGGCGTCCGACCCCCGCACCGGCGGGGCGGCCGGCGGATCGCGGGTCCAGGTCGTCGACGTCGACATCCGCTTCGACGACTTCTGCGCCGTCGAGGGCGCCAGCCTGGATATCGCCGCCGGCGAGTTCGTCTGCCTGCTCGGGCCCAGCGGATGCGGCAAGTCGACCCTGCTCAACGCGATAGCCGGATTCGTTCGTCCGGCCGCCGGCCAGGTCACCTGCGCCGACGCGCCGGTGACCGGTCCCGACGTGGACCGCGGCGTGGTGTTCCAGAGCGCCGAAGCACTGTTTCCGTGGCTGACCGTGCGGCAGAACGTCGCCTTCGGCCCGAAGATGCGCGGCGTGTCCCGTACCCACCGGGCGCAGATCGCCGACCGTTACCTGACGATGGTCGGACTGAGCCACAGCGGTGACCGGTTTCCCGGGCAACTCTCCGGCGGCATGCGCCAGCGTGCCCAACTGGCCCGGGTCCTGGCCAACGAACCGTCCGTCGTGCTGATGGACGAGCCGTTCGGTGCCCTGGACGCCCAGACCCGGCTGGTGATGCAGACCGAGCTCGACCGGATCTGGCGGGCCACCCGGTCGACCATCCTGTTCGTCACCCACGACATCGGCGAGGCCATCCTGCTCGCCGACCGGATCGTGACGATGACCGCCGGACCCGCCGCCCGGATCAAGCAGGTATACCCGGTCGACCTGCCCCGTCCGCGCGACCTGACCGACCCGGCGGCCGCCGGGCTGTTCCGGCGGCTGCGGGCCGACATCGGCGCCGAGGTCGCGCGGACCCTGCGGGCACAGGGCCTCGACGACGGACACGGACTCAGCGGAGGCGGCGACTGACATGGCCATCGACGTACGACGCCCACCGGCGGCCCGGTCGAACCCGGTCGTACGGCGACGCTGGTTCGGCGGCCGACAGCGACAGCTACGGGTCGCGCTGTCCGTGCTGTCGGTCCTGCTCGGGGTACTCGTCTGGGATCTGGTGAGCCGCAACTACACCGCGTTCTTCCTGCCCTCACCCCGGCTGACCCTGACCGGTGCGCTGGAACTGGCCGGCAACGGCACCCTGTGGGACTCGGTCCGCGCGTCGGGCCAACGAATCCTCAGCGGCTGGGGCCTCGGTGTGCTGATCGGTGTCCCGGTCGGCCTGCTGATGGGCTGCAGCCAGTGGCTGCGGCTGATGCTCGACCCGTACATCCAGTTCTTTCGGTTCGTCCCGCCGATCGCCTTCGTCACCCTGGCGATCATCTGGCTCGGACCGGGTGAGGCGTCGAAGGTCGCCCTGATCTTCTACACCACGGTCTTCATCGTCGCGTTGAACACCCTCGCCGGGGTGCTCGCCGTCGACGAACTGAAGCTGCGCGCCGCCCGGGCGCTCGGCGCCGGCCCGGCCCGAACCCTGGTGTCGGTGATCCTGCCGGCCACCGTCCCGTACGCGGTCACCGGCGCGCGGCTGGCGATGGGCAACTCGTTCCTGACGATCGTCTCGGCGGAGATCGTCGCGGCGCAGAGCGGCCTCGGGTCGCTGATCTGGACCGCCCGCAACTATGCCAAGACCGAGTGGGTCTTCGTCGGCATCATCGCTCTCGGCCTGCTCGGCTACCTCTTCGACTGGGTGCTGCGCGTCGTCGCCCGAGCGACGCTGCGCCGATACGGCGTCACCTTCTAGACCCGCGCCGATACGCCGTCACCTGCTAGACCTTCCGGCCCGGACGTCACCGGCGGCGGGCCGGCGTTCACCGCCGGCCCGACCCGGCACCCCCTCATCATCGCGAAAGGCCCGACATGCTCTGCATCGGCGTCGACATCGGCGGCACCTTCACCGACGTCATCGTCCACCAGCCGCGGACCGCGCGGCTGGCCGAGGCGAAGACGCTTTCCACCCCGGCCGATCCGGCCGCGGCGATCCTGGACGGGCTGGCGAAGCTCGGGGTGTCGCTGGCGGGCGTCGACCGCTTCGTGCACGGCACCACCCGGGTCACCAACGCCCTGCTGGAAGGGGCCGGCGAACCGGTCGCCGTGATCACCACCGAGGGGTTCCGCGACGTGTTGGAGATGGGTCTCGGGCACCGGCCCCGGCTGTACAGCGTCAAGGAAGCCGCCCGGCCCGCGCTCGCCCCACGCCGGATGCGGCACACCATCCGGGAACGCACCGCCGCCGACGGCACCATCGCCGTACCCCTCGACGTCGACGACCTCGACCAGGTGATGATCGAGATCTCGGCGGGCCCGGCCCGCGCCGTCGCCGTCTGCTTCCTGCACTCCTACCGCAACCCGGACCACGAACGGGCCGCCGCCGAGTGGATCGGCAAACGGTATCCGGCGCTCACCTGCAGCGTCTCTTCCGACGTGGTACCGGAACACGGCGAGTACGAACGATTCGCCACCACCGTACTCAACGCGAGCGTCCGTGGGCCGATCAGTGACTACCTGTCCGGACTCGGCGACACCCTCGCCGCCAACGGCTACCGCGAGTCGTTGGCGATCATGACCAGCAGCGGCGGGGTGGTCTCCACCGGGCAGGCCGGTCGGCTGCCGATCAACCTCGCCCTGTCCGGCCCGGCCGGCGGGGTGGCGGCCAGCGCCTACGTCGCCGGGCTCGCCGGCTTCGACAACGTGATCACCTGCGACATCGGTGGCACCAGTACGGACGTGTGCCTGATCAAGGACGGCATGCCGTTGATGACCAATCACGGCACCATCGCTGGTCACCCGAACCGCACCTTCCAGATCGAGATCAACACCATCGGTGCCGGTGGCGGGTCGATCGCCTGGCGTGACGTCGGCGGTGAGCTGCGGGTCGGCCCGCGCAGCGCCGGTTCGACCCCCGGTCCGGCCTGCTACGGCCGGGGCGGCCAGGAACCCACCACCACCGACGCACACCTGCTGGTCGGACACCTCGATCCGGACGGCCCGCTCGGCGGCGAGGTGACCCCCCGACTCGCACCCGCCCGGGCGGCGGTGGCGGCGCTCGCCGCGCGGCTCGACGGGGACCTGGCCGACGTCGCGCTCGCCCACGGCATCCTGCGGTTGGCGACGGTCAAGATGACCAGCGCCATCAAGGAGATCTCGGTGGCCCGAGGCCACGATCCCCGCGACTTCGTCCTCATGCCCTTCGGCGGTGCCGGTCCGATGCACGCCACCGCGCTCGCCGACGAGCTGGGCATCGTCCGGATCCTCGTCCCACCGGTACCCGGCAACTTCTCGGCCCTCGGCTTCGTCACCGCCCAGGCCCGTCACGACTACGTCCGCACCGTGCTGGTCGACGCCGACGCCGACGGCCTGCGCACCGTACGGACGCTCGTCGAGGACCTGCGCGACGTCGCGCGGGACCAGCTCACGTCCGACGACGGCGTCGAGCCCGACCAGGTCACTTTCCGGCTGACCGTCGGTATGCGCTTCCGAGGACAGAGCTTCGACCTTCCGGTACCCGTCGACGACCTGCCCGACGAACCCGCCGACCTGGTAGCCGCGTTCCACACCGCCTACGCGCAGCGGTACGCCTACCTGCGCACGGACCACCCGGTCGAGATCGTCAACTGCCGGCTGACGGCGTTCGGGCCACAACCCGAGGTGAGGTTCGCCGCCCCACCGGACGGCCCGGCGCCCGTCCCGACCACGACCAGGATCTACGGCGCGGCGGGCTGGACCGAGGCGACGGTGTGGCAACGCTCCACGTTGACAGCCGGCGTCGAGATCACCGGCCCGGCCGTGGTACGGGAAACCGGCAGCACCACGGTGATCGGCCCCGGCTGGCGCGGCCGGGTCGACGGGCACGGCAACCTGCTGCTGGAGCGGAGCCGACGATGACGGCACCCGCCCCGGGCGCCTTCGACGCCGCCCTGCTCGACCAGGCGGCCCGGCAGCCCCACCGGCCGTTGTTCACCTTCGCCGGGCACGACACCGTCGACCGCGCCGAGTACGCCGAACTCGCCGGGCGGGCCGCCGCCGTGCTGGCCGCCGTCGGCGTCGGCCGGGGAGACCGGATCGCGGTGTGGGCCGAGAACAGCCTGGCCTGGTTGCTGCTGCTGGCCGCCGCCGCGTGGCGGGGCGCCACCCTGATCACCCTGCACCCCGGACTGACCGAGCCCGAGGTCACCGCCGCACTGCGCCGCAGCGGCGCGCGCCGGGTGTTCGCCGCCGACCGGATCCGCGACCGGGACGCATACCAGATCGCGGTACGGGCCGCCGCGGTGCCGGTGACCCGGCTGGCCGGCGATCTCGGGCGTGGCGCGCTCGCGGCCGAACCCGGCTGGTCGGATCCGCCTCCCGCCCCGGCGGCCCGCCCCGACGAACCGCTCAACGTCCAGTTCACCTCCGGCTCGACCGGCCTTCCGAAACTCGTCGTCCTCACCGGGCGCAACCTGACCGCGAACGCGGCCTGGACCGCGCAGGCCGCCGGCCTCGTCGCCGACGACCGGATCGCCGGCCCGCTGCCGTTCGCGCACGCGGCCGGTCTGAGCAGCGGCGCGGTCCTGGCCGTCGTCACCGGCGCCCAGCTGGTCTCGGCTCCCCGGTTCCAACCCGACGTGGTGTTCGACGGGATCCAGCGGCACCGCTGCACCGTCATCCAGTTCGTGCCGACCATGGCGACGATGCTGATCGACCGGCTTGCCGAGCGACCCGGTCGGTGGGACGTCAGCAGCCTGCGTCGGGGATTCCTCGGCGGTGCCACCTGCCCGCCGGCGCTGCGCGACCGGGTCAAGCGGGAACTCGGCCTGCGTCGGCTGGTGGTGGTCTACGGCCAGACCGAAGCCGGACCGACGATCAGCGTCGATCCCGACGACGACACCTGCCGACCCGCCGGAACCACCGTCGGGCGGGTGCTCCCACAGTTGCGGGCCCGAGTGGTCACGCCGGGCGGCGGTCTGCCAGTGCCCGCTGGAGCCGAGGGCGAACTGCAGGTACGCGGTGAATCGGTGACCGTCGGCTATCTCGACGACGAGGTCGCCACTCGGGAGGCGATCAACCCCGACGGCTGGTTGCGGACCGGCGATCTCGCCCGGTTGGCGACGGACGGCACCGTCACCCTGACCGGCCGGGTACGCGAGCTGATCATCCGGGGTGGCGAGAACGTCAGCCCGGCCGAGGTGGAGTCCGTACTGCTGGAGCAGGCCGGGGTCAGCCAGGCCTGCGTGGTGGGGGTGGCGTCGCCACGTTGGGGCGAGGAAGTCGGCGCGGCGCTGGTCGCGGCGGCCGGCGCGGAACTGTCCACCGACCAGCTGGCCGAAGCCGCCGCCGCCAGGCTGACCCGCTACAAGACCCCCACCCGGTGGCGGGTCGTCGACCGGCTGCCACTGCTGCCGTCCGGCAAAGTCGACCGGCTCGCCGTGGCGAGCCTGCTCGCCGGGGAGTCCGGATGAATCCGCTGAACTCGTGCTTCCTCGATTCGCTCACCGTGACCAGCTTCTTCGGCAACGCCGAGATGCGGGCGGTCTTCAACGACCGGCAGCTGATGCAGTCCTGGCTCGACGTCGAGGCGACGCTGGCCCAGGCCCAGGCGGAGCTGGGGATCATCCCGAGCGTCGCCGCCGAGACGATCACCGAAGCGGCCCGGGTCGAGCGTCTGGATTTGGCGGCGGTGTCGGCCGACGCCGCCGACACCGTCCATCCCCTGGTGCCGTTGATCCGGGCGTTGACCAGGGCCGCCGGTACGGACGCCGGCCGGTACGTCCACCTCGGCGCCACCACCCAGGACGTGATGGACACCGGGTTCGTCCTGCGTGCCCGCGCCGGGCTGGACATCGTCGGCGGACAACTCGACGAACTCGTCCGGGTGCTGCGCAGGCACGCCCTGCGGCACCGCGACACGGTGATGGCCGCCCGTACCCACGGCCAGCAGGCGCTGCCGACCACGTTCGGGCTGCGCGCCGCCGTGTGGCAGACCGAACTGCAGCGGCACCGGGAACGGCTCGCCCAGCTCAGACCACGACTGCTGGTGACAAGCATGGGCGGGGCCGCCGGCACCATGGCCGGCTACGGGCCCCGTGCCTTCGAGCTGGAACGGGCGGTCGCCGCGCGGCTGGGCCTCGGCGTGGCACCGACTCCCTGGCACGCGACCCCCGACCGCCTCGTCGAATGCCTGACCCTGCTCGGCCTGATCGCCGCCAGCGCGGAGAAGCTCGCCCGCGAGGTGTACTTCCTCGGCCGTACCGAGATCGGCGAGGCGCACGAACCCCAGCGCGACAGCCAGGTCGGCAGCAGCACCATGCCGCACAAACGCAATCCGATCCGATGCGAGGCCGTCATCGCCGCGGCGAGCACCTTGCGGGCCCAGGTGCCGTTGGCGATCCAGACCATGGTCGCCCAGGACGACCGGGACATGGGGGTCGGGATGACCCTGTGGAAGCTGCTGCCGGAGTGCTTCATCCTGATCGGCGGTGCGCTGCAGCGGCTCACCGAGGTCTTCACCGGCCTGCGCGTCGACCCGGCCCGGATGCGCGCCAACCTCGCGGCGACCGGCGGCCTGGTGCTGTCCGAAGCCGTGATGCTGCGACTGGCCGGCCCGCTGGGTCGCGAGCCGGCCCACCACCTGGTGATGGGCATCGTGCGGGACAGCCTCGACACCGGCCGCTCCTTCGGCGACCTGCTGCGCGCCGACCGGCAGGTGACGGCGGTGCTGTCCCACGCCGAACTGGACAACCTGCTGGATCCGCTGAGCTACGTCGGCCATGCCGCGGCGCTGGTGGACCGTGCCCTGCTGACCTCGGAGGCGACTTGACCCCCTCGGTGACCTTGCACCGCGACGGCCGACTGGCCACCGTCACCCTGCGTCGACCCGACCGGCGCAACAGCTTCGACCTGGCCATGCTCGCCCGCTTCGAGGAGGTGCTGCATCTGCTCGGCCAGGACACCGACACCGACGTGGTGGTCCTCACCGGCGCGGGCAGCGCGTTCTGCGCCGGGACCGACCTGGACGAACTGGCCACCCTGGACGTCGCCACCACGATGGCGGTGCAGCGTCGGACGGCCGACCTGGTGGAGCGGTGGTACCGGCTGGAGCAGACCACCGTGACCGTGTTCAACGGACCCGCGATCGGTTCCGGCGCGGTCCTCGGCCTCGCCAGTGACCTGCGGGTCGCCGCCGACAGCTGCTTCTTCAGCTTTCCGGAGGTGACCTTCGGGATTCCGTTGACGTGGAGCGGGATGGCCATCCTGGCCGACCTGGTCGGCGCGGACCGGGCCAAACGGTGGCTGCTGCTCGGGGAGCGGATCGAACCGGCGCGGCTGCGCGCGCTCGAACTGGTGACCGACGTGGTCCCGGTCGACCAGCTCGACGCCGCCCGGGCCGCGTTGTCGGACCGGCTGCTGTCGGTGTCGCCGGTGGGCCGGTCGATGACCAAACGCGCGGCTCGGCTGGCCGGGCCCCGGTTCGAAGCGGCCGCCGCCGACTCCTACCTGGGAGCGCTCAGCGTCGCGCTGCGCCCACCCGGCGACTATCCGAAGGGGACAGCCCGGTGAAGGTCTACCAGGCGATCGCCGATGCGCTGGTCGAGCAGGGTGTCGACACCGTGTTCGGGCTGCTCGGCGACGCCAACATGTTCCTGGTCGCCGACCTGGTGCGGCGACACGGCGTACGGTTCGTCGCGGCCCGCGACGAGAACGCCGCCGTGATGATGGCCGACGGCTGGGCCCGGGCCACCGGCCGCTGCGCCGTCGCCACGGTCACCCAGGGGCCCGGACTGGCGGTGGCCGGCCCGGCGTTGACCATCGCCCGGCAGGCCGGGACACCGCTGGTCCTGCTCGCCGGGGACACCCCGACGGCCGACCCGCTGCATGTGCAGAACTTCGAGCAGCAGCCGTTCGCGCTCGCGACCGCCGGTACGTTCGTGCCGGTCCGCTCGCCGGCCACCGTCAGCCGCGACGTGACCATCGCCTTTCGGGACGCGAACCGGCTGCCCGGCCCGGTGGTGCTCAACGCCGCGATGGACCTGCAGGACCTCGACGCCGGGCCGGCTGACGCCGGAGACGTCAGCCGGCCCGGCGTCGACCAGCTGGGTGCCGTCGTACCGCCCCGGCCGCCGGCTGCCGTCGCGCCCGATCCGGACGCGCTGGCGGCCTTGGCCGACCGGATCCGCGCCGCCCGCCGTCCGGTGCTGCTGGCCGGACGCGGTGCCGAGCACGCCGCCGCCGAGCTGGTCGAACTGGCTGACCGCGCCGGCGCCGTGCTGACCACCAGCCTGATGGCGGCCGGCCTGTTCACGGGCCACCCGTACTACCTGGGGGTGGCCGGTGGCCTGGCTCGCCCGCTGACCCGGCGACTGCTCGGTCGGGCCGATCTGGTGCTGACCGTCGGCGCCGGCCTCAATCGGTGGACCACCGACCACGGACGGCTGTTTCCCCTGGCCGAGGTGTACAGCGTCGATCAGGACGGCGCGGCGATCGGTGCCCGGTGGCCGGTGGCCGGTGGGGTGGTCGGCGACGCCCGGATCGCGGCGGCCGCGCTCACCTCGTTACTACCGGCCGAGCCGCCGGCCCGCGACGACTGGCGGTCACCGCGCCTGGCCACGGCGATCCGCGAGGCGGATCCGTTCGACCGACTACCACCGGCGCGGGCCGGTGCCGACGGCGTCGACCCCCGACGGCTGATGGCGATCTGCGCCCGCCGGCTGCCCCCGGCACGCACCACCGTGGTCGGCGTCGGCCACTTCGGGGGGTGGCCGAACCTCTACCTGGATTCCCCGGCCGTGGACCGGGCGCTGATCGCCCCGTGGGAGTTCGGCAGCATCGGCGTCGGGCTGCCGTACGCGATCGGCGCGGCAGTCGGCCGTCCCGAACGACCGGTCGTCGCCTTCGAAGGTGACGGCAGCCTGCTGACCGCGCTCGGTGAGCTGGACACGCTGGCACGACTGGCGGTACCGGTCCTGGTGATGATCCTGGACGATTCGGCGTACGGCGCGGAGGTGCGCAAACTACGTCCGCGCGGCGCGGACGTGCGACTGGCGCGGTTCCCGTCGCGGGATCTGGCCGCTGTGGCCACCGCGTTGGGGGTGCCGGCGCTGCGGGCCCGGGACGAGGCGGAGGTCGAGGCGGCACTCGACCAACTGCTGCCGGTGACCGGGCCGGCTCTGGTGCAGGTGAGGATCGATCCGGATGTCGTACAGACGCATTTCTGAGCGGGTGCCGCTGGTGCTCCCGGCGCGTGCCACCGGTGCGCACCGCGAACGGCTAGCTGCCCCAGATGTCGCCGACGCCGTAGCCGAGTTGCCGGGACAGTTCGTCAGCGGTGCGTACGGCGGCGGCGGCGAGTTCGGCCACCTGTGCGTCGTCGGTGAGCCGGAAGATCGGCCCGGACACGCTGATCGAGGCGGTGACCACACCGAGCCGGTCCCGCACCGGCGCGGCGACCACCCGCAGACCTTCCTCGCTCTCCTC
Organism: Solwaraspora sp. WMMD406; assembly: GCF_029626025.1. NCBI lineage: Bacteria > Bacillati > Actinomycetota > Actinomycetes > Micromonosporales > Micromonosporaceae > Solwaraspora > Solwaraspora sp. WMMD406. Next base: position 4,228,805 of record NZ_JARUBF010000001.1, read on the forward strand.
GTCGTTGAGGGCCCAGCCGCGCCGACGGACCTCGGCCAGGTCGGCGAGGAAGGTGTCGATGTCGGTGATGGTGTGTGGGGTCAGCGGAGTCCAGCGCGCGTCGGCGAGCAGCTCGCGGACCTGCTCGTCGTCCAGGTCGATCAGCAGTGCCTTGCCGGCGGCGCTGCACCAGAGCGGGATCCGCCGGCCGAGCCGGGAGACGAGTTGCAGGCTGTGCGACCCGGTGATCAGGTCGATCGAGATGGCGTCGAGGCCGTCCCGGATCGCCAGGTTGACCGACTCGCCCTGCTCGTCGGCGAGTTGTCGCAGCAACGGTCGGGCGACGGCGTGCATGTCGAGCCCGGCCAGGAATCGGGCACCCAGGTCGAACACGGTGACGCCGAGCCGGTACGTGCCGGTCTCCTCGTTGCGCTGCAGGAATCCGGCGTCGGCCAGGGCGCGGAACAGTCGGCTGGCGGTCGACTTGTGCAGACCCAGCTCGCGACTGACGTCACTGACCTTGCGTTCGGGGGCGTCGCGCCGGAAGGCGAGCAGCACGCTGAGAGCGCGGTCGAGCGCCTGGGTGCCCGACTCCCGGCCGGGCTCGGTGACAGATGCCATCTTGCTTCCCACCTCTACGGTTGCTAGGTTCATAATATAACACTAGACCCATATTCTGGTCCACAGCTGCCTGACGCCCGCCCCGGAACCCGTTGCGAGGTCTACCGCATGACCCTGAACCCCATCGATCTGGAGATCGTCACCGAAGGATTGATCTCGATCGTCCGGGAGATGCGCCAGACGATCTTCCGGACCGCGCACTCCCCGGTCATCGCCGACGCGCAGGACTTCTCCTGCGCGCTGTTCAACGCCGACGCGGAGATGGTCGCCCAGGGACGGGACATGCCAGGACACGTCATCGCGATGCCCGCCTCCGTCGCGGAGATCTTCACCGACTACCGGGACGAGTTCCGCCCCGGCGATCTCTACGTCGTCAACGACCCCTACCGGGGCGGCAGCCACCTCAACGACGTGACCCTCATCAGCCCGGTCTTCGTCGACGACGAACTGTTCCTCTTCCCGTGCGTACGGATGCACTGGGCCGACATCGGCGGAATGACCCCCGGCAGCGTCTCCGGCCAGGCGACCGAGATCCTGCAGGAAGGCCTGCGGATCCCACCGATCCGGCTCATCGACGCCGGGCGGGACAACGTCGCGGCCATGCGCGTCCTGTTCGCCAACGTCCGGATGGCCGACGAACGCCGCGGCGACCTCGAATCCAGCATCGCCGCCTGCCACACCGCACAGCGCCGACTGCACGAACTCGTCGACCGCCACGGCAAAGACCTCATCGACGCGTGCGTGGCCGCCAACATGGACCGCACCGAACGGCGGCTGCGCGACCGAATCCGCGACCTGCCGGACGGCACCTACCACTACGAGGACTACCTCGACCTCTACACCGACGGCGACTACGACCCCGCCATGGTGCGGTGCGCGCTGACCGTCGCCGACACCCAGATCCTCGCCGACTTCCGTGGCTCCTCACCGCAGGTCGCCGCCGTGGTCAACTCGTCGCTGGCGATGACCACCGCCGGGGTGTTCATCGCCGTCAAATCCGCGCTCGACCCCGGCGGACTGGTCAACCACGGCGCATTCCGGCCCCTGACCGTACACACCGACCCCGGCACCGTCGTGCACGTCACCTACCCCGCCCCGGCCAACGCCCACAGCGAAGTCCGCAAACGAGTCATCTCCGCGGTCATGGCGGCACTCAGCCAGGTGGCACCCACCCTGATCGCCGCCGACCAGTTCGGCACCACCTTCCAGAACCTGATCGGCGGCGTCGACGACCACACCGGACGTCCGTACCTCTACTACGACTACCCGGCCGGCGGCAACGGCGGCTTCCTGGAAGCCGACGGACCCAGCGCGATGAACCCGGTCGACCTCGGCGACATCTCCACCATCCAATCCGTCGAACGCCTGGAGACCGAGATCCCGATCCGAGTCGAGGCCTGCGAACTACGCCCCGGATCCTGCGGCGACGGCCAACGGCGCGGCGGCTTCGGCACCCGACGCGCCACCCGACTGCTCGCCAGCCACGGCGCCTACTCCGTCCAGACCGACCGCACCACCGTCGCGCCGTACGGGCTGTCACTCGGCGCTCCCGGCGCCCCGACCTCGACCTACCTCGACCGCGACGGGCAACGGATCGACTTCGACACCCCCGGCAAGGTCGCCGGATACCGGATGCGCGAAGGCGACATCCTGGTGATGGAATCCGCCGGCGGCGGCGGATGGCGCGACCCGCTGACCCGCGACCCCGACCAGGTCGCCAACGACATCGGCGACGACTACCTCACCGCCGAACAGGCCCGCGACCGGTACGGCGTACTCGTCGACCCGACCGGCCAGGTCGACGAATCAGCGACCACAGCCACCCGGGAACGCCTTCGCGCGAACCGCCGCTGGCTGCGGGTCACGACCACCGACCTGCCCAGCCACACCGGCGTCCGGGGCCGCCAGCGGATCGTCTACAGCCACCCCGACGGACCGCCGGACGGCGCGCTGATCGAACTGCACGGCAACCACCCCGCCCCGTTACGCGCCTGGATCCGCCACGACCCGTCCCTCGCCGCCGACCAGGTCGCGCTCGACCCCGACGGCCTGCGGATCCTCGGCACCGACCCGGGCGACCGATCCTTCGTCCGCGTCCTGGCCGACCCCCGAACACCGACCGGAGGCCCGCGATGAGCAACGTGTTCCGGCTCCCCGCCGCGCCGAGCGCCACCCGACGAACGGCACGCGGCGGCCATAGCGCGACCGGCACACCGAACCCCGCCGGTACGGCGACCTCGGCCCGGCGACCCGGCATCGTCGCCGGCTACCTCAGCCCACACCCACCACACCTGATCTACGGCGAGAACCCACCCCAGAACGAACCCCGGTCCCAGGGCGGCTGGGAGGTGCTGCGCTGGGCGTACGACCGACTCCGCCGCCGGATCCGCGACGTGCACCGACCCGACGTGCTGATCGTGCACGCACCACACTGGATCACGATGGTCGGCCACCACGTCAACTGCGTGCCCAACCCGCGCGGAGTCTCCGTCGAACCGATCTTCCCGCACCTGTTCCGCTACCACTACGACTTCCAGACCGACGTGCCGCTCGCCGAGGCGATCGCCGACGCCGCCGCCGACTTAGGCCTGGTCACCAGCAAGATGCGTGACCCCGGGGTACGGGTCGACTACGCCACCATCGGCGCCCTGCACATGGTCAACCCGGCCTGGGACATCCCCGTGGTGTCCCTGTCGGCCAACAACAACCCCTACTTCTACTCCGACGCGTCCCTCGGAGAAATGGAGATCCTCGGCGAAGCCACCCGACGCGCGGTCGAACACACCGGACGCCGCGCCGTCCTGCTCGGCTCCAACTCCCTGTCCCACCTGCACTGGCACGAGGAACCCGAACTACCCGAGGACATGGAACGCGAACACCCGTACAACAACCACCAGTACCGGTGGGACATGAAACTGCTGGAAACCATCCGTCAGGGCCCGACCAGCCGCCTGCGCGAACTGATCCCCGAACACATCGAAGCCACCGCCTCGGAGACCAAGGCCGGGAGCCTCACCTGGCTGCTGTCCGCGATGGGCTGGCCTGAGGTGCCCGGCGACGTTCTCGGCTACGGAACGATCATCGGCACCGGCAACGCGGTCGTCGAGTGGACCCCGGAGGGCGACCATGGCTGACCACGGCATTCACGCCGGTGTGCTGCTCCCCGGCATGCCCCACCTGCTCGCCGAGAAGCCGGCGACCAGCTGGAACGAGCTGGCCACCGCCGCCCGCGACGTCGGCGAACGGCTCCGCCGACTCGCCCCCGACGTGGTGCTGCTGCTGTCCACCCAATGGTTCACCGTGCTCGGCCACCAGTTCCAGTGCGACCCCAACCCACGGGGCCGGCACACCGACGAGAACTGGTACGCCTACGACTACGGTCACCTCGACTACGACCTGCGGTTCGACGTCGACTTCACCGAACGCTGGGCCGCCCAGGTCGACGCCTGCGGCATGCAGGCCCGACGGACCCGCTACGACGGGTTTCCCATCGACACCGGCGCCATCGTCACGTCCGCCCTGCTCGATCCGGAACGCACGCTGCGCTGGGCGCAGGTCTCCTGCAACCTGTACGCCGACGCCGACACCCTGGCCCGGGTCGGTCGGGCCGGGGCCCAGGCCGCCCGGGACGCCGGCCGCACCGCCGCCGTGGTCGTCGTCTCCGGCCTTTCCTCCGGGCTGATCCAACAGTGGATCGAACCGGACCAGGACCATGTCGCCGACCCGGCGCACGACCGATGGAACAACCGGATGCTGCACCTGCTCACCGCCGGTCAGACCGAGGAGGCGCTGGCGATCCGGGAGGACTTCGCCCGCCAGGCCCAGGCGGACAGCCAGTTCCGAGCCCTCGCCTTCCTCGCCGGTACCGGCGCGGCAGCCGGACCCGCCACCCTGCACTCGTACGGACCGCTCTGGGGCACCGGCGCCGCCGTCGTCTCCTGGAACCTGCCGTGACCAAGAGCTTCACCGTGACCGCCGTTGCCGCGGTGACCATCGCGGCCGCCGTGACCGATTCGAACCGACAAACCAGGAGGAACCCTGATGCGTAACGTCGCTGCGGGATTCGTCGAAGCAGAAGGGTTCATCCCGATCTTCGACGCCGTCGACGCAATGGTGAAAGCGACCGAGGTGGAAGTCACCGGAGTGGTCCGGCTGGGCGGCGGAATCGTCGCCGTGGCCGTACGCGGTGACCTCGCCACTGTCGAAGAAGCAGTCGACATCGGCGAGGAGACCGCCCGGGCCAAGACCGGTCGGCCGGTCCGCTCGATCGTGTTCGCCAGCCCCTGTGACGCGGTGACAGCGTTGGCAGTGGACCCCCGAATCGTCGGCAACTGAGCCGGAAGGAGCGACACATGTCGTCGGACAAGGCCATCGGCATCGTGGAAACCCGCGGCGTCGTAGCACTTTCAGCAGGCATCGAAGCGATGATCAAGACTGCCGACGTGCAGTGCATCGCCGTCGAGCGAGTCACCAGTGGCTACCTGGCCGCCGCCGTCCAGGGCACTCTGGCAGCCGTACGCCAGGCGGTGTCCGCCGGCGAGGCAGCCATCCGCCAGCACGGTGATCTGCGCAGCTCACAGATCTACCCGAAGCCCCACCCAGCCACCGCCGCGCTGCTGGAGGAGGACGAACCCACCCGGATCCGCACCGTCATGGCGTCACTACGGAGCGACGTCTGATGATTCTCGCGGAAGTGGTTGGCAAGATCTGGCCCGACCATATCGTCACCTCGTTGCAGGGCCGCCGACTGGTCCTCGTCAGAGAACATCCGGACGGCCCGGACCGCGTCGCCGTCGATCTGATGAACGCCGGCACCGGCAGCACCGTGCTGGTGGCCACCGACGAGGCGGCTGCTGCTGCCACCGGCGAACCAACCGTCGACGCCGTCATCGTCGCGTTGGTGGCCGATCGGCCTGGGGACGCCCCCAGCACCGACTGACCTGCACCCGCACCGGGCCATCGCCGGGCAATCGCCGAAATGAGGTACCACGTGAGCACCGATTCGCCGTCCAGCCCACTGTGGCATCCCGATCTGCTCGTCGGCCGGCCGGCGGCGGGCGGTCCCGGCCTGCTGCGCAGCTTCGTGGATGGTCGGTTCGTCGACGTCGGGAAGCGGTTTGCGAAGGTGTCGCCGGTGACGGGGGAGACGGTGTTCGAGGTCGGGGAGGCCGACTTGTCGATGGTGGACGCGGCGGTGGCGGCGGCGCGGTCGGCGGTGCGTGGTCCGTGGGGGGTGATGGGCGAGCGGGACCGCTCGGCGGTGCTGCGGGCGGTCGCTGACGAGTTGGACCGCCGCTTCGATGACCTGGTCGCCGCCGAGGTCGCCGACACCGGCAAACCGGTCAGCCAGGCCCGGGCCCTGGACATCCCGCGCGGGGCGGCGAATTTCCGGGCGTTCGCGGAGATCGCCGCGACCGCGCCGACGGAGTCGTTCACGACGGTCACCCCGACCGGTGGTCGGGCGCTGAACTACGTGGTCCGCAAACCTGTCGGCGTCGTGGCGGTCATCGTGCCGTGGAATCTGCCGTTGCTGCTGCTGACCTGGAAGGTGGCTCCCGCGCTGGCCTGCGGCAACGCTGTGGTGGTGAAGCCGAGTGAGGAGACTCCGGCGTCGGCGACGTTGCTGGCCGAGGTGATGGCGGCGGTGGGTGTGCCGGACGGGGTTTTCAATGTGGTGCACGGGTTCGGGCCGGGGGCGGCGGGGGAGTGGTTGACGCGGCATCCGGGGGTGGACGCGGTCACGTTCACGGGTGAGTCGGCGACGGGGTCGGCGATCATGCGGGCGGCGGCTGACGGGGTGAAGGCGGTGTCGTTCGAGTTGGGCGGGAAGAACGCCGGTCTGGTGTTCGCCGACGCGGATCTGGACGCGGCGGTCGCGGGTTCGGTGCGGTCGTCGTTCACCAACGGCGGTCAGGTGTGTCTGTGTACGGAGCGGTTGTATGTGCAGCGGCCGGTGTTCGACGAGTTCGTGGACCGGTTGGCGGCTGCCGCCCGCGACGTTCGGTGGGGTTGGCCGGCTGACGAGTCGATTGCGACGATGCCGTTGATCTCGCGGGGGCATCGGGACAAGGTGCTCGGCTTCTACGACCTGGCCCGCGTCGAAGGCGCTGACGTACGAGCTGGTGGTGGTGTGCCGGTGTTCGGTGACGCCCGTGACGGTGGCGCGTACGTGGAGCCGACCGTGTTGACCGGGTTGGGGCAGTCTGCGCGGGTGGTGCGGGAGGAGGTGTTCGGCCCGGTCTGTCATGTCGCCCCGTTCGATTCGGAGGAGGAGGCGTTCGCGTTGGCCAACGACTCCGACTACGGGTTGGCGGCGACGGTGTGGACCCGGGATGTGGGGCGGGCGCACCGGGCCGGATCGCGTCTGGACGTCGGGATCGTGTGGGTGAACACCTGGTTCCTGCGGGACCTGCGCACCCCGTTCGGTGGGGTGAAGGCCTCCGGGGTGGGTCGGGAGGGTGGCGTGCACTCGCTGGGCTTCTACTCCGAACTGACCAACGTCTGTGTGGACATGTCATGACCGTTGATGTTGAGGCCGCTGTCGCGGCGTTGACCGGGGCGTACGACTCGGGGGTGCCGTGTGCGCCGCTGCGGGACCGGCTGTTGCCGGCGGGTGATGTGGCGGCGGCGTACGCGGTGCAACGGGCGACGGTGGCCGGCTGGACAGGCGCGGGCCGCCGCCGGGTGGGGGCGAAGATCGGCCTGACGGCGCCGGCGGTGCAGGCCGCGTTCGGCGTCTACCAGCCCGACTTCGGGGTGCTCTTCGCCGACATGGCGGTGGCGGATGGTGACGAGGTCGACCTGGCCGGGCTGATCCAGCCCAGGGTGGAGGCGGAGGTGGCGTTCGTGCTCGGCGCGGATCTGCCGGACGGCCCGGCGACCGTGGTCGACGTGCTGCGGGCCACCGATTTCCTGCTGCCGGCGGTCGAGATCGTCGACTCCCGGATCACCGGGTGGGACATCTCGATCGTGGACACCGTGGCGGACAACGCGTCGTCGGGGTTGTTCGTGCTCGGCGACCGGCCGGTGCCGCCGGCCTCGGTGGACCTGCGCGAGTGCGGCATGGTGCTCGAATCGGCGGGTGAACCGGTGTCGGTGGGTGCCGGTGCGGCCTGCCTCGGCCATCCGGTGCACGCCGTCGCCTGGCTGGCCTCGACCATGGCCGCCGCCGGGGATCCGCTGCGGGCCGGTGACCTGGTGCTGTCCGGTGCGCTCGGCCCGATGGTGCCGGTCACCCCGGGGGCGGCCTTTGAGGCGCGGATCGGCGGGCTCGGTTCGGTGCGGACCAGATTCAGTGCGAAGCCGGCCGACCGGTCGGCCGGTAGCGAGTCGCCAGGGGAGGGGTCGTAGTGGGTGTCGGGGTGGCGGTGGTCGGGTCGGGCAACATCGGCACCGATCTGATGATCAAGGTGTTGCGGTTGTCGGAGTCGCTGGAGATGGTGGCGATGGTCGGTATCGACCCGGAATCCGACGGGCTGGCCCGCGCCCGCCGGCTCGGCGTGGCGACCACGAGTGAGGGGGTCGACGGCCTGGTGGCGTTGCCCGAGTTCGCCGACGTCGGGTTGGTGTTCGACGCCACGTCGGCGGGTGCGCACCGGCGCAACGACGAGGTCCTGCGAGCTTACGGCCGGTCGGTGGTGGATCTGACCCCGGCGGCGGTCGGCCCGTACGTGGTGCCGTCGGTGAATCTGGACGCGCACCTGGGCGAGCCGAACGTCAACATGGTCACCTGTGGTGGGCAGGCCACCGTTCCGGTCGTCGCCGCCGTCGCGGCGGTGGCGCCGGTGGCGTACGCGGAGATCGTCGCCTCGATCGCGTCGCGGTCGGCGGGTCCGGGCACCCGGGCGAACATCGACGAGTTCACCCAGACCACCGCCCGCGCCCTGGAGGTCGTCGGCGGTGCCGGTACGGGTAAGGCGATCATCGTGTTGAACCCGGCGGATCCGCCGCTGTTGATGCGTGACACCGTCTACTGCCTGGTCCCGGCCGGCGTCGACACCGGCCGGGTGGCCGACTCCGTCGAGGCGATGGTCGGGTCGGTCGCCGGCTATGTGCCCGGCTACCGACTCAAACAGGCGGTGCAGTTCGACCCGGTCGACGCGTACGTTCCGGCGTTGGGCGGCCACTTCGTCGGCACCCAGGTGTCGGTGTTCCTGGAGGTCTCCGGTGCCGGGCACTACCTGCCCGCGTACGCCGGCAACCTCGACATCATGACCTCGGCCGCTTTGCGCACAGCGGAACGTCTGGTCGCTGTCCGAGCGGAGGCACGGTCATGACCCGGCTGTACGTCCAGGACGTCACGTTGCGCGACGGCATGCACGCCATCAGGCACCGCTACACCGTCGGGCAGGTCCGGGCGATCGCGGCGGCGTTGGACGCGGCCGGGGTGGACGCGATCGAGGTCGCCCACGGCGACGGCCTGGCCGGCTCCAGCGTCACCTACGGCCACGGCGCGGCGTCGGACGCCGACTGGATCCGTGCTGCCGCCGACGTGGTCGACCGGGCGACGTTGACCACGTTGCTGCTGCCCGGCATCGGCACCATCGACGACCTGAAAGCGGCCCGCGACCTCGGGGTGACCAGTGTGCGGATCGCCACCCACTGCACCGAGGCCGACGTCGCCGCCCAACACATCGGCTGGGCCCGCGACCACGGTATGGACGTCGCCGGGTTCCTGATGATGGCGCACATGAACACCCCGGAAGGGCTCGCCGGGCAGGCCAAACTGATGGAGTCGTACGGGGCGCACTGCGTCTACGTCACCGACTCCGGCGGCCGGCTGCTGATGACCGACGTCGCCCAGCGGGTCGACGCCTACCGGCAGGTCCTCGACCCGCACACGCAGATCGGTATCCACGCCCACCACAACCTGTCGCTGGGCGTGGCCAACAGCGTGATCGCCGTCGAGCATGGCACCACCCGGGTCGACGCCTCCCTCGCCGGCATGGGCGCCGGGGCCGGCAACGCCCCCCTGGAAGTGTTCACCGCCGTCGCCGACCTGCACGGCTGGGAACACGGCTGCGACACGTTCGCGCTGATGGACGCCGCCGAGGACCTGGTCCGGCCGTTGCAGGACCGGCCGGTCCGCGTCGACCGGGAAACCCTGTCGCTGGGCTACGCCGGCGTCTACTCCAGCTTCCTGCGCCACGCCGAACGCGCCGCCGACCGCTACAACCTGGACGTGCGGTCCATCCTGATCGAACTCGGCCGCCGACGGATGGTCGGCGGCCAGGAAGACATGATCACCGACGTCGCCCTCGACCTCGCCGACACCCCCCGCACCGCCCACGGAGGTGTGCAGTGACCAGCACAGACGTCGACCTCGCCGGGTTGGCCGCCCGCCTCGACGACGCCGCCCGGACAGCAGCGCCGATTCCGCAGCTCGCCGACACCCACCGGATCGACATCGACACCGCCTACGCGGTGCAGCAGGCGCTGATCGCCCGCCGCACCGGCCGGGGCGAACACGTCGTCGGCGTCAAGATGGGCCTGACCAGCCGGGCGAAAATGGTCCAGGTCGGCGTCGACTCCCCGATCCTCGGCCACCTCACCGACACCACCCAGGTCGCAGACGGCGCCGCCGTGGACATCACCGGACTGATCCACCCCCGCGTCGAACCGGAGATCGCCTTCCTCCTCGACCGGCCACCCACACCCGGGATGCCGTTCACCGACGCCGTCCGCGCCGTCGCCCCCGCCCTGGAAGTCATCGACTCCCGCTACGCCGACTTCACCTTCTCCCTGCCCGACGTCATCGCCGACAACACCTCCGCCGCCCTGTACGTCGTCGGACAATGGCAGCCCGTCCCCGACGAAGTGGACAACCTCGGCGTCCTCCTCGACATCGACGGACACACCGTGCAGACCGGATCCACCGCCGCGATCCTCGGCGACCCCCGCCGCGCCCTCACCGCCGGTGTCGCCCTCGCCGACCGACACGGCCCGGCCCTCCAACCAGGCTGGATCTTCCTCGCCGGCGCGGCCACCGCCGCCGTCCCCCTCCCACGCGGCGTCCACGTCCGGGCCACCGTCCACGGCCTCGGCACCGCCGCCTTCACCACCACCACCGCAGGAAACACGCGATGACCGCGCACCTGGTCCCCGGCAAAGCCACCCCACGCGGCAGGTTCCCACACGTCAAAACAGCCGGCGGGTTCATCTTCGTCTCCGGCACCTCCAGCCGCCGCCCCGACAACACCATCGCCGGCGCCACCGTCGACGCCTACGGCACCACCCAACTCGACATCCGCGAACAGACCCGCGCCGTCATCGCCAACATCGCCGACCTGCTCGCCGCCGTCGGTGCCAGCCTCACCGACCTGGTCTCCGTCACCACCTACCTGGTCAACATGAACGACTTCGGCGGCTACAACCAGATCTGGGCCGAACACTTCGACCACACCGGACCCACCCGCACCACCGTCGCCGTCCACCAACTACCCCACCCACACCTACTCATCGAGATCCAGGCCATCGCCGTGGCACCGAGCTGACCAATCCATCGGCGGGGCGGAGCCGGTGTGTCGGGCGGTAGGGCAGGATGGGCAGGGTTCGATTGCAGGGTCGCTGATCGGCATCTGCCGGCGGTCAGCGCCGAGCCTGACGAGACGTCCGTAGCCGCCATCTACCGGAGAGATCATCGTGACCGTCGACGTTCACCCGCAGAGTTCGCCACTGGACACCTTCGTCGTGCCACCCGGCCTGGAGACGCCGAACCTGTTGCTCGACCTGGACATCCTGGAACGCAATCTCGACGAGATGGCCGGGTTGTGTCAGCGGCATCGGGTGTCGTTACGGCCGCATGCCAAGACCCACCGGGTGGCGCGGATCGCCCAGCTGCAGCTGGAGCACGGGGCGGATGGGATCTGCGTGGCCAAACTCGGCGAGGCGGAGGCACTCGTCGCGGCGGGGGTGTCCCGGATGACAGTGGCCTATCCGCTGGTCGGCGCGGACAAGGCGCGGCGGGCGGTGGCCTTGGCGCAGCGCTGCGAGTTGACCGTCGCGGCGGACAGCGTCATCGGGGCGCGTAGCCTCGGAGAGGCGTTCGCCGCCGAGGGGCGGCTGGTTGACCTGCTTCTCATCGTGGACAGCGGCCTTGGTCGGTGCGGAGTCGCTCCGTCGGACGCCGTCCGGGTCGCCTGGGACGTCGCCGAGCTGCCGGGAGTGCGGCTGACCGGGGTGATGACCCACGAAGGCTCGGTCTACGCGGCGGCTGACCAGTCGGACCTGGTCGCCCGGTCGAAGGCCGCTGCCGCGTCGATGGTGTCGGTCGCCGAGGCGATCCGTTCGGCTGGGTTGACCCTGTCGACAGTGTCCCTGGGGTCCTCGGCGTCGGCCCGGACCGTGGTGGCCGAGCCGGGCGTGACGGAGATCCGACCCGGCATCTACGCTTTCAACGACTTGGGCCAGATCGCGTTGGGTAACGCCACCGCGGCGACGTGCGCGGTGCGGGTGTTGAGCACCGTGGTCAGTCGTCCGGAGCCGCATCGGGCCTGTATCGACGCCGGGTCGAAGTCGTTGAGCCAGGATCGCCTGCCGGCGTCGGCGTACGTCGACGAGCTTTCCGGCTATGGCCACCTGGTCGGCCTGCCGGGGTGGCGGATCGAGCGGCTTTCCGAGGAGCATGGCTGGTTGCGGTGGGTCGGCGCGGGTGACCCGACGCCGTTGACGATCGGGCAGCGGGTCCAGGTGATCCCCAACCACGTCTGCACGGTGTTCTCCAGCCTCAACGAGGTCACGGCGCTTCGCGGTGGTGAGATCGAGGCGATCTGGTCGACGATCGGTCCGGGTGCTTCCCGCTGAGTGCGCCGTGGTGACTCCGGTCACGGGCAGGCCCACCGACCGGAATTGAGTCGGTCCGGGTGGCGGGCGTGCACGCTTTTTCCGAGCCACGGCGGCGTAGGACATCGGTGCACATCGGCACCCGACGACCGGTTCGGCAGCGTCGTCGAGGCGACGATACGGTGTTCCGGGACGCGGGACCGGCATGCCCGCGACGACGGGGCTGCCGCCGTTCGGTGCGGGTGAGCCGCCGGCACGGTCGACGCGGGAAAGGGTCGGGTATGCGGCTGCACGTGGGCTGCGCGATGTGGACGCACACGTCGTGGCAGGGTCGTCTGCTGACCCATCCGCTGCCCGGCCACGAGCGGCTGCGGCATTACGCCAGCTGGTGCGACGCGGTCGAGGCGAACACGACCTTCTACGCCACCCCGACTCGGGAGACGGTGGCCTCCTGGGCGCGACAGACCCACCCCGACTTCCGGTTCGTGATCAAGCTGCCGAAGTCGATCACCCATGACCGTCGCCTCACTGACGTCGACGAGGCGCTTGGTACCCTCCTGGACGCCGTCGAGCCGCTGGGGTCCCGCGCTCATGCCCTCTGGATCCAGCTGCCGGGTTCGTTCGGACCCGCCGACGTCGCCGTACTCGCTCGTTTCCTGCGTCGGCTTCCGGCCTCGCACCGGTACGCCGTCGAAGTCCGCCACCGGGCGTTCTTCGACGATCCGTCGGCGACGCGGCTGCTCGAAGGGGTACTCGCCAGGGTGGACGCCGAGTGGATCCCGTTCGACACCACCGGGTTCTTCGACAGCCCGCCCACGAGTGACGCGGAACGCGACGCCTGGACCAAGAAGCCGCGCATGCCGCTGCGGTGCCACGCGCTGACCCGCCACCCGATCGTGCGGTACCTCGGCCGCGACGACGCCGCCCGTACGGTCGACGGCTGGCGACGGTGGGTCGACGTCGTCGTCGGTTGGCTGCGGGAGGGGCGGTCGCCGACGGTGTTCGTCCACACCCCGGACAACGCCGACGCACCCACCCTGGCCCGGCGGTTCCACACCGACGTACGCCGAAGGATTCCCGAGCTGGCGGCCCTGCCCGACCCGATTCCGGTCGCCGCGCCGACGCTGTTCTGATGGGTGCGGCGACGCGCGCTGTTCTGATGAGTGCGCCGTGCGCTCGCTGCTCGCCGCGTCGCTCGCTTCCTCTGGCTACGTCGGGTCGCCGGATCCGTTGTTGGTGGAGATCGCCACGTTGGCGGGCCCCCGGGTGGACACCGCGCGCTGGGTACCCGCGCCGAACAGCGGGCGTTGCGGCTGACACAGCGCGGCGAGGTCGTCGGTCAGGTCGTCGGGTCGGCGGTACGGGTCGAGTAGGTGGACGTGTACGGGGTCCAGTGCCGGAACCGGAACCTGGGAGATGAGCGGATGGAGTGGGCGGGCGTCGCGTTCGCCGGTGCCGAGCAGATCCTCGTGCAGCTTCTCGCCGGGCCGCAGCCCGGTGTAAATGATTTTGACTGGATTGTCCGACTGTTCGGCGATGCTCCTGGCCACGTCGGCGATCCGTACCGGCTTGCCCATGTCGAGCACGAGCGCCTCGGCGTCGCGGCCGATCGCCGCCGCCTGGATGACCAACTGCACGGCTTCCTGGATGGTCATGAAGTATCGAGTGACCTCCGGGTCGGTGACGGTGATCGGCTTGCCGGCACCGGCCTGGGCGACGAAGGCGTGCAGGACCGATCCGCGACTGCCGAGCACGTTTCCGAATCGGACGCTGAGGAACGTACCCGGATTGGCGGTGGCGGCGAACGCGGTCAGCCGCTCGGTGATCCGTTTGGAGTAGCCGAGAACGCTGGTCGGGTCGGCGGCCTTGTCGGTCGAGATGTTGACGAACTTCTCCACCCCTGCGGCCGCTTCGAGCAGCGTCTGGGTGCCCCACACGTTGGTCTTCACCGCTTCGCCCGGATGACGCTCCAGCAGCGTCAGGTGTTTGAGCGCGGCGGCGTGGAACACCACCTCGGGTCGCCGGGTCCGCATGATCTCGCGGATCGCTTCGCTGTCGCGCAGGTCGGCCAGGATCAGATCCGGGCTGTCCAGCAGCGCTTGGCCGCGCAGCGACAGCTGCACCGCGTGCAGGGCCGACTCGTCGCGGTCGAGCATCATCAGTTCGCCGGGCTGGAACCGCTGGATCTGCCGGCACAGCTCGGAGCCGATCGATCCGCCGGCACCGGTGACCAGCACCCGCTTGCCGGTCAGGTATCCGGCGATCGAGTCGAGGTCGGTTTCGATCTGGTGCCGGCCGAGCAGGTCGCGCAAGTCCGGGTCCCGCAGGTCGGTGACGGCGGGCTCGTTGTCCAGCAGTTCGCTCACCGACGGCACCACCTTGAACCGGGTGCCGGCCTGGTGTGCGAGCTGCCGGACCTCGCGGATCAGTCCGGCGTCGGCGTTGGCCACGGCCGAGACGACGGTCGTGGCGCCGGTCCGGGCGACGACTGCGGGGATGTCGTGGCGTCCGCCGAGTACCGGTACGCCGTGGAGGCGCAGCTGACGTTTTGCCGGGTCGTCGTCGAGGAGCCCGACTGGCGCGTACCGGCCGTGCGGTTCGTCGAGCATGGCCCGCAGCAGGGACTGACCGGCCGCTCCGGCACCGAACAACAGGACCCGCTGGGTGTGGCGTCCGGTTGGCCGTCGCCGCCGTTCGTGGCGTAGCCGTCGCAGGTAGCGCACGCCGAGCATCTGGGTCAGGGCCAGGCATCCGCCGACCAGGGGGGCGCTCGCCGGCACGGGGCGTTGCGGGGCGGCGAGGTCGAGCAGCAGCAGGACGCCCATGACGGTCAGGACGCACCGGGACACCGCCCAGACCTCGTCGAAGCTGCCGAGCCGGTAGCGGTCCCGGTAGAGGTAGCTCAGGTGGGCGACCACGGTGTGCAGCACGACCGCGGCGAGTACGGCCAGCACCAGTCCGTTGAGGTGGGCTCCGGCGAGCGCGAACTCGTACCGGGTCCAGATGGCGACGACCAGCCCGGTGCACCAGGCACCGAGATCGGCCAGCCACAGCGGTGCCACCAGTTGCTCGCGCGGGCGACGCGCGGTGCTGCCTGGCGGTCGAGTCGATAGCTCCATTCCAGCCCCGTTCGGTCTTCCTGTGTTCGGCCCGGCCGGTGGTCCGCCCGGACCCTGCCTTGTCCACTGGCTACGGACACGGTCACCGGCCGCCAGCGCCAATGCTGCTATTTGACCAGAAAACGCACCTACCTAGTGCAGATTGGTACAAGATAGGTCTGACCGTTACTTTATGGGAGCTTTGGAGGCCGTACCGATGGAACTGCGTGACTACTTCGACGCGGTGCGGAAACGGTGGCTGTGGGTCGTGGCGGCCGTGGTGGTCGCGGTCGGGTTGGCCGTCCTGGTCAACGCCCGAGCCATCCCCCAGTACGCGACCTCGGTCACCTTCTTCGTCTCGAGCCCCAGCGGCACGCAAGGAATGAACAACGCCTACCAGGGCAGCCTGTTCTCCCAGCAACGGGTGAAGTCCTACAGCGGGCTACTGACCAGCGACCGCTTGGCCGAGACGGTGGTCAGCCGGCACAGCCTCGGACTCACCGCCGGGCAGGTGCAGTCGCGGATCAGCGCCCGGCCGGTGCCGGACACCGTCCTACTGCAGGCGGTCGTCACCGACAGCTCGCCGACCCGGTCGGAGCAGATCGCCCGGGGCGTCGCCAAGGAGTTCGTCACACTGGTGCAGCACCTGGAGACCTCTCCGGGTGCCGAGGGCCCAGCGATCGAGGTCGAGGTCATCGCCGGTCCCCGGCTCGACCCGCGACCGGTCTCGCCGCAGCCGGTGCGCAACCTCGGTCTCGGCCTTTTCCTCGGTCTCCTGGCCGGCGTCGGCCTGGCTCTGCTACGTGGTCTGCTGGACACGACGGTCCGTACCGTGGAGCAGGTCCAGTCGGTGACCTCGGCGGCCGTACTGGGCTCGATCCCGCTCGACCCTGCGGCCCGCCACGATCCGTTGATCATCGGTCGGCAGACCCACTCTCCCCGGGCGGAGGCCTTCCGCCAACTGCGCACCAACCTGCAGTTCGCCGACGTGGACAAGCCGGTCCGTAGCCTCGCGGTGACCAGCGCGATGCCGGACGAGGGCAAGACCACCACCGCCACCAACCTGGCGCTGGCCTTCGCCGAGGCCGGCAGCTCGGTCGTCCTCGTCGAGGCCGACTTGCGCCGCCCACAGGCGACCGCCTACCTCGACATGGAAGGCGCGGTCGGCCTCACCAACGTGCTCGCCGGCCAGGCCGACCTTTCGGACGTGCTGCAGGCCTGGGGCGACACCGGGCTCACCCTGCTGCCCAGCGGCTTCATCCCGCCGAACCCGAGCGAACTGCTCGGCTCCCAGCAGATGGCCGACCTGCTGGCCACCCTGCGGGAGCGGTTCGACGTGGTCATCGTGGACACCGCGCCGCTCGTACCGGTCACCGACGCGGCACCGGTCGCGGCCCAGGTCGACGGGACGATACTGGTCGGACGCTGCGCCAAGACCACCGAGGCGCATCTGCAGTCCGCTGTCGCCGCGTTGCAGGCCGTCGACGCCAGACTCCTCGGCTGTGTGCTGAACATGACTCCGAGCCGCGGCGGCGTCTACAGCTACTACTACCACGAGCGTGGCCGCCGCCGCCGTACGTCGCGGCGGGCGGTGCCCACGCCGGCTCGGCAGCGGGAGGTGCCGGCGCTGGCCGCCACGAGCGGTGGTGGTGGCGGCGACCAGCCGGAGAACGTCGCGGTCACGACTTCGTGATGATGTCCAGCAGGGTGTCCAGTGTCTGGCGGACCTGCCGGGCGCAGTCGCGGAAGGCGCCGATCGGCCGCAGTACCGGGTCGGCCAGGTCGTCCTGTTCGGCGGAGACCGGCTGCACCCTGCTGCGGGCCGCCGCGGCGGCGACCACCAGGGACCGGGCCCGCGCCAGCGGTTCAGCAGCTTGGTCCGGTCCGTCCGTCCTCGGGTCGGCTCGAGTGTCGGGGCCGATACCCACCGTCGTACGGGTGGCGGCCACGGCGGCGGCGAGCCGGCCGAACTGGCGGATGGTGAAGGTGTGCGACACCGAGCGCGGCGCCAACGTCACGCAGTGCGCCCGATGGCGTCGACTGGCCGTGAGTACCAGGTCGGCGGTGGTGACCATGGCGGGGTCCACCAGTCGGCTGAGGAAACCGTCGGGGTCGGCGTGGTTCTCGCCCAGCACACGTGCGGTGTACGGATGCATCGCCTGGTCCGGTACCGCGTGTGTGCCCGCGCTGTGCACCTCGAACGCGTCGGCCAGCGGCCCGAGCCGCTCCCACAACGCTCGCCGGGCCAGCCGTTCCGCCATCGGCGACCGGCAGACGTTGGCGTGGCACACGAACAGGACGGTGAATCGATCCGTGATCATCGACGTTGCCAGCCATTCTGCTACGGACCCCGCCCGGGGTGCCGGGCGGTTCGGACCGGCCCAGAGTAGCGTCCGTTTGACGGCTTTAGTCGGAGCCGCGCGATGACCGAACAGATCTACCTCTCGTCACCTGATGTCGGGGCGCTCGAAGAGGAGTACCTGGTCACCGCCATCCGGTCGGGGTGGGTGGCACCGTCGGGACCCGACGTCGACGCGTTCGAACGCGAACTCGCCGCCCGGACCGGGGTCGACCACGCGGTCGCGCTGAACTCCGCCACCGCCGGACTGCACCTGGCGTTGTTGGCGCTCGGCGTCGGCCCGGGCCAGTCGGTGGTCGTGCCCACGTTGACCTTCGTCGCCACCGCGAACGCGGTCGCCTACACCGGGGCGGAGCCGGTCTTCGTCGACTGCGACGAGCGGACCGGCAACATCGACGTCGACCTGCTGGCCGCGCTGTTGGCCCGGACCGACCGGCGGTGGCCGCCGGTGCGGGCGGTGATCCCGGTCGACATGTTCGGCCGCTGCGCCGACTACCACACCCTGCTGCCCGTGTGCGCCGCGTACGGGATCCCGGTGGTCGAGGACGCCGCCGAAGCGTTGGGGGCCTCGCTGGCCGGTCGACCCGCCGGGTCGTTCGGCCACGTCGGGGTGTTCTCCTTCAACGGCAACAAGATCATGACCACCTCCGGTGGCGGGATGGTGGTCACCGACGACGAGAATCTGGCCAGCCGCTGCCGACACCTCGCCGCCCAGGCCCGGCAGCCGGTGGCGCACTACGAGCACGCCGAGGTCGGATACAACTACCGGCTCAGCAACCTGCTCGCCGCCCTCGGCCGGGCCCAGCTGCGGCGCCTCGATTCGATGGTGGCGCGGCGCCGGGAGCTACGGGCCCGCTACGCCAAGGCGTTCGCCGGGGTTCCCGGGGTACGGCTGCTCGGTGACGACGGTGACGCCGCCGACCTCGGCGGCAACTGCTGGCTCACCGTCATCGTGGTGGATCCGGCGCGCAGTGGCTGGACCGCGGCGGCCCTCGGCGACTACCTCACCCGCCGACACATCGAGACCCGACCGGTCTGGAAGCCGATGCACCGTCAGCCGGTATTCGCCACCGCGCACCGGATGCTCACCGGCGCCGCCGACCGGCTGTTCGCCAACGGACTGGCACTGCCCAGCGGATCGGCGCTGGGTGACGAGCAGATGTCGCGGGTGCTGGCCGCGATCCACCGGTTCGTCGACGGCGATCGGGCCCTGCGGTGACACCCCGGGACATCGTGATCATCGGCTGCGGCGGACACGGCCGGGAGGTGCTCGGCATCGTCACCGCGATCAACCACGCGGCGGCGGTCCCACCCTGGCGGGTGGTCGGCTTCCTCGACGACGACCCGAGTCCGAGCCACAAGGAGCGCGTCGATCGACTCGGCGTACCACTGCTCGGCGCGGTGAGCTGGCTGACCACGGCGGTCGACCCGCCGGACTACGTGATCGGCATCGGTGTACCGGCCTACCGGCGAGCGGTCGCCGAACGCCTCGACACCGCTGGTACCCCCGCCCCCGTGACCCTGATCCACCCCGCCGCGAGTGTCGGAGCGGACAGCGCGATCGGGGCCGGATCGGTGCTGTTCGCCGGTGCCCGGGTGACCACCAACGTGACCATCGGACGGCACGTGCATCTCAACCAGAACTGCACCGTCGGGCATGACACCGAGATCGGGGACTACTCGTCGGTCAATCCCCTGGCAGCGGTCTCCGGCGGCGTCCACCTGGGTGCCGCGGTCCTGGTGGGAACGACCGCCGCGGTCCTGCAGGGACTGCGGATCGGGGCGGGTGCCACGGTCGGCGCCGGTGCCTGCGTCGTCCGCGACGTCGCGCCCGGCGTGGTGGTCAAAGGAGTGCCGGCGCGATGAGACCGGAATGGCCATCCAGCGACAGAAGGGGACGCTTGTGCGGATCGTGGTGATGCTGAAGACGCCCGAGGGCGGCCGGTGGATCGTGCCGCAGGTCAAGGAGATGCGCCGACGAGGCGACGAGGTGAGCGTCGTGCTGCCGGCCGGCGAAGGCCGGCTACGGGAGGAGCTGCGCCGCGCGGGGGTGCCGATGGTGGACTCGCCGTTCCGCTTCCGATTCCGCCTCGCGCCGTCGACGATCGTCGAACTCTGGCGACTGCGCCGGCTGCTGCGTCGCCTGCGACCGGACGTGGTGCAGTACCACCACTACCACGCCGCGCTGGCTGCTCGGATCTGTGCTCTGGGCTCCGGCGCCGCACAGGTGTTCATGGTGCCCGGACCGCTGTTTCTCGAGTCGTCGTTGATCCGTCGGGCCGAGCGGTTCCTGGCCAGGTTGGACGATGTGGTGATCGCCGGCAGCGCGCACACCGCCGACCTGTATCGCGCGCTCGGGATGCCGGACCACCGGGTGAGGACCGTGCCGTACGGCGTGGACACCAGCGTCTTCGTCCCGGCTGATCAGGGTGCCCGCCGTGCGGCCCGGCGGCAGCTCGGGCTGACCGAGGACACCTTCGTCGTGATCATGGTGGCCTACGTGTACGCACCCAAGTCCCTGGTCCATCGAGGTCTCGGCATCAAGGGCCACGACGTGCTCCTCGAGGCGTGGCGGACCTTCCACGGCGAACACCCCCGATCCCGACTGTTGCTGGTCGGCGGGGGCTGGGACGCGGCGGGGGAGCGGCATCGGCAGGACCTGATCGGCCGGTTCCACGTCGCCGCCGACGACAGCGTCGACTGGTTCTCCGGCGTGATCGACGTCAGACGCTACTACGCGGCGGCCGACGTCAGCGTCAGTCCGTCGCTGTCGGAGAACCACGGCGCCGCGCTGGAAGCCGGTGCCTGCGGCATCCCGTCGATTGTCTCCGACGCCGGCGGACTGCCGGAGACCGTCGACGCGAGCTGCGGCTGGGTGATCCGGGCAGGTCAGGCAGACGAGCTGGTAGCGGCGCTGCGGTCGGCCGAGGCCGAGTTTCGTCGCGGGGCGCTGTCGCGACGGGGCCCGCTGGTCCGGGAACGCACCGAGCGGCTCTTCGACAACCGCGAGTGCGCCCGCGCGGTGGCCGACATCGTCACCACGGCCGGCGGTCGTACTCCCACGCAGCGCCGGCGGCTGGCCGACGCGCGGTCGAGTTGAACCTCCGCCCCGGTCGGCCAGATCCCCCGAGATCTGACTCGTCCCTCTGATAGCGTCATTTCGCTTATAACCGTCTTTACTATCTCCAATAGGAGCGAGGAGTGCCGTGGAGAGGCTGCCAGGATCCGCGACCGGTGTGGTCGCGGTCACCACGGAAAACCGACTTCAGCGGACTCCGGACGGCGCGGTGTGGACGGTGGCCGGCCCGGCCCACTCGTTCTGGACCCGCTATCTGTCCGCCTTCGAACGGGTCCGGCTGCTCGCCCGAGTGGCGGACGTGTCCACCCCGCCCGCCGGGGCGTCCCGAGTGGACGGCCTGGGCGTACAGGTGTGGCCGCTGCCCTCCGACGTCGGTCCGACCCGCTACCTGCCGCGACGCCGAGCCCTGCGCCGAGCGGTGCGCGACGCCGTCGACGACGTCGAAGCGGTCGTCCTGCGGGTCCCGTCGCCGATCGCCGCCGTGACGATCGCGATCCTGCGTCGCCAGCAACGCGGATACGCGGTCGAGGTGATCGGGGATCCGTACGACATCGCGGCACCCGGGACGGCCGACCATCCGCTGCGACCCCTGTCGCGCCGCCGGGCGGTCCGCAAGCTGCGCGAACAGTGCCACTACGCCACCGGCGCCGCCTACGTCACCGAGACCCACCTGCAGAACAGGTACCCGCCCGGCCCGCACACGGTGACTGTCTGGTATCCCAGCGTCGACCTGCGGCCGGACGCCTTCGCCACGCGACCGCGACCGGCTCCGACACCGGGCGATCCGGTCACCCTGATCTGCGTCGCCGCGCTGGACGAGCCGGACATGGGCCTCGACGTCGCGCTGGTGGCCGTACGGCGGCTGGTCGACACCGGCACCGACGTCCGTCTGGTACACGTGGGTGACGGCCGGTTCCGGCCCCGGCTGGAGCGCATGACCCTGCAACAGGGTCTCAGCGACCGGGTCACCTTCACGGGCAACCTTCCCGCGACCGAGGTCCGGGCCGAACTCGACGCCGCCGACCTGTTCGTCCTGCCCTCCCGTACCGATGATCTGTCCCGCGCGCTGATCGAGGCGATGGCCCGCGGCCTCCCCGCGATCGCGACACCCGTGAGCGGAATGCCCGAACTGTTGAGCCCGGACTGTCTGGTGCCGCCGGGTGACCCGGTGGCGCTGGCCGACGCGATCCGGCGGCTGCTGGACGAACCCGCGCTGCTGGCCACCGCCGCCGAACGCAACCTGGCCCGCTCGCGTGACTACCGGGCCGAGATCCTGGCCCCCCGCCGCGCGGCCTTCTACCGGACCGTCCGGCTCGCCTGCCGGCCAGCGGCGGTCGAACCGGCGTCGCCGGTACGGGAACACGCCTCCGCGAACTGACGCGACCTGAACACCACAGGAAAGGACCGACGATGAACCGCTCCAGTGCCACCGACGGTGGCCCGCCGGCAGACGCCCGGTCGGTGACCCGATCGTGAGCGTCCGGCTGCTGATCACCGGCGGCGCCGGATTCATCGGTGCCAACCTGGCCCGGTCGGCGCTGTCCGCGCCCGGCATCGCGCACGTCCGCGTCCTCGACGACCTGTCGACCGGAACCCGCGAGGCGCTACGGGGAGTCGACGTGGAGTTCGTACTCGGCTCGCTCCTCGACGACACGGCGCTACGGCGGGCCGTACGGGACCGTGACGCCGTCATCCACCTGGGCGCGCTGCCCAGCGTGCCCAGGTCGGTACGGGATCCGGTGGCCTCGCACCACGCCAACGCGACCGGAACCCTGCTGCTGCTGCAGGCCGCCCGCCGAGCCGACGTGGGGCATGTCGTCGTCGCCTCGTCGTCCTCGGTGTACGGCGCGAATCCGGCGTTGCCCAAGGACGAACTCGACTGGACCCGCCCGCTGAGTCCGTACGCGGTGAGCAAGCTGGCCACCGAGGCGTACGCGTTGGCGTTCGCCAGCACGTACCAGCTCGCCACGCTGGCGTTCCGGTTCTTCAACGTGTACGGGCCAGGACAGCGGCACGACCACGCCTACGCCGCGGTGATTCCCCGGTTCGTGTACGCCGCGCTGCGCGGTGAGCCGGTGGTCTATCAGGGCGACGGACGGCAGTCCCGGGACTTCACCTATGTGGACACGGTCTGCTCGGTGCTCCTGGACGCGGTGCGCCGTCGGGTCACCCACGCCCATCCGGTGAACCTGGCACTCGGCAGTCGGGTCGATCTGGTGACCGTCGTCGGCGAACTGGAGCGGATCCTCGATCGGCCGATCACCGTACGGCACGAGACACCACGGCCGGGCGACGTACGGCACTCGGAAGCCTCCGGTGTGCTGCTACGGCAGCTGTTCCCCGAGGTACGGGCCGTGCCGATCGCCGACGGGCTGGTGGCCACGGTGGACTGGTTCCAGACCTTCGTCACCGGTCCGGCGGGATCCGCCGTGGCCGTCGACCGGGTCCCGGCCGCACCGGTCGAGGTCGTCGACCAGGTCGGTACGGTGCGGCGGACCGTGGCCCGTACCCGGTCCTGTTGACCTGGGGTATCGGCCGTCGCGGTCAGAGCATCTCCACGGTGGCGGCGGTGACCCGCCGGCGGGTGTCGAGTACCAGCGGCGCGGTGGCGAGCAGGTCGTAGTCGAGGTCGTCGTGGTCGGTGAGGACGACCACGGCGTCGGCCGCCCGCACCTGTCGGTCGGTGAGCGGGACCGGCACCACGAAGGGCGGCATCTGTTCCGGGCGCAGGTGCGGATCGACCGCGTGCACGGTGGCTCCGCCCAGGTGCAGCAGTTCGGCGACCCGCACCGCCGGCGACTCCCGGCAGTCGCCGCTGTTCTTCTTGTAGGCGAGCCCGATCAGCAGGACGGTGGCGCCGTTGATCGCCCGGCTGCGCTTGTTCATCGCGCTGGTCAGCCGTTCCACCACGTACGCCGGCATGTAGTTGTTGACGTCGTTGGCCAGCTCCACGAACCGGAAGTTGCGGCCGAGCGCGCGCTTGACCTCCCACGACAGATAGGACGGATCGACCGGTAGACAGTGGCCGCCGACACCCGGGCCGGGACTGAACCGCATGAAGCCGAACGGCTTGGTGGCGGCGGCGTCGATCGCTTCCCAGATGTCGATGCCGAGCATGTGCGCGTACATCGCCAGCTCGTTGACCAGCGCGATGTTGACGTGTCGGAAGGTGTTCTCCAGCAGTTTGGTGGTCTCCGCCTCGCGGGTGCCGCCGACGGGCACGGTCCGCTCGATCAGTCCGTCGTAGAAGTCCTTGACGGCGCGCAGCGAGTCGGGGTCGATCCCGGAGACGACCTTCGGCGTGTTGACGAAGGTCCACTCACGGTTGCCCGGATCGATGCGCTCCGGGCTGTAGCCCAGGTGGAAGTCGATGCCGGCCTGCAGCCCACTGCCCTTCTCCAGCAACGGCCGCAGCAGCTCGTCGGTGGTGCCAGGGTAGGTGGTGGACTCCAGCACGACGGTCGCTCCGGGAGTCAGCAGCGGAGCCAACCGGCGCGCGGCGTCCTCGATGAACCGCAGGTCCGGGGCACCGTCGTGTAACGGGGTGGGAACGGTGATCACGGCGGTGCGGAAGCCGGTGGCGTCGTCGTAGTCAGTGGAGGGCCGGTACCGGCCGCTGGCCAGCGCCGATCGGAGGACGGTGTCCGGCACGTCCTCGACGTAGGAGGTGCCGGCCCGTAGCATGGCGATCCGTCGCGCGTCGGTGTCCAGCCCGACGACATGGTGGCCGACCTCGACCGCGCGCATCGCCACGGGTAGGCCGACGTAGCCCTGACCGACGATCACAACCGGTGCGTCCGACATAGCCTCACTCCACGCTTCTGACCAGAAATCTAGGTGTAAGTAATCTAAGGTCGGCTTGATACGTTTCGTGGTGCTTATTGGGATATCTGCCGACCTGGCGCTGAAATCGCTCGCACCCAGGCCGGTCCGCCAATCACAATCGCCCCATGCCCTCGACCTCGCCCTACACCGAGCCGCCGCCGCTGCCGGCGGGACACACCCGGTCACGTCCCGTCCGGGCCGACGTTTCGGAGATCTTCGCGCTGATGTCGGCCTGCAACACCGCGGTCATCGGCCACCCCGACTACACCGAGGACGAAGTCGCCGACGAGCTCGCCGAACCGGACTTCGATCCCGCCCGGGACGGCTGGCTGGTCCGCGACCCGGGCGGACATCTCGTCGGCTGGGGGTGGGCCTGCCGCAAGGGCACCAGCGAGACGGTCGACGTCGACGTCTATCACCTGCCCACGGAACCCGCCGTCGGTGCCTGGCTCTGGCACTTCGTGCAACGTCGCGCCGTCGAGTTGGCGGCCGGACTGGGACACCCCCGAGCCGTGGTGGACGCCGCGTGTTACAGCGAGGACACCGACCGGGCGGGTCGGCTCTCCGGCTTCGGTTTCGCGGTCGCCACCGTGTTCTACCGCCTGTTCATCGCCCACGATCCGCACCGGCCCCGCCCGATGCCGGCCCCGCCACCGAACATCGACCTGCGGTCCACCAGCAACGGCCCTGAGGTCCGTCGCGACGCGTGGGCGGTGCACCAGACGGCCTTCGCCGACCATTTCGGATTCGTCGCCAA
Organism: Solwaraspora sp. WMMD406; assembly: GCF_029626025.1. NCBI lineage: Bacteria > Bacillati > Actinomycetota > Actinomycetes > Micromonosporales > Micromonosporaceae > Solwaraspora > Solwaraspora sp. WMMD406. Next base: position 4,254,304 of record NZ_JARUBF010000001.1, read on the forward strand.
GTCCTACTCCGACTGGCTGCGCCACCTGGAGGCGCACAGTACGCACGACTGGTCACTCGGCGAGGTCGCGTACGTCGACGACCGTCCGGCGGGTCTGGTGTTACGGTCGAACGCGTTCCTGCCCGACGAGGCGTCCGGTTACGTGGCCCTGCTCGCCGTGCACCCCGACAAGCAGGGCCGCGGCCTCGGCCGGCTGCTGCTGCGTCGGGCCTTGGCCGCCGACGCGGCGGACCTGCGCAGAGGAACGTTCCTGCACGTCGACACGGATCCGTCCCGCCCCGCGCTCAATCTCTATCTAGGCGAAGGGATGCGGCCGGTCCAGATCATCGATGCGTGGCGGCGGATCGTCCCGACAGCTCGTCCAGCGCCGCCACGGTACGATCCAGCGCCTCGGTGAGGAGCCACTCGTCCATCTGCGTCAGCGTCACGGTCATGGTGACCAGCACCAGCGTCGTGCCGGCCCGGACCAGCACCAGTGCCGTCGTGGCGGTGACCCGGCCGGCGCCGCTGCCCAGGGTCTGGGTCAGGTCCACCCGCCACGACCGGTCACCCAGCGGCGGCGCGGGGCGGACCAGCGCTTGGACCCGAAGGCCCGACGAGGCGTCGAAGTGGTCGCGGCAGACCGAGGTGGCGCGTTCGGCGGCGACGACCACGTGATCGACCGGGTGGTGGTAGGACACCACGTCGATCTGCATGATCACCCGATGCAGGCTGTCGGTTCCCGGTGCCGGTAGGCTGGCGTACCGGGCCACGCCATGGCCGGCCCGGTGCGGCCGGACGCCGCGTAGGTAGCCGTCGAGCATCCGGGGATGGCATATGGTCCGCCGGCCGGTCCCGGACCCGATGACGGGCAGCGGATCGGCCCGCCAGCGTGCGCCGAGCAGCACCTCCACGGCGCGGGCGGCCCGGTTTGCCGCTGCCGTGCCGAGCGGCGCGGCCGGCCGGGACACGGGGCCGGGACCGGCGGCGGGTTTCGTCGGACTCGGCCCGACGGTGGGTACGCCCGCCGGCGGGCCACCGGTGGCCGCTGTCAACGGGATCGAGGTACGGGTCGAGACGGTGGGAACGACCGGAAAGGCCGTCAGCCCGGTGGCCAGGCCGACCACCGCCCCGAGGACGAGGGCGCCTCGACGCGGTCGCGGCCCGGACCGGTCGGGCCGACGCCTGCCGGCCACGGCCAACAGCGTGCCGGCCAACACCACGCCGGCCAGCAGTGCGGTCGGTACGACCAACGATGCTCCGTCCGACGCCGGTGCCAGATGCCAGCCGGTTACCAGCGCGGTGACCGCCACGGCGCCGACGGCCGTACCGCTGACCATCCCGGCGACCCAGCCGGCCGGCCGCGTCCGCCCGCGCGCCTGAGCGAGCCACCGTGCCCCGCAGACGATGCCGGTGACGAGGACCCCCTGCAGCGCGATCCGGGCTCCGGTGTCCCAGGACCCCGCGAACGCGGGGACGGCCGACGCCGTCGTGCCGATCAGCCCCACCGTGGCCGGCCAGACCAGCCACGGTAGCCCGCGTAGGGTGCCGGACCAGGCCAGTGCCCCACGGTCGATCCGGTCGAGCTCGCCCCGTACCGCCGGATCGAACTCGCTCGGTCGCAACGGCGGATCGACGACCGATCTCGGCAGCACGATGGTCGCCGGCCAACCGGGCAGGGACGTACTGGCGACCCGACGTCCGCCGATGCGCAGCGTGGGCTGCGGGGGACCGGTCAGCCGATGCTGGCGGCAGAGTTCGACGAACCGGGCCTGGACGGCGGGGTGCGGGCGCTGGCTGCCGGCCAGTCGGGCTCGGTCCCACAACGGCACCAGCAGGACCAGGCCGACACCGGTGCCGAGCGCGAACGCGGCTCCGACCAGCATCAGCAGCCCAACCGGCTGGGTCGCGGGCCGCAGACAATCGGCGGCCGAGTCGGTGGCGGGGCAGAGCGCCACCGCGTTCGCGTACGCCAGACCGGTCGGCCGGTACGACACGGCCGACAACCAGCCCGCGGTGGCACCGAACGCGACCAGCGTGGATCCGACGACCAGCGGAGTCCAGACCCGGCCGGGTCCGATCGCCGGCACCGGGCCGTGGTCGATCGTGCCACGGTGGCCGAGCCGGGAAGTCGGCATGCCTCCCCCTCCAGTCGATTGCCTATAGTAATGATTTGATTACTCCGCGCTAGCTATGATGCGGCATGCCGGCCGATCGGTCCACCCCCGCCCGGTCGTCCTGACCCATATCCCTGCCCGGTCGTGACCCGGCCGGGCGACCTACCTGCGGTAGCCTCGGCGACACGGGAAGGATGCGGCGGCGGATGAACGTTCGGGTTGGCAACCAACAGCGCGACCAGGTCGTCGCGCTGCTCAACGAGGCGCTCGGCGAGGGCTACCTGGACCTGGCCGAGTACGAACGCCGGCTGACGACCGTGGTGTCGGCCCGCACCGCCGGCGAGTTGGTCGACCAGTTGTCGGACCTGCCACCCCGATTCCACTGGGATGCCAGCGGCCCGGTCCCCGCCATCTCGCCCACGACGGATCCGGCCGTCGCCACCCGTACCACCGTGGCGTTGGTTTTGGCCATCGTGGCGTTGCCGATCGCCGCCTGCTACGGACTGGGAGCTCTGGGCAGCGTCGTCGCCATCGGGCTGAGTCGGTCCGGTCGGGCGTCGGCCGACCAACGCGGCAAGGCGATGATGGCGACCCTACTGGGCCTGTGCGGTGTCGTCTTGTCGGTCGTGGCGCTGATTCTCCTGATCGTGGTCGGTTGACAATCGCTCACCGCCGATCGATCAGCGTGTTCGTCGGGCCGTGGACATCCCAGGAAGATGCCATGTCGCTGGCGCCCTGGGGAATCGCCCGGCGAATGGTGTCACCGTGTCGGGCATGCGCCTGCCCCGAATCGTCGCCGCGGCACTTGTCCCGGCCTTGTTGCTACCGTTGTCCGCCTGCACCACGACCAGCGCCAAGTGTCGCAACGACACGTGTACGGTGGCCGTCAAGACCAACGGTTCGGCGAGCACCGAGATCCTCGACCAGCAGGTCACCTTCCGGGATCTCGTCGCCGGATCGGTGACCGTCGTCCACGCCGACGACACTCGGACGATCGACCTCGGCCAGACAGCGGTGGTCGGGCCGATGACGGTCACCGTCACCGCCGCCGAGCCTGGTCGAGCGGAGTTGACCATCAGCGCCGAGCGGCGCGGTGACGGAAGCGGTCGATCTCGTTCGGCCCGCGACTGACGTCAACTCCGCACCCAGAGCCGGACGCCCCGGTGGTCCAGCACGCTCATCACCGCCTCGTGCAACACCAGGCCGGCGGCTCGGGCCAGCAGAAGATCGAACCGACTGATGCTGCCGTCGGGCAGCCGGAGGTGGATGGTGCCGGTCCGCCGGTCCACCGCGCAGACGACACCGATCTCGGTCGGTACGCCGTTCGCGCCGCGGGTGACGACTCGGAACTCGGTGAGGTGGGTCGCCGGGCCGGGCCGCGCAGCGGCGATCTCGGCCCCGCTGGGCGGTGCGCCGCCTGGTCGGCCGCCCGGCCGGGCTGGTGATCGGTCCCTCGCTGGTCCCGGCGGCGAGGTGGTGCGATCTCGGGACGGCGGGGGAGCGCCTTCTCCGGCCGACGTGCTGCTTTCGCCGGCCGGTCGACCGGGTGCCGTCGGCCGTCGGCCGTGGTCGCTGTTGGCGGGGCGTGCCGGCCGACCGGCCGGCCAGGGTTCGGCCGGCGGAACCGGTCCGCTCCGTGGCACGAGCTCCGGTCGGCCGAGTACCAGCGTGTCCACTCCGGTGCCCACGGAACCGGTCACCCGATAACGGACGGTGACCGCTGTGGGGGAGAGGCCCAGCACCTCGCCGGGTCGCCAGGCGCCTGACCGGTGCACCCACACCGGGTCTCCCGGGTGGTAGAGCGGCGCGGGTCCAGCCCTGCCGTCAGGTGAGCGCGGGCTGGCGCCCATCGCCGCTCACCCGTCGGACGTACCGCATTGTGTGAGATCTGCCTCTGGTCGCTGGGACAGGTCCTGATACCGCCTCGCCGACGATACTTCTCCGTGGCCGGGGACGGCAGAGGTAAATGCCAGGTGCTGATTCGGATATTGCGGACCTGAGCCCGGTTCGATCCGCCCATGCACTGACGTACGTCAATATTATTGTCACCCTGTCACGGGGTGCGTGCCACGGCTGGGGCAGGTTCGGGGCGGGCCGCCCGGCCTGCCGCGAGATCTCGCTTGTGGCCTATCCGACCCTCGGTGTGGTGACTGGGCGTACAGGCCGATTCCCAAGAAATCGGCAAGCGACTTTGCCGTCACGAGGTGTGCGTCGCTTCTGACGTGCGCCGTCTCTGAAGTCGCGTTTCGGCGGTCGGTCCGATGGAGGCATTTCCCGCATCGACCTCGCGGGATTATGGTGACTGTTGGTGATCGCATGGTCGACCCGACGTGGGTCTGCGGGTGCGGTGTCGGGTGCTGATGTGTCCCGAGATCGGGCCGGTGGTTCCAGGGGAGAGGAGCGACCCTGGAACCACCGGCCCGATCGGGTTCTGACGCGGCGGCGGGGACCGGCGGCGCGGACGGTGTCGCCACCGTCGCCAATCCGACGGTCGAGGTGGTGTCCCGCGAGCCCGGGTGGCGTGGGCTACCAGGCCCCGCGCTTGGGTAGCTGACCCAGCCCGCCAATATTTTGATCTTGGCGTGGGGATGGTGATCGATCTTCCGTGATGTACGGGGTGTCGCTGCTTCGTTACGGTGACTGCATGAGCGACTCGGCTGACCAGAAGCAGCGACGTAAGGCTGCACTGGAGGCGGGCCGGATCCGACAGCTGCTCCGGCGGCACGGTGGCGCGAGTACGACGCCTCCCGCGAGGACGACCATTACGAAGGCGGATTCGAGATCGAGGTCGCGAGAGGCGGCCGGCCTCGAACCGCGCCGCGTCGTCACCTGTCAGACCCAGCTGGCGAACCAGGTAGTCCACCGCCGCCGGCGGGACCTCCCCGACATGCCGGGGGAACCGGCCCTCGATCTCGAAGAACTTCAACATACGCGCAGCTCAGCCGGCCCCGGCCGTGCAGCTGCGACAACACCTCCTGATCCGCGTCGACCAACGTCCACGACGCGATCATCTACGACGAGACCATGGAACGCGTGTCCGTCGACGAACGCGCCGCCACCCGCGCCGTCACCATCGCCGAGTACCGCGAATGGCCCGACCGCCTCGACTGGGACGAAGGCCCCGACGTCCTGCGCTACCCCGACCTCCACGACCCACCCGGTGACGAGACCGACGACGAAGACGACGACCTCGAACCCCTCCAACTCCACGACCACGACACTGCGGGCTGACCCTCACGCCCTCCCGACAACCGGCCCGGGTAGCAAGGTCCTTGCCCCCGGGCCGGTCCACATCCAACCCACAACAAGATCAACTATTTGGCGGGCTGGGTCAGCTACCCAAGCGCGGGGCCTACCAGTAGTGCTTTCGTCCGCCCACCGGCCGGCCGACCGCGCCGAGGATGAACAGGACCGCGCCGACCAGCAGCAGGATTACTCCCAGGGTGTAGAGGATGGAGATGTTCAGTACCAGTCCGAGGACGAGCAGGATCAAGCCGAGTAGCAACATGGTGGCGCTCCTAACCGCAGGTTGTTCGAGGTGGTCCACTCGTACCCGGGAGCGCGTCCGGTCAATCCCCGAGTATCGACAAGCGTGGCGTGCTGAGGGCCCGGTCAGGACACCTCGGTAGCCCTTCCGATGGTCGTACCAGTTCGCCGGACCCTTCCGACCAGACACCTAGCGTCCTAGGATGCTCTAGACGACGTGCGCCGCCACCTACCGGAGATCCATTTCGTACCAAGCGATTCGACAGTCCCTAAAGGACCTAGTGAGAAGCGCTGACCGTACGGACGGCCCGGGTGCGCGAGGCGTCAGGTCAGGAGTCGCAGCTCAACCAACCAGATGGACGCCGGAAACTCGCAAACGGCGAGCCGGGCGCGAAACCCTAGCGACGAGGAGTGATCCCGTCCAGGAAGACGGTCGTGCAGTCGTTGACGAGACGGTGGAGGGGGTATTTGGTGCTGGGCTTGAACCATCGGACGGTGAGCCATACCGCGTCTCGGGTGAGCCGGTAGAAGGTTTTCGGATCCACGTCGGTGCGGAACGATCCGTCCAGCCGGCCGGTATCGATGACACCGAGCCAGATCTGCTCGATGTCGCGACCCGCTGTCCGGAGGTATCCGAAACGGTGCAAGCTGCGCAGATAGTTGGCGTCGTTCTGGTAGATCTCGCACGCGTACGGGTGGGCCGCCGCGCTTTCCAAGGTGGCCCGGATCAGGTTGCGCAGCTGCGTCGCGGGCCCGTCGGCTCCCTCCAGAGCCGCGTGGTATCGGTCGCGCAGATCGTTGAGATAGCCGGCGAGAATCTCATCGACCATCGCCTCCTTGGACTCGAAATGGTGGTAAAGGCTGCCGGACAGGATCCCGACCTCGTCGGCGATCTCTCGTACCGTGGTTCCGGCGACGCCCTTGCTGGCGAAGAGCGCACCGGCCCGGTGGAGTATGTGGTCCCGGCGGCTGCGGGAAGTCCCCATCGTCTCCCTCATCATGTATTGATAGAACGAGCATTTGCTTGGCACCTTCCGTGTCGAACCACCACTGAGCTGGCCTTGGCCGGAGTCGGCAATCAACCATCGTGGCTATCTGACCTATGTGAGCGGTGACTGGTTCGGCGTCCCCGCCGATCGCGGGCGGAAGGTACGCCGCCAGTGTAGGACCTGCTTGGACAGCCCGCCGGTGGTGTATTCGCCCTGTCGTCCAGTGTGGCTGGTAGCGGTGCGACGGACTGTCCGGCCGATCAGTCGACGTAGTCGTCGTCCGATCCGTCGACACCAGCGGCTCCGCCACGATCCGCGCACCCGGCGGGTGAATCCGTCGTGGACCGGCCGTCGGAGCGGGCCCCCCGCCCCCCGCCACGGCTGCGGATGGCGATACCTGAGTAGTGCAGCCGGCGGTGCACGTAGCTGTACGAGACGCCCAGATCAGCGGCGATTCGTCGGATCGGCTGGCCGGACAGGTACCGGGCGACGATCTCCGCGTTCGTCGGACGTTGGTCGGGATGGTCGGCGCGCATGGCGAGCTCCGATGCCTAGACGGACTACCGGAGCCGGGCGGGGTGCCGGACCGGCACCCGGTACGTCGCGCGGCCGATGCCGCTGGTTGACACGACGTGGTGTCGGATCAACGGCAGGAGCCGGATCGACGACGACTGCCCCGAGGATCGCTCGATCTTCGGGGCAGTCGTCCGGCCACGTCCGTGGCGTCAGCCCACGCTCACCCGCGTCGTGGTGCCACTGGTCAGGTCGTGTACGAACACGTCCCGGGCCGAGTTGGTGTCGCCGGGCACCAGATCGGTGGCGTCGGAGGCGAACGTCACGTAATGTCCGTTGGCGCTGAGGACCGCCCACCGAGAAGACCCGGTGCCGGGACCGCCCAGGGTCGAGCGGCTCACCAGGTACGTCCGGGCGGCCTCCCGGTCCCGCACGTACACCTGTGTCGGGCCGGCGACGGACCCGACGGTCAGGTTGGTCGAACTCGATTCGAAGGCCACGTAGCGACCGGTGGCGCTGAGGTTTCCGCCGCTGGCACCGAGGTCGGCCTCGCCACCGCCGTCGGCCAGACTCACCCGCGAGGTCCGGCCGTTGTGCGTGTTGTGTACGAACACGTCGGTGGCGCCGTTGGTGTCGTCGGGAGCCAGATTCGTCGCGGCCGAGTCCATCAGCACGAACTGCCCGTTGCGGCTGATCGACCGAAGGTGCGTCGACGCGTCGGCCGGCATGCCGGTGGTGGCGGTGCTGACAGCGGTCACCGCCGCGCTGGGAACATGGTGCCGGTAGCTAACCCAGCCGGACTGTGCCGAGCGCAGGTCGTAGCCGAGATGGTCACCGTCGGCGCTGGTGACCGGGCTCCACCCCGGTGCCAGGGAGTCGGCCGGTATCGGCCCGATCAGGCTGGTGCTGCCGACCGACCGGTCCCGCAGGTAGAGGTGACGTGTCCCGGTCGGGGTGCCACCGGACACCAGGTTCGTCGCGCTGGATTGGAAGATCACGTACCGCCCGTCGGCGCTGACTCCCGCCGGCACCGACCAGTCGTTGGCAGCGGTGCCGTCGCTGGCGACGCTGACCAGTTCGGTGTGCCCTTGACGGAGATCGCGGAGGAAGGCGTCGGTGACGCCGTTGAGGTCGTTGCCGACCAGTCCGTCCGCGTTGCTGCCGAAGACGGCGTATCGGCCGTACAGGCTCAGCTGTGCCGGGCCGGTCACCGGGGCCGTCGGTACGTCTCCGGCGGTGGTGACGTCGACGAGTTCGGTCGTGGCCTGTTCCACGTCGCGCAGGTAGAGGTGCCACGCGCCGCGACCACCATCGACCAGGTTGGTGGCCGTCGAGGTGAACAGGGCGTAGCGTCCGTCCGCGCTGATCCCGACCGGGGTCGAGTAGCTGTCCGCCTGGACCTCGCCCGGGAAGGTCGCCCCGTGGGCTGGTGTCGCACCGGGGGCGAGCAGGAGAATCCCGGGTAGAAGTCCCGCGGTCAGCCGTCGCAGGGCCGACGAGGCCATACATCCTCCAGATGGGATCGAGGAGAGGGTACGGCCCGGGTGGGGCCGCTCGCGGGACACTACCGTACGTCACTTCCGGCTCTCTGTCCGTTTGGTGACATGGCGTCGGGTGACCGGACCGGTCGCACCGCCTACGTTCAACCCAGGTAGGACTGTGACGGTGCGTACTCGCGCCGCAGCGCCGCCGTACCGGCTTCGACGGACCACCCGGCGACCCAGCTGCTGCCGCTGGCGGGGTCCGTCCGGTCGGCCAGGTGGTACCAGTCCATCCGGCACCGCTGCGTGGTGACGGTGACCACGCCGTATCCATGTCCGTCCAGCTCGGTCCACCGTACGTGCGGGTTGGTGGCGCGCAGCAGTCCGGCGGCGAGGGCGCTGAGAGCGTTGCCGGCGGGCAGGCCGAGGAAGTCGTCGACGTTGTCGCTCGTCACCGACGGCACGACGAACTCCACGGCGGCGGGTCGGTTCGGCCCGGTCGACCTGGTGGTGATCTCGTTCGCCCACGAGGTGTGGATGTCGCCGGTGAGGAAGACGACATCGGTGGTGCCGGCCCGCTGGAGCTCGTCGACCAGCGCGTTGCGGTCGGCGTTGTAGCCATCCCACTGGTCGACGTTGAGGATCAACCCGTTCTCCGGGATCCCCAGTAGCCGTCCGAGCGGGCCGAGCAACCAGGCCGGTAGCGAACCGACGTCCAGCCGGGCGATCATCACCGGGTTGCCGACCAGCTTCCACCGGGCGTCGGAGTCGACCAGCCCGGTACGCAGCCACCGCATCTGGTCTGCGCCGGTGATGGTCCGGGTCGGGTCGTCGACGGCGACGCCGGAGGCCTGCTCGGACCGGTGGGTCCGCAGATCCAGCAGGGACAGCTCGGCGAGCCGACCGAAGCGCAGCCGCCGGTAGATGTGGCCGTCCGATCCGACGCGGACGGGCATCCACTCGAAGTAGGCCTGCCGGGCGGCGGCCAGCCGCCGCCCCCAGTCACCTTCGACGCCGGGCGTGTGGTTCTCGGCGCCGCCGGACCACTGGTCGTTGGCGACCTCGTGGTCGTCCCAGGTGATCGCCCACGGAACGGCCGCGTGCAGGGCCTGCAGGTCCGGGTCGCTTTTGTACAGTGCGTGCCGGACGCGGTAGTCGGCGAGGCTGAGGGTCTCGTGTGCCGGCCGCACCGGCCGGACCACCCGGTCGCCGGCGGCGAACTCGCCTGTACCGTATTCGTACAGGTAGTCACCGAGGTGGACGACGAGGTCGAGGTCCGTACGCCGGGCCAGGTGGCGGTAGGCGGCGAAGTGCCCGGCCTCCCAGTTGGCGCAGGACACGACACCGACGCGCAGCTCGTCGACATCCGCGGTGGCGGCCGGGGCGGTAGTCGTACGGCCGACCGGCGACCACTGGCCCTGGTAGCCGAAGCGATACCAGTAGGTGGTGCCGGGAGCCAGGCCGACGCAGTCGACCTTCACGGTGTGGTCGCGCGATGCTCCGGTGGCGATGGTGCCAGCGGCGGCCAGGACGGTGAAGTCGGGGTCGGTGGCCACCTGCCAGGTGAGAGTCACGTCAGGTCCGTCGCCCGATCCGGGGGTGGCGTCGTCGGTGGGGGTGACCCTGGTCCACAGCAGGACGCCGTCGGGTGTCGGGTCGCCGGAGGCGACGCCGTGGCGGAACGCTGCGTCCGCCGCGTGGGCGGGATCGGCCGAGTGGAGCACCGCGCCGGCCAGGACAGCGGTGCCGGCCGAGGTTCCGGCGATCCGCAACAAGGTACGCCGGTCGATGGAGGTCGTCATGACCTTTGTGTCTAGTCGGTCCGGTGCGGATCCTGATCCTGTCGTCCGAGGATTTCGTCGAGTCTTCGTCTCTCGTTCCGGCGGCGCTCGGTCTGCCACGGTGTGACGTAGCGGGCGACGCCGGGGCGTTCCGGTCGGCGCAGCATCAGTAGGGCGCAGATGCCGGCGACGAGGAGAGCGTTCGCCGCCAGCAGGATGCCGCTGAGCGGATCGATGTTGTGTACGTGGCCGGCTTCGGCCAGCAGCGCGTCGACGTCGGGTTGCGCACTGGCCGGGGGGCGACCGGTGCCGACGCTGAACCGGAGGACGCCCCGTGCCTCGCCGCCGTCGGTGAATTCGACGTGGTAGGCCACGGTGAGGTCGCCGGTGACGTCACCCAGCCGTACGGGTTGGCGCAGCTGGTGGTCGGGGCCGGGGCGCAGCGGTCCGGCGTTGTGTACGGTGCCCGCGTCGTCGGCGACCGCCACGTGTGAGTCGGCCAGCCGCACTTCAGCGGAGAAGGCGAGTTCGACGGCTTCCGGGGCGTGCGGCAGGCTGGCCTGATCAGGTGGATTGGCGGTGGTGATGCTGGCCGGCTGGGTACCGCTGGTCCCGCCGGCGCAGGCGGCGGGGACGAGCAGCGTGAGGCCGGCCAGCACCATGCCCAGCGGGCGGCCGAGCGGCATGTCAGGCCGTGGCCGTGGCCGAGGGGGAGGACGTCGGCAGGTTCCTGGCCGGCTTGTGGACGCAGCTGCACGACGAGGCGTCGAGCTCGGCCTGGTTGGGGCGCAGGTGCAGGTACATCGCGACGAGCATCGGAAGGAACACGACCGAGTTGTAGAACAGGTGGAGCTCGACGCGGGCGATCACCAGTTGGACGATGCTGGTCGGCACGGCCGCGCCGAACAGGTTGGCGCCGACCTGGACCTGGATGAGCAGCAGCAGGTGCTCGATGTGGTGCCAGAACTGAATCACCAGGGCGATCGTCCACCACGTCTTGGCTCTGCCGACGAAGCCGGGTCGGAGCAGGAACAGGCCGATGAGCATGATGATCGCGTACGCGTAGTGCAGCCATTCCTCGGTGACCAGCCAGGGAAAGTAGTGGCCGAGTACGCCTCGCGACTGTGGGCGGGGCATGCCGAGTACCCAGATCTGGTAGGCCTGCACGAGGTGCTCGGCCCAGTGGGCGATGACGATCAAGAGGTAGATGTTGAGGGCACTGCGGTGGTGCCGTCCGTTGAGCTGGGCGAGGAATCCGGCACGGGCGGGACGGGCGGTGGCCATAGGGGACCTCTTCCTCGGGGCAGGGTGGTCCGTCACCCAGGAGTATATGAGCGTGGCGTGCGCGGGCGGTTCTTCAAATATGCGGGCCTAGGGCTTTTCGAACGTACGGGCCGGCGCGCTGCCGGGTGTGGTCGAGGCATGCCGTCGGCCGGCTGTCCAGCTGTTGTCGGCAAGCCGATAGCGCGACGTCGGGTGCGGCGCGGAGTCGGCTGTGGCGTTATGGTCGTGCGGGCGTCTACACAGGAGTGGGCAGGATGCGGCGAGGATGGCGGGTGCGAGGCTTCGGGCGTGACCGTGACCGTGACCGCGCCACGTCGGCCGTCTGGGCGGTACGGTGCGCCGTGTTCGCGGCGGGACTGGGCGGCACCTACCTCGCGTTGATGGTGGCTGCTGGCCCGGTGGCCGCCGATCGGTCCGGTCCGGTCGTCCCGGACGCGCTCGCCGGCGCCGAGGTGCCCACCGTCGTCGGCGCGGTCGCCCCGTCGGTCCTCGCTGCGATCGATCGGCCGGATCGGCTGGAACAGCCGATCGGGTCGTCGTCGCCGGTGGTCGGACTGTTGACGTCGGGTGAGCGGCCGGCGACGGACGGGGCTCGCGGGGTCGATGGCGTCCGTCGCCCGGACCGGGGTGCTCCTCGTCGGGGTGCCCGTCCGGCCGATCCTGCCGCGCCGTCGACGGTGGCCGGTTCCGGCCGGGGCGCCGTCGACGGCGGCCGGGCCGGGCGCGGTGATCGGCTCGACCGGCGTGCCGGCGGCGAGAACGGTGGTCCGGCTGCCGGCGAGACTGGCGGTCCGGCCGGCGGCGACCCGGTCGTCGGCCGCGCGGACCGGGAACCGCCCGCTGTCGATACCGGGCGTCCGGCTACACCGGATTCGCCAGTGCTGTCCGGTGTGGCCGCCGTGCCCGGCCGGCCAGGCGCGCCGGCCGGTGCTGATCGTGTGCGGGACCACCTCGACGTCACACCGGGCGGCGAGATCCTCCGGATCGTGGCGCTGGTCGATCACCTTCGCCGTGTCGGTGGTGCCGTGTGGGACACCGCCGCCACGGCCGTGGCGATCGTCGGTGCGACGGTGCGGGACCGGATCGGCTGGTCGCCCTCGCCACGGCCGTCGGCTCCTGGCCCGCCGGACACGCCGTGGCCCGCCCGGTCCGGTGTCGCCGGCCCGGTCCAGATGCTTCCGGCCGTACCCCCTGTCGGGCCGTCGGCCGGTGTTCGTTCGTCTCCCGTCGCGTCCGCTTCGCTCGCCGGCGCCGAGCCGGCCGGACGAACCGAGGGTACGGCCGGGCTCTTCGCTTCTGCGCTGGTCGCCGCGTCGGCGGGCACCATCGGAGCCGCGACGACCAACGTCGGTGTCGGTTCCCTTCCCCTCCGGCGTCCGGCTCCGTCCGAGCCGGGCACCGGATCCCAACCCGCCGGTCCCGCGACGGCCGGCTCCTCCTCGACTGTCGATCCGCCGACCGCTGTGGGCGGCGTCCGGGGCGTCCGGCCGCCGGCCGGCCGGCCCTTGGTCGTGTCCGCGACGGATCACCACGGCGACGGCCGATCTTCCGCTCCCGCCGAGTCACCTGGCTGACCGCTGGTCCGCGGCGGCCACGCCGACCAGCGTCCCTTGCTGGTCGGTCCGACCCTGGGCCGGTGGTACCGGGCCGGGTAGCCCGCCGTTGTGCTGTCCAGGCGCCGGTCGTCGGCGGGGTGGCCGCCGGTCGATCGGCGTATTCGCCAGATGGGATCCACAGCGGAGACATACGTTGATCGAGATCATGATCGTGGAAGCGGTCGGCTTGTTACGCGGCGCGCTGGACGCCGTATTGTCCAGTCAGGATGACCTGCGAGTGGTTGCTGGCGTCGCGGACGTCGGCCGGCTCGCGCAGGAGGTTCGTCGGGTTCGCCCGGACGTGGTGGTGATCGGCACCAAGCGGTTCGGGCCGGAGTTGGCCGGGGTCGCGGCCGAGGTGAGCGCGACGTCGCCGACGAGCCGTCTGTTGGTGTTGTGCGCCGAGCGCAGCCCGGAATCGTTGGCGGCGGCGCTGCGGGCCGGGGTGCGCGGGTTCGTCGACGCGGACATCGCGCCGGCCGACCTGATGGACCTGGTCCGCCGGGTCAGCGCCGGTGAACGCGTCGTGGACGGCGCGATGGCGGTCGCGGCGCTACGACCCTCCGCCAACCCGTTGACCAGCCGGGAACGGCAGGTGCTGTGGGCGGTGGCGGACGGTCTCCCGTTGCGGGAGATCGGCCGTGATCAGCATCTCGCGTACGGCACGGTGCGAAACCACCTGTCCCGGATTCTGCGGAAGACCGGTGCCCGCAACCGGCTGGAGGCCGTTCGTCGGGCGCAGGAGGAAGGGTGGATCTGACCTGATCGACCGGCGGACCGGACATCGATCGATTGCGATCATCGTTTGGTGTGCGGTCCGCCGGCCTCGGCCATCGAGCGCACCGTACGGTGGTGTGTTTGAATCGTTACTGTTGGTGGTCCATCGTGTTTCGTGGGTGTCGAGAGGGGCATGGATGATCCGGGTGCTGCTTGCGCTGGACGGGGCACTGATGCGCGGCTCGCTGGCGTTCGTACTGTCCGCTGAGCCGGACATCGAGGTGGTCGCCGAGGTGCGAACCGCGGATCGGATCGGCCCGGCCGTCTACGCGGTGCGGCCCGATGTCGCTGTCGTCGACCTCGCGGTGTACGGAGCGGATGGTCCACCGCAGTGCGCCGGGCCCTGTGAACTGCCCGCCCCGGTGCTGGTCCTCGCCGCCGCGCGACGGGTCGCGCAGTTACGCAGAGCGCTGGTCCAGCAGACCAGCACCGTCGGGTTCCTCAGCGACGACGTGGCACCGGAGCGGGTCGTCGACGGCATCCGGCGGCTGGCCCGCGACGAGCCGGTCGCCGACGCGGATCTGGTGGTCGAGGCACTCACCACTCGGATTCCGTTCACCGCCCGCGAGCTGCAGGTGCTGGAGATCGCGGCCGAGGGTCATCCGGTCGTGGAGATCGCAGCCCGGCTAGCGTTGTCGCCGGGGACGGTCCGTAACCACTTGTCGCGGGTGACCACCAAGGCCGGCGCGCGGACCCGGATCGAAGCGGTTCGGATCGCCCGGGACGCCGGCTGGATCAGCTGACGGTCCGGCTCCGGTCGGCCGGGTCAGTTGACTGTCCGGGTCCGGTCGGCCGGGACCAGTGCCCGACAAGGGACCGGTAGGTGTCGGACATCTCCAGCTGTTCCTCGTGTCGTCCGAGGACAGCCGGGCCACCGTCGATGAGGAGCACCCGGTCGGCCCGCAGCGCGGAACTGATCCGGTGCGCGATCACGATCAGCGTCCCGGGTCGGGCCATGAACGCCTGTTCCACCCGGGCTTCGACGACTGGGTCCAGGTGGCTGGTCGCCTCGTCGAGGATGACCAGCGGCGCGGGGGACAGGTAGGCCCGGGCCGTCGCCAGCAGCTGTCGTTCGCCGGCGGACAGCGCGGCCGGTCGGACGACGGCGGCCGGCCCGCCGATCCGGTCGATCAGGCCACTTAGTCCGAACACGTCGACGACCCGCCGCAGGTCGTCATCGGTGGCGTCGGGGCGCAGATGGCGCAGGTTGTCGGCGAGCGTGGCGGTGAAGACGTAGGCCTCCTGCGGCACGACGACCCGCAGGGCAGCGAGCGCCGTCGGGTCGAGCCCGGTGACCGGCTGCCCGGCCAGCCGTACCTCGCCCTGTGCGGCGGGCCGCAGCCCGGCCACGACGGCGGCGAACGTCGACTTGCCCGCACCGCTCGGACCGACGACCCCGAGATGTTCACCTGCCGACAGCCGCAGCGTCAGGTTCTCCAGAACCGGTCGCGCGGCCGGTCCGTACCGGAACGTCACATCGCGCAACTGCACCGCCGCCGGCGGCGACGTACCGGTGCCGTCGGCGCGGACGGCGGCCCCGGTACCCACCGGCCTTGACGGCCCGACCACGCCGGTCGACCCGGTCAGCCCGGGCGGCCTTGACGGCGCCGCCCGCCCGCCCGGCCGCCCGCCCGGCGTCGTGCCGGCGTCGTGCCGGCCGGACTCACCGAGAAGCCGGTCGAGGGTGACCACGTAGCGCAGCCCACCACCGGCGACCGTCTGGACCAGGCTCTGCAGCGCTGGCTGCAACGCGGTGGTGACGTAGACCAAGGCTCCGAGGACCGCGCCCGCCGTCAGCCCGCGCCGGACCAGCCACGGCGCGGCGAGCAGGACCGCCACCAGCGGCAACCAGCCACCGATGGCCAGGATCAGGCCGCGGGTCGCCGCGATCCGGGCCAGCCGGCGTTCGGCGACCAGCTGACTGTCGACCCGGCGGCCGACTTCTCCGGTGGCCCACTGGTACGCCCCGCAGGCGGTGATGTCGCGGTGCCCGGTGATCACGTCACTCGCCCGACTGCCGAGCAGCTCACCGGCGTGAACGTAGTCACGGTGGCGCGCCACCATGGTCGGCAGCGCCGCGAGGAACGCCGCCAGGGCGGCGATCAGGGGAACGGTGACCAGGGCGGCGATCGGGGGAGCGAGCGTCACCAACCCGACCAGAGCCGCGGTCGCGGTCACCAGGAATCCACGAACCACCATGAGCAGGCCGGCGAAGGTGTCCCGAACGATCTCCACCTGGTGGGTCAGCCGGGGAACGACCGTGGCCGGCACCGGATCCAGGTCGGCGACCGCGCGGGTGAGCGTGCTGGTCACCACCAGTCTGGTCAGCTGGTCACGGACCGGTTCGACGATCCGGGCCAGGCAGCGGTACGTGTGGTCGGTGCCCACCGCGCCGATCAGGACCACGACGGCGATGCCGCTCAGCCAGAGCATTCCGGTCCCCGGCCGGCCGGCCAGGAAACCGTCGTCGACCGCACGGGCGGTCGCGGCGCCGCCGACCAGGGCAGGTAGCGCCTCCACAAGCGACCACGCGCCGAGGCGACCCAGCTCCGCCGGGTGACGGGTGAGGGCCTGTCGGGTGAACCGGGCCACCGGTGACCGGATCGTCATCGATGCTCTCCGAGGTCCGCGAGCGGTGGAGTCGTTCGGGCCGGGGCAGTCGTCGCGAACACCGCCCGGTAGTCGTCCAGGTACCACAGGTCGCGGTGGTGGCCGACCGCTCGGATCCGTCCGGCGTCGAGCCAGACCACGAGGTCGGCGGCGGCGGCGACCGCGACCCGGTGGGTGACCACGAGCCGGGTGCGGCCGTCGGCCGCACCGGCGACCGCCGCGGAGATCCGGTGCTCGGTCAACGTGTCGAGGCTCGACGTCGCGTCGTCGAGGACCAGCAGCCGGTCCGCCCGCAGCGCCCGCGCCAGCCCGAGCCGTTGCGCTTCGCCGCCGGACATCGGTGCCTGGGCGAGCGGCGTACGGTAGCCGTCCGGTAGGCGCGCCACGAAGTCGTCGATCGCGGCGGCCCGGGCCAGCCGCCGCGCCTCGGCGACCGGAAACGGGTCGCGGCCGAGCCCGATCACCTCGCCGATCGTGTCGCCGGTCAGGATCGGACGTTCGA
Organism: Solwaraspora sp. WMMD406; assembly: GCF_029626025.1. Taxonomy (NCBI): domain Bacteria; kingdom Bacillati; phylum Actinomycetota; class Actinomycetes; order Micromonosporales; family Micromonosporaceae; genus Solwaraspora; species Solwaraspora sp. WMMD406. The sequence continues at coordinate 4,271,418 of NZ_JARUBF010000001.1, forward strand.
ACCCGATTCCGATCGCCCGGCGTACCGTGTCGCGGTCCAACTCGGTCAGGGGTGTCCCGTCCAGCCGTACCTGACCGTGGTCCGGGTCCCGCAGCCGTCCGGCGAGCGCCGCCAACGTGGACTTGCCGGCACCGGAGGCTCCGACGACGGCCACCGTCCGTCCGCCGTCGACGCGCAGGTTCACCCGGTCGAGGATCGTGCGGCCGTCGGGTGCGGTCACACACACCTCGTCGAACACGAGTTCACCCGGCCCGGCGGGCAGGTGGGCGGTGCCGTGGCGCATCGCCGGCTCGGCGAGGATCTCGGCCGCGCGCCGGGCTCCGGACCGGGCCCGGACCAGCTGGTTGAGGCTGGACACCACGGCGCCCAGCCCGGCGCCGAGCGCGGCGTACTGCATCGCGGCGAACAGCTGTCCCGGGGTGAGCCGGCCGGCCGCGACCCCGAACCCGGCCACCGCGACCACGGCCAGCTGCAGCACCGGCGCCAGCGCGGCGGTACGCCCCGACGCGCGGGCCAGCACGAGCCACGTCCGCCGGCCATGGCCGTGCAGTACCGGCAATGGTGCCAACACCCGGTCCGCCTCGGCGGCGGTCGTCCCGGCGGCGGCGATGGTCCGCGCTCCGCTCAACGCCTCCACCAGGTGGCCGGCGATCAGGCCCTGGGTGCGCAGGTATCCGTCCATGGCGGAGCCGGCGTCGGTGACGAACGACCGCAACAGCAGCGTGAGCAGGGTCAGACCGGCGACGAACGTGACACCGAGCCACAGGTCCAGCAGAGCGAGAGCGACGACGCTGCCGAGCATCGGTACGACCGCGGTCACGCCGAGGACCAGGGCGGTGCCGGCGTGGCCGGCGTCGGCGGCCTGTCCGACGAGCCGGGTCACCAGGTCACCGGCCGGATGCCGGGCGGCGGTGCCGGGGGCGAGCCCGACGATGTGTCGGATCAGCCGGCCCCGCAGCCGTGCGGTGGCGCGGGCGACGCCGTAGCCGCCGGCCAGGCCGCCCACCGTGTCGGTGCAGACGATCACACCGACGAGTGCGGCCGCTGCGGCCAGCCAACCGGCTCCGGCCCCGGTGATCGCGGCGTCGAGTGCCCGGCCGAGTGCCGCCGGCAGCAGCACCTCGGCCGTGCCTCCGAGCAGGGCGGTCAGGCCGAGAAGGACGGTCCAACCGCCGCTGTCGCGGATCGGTCGGATCCGCCGGCGGTCGAGTTCGGTCGCATCCATCACGCCCTCCGGAGCCCGTCTCGGGTGCCCCGGCGGGCGGGTGGGCTCGGCGGCCCTGACGCCGTGGCCCGGAGCACAAGGTGCGCGCCCTGGGCGGGTGTCGTGCGACCCGCCCAGGGCGCGCGGCCAGACCTAGTTGCAGGTCGTCACGGACAGCGAGCTGTCGCCGCAGAGCAGCAGGCTCGCCCGGCTACCGCCGGTGCCGCCGGTACGCTCGGCCGCCGGCAGCTCCATGCCCTGAAGATCCAGGAGCGCCATGTTCTTCACCTCCTTCCGATGCTGGTCGGGGTGTTGCCCCCGCGAGCGCGGGGAGTACGTGGGCGCCGGTGATCGGCGCGAGGAACGGCAGGCCGACCGGTTGGTCGTCGCGCAACGCGGTGGCGGCGGCCAGCAGTACCCCCGCTGTCCCGGTCGCCAGATCCATCGACAGGCGGAGCAGTTGTTCGCCGGGGAAGGCGAGGGCACCCTGGTAGGGCATCGCGTGCCAGGCCAGCCGGCGGAGTTGGGCCGCACACTCGGCGCGGTCGTCGTCGGCCGACCGCTGACCGTCGGTGTCGCGTGTGCGGGCGGCCAGGTAGGCGATGATTCCGGCGCGACCGGCGAACAGGCCGGACTGGGCGTAGAACGGTGACCGGGCGGCCCGCCTGATCGCCGTGGCGGCGTCGGCGAGGTCAGCGGTGGCGCGGTGCCGGAGGTACTGGTCGACGACGATGCCGATGCCGACGCTGCCGTGCGCCAGGTACGGCATGGTGCGCCAACCCTCGTTGACCTCCAGCGCGCCGTCGTCGCGGACCACGCACCGGCGCAGGTCCCAGCGCAGCGCGGCTTCGGCGCGGTCCAGCAGGCCGGTGTCGCCGGTCAGTTCGTAGGCGCGCAGGAACATCAGGGCCGGGCCGCTGCGGCCCCGGGTCAGTCCGGCGTACGGGTGCCGGCCGCCGCTGACCGCGCCGTCGCCGTCCGGCGGGGCCGTCCGGTCGTCGGCGTCGAGTCGGTCGGCGACCAGCCGCACCGCCTGCCAGGCCGCGTCGCCCAGCGCGGTGTCGCCGGTACGGGCCGCGAAGTGCAGCAGGTTCAGCGCGATTCCGGACAGCCCGCCGAACAGGTCCGGTCCGAGCTGCTGCCAGGGCTCGTCGAGACAGACTCCGAGCAGGTCGCGTGCGGGAGCGTGGTGGCCGAGCCGGTCCAGCGCGAAGGCGACGCCGTGCAGCCCGTCGTAGAAGCCGTACCGGCTGCCCGACGGCGGGTTCGACGCCCGCCGGATGAGCCAGTCCTGCTGGTCCGGGTCCGGGTCGCCGCCGGATTCGGCCAGCGCCCACAGCACTCCGGCGGCACCGTTGGCGAGGTTCAGACCGCCGGAGCGGAACTGGGCGATGTCGCCGGGGTGGAGCCGGTCGTCGCGGTGGGGTGTGGCGCTGGCGGCGATCGCGTCGGTCATCTGTCGCCGCAGCACCGCCCAGTCGGTCGGGTCGAGTGCCGCTGTCGGCGGTGTGCTCGCGACTGGCGGTGTGCTCGCGGTCGGCGCGCCGGTCGGGTGGAGTGCCGGTCGGGCGGCGGTCGTCGCGGGGTGCGCCGGTCCGGTGCCGGTCGGCGGGACCGGGGTCGCGGTGATCTCCGCGACGGCGTCGTCGAGGAAGGCCGATGGGACCGGGAAGTGGGCGCGGATGACGTCGGCGAGGTCGGTGGCCTTGGCCGGCACCAGCCGCACCAGCTGGGTCAGTGGTAGGAACAGCGCCAGCTTCAGGCAAGCCAGCGCGTACCGGTCGACGGCCGGGCCGATCCGGTCGCGCGGGGCGGCGAACCCCTGGTTGCGCAGCGCGGGTCGGGTGGTGGCGTCGAGGGGTTGGGCGACTTCGAAGTCGACCAGCGCGACGGTGTCGTCGTCGCGCACCATCACGTTGAACAGGTGCAGGTCGCCGTAGACGACTCCCCGGGCGTGGATGTCGTCGATCGCTCGCCGTACCTGGTCGTACACGCGCAGCGCCCAGGCGGTGTAGGTGGCGAAGCGTTCCGCCGGAGCGTCGGCGTCGATCAGCGGGTAGCGGCGGACGAGGATCCGGTTCAGCGGTTGGCCGTCGATGAACTCCAGGGCGACGAAGCGATGCTCGCCGAGGGCGAATTCGTCGAGGACCTCGGGTACGTGGGGGATCCCGGCGAGTTGTCGTAATGTCTGCGCCTCGTGGCGCAGCCGGGCCACGGCGTCGGCGCCGGTGCCGTCCAGCCCGGCGTGGGGACGGGCCTCCTTGAGTACGACCTGACGGTCGGTGCGGGTGTCCCGGGCGGCGTAGATGCCGCCTCCGTTAGAAAAGTGGATCACCCGGTCGACCCGGTACGGCAGGTCGGTCGTGCTGGTGGCGTTGCGGGCCGCCAGGTGCGGGGTGAGGAAGTCCGGCAGGGTAACCCAGTCCGGCAACCGGAACACCGGATCCCGACGGTCCGGGACGAGGGTGCCGTCGGGGGCGGCGATGGCCGCGACGACCTGACCGTCGTCGGACAGGCAGTACCGGGCGGCGAATCCACCGTACCGTACGTGCACCGGGCCGGCGCCGTAGCGCAGGTCGCTCAGGATGTGTGGACCCGGTTCGCCGTCGAGGGCGTCGGCGAGTTCCTTGCAGGCGAGTTCGAATTCCGCGTCGTCGTGCGGGTATATGGTGACGAACTTACCGCTCGATCCGCGCGGGGCATATTTCGCGTTGCGCATCAGGAGCATTCGCGGACCACGGAGGCATTTGAACGGCAGCCCTCGGTCCAGGCAGTATTCACGAACCGTCCGCAGGACGTCCTCGGCGTTGTCCAGTGTCGCTGAAATATGGATCTTCCAGCCCTGGTCAGGGAGTTTGTCGCCGGTCGGGCCGAAGATCAGCCAGTCGTCCTTCGGTTCTCGTCGCCACTGTTCCGGCAGTTCGTAGCCGGCGGAAACGAATTCGGCGGCGGGTGCCGACGCTGTGGCGAGCGAGTCGTAGAAAAGTGGGTCGACTGCGCAGTACGCGTCGTATCCCTCGTCCATGTCTCGCACCTCCGCAGCTGGTCACCGGGGCACCCCGTAACAACTTGCTGCCTCGATTCTGTGCGAGGTCGAAGAGGTGTTCCAGTGCTTCTGGTAATTGGCGTCGGTGATTGCTGCACGAGGCGGTGTGACAATCCTCAGGGACACCCCGTGTGACCAGCGGTGCCGGTCGAGGGCCGGTCGAGGGCAGGTGTGGGCGCGCACCGGGCGACCCGCGCACCGACGGGTTGCGTCGCGGTGCGCGGGTCGCCCGGTGCGCGATCGTCCGGTCCTGGGCTGTCGAGCCGACCGCAGATGCGGTGCGGTTCCGCTGGTTCAGGCTGCCTGGTTCACGGCCGCTGGTTCAGGCTGCCTGGTCGTCGCGCGACCGCGCCGAGATCCCACCGCCGGTGATGAGCCGTAGCCGCTGCGTCGGCGCCGGTGCCGGTGCCGGCCGGGGCTCCTCGTCGAAGTCGACCCGCCATCGGGACCGACGCTGGCGACCGGTACCCGGGGGGGAGTCCAGGTCGGTGACCCGCCGGCTCAACCCGATCAGCAGCAGGTAGCCGAGCACGACGAAGCCGTGGCTCAACAACCGGCCGTTGTCCACCCGTCCGACGAGCAGGTCGTTGACCGACAACAGGGCCAGCGCAGCCACGAACGCGGTCAACGTCGGCAGGATGCCCGACGGGCGGGTCCTTCGCAGGGCGATCCAGACGAATCCGGCGCCGAGCGCCACGTTCCAGGCGGCCGACTCGTGCCACAGATGGTTCGGCGCGCTCCCACCGACCGGGTCGGCCACGTGCAGGTGGCCGTCGGCCACCCCGCCGATCTGCGCCGCGCCGAGCAGGAACTGGGCCACTCCGAGCAGACCGAGAGTCCAGCGCAGGATCATGGTGACCCGGGCGGCGGTCAACCGGCGCCGGGTGGGCAGCGCGTCCAGCACCGCCGGATCCACCCGTACGGCCGGCACCGGGCCGCCGGCGTTGACGAGCGCGGTGAGCTGTCCGGCGGCGGCGTACCAGCTCCGACACCCGGCACAGCCGGACAGGTGCTCCTCGGCCGCTACCCGTTGCGCCGCCGTTGCCTCGCCGTCGAGCTCAGCCGACAGCAGTTCGCGAAAGTCTGCGCACCCCACATGTCAATAGTCGGTCGTGCCGTCCGGACGGTTCCCGGCGGGGCGAGGTTCCCGTGATCGGGCCTGGGCGGATACGCTTGCCTCATGCCGCACGCCGGACCAGACGAGCGGGGACCACGCGACGCCGACATCACCCGTTGGGCGCTCGCCGCCCGTGACGGCGACCGGGACTCCGCCACCGCGTTCATCGCGGGCACCCAGCATCACGTGCAGCGGTTTCTGACCCACGTGGTCGGCGCGGCCGAGGCCGAGGACCTCACCCAGGAAACCTACCTGCGGGCCATGCGGGCGCTGCCGCGTTTCGCCGCCCGGTCCACCGCCCGTACCTGGCTGCTGGCGATCGCCCGACGGGTTGCCGTGGACCACATCCGGGCGGCGGTCGTCCGTCCCCGGGTCGCCGACCTGGACGACTGGCAGGCGGTGGCGGAGACGGTCACCGCCACCAGCGCCCCCCGCTTCGACGGCGCCGTGGTGTTGCGTCAGCTGCTCCGGGATCTGCCCGCCGACCGTCGGGAGGCGTTCGTCGCCACCCAGGTGCTCGGGTTGAGCTACGCCGAGGCGGCCGAGGTCTGCGACTGCCCGATCGGCACGATCCGCTCACGGGTCGCGCGTGCCCGGGAGGACCTCGTCGCGGCGATGGCCGCCGACGGCGACCGGTCCACCGGCCGCCACCTGCGGGCCATCGGCTGACCGACCGGACCTGCCTCGGCCTGACCGGCCCTGGTTCCCGCTCCGCCTCGCCGACGGCCCCGCCCCGACGCCGTCAGTGACCTCGGGCGATCCATTCGGACAGCTGCGGGCCTCCGCCCCGATCGTGGTGCTGCCGCCGTGCCCGGGTGTGCACCACCGTGCCGGACGGCAGGGCGAGCAGCCGGGTCTCGATCGAGGTGATGATGGTGCCGAAGTCACTGTAGGAACGGCCGGTGGCGCCGGGTCCCCCGGCGAACAGGGTGTCGCCGGTGAACACCACCGCCAGGCCGGCGGCGTACAGGCAGTACGCCTAGCCTGGTGTCGGCACCCCACGGCCGTGGGCGCCGACCCGACGTCGTGATCGTGGACCGCAGGAGGTATCGCATCATGCAGACCGTCACGGTACGTACCGGTGAGCATCCCGGCGTACGGCTGCTGACCCTCGACGATCCCGAACGTCGCAACGCCATCGGCACCGTCATGAAGCGGGAGCTCGCCGAGGCGGTGGCGGGGGTGGCCGCCGACCGGGACGCCCGGGTGCTGGTCGTCACGGGGGCGGGCAGTGCCTTCTGCGCCGGTGCCCACCTGGACGAGATCTTCGGCGGACCGGAACGCGACGTCAACGAGACCCGCCGTGAGCTGGAGGATATCTACCGCAGCTTCCTGTCGGTACGCCAGCTGGATCTGCTGACCATCGCCGCGGTGCACGGGCCCGCCGTGGGCGCCGGGCTCAACCTGGCCTTCTGCTGCGATCTGCGGATCGCTGGTCCGCAGGCTCGGTTCGGTGCCACGTTCACCCGGATGGGTCTGCACCCGGGCGGGGGCTGCACCTACTTCCTCGTCGACGCGCTCGGTGCGCAGCGCGCGACGCAGATCCTGCTCGACGGCGCCATGCTCGACGCCACGCAGGCCCGTGACCTGGGCCTGGTGCTCTCCATCGCCGAGGATCCCCTCGCGGCGGCGGTGAGCGCGGCGAACCGTTACGCCGACCTCGATCCGCATCTGGTGCGGCACATCACGCAGAGCGTCCGGGTCGCGGCGTCCGCCGGACTCGACGCCTCGCTGCAGTACGAGGCGTGGGCCCAGGCCGCGTCCGCCAGCGACCCGGCGGTACGGGCCGCGCTGCTGGCCGGCCGCCGCCGTGCTACCACCGCCGAGCCGGCGACGTCGAGCTGAGCCGGCGTCACACCACTCCGATCGGGCCTTCCTGGGGGCCGGATTCCTGCGCCGGCTGCACCGCCAGGGACGGGAAATCGGCCAGGTCGCCGTCGGGTTCGGCGTCCCACTCCGGGAACACCAGGTCACTCTGCAGGTAGAGGCAGAGCAGCTGGGCCAGGTGGCGCAGCCCGTCGAGGTGAGTGCGTTCGTGACCGTGGGTGGCGTCCACACCGAAGCCGAGCAGCGCCACCCGGGCGTGCGCGCCGGCCTCCACGGCGGCGGCCACATCGGAACGGTAGTAGTCGAACACGTCCCGGACGAGGTCGATGTCGTGTTCGGCGGCCAGCCCGGCCAGCTTGCGGGTCAGGTGGTAGTCGAACGGTCCGACCCCGTCACCCATGGCCACCGTGGCGGCGTTCTCCCGCGACTGCTGACCCGGGGCGACGACGGCCGCGTCCACCGACACGATCTCGGCGACGTCGGGATCGAGGCCGTGGCTGGCACCGTGCCCGACCTCCTCGGTGCAGGTGATCAGCAGATGCGCGGTGACCGGCGGTTGCAGGCCCGCGTCGACCATGGCCTTGACCGCGGTCAACACGGCAGCCACCCCCGCCTTGTCGTCGAGGTGGCGGGACTTGACGAAGCCGCTGGCGGTGATGGTCGGGGCGGGCAGGATCGCCGCGAAGTCACCGACGTCGACGCCGAGGGCGCGCAGCCCGGCGACGTCGGTGACCGGTTCGTCGACCCGCACCTCGACCTGCTCCCAGCCGACGCCCTGCAGGTCGACGTCGTCGTTGTAGCGGTGCCCGCTGGCCTTGAGCGGCAGCACCTGACCGGTGATCACCCGGTCCAGCTCGTCGGTGAAGATCCGCACGTGGGCGCCTTCGGCGAACCGGGCGCTGTGCGTACCGATGGGCTTGAGCTCCAGCCGCCCGTTCTCCTTGAGCCGCTTGACCATCCCCCCGATCGTGTCGGTGTGCACCACGATGGCCCGGTCGGCACCGGTGGTACGGGGACCGGACAGCGACGCGTTGAGGGCGCCCCGCCGGGTCACCGTGAACGGGATGCCAAGAGCGGACAGCCGTTCACCCACGTACTGCTGGACGTGGTCGGTACGGCCGGACGGGCTGGGGATGTCCAGCAGCTCCAGCATCACCTGCCGCAGGTAGTCCAGGTCCAGTTTCAGCGGGGCGGGGGTCTTCGGATCGGCCGGCATGCGAAGACCGTACCGTCGCCGTTCACGAGCCCGCGTTCGCCCCGCCGGCACCGGCCGGACTCCACCGCCGCTGCGGCGCGCTGGTACCCGGGAACAGCAGGTCGATGAAGCGTTCCGCGGTCGGTTGCGGTTCGTGGTTGGCCAGCCCGGGTCGTTCGTTGGCCTCGATGAACACGTGATCGGGCTGATCCGGAGCGGTCACCAGCAGGTCGAGTCCGGTGACCGGGATGGCCAGCGCCCGGCTCGCCGCCACGCAGGCCGCGGCCAAGTCGGGGTGCAGCCGGTCGGAGACGTCGTGGATGGTGCCGCCGGTGTGCAGGTTCGCCGTCCGTCGTACGGTCAGCACCTGCCCGCTCGGCAGCACGTCGTCCATCCCGTACCCGGCCTCGGCGATCACCTCCCGGGTGACGTCGTCGACGGGGATCGTCGACTCACCGCCGGTCGCCGCTGCCCGCCGTCGGCTCTGCCGGCGGATCAGTTCGGTGACGGTGTGGACGCCGTCGCCGGTGACCGCCGCGGGTCGCCGTACCGCCGCCGCCACCACCTCGTGGTCGATGACCAGCACCCGCAGGTCCTCACCGTGGTGCAACTGTTCGATCAGCACCTCGGGACAGTGTCGGCGGGCCAACGCGACCGCTTCCCGCAGCGCCGCCGGGTCGCGGACACCGACGGTGATGCCGGTGCCCTGCTCGCCCCGGGCGGGTTTCACCACCACCTCGCCGATCTCGGCGAGGAACGCCTCGTCGGCGTCGTCGCCGGTGGCGGTGCGTCCCCGGGGCACGGACAGTCCGGCGTCGAGAAGTACCCGACGGGTGACCCGCTTGTCGTCGCAGCGGCTCATCGCCACCGCCGAGGTCAGTTCGGACAACGATTCGCGGGTGACGATGCTGCGCGCGCCGTTGGTCAGCCGCAGTTCTCCCCAGCCGGCGTCGATCACCTCGACCCGGATGCCCCGGCGCATCGCCTCGTCGGCGACGATCCGGGCGTACGGGTTCAGGTCGTCGTAGCCGTCGGGCAGGCTGGCCAGGAAGAGCCGCTCGTTGATCGGGTTCTTACGTTTGACGCACAGGGTCGGGGTGCGGTGGAAACCGAGTCGTTCGTAGAGCCGGATCGCGCCGTCGTTCTCGGCGAGCACGGACAGGTCGATGAAGACCCGTCCCCGGTCGGCGAGTCGGCCGGCGAGGTCGAGCAGCAACGCCTGTCCGGTGCCGGGTGGCGCGGCCAACGGGTCGACGGTCAGACACCACAGGCTGGACCCGTTGTCCGGGTCGTCGAAGACCGCGACGTGGTCGACTCCGGTGATGGTGCCGACGACCTGTCCGGTGACGGATTCGGCGACCAGGTGGACGAACCGGTCGGTCGCGGCGTTGGCGACCAGGATGTCCACCGGCGCGGTGACCATCCCGTTGTGGGCGTAGATCCGGTTGACGGCGTCGGCGTCGGCGTCGTCGCGCAACGGACGGATCCGCAGCCCGGGCTCGGTCTGCTGGGGTGGGTCGACCGTGGACAGGTCCAGCCGGAACGTCAGTGACGGGTCGATGAACAACTCGTCGGGCAGCCGCGACACCAGCACGTGTGGATCAGGTAGGTAGATGCAGATGTCGCGGGATCCGGCGGCTTCCGAGCGCAGCACGTCGGCCACGTCCGAGGGGTCGGTGAACGTCTGGCCGAAGACCAGCCGACCCCAACCGCATTCGAGCACCACGTCGGCGCTGTCGGTCCGGGTCGAGGACGTTTCGCTGTCACCGTTACCGTCGCCGCTGGTCGCGGCTCCGGCGACGATCGGATCGCCACCTGGTCCGATGCGTTCTCGTCGCAGTGGCGGCGTGGTCGGTGGGCGGTGGGTGTCCGTGTCGTCAGTCGATGCCATGACTCTGCAGCCACATCTCCAGCAGTCCCAGTTGCCACAGCTTGTTGCCGCCGAGCGGGGTGAGTTCGGCGTTCGGTTCCCGCAGCAGGGTGTCGACGTATCCGTCGCGGAACAGCCCGCGTCGGCGGGCCGACGGCGCGTGCAGGGCGTCGCGGACCCGGTCGAGCAGTTTCCCTTCGAGGTGGGTCAGGCCGGGCACGGGGAAGTAGCCCTTCGGCCGGTCGATGACCTCCCACGGCAGTACCCGGCGGCCGATCTCCTTGAGGACTCCCTTGCCGCCCTGCGCCAGTTTGAGCTCGGGCGGGCAGGTCGCGGCGAGTTCCACGAACTCGTGGTCGAGGAACGGGACACGTGCCTCCAGGCCGTGGGCCATGGTCATGTTGTCGACGCGTTTGACCGGATCGTCGACCAGCATGACGTTGGTGTCGATCCGTAGCCCGGCGTCGACGGCGTCCTGCGCGCCGGGTCGGGCCAGGTGCGCGGCGACGAAGTCCCGAGCCGGGTCACCGGCGGGCAGGTGCTCGGGGCTGAGGACCTGGGCCAGACCGGCGGCGTCGCGGTCGAAGAACGCCGCCGCGTAGGTGTCCAGCGCCTGGTCGCGGCCGACTTGGGCGAGCGGCGGATACCAGTGGTAGCCGCCGAGGATCTCGTCCGCGCCCTGGCCGGACTGCACCACCTTGACGTGCTCGGCGACGACCTGACTGAGCAGGTAGAAGGCGACGCAGTCGTGGCTGACCATCGGTTCGCTCATGGCGGCGACCGCGGCTTCCAGCGGCGGCACGAGGTCGCCGGCGGCGACCTTGATCTGGTGGTGGTCGGTGTCGAACCGCCGCGCCACGAGGTCGGAGTAGACGAATTCGTCGCCCTGGCGGCCGCCGACGGCGTCGAAGCCGATGGAGAACGTCGCCAGCCCGCGTTGACCCTCGTTGGCCAGCAGGGCGACCACCAGGCTGGAGTCGAGCCCGCCGGAGAGCAGCACGCCGACCGGTACGTCGGCGACCATCCGTCGCCGTACGGCGGTGGTCAACGATTCGAGTAGCGCGTCCTGCCAGTCCTGTTCGGACCAGTCGGCGCGGGCGGGGTCGCGGACGAAGGGCGGATCCCAGTACACGCGCTCGTCGACCGATCCGTCCGGTTGGTACACCCGTACGGTCGCCGGGGGCAGTTTGCGGACACCGTTCAGGATGGTCCGGGGTGCCGGTACGACGCTGTGGAAACCCAGGTAGTGCGCGAGCGCCACCTGGTCGATGCTGGTGTCCACGCCGCCGCCGGCCAGCAGCGCCGGCAGGGTGCTCGCGAAGCGCACCACACCGGGCACTTCGGCGAGGTAGAGCGGTTTGATGCCGAGTCGGTCGCGGGCCAGGACGAGGCGGCCGCTGTCGCGCTCGCTGATCGCGACGGCGAACATGCCGACGAGGTGATCGACGAAGTCGGTGCCCCATTGGGCGTACGCCTTGACGACGACCTCGCTGTCGCCCTGGGAGAAGAACCGGTGTCCGTACGTCTGGAGTTCGTCACGCAACTGTCGGTAGTTGTAGATGCAGCCGTTGAAGACCGCGCTCAGACCGGCCGCCGAATCGACGATCGGCTGGTTGCTCGCGGCCGACAGGTCGATGATCTTGAGTCGTCGGTGGCCGAACGCCACATTGCCGTGTGACCAGGAGCCGCCGTCGTCGGGTCCGCGGTCACTCATCGTCGCCGCCATCCGTTCCACCGCGCCGATGTCGGCGCGGGAACCGTCGCGGCGTAGCTCTCCCGCAAGTCCGCACATGCGTACCCATCCTGCCAGACCAGGCCGGATTCGCCCAGTTGACGGCTGGGCGGCCCGGCCCGGCGGGCCCTCGACCGCCGCGCCGCGATGGTGTCTCGGCCGGCGTGTCCGACCGGCGTCCGCTGGGCGGAACGGCGGTCCGCGACGGGTCGTCGATCTCGTACGCTGGCCGGCGGATCATGGCAGCTGGTTGATCAATCAGTTGGTTGGATCCGCCGCCGCCCCGGCGTTACGCCGGTTATCCGACATCGGGTACGGTTTCGGAGCTTTCATCAGTGGATGGTGGAGAACCGACCACTGTCCGGCGTGGGTACCCGCCTCGCGGCGGGAGGTCGACCGAGGAGGGCACCGGTGTGCTGACCACGCTTGAGGGCTACCACTTGCGAGCCTCGGTCCTCGGCCACTCCTGGTTCACCCGACACCTGGAACGCAAGGGCGCCGGCCGGGATCCGGCCGCCCTGTTCGGCGTGGTCGAAGGCGCGTACGTCACCGTACTGGACCAGTTGGCCCGCAGCGACTTCCAGCTCGGCACGGAGCTGCGGTGCTTCGCGGGCGCGGCGGCCCGGCTCACCTCGGCCGGTCGGGACCCGGTGACCAGCGACGAGGTCGTCCGGATCGTCCGGTACGGCTTCGGCGAGCCCGTCGGGGTGGCCGACATCGAGGCCCGCCGGGCCGTACCGGTACGCCGAGCGGTCGTCGGCACGGCGGTACGGCGGTTGCGGTTGTCGTTGCACGACGTGGACAACCTGCTGCGGCGGGCGGAGAACCTGGCCGCCCAGTGGGGGTTCGCCGCGACCAGCTACCACCCGGGCCTGATCACCGTGGCCTACCTTCGGGTGGTGGAGGCCCGGTGGTCGGCCCGGCAGTCGCGACGCAGCCGGCACACCGAGTTGGGACAGGTGCTGTGATCGCCCGGCGCGGCCCGGTACCGGCGGTCAGCGGGGGACGGGTTCGTCGGCCCGCGCCGCCGGGAAACCGAAGAGCCCCAGCAGCCCGGTGGCCCACAACTGCCGCCGCGCGAAAGGGCTGAGGTTTTCCAGGTCGAGCCGGCTCCCACTGACGGTGGCCGCCTGATGGCAGGCGACCAGGCTGCCGATTCCGGTCGAATCGATGAAGGTGACCAGCCGTAGATCGAGCACGATCCGGGCCGGCGACGACCGGGCCAGCAAGGCGGTGACGGCGTCGCGGACCTCGCCGGCGGTGGCGAGGTCGAGTTCGCCGTGCAGGGCCAGCCGGACCGTCGGTCCCTGGTCGCTGCGGGTGATCAGAAAATCCACGTCGAAGCCTCCGGTCGGATGGCGACGGGTACGGGAGGAGATGGAGCGTCAGTCCACGCGGATCGATATCCGCTGCTGTGGGCGGTGTGTGAGGCGTCACATTACGGTATGTCCACTCGATGTACCAGCCCCGTTTCGGACTGTGCGGACAACCGTTCCGATCACCCTGAGCGATCCGATCGCCACGGATCCGTCGGTGGTTCGGCGGCGGGGCCGGCCTCGTCGGATTCCCGCCGCCGGTGGACGACCTCCGTCGGGCGCGACTGCCCGGTGGACGTCGGCTCGGCCGACGTCCACCGGCGTCTCGTCGCGGTCCGGCTGATCGACTCAGCACGGCCGTGCGGTCTCGTCGTCGTCCGGGCCCGCTCCGGCGTCCCGCGTCGACGCGGGACGCCGCGTCAGCTCTGCGCCGGCAGCGGGGTCTGCGGGCTGGAAGTCGGCGCGGGAACGGTCGGACTGACCGGCGGGGCCGGCGTCGCGCTGCCGGGCGCGGTCGGTGTCCCGGTGCCCGGCGCGGTCGGGCTCACCCCGGGACTCGGCGACGTGGGCAGCCCCAGCTGCGCGGCCAGGTTCTGCAGCGCGGTGTAGAGCTCGTTGAGCACCGGCGCCGCCTCCTGGGCCAGGTTCGTGACCCGTTCGTCCGAACCCTGGGCGATCTCGGCGTTGTTCAGCTCGATGACCTGCGCGTAGCCGAGGAGTTGGCTCTCCACGAAGGCGGCGTCGAACTCGCCACCCTCCAGCCCGTCGAGTTGACCGACGAGGTCCTGCTGCTGCTGGGTCGGGTCGGCCGGCAGGTCGACGTTCACTTCACCGGCGACCCGGTTCACCTCTTCATCCAGTTGGGTATGGTTTGTCACCATGTCCGCCCCCACGTCCCGTACGCCTTGCGCGGCGTCGGGAGTGTCCTGCGCCAACTGGCCGATCTGGATCGCGCCGAGGTTGACCTGGTGGATCGCCTGCAGATACTGCGTGTCCTGCTCGGACGGCGCTGCGGCGTGAGCGGCCGCGGGTAGCAGCGCGACCGCTGCCATCGCGGCCAGCACACCCAGCCGGGTGGTTGCGGACCTTTTCATGTTTCCCCCTCGGGTTGACTCGTCGGGGCACCGAGGTACCCGGGGCCGCTGGCGGCATGCGGGCCGATCCGGGTGAGCCGCCGATGGTCGTCCCGGGTGAGCGGGGCCGGGGAACAGAGCTAGTCCTCGGCCCGCTGGTCCGATTCGCGGCCGCCGTCCGGTGTGGCGGCACCGGCCACGGGTACCCCGATGCGGACAGCGCCCCACGCGAACCGACCGGGAGGCCGCCGTGACCAACATCCAGCAACCCGAGATGCGCCGCAGCGGACAGAATCCGCTGGTGCAGGAGAGCAAGGGACCGGACGGTGCCGCACGTCGACCGGGCCGACGGGGGCACCGGGGTCGGTCCGTACCAGCCGGGCAGACGTCGCCGTACGGGCCGCGAGGCGACGTCGCGGCCGACGACAGCGTGGAATCCGGCGACGACTCCGACACCCGCTGAGTGGGTCGTGCCGGGCGGGCCAGATGCAGACCTTCCTGCCGTACCCCGATTTCGCCGCCAGCGCCGCCGTTCTCGACCCGTTGCGCCTGGGCAAGCAGCGGGTCGAGGCGTTGCAGGTGCTGCGCGGGTTGACCGTGCCCGGGTACGGCTGGCGGCATCATCCCGCCGTACGGATGTGGAGCGGCTACGAAGAGGCACTGGTCTGTTACGGTCTGGAGGTGTGCGGTCGATGGACACGTGCCGGCCGGGCGGACACCGTCGCCGCGTCCCTGCGCCGTGAACTGACCGCGACGCGCGGCGTCGAGCGGGTGCGACGCCAGGCCGACCTGGCCGGCGGGGACGCGTTGCCGCCGTGGCTGGGCCGGGCTGATCTGCACCTGAGTCACCGCAGCGCCCTGCTGCACAAGGATCCCGCCTTCTACCGCCCGCTCTTCGGCGATCTGCCGGCGGTGCCGTACGTGTGGCCGGCCGCGCCGCCCGCCGCGCCCCGGGTCGGCCCCGGCCGGCCGGCGGAAGAAATATCGTGATCAGATTGAACCGTTCGGCCCCTGCCCGCCGAACCACCTATCGGTGAATCAGGTTCGGCGGCTGCCGCCGCGCTACGGGAGGGCGACGCGATGGTCAGGGGTCTGCGCGCAAGCATCGACAGGATCGGCGCCCTCGTCGCCGGTGCGGTGGCCGGCGGCGTGTTGCTGGCCGCCCCGGCGGTCGCCGCGGCCGACGTGACGCTGCGACCACAGCAGGCCCCTCGCGGCGCCGGCGTCATGGTGACGTTCGTGGTCCCGCAGGAGCGGCCCGGTGCCCACACCACCGAGATACGTCTCGATCTGCCCGTCGACCTGCCGATCGCCGAGGTGTATCCAATGTCGGTGCAGGACTGGGCACCCCGGATCACCAACCGGCGACTGGCCGAGCCGCTGCCCGGCCTGCACGGTGGCCAGACGATCGAGGTCACCGAGAGCATCGTGTGGCTGCGGGTGACGAGTCCGCCGGTGCGGCCGGAGCCGATCGAGCTGGTCATTTCGATCGGCCCGCTGCCCGACACCGACCGGGTCGACTTCGCGGTGACGCAGACCTACTCCGACGGCACCGAGGTCCGCTGGGGCGGACCGGGCGCCACCCGACCGGCCCCGGCGTTGACGTTGGTCGCCGCCGATCCCGCCGCCGTCGCCGGTCACGGCGGCCACGCCGGTGCCACCGGCGCGGACCCGTCGGCGCCGGCCACCGCCGCACCGGAGTCCGCCGCCGACGGCGGCACCACCGCCGCGTTGCTGCTGACCGGCCTCGCCGGTGGGGCCGCGTTCGGGGCGGTGGCCGTCTGGTGGTTCAGCCGCCGCCGCAGCACGACCGTGGCCGCCGAGGGTGACGACGGCCCGGCCGACTCGTCGCTGGTCGCGGCGGGATCCGCCGGCGAGGGTGGCCGCTGGCGGCTACCGCAGACGTGAACCCGGAGCCGGCAGACGTGAACCCGGAGCCGTTCGCCGCGAGTCCGCTCCGTGCCGGATGGCGGCACCCCGGACGGTCACCGCACGGGCACGGTCGTCGTCACCGTGGCCTGGTCGATGTCGGAGATCCGGATGGTGAACCGGACCTGCCAGTCGCCCGGGACCGGGAACGCGACGGCGCCGACGGCGTGGTTGCCCTGCAACCCGAGTAGCGGCGTGCTGACCGGCTCGACACCCTGCGCTGGCAACGCCGTGGTCATCGTCCACTCCTCCACGTCGAGTGGCGCGCCCTGCGGGGTGTACACGTAGGCGTGCACCGTGTTGTGTTCGCCGAGTTGTACGGGATAAATGTCGAACTGCAAGGTGTACAGCGAACTGGTCAGGGTCTGCGCGAAGCTGTCCTGTCCCAGCGCCTGCGCCTCGGCGACGGCGGTCCGCGCCGGTGTCGTCTGGACCAGCACGGCGCTGGCGGCGAGCGCCGTCACGGCCACCGCGACCTCGATGGCGACGACCCCGGTCAGCCGGCGGTGGTCGATCGGGTCCGGGCGGCGGACCAGCCGGCGAGCGTAGCCGGCGGCGATCAGCAGACCAGCGACCAGACCGACCTTGAGCAGGATCAAGCGGCCGTACCGGGTGGTCAGCAGGGCCGACACGGTCCCGGTCTCCAGCACGGCCTGGACCACCCCGGCCAGCAGCAGCCAGCAGACCGCGACCGTCGCCCAGGCCGACCAGACCGGCAGGATCCGGCCCATCAGACGGGGGTGGGCGCGGCGAAGCAGGACGCCGCCGAGAGCCACCAGGCCGCCGAGCCAGACGGCGACCGCGGCGATGTGGATCGTGTCGGCCACGACGCTGGCGGCGGGCACCGGCGCCGCCAGCGCGTGTCCGGTCAGCGGCCAGGTCGCCAACCCGGTTACGGCCAGCGCGAGCAGGGCGACCCGCCGGACGGTCCCGCCGCCGCCGGTCAGTGCCGGCGTGAGCAGCGCCGCGAGTACGGCGAGGATGCCTAGCCGGGCCAGTACCGTCAGCCCGTACCCGCTGGTCAGAACGGCGGCGAGGTCGGCGGTCGACACGTCGAACAGGGCACTGCCGCTGATGTACGGTGCGCGCACCCACAGCCCCGCGACGGTGGCCACGGCGATCAGCGTCAGTCCGGTACGGACCAGGCGGAGCCCGGGTCGGCGGGGCAGTCGCGGCGGCCAGAGCGCGACCAGCAGCAGCGCCGGTCCGACGGCGAGTACGACGCCGAGGTAGCCGACGAACGTGGTGGCGGCGACGGCGGCGGTCACCGAGGTGCGCTGGCCGTCGGGGTCGACCTGCGGCACCGTCGCCGACGGTGCCCCGACCGAGTAGGTGTAGCCGCCTCCGACGGGGTGCCCGTCCGCGGAGATGATCCGGTAACTGACGAGGTAGGTGCCGAGGGGCTGGTCGGGGATGCGGATTCCGGCTGTGATGGTGGCGCCGTCGACCCGGGGCTCGCCGTCGTTGATTCGCTTGCCGTCCGGCGCCAGGATCTGCAGTCGGCCGTCGATCAGCCGGACCGGCTCGGTGAAGGTCAGGACGACGACCCTGGGGGAGGTGCCGAGCACGGAGCCGGGAACCGGATCGGCGGTCACCAGCACGGCGTGCGCCGCCGCTGGTGTGGCGGGTGCGGCCAGCACTCCCAGGCCGGCGAGCAGCAGTCCCAACAGGAGCGCCCGGACGCGTCGGATCGGCCGGCGCGTCGGGACGGCCGACCGGGGGCGGTACCACCGTCCGGATTCCGCGTGTTCCACCTCAGGTAGTTCGGTTGGGCGGGGCGATCGGTTCAGCACGCGGGGACACTCCGGCCAGGTGGGGATGTGCCGGTGCGGCCGGCACGGACGACTGCCGCACGGAATGGTGCGCGATGCGGTCGCGGGGAGGCAAACGGCCGCGCCCGGCGGGGTGAAGCCGAGACATGGGTGTGGTGGCGCGACTCATTCCATCCTAGGACGCTATAGGGGATGTGACCCCTCCACCCACTCATGTCGACACCCGAAAACGAACTGCCGCCGACCCCCATCACCGGGGGTCGGCGGCAGTCCTGACTACCGGGTCTGCGGGTTCAGTCCTCCGACTGCGCGGAGTCCTGGCCGGCGTGCGAGAACAACACAGGCGTCACCGGTCGGGCGGGGGCGGTACGGGTGGCCATGGCGGGGGGCTGGTCACCGCGCTCCTGACCGGCCGGGGTGTGCTCGCCGGTCAGGACAAGCAGCTGGTAGGCGCGTTCGGCCGGCAGTCGGCCGGTGACGATCGCGATGCGCAGGGGGACGGGCGGTGTGCCGGCGACGACGGCGACGGGCAGGTCGAGCACCCGGGGATCGACCTGCTGGCTGGCGAGATGGCCGGCGGCGGCCGGTGGCAGGTCGCGCCACGGGCGGACGGTGTCCTCGGTGAAGCCGTGGCTGGCCCATTGTTCGGCTTCGGCGGAGACCCGCTCGGCGACGTGTGATGGGACGACGTCGCGTCCGCCGAGGTCGTCGCTGAGCAGCGCGCGGGCGAGTGGACTGAGCTCGGTGAGGGGGCACCAGCGGGTACGCGACGTGCTCCGGCGGGAGGTGCCGGTGGGGTGGGCACCGGCTGGCCGGTCGCGCCGGGCGGCTGGGTCGAGGTGGGCCGGCATGCCACCATCCAAGCATGATCGATTGCGGTTTGGCGGCAAGGGGTCCAGCTCGCGGCGGTCGCCGGCACTGATCGTAACCGCGTGGTGACGGGGCACCGGCGCGGTTTGCCCGCCGTGCCCCGGGGTAGCCGCGTCCGGTGGCAGCGGATGATCATCGAGGGGAGTCGTCGTCGGGTCAGGGCGCGTCCACGACGGAGCGCTGGGCGTACGGGTATCTGTACTTCGTGCAGACCGTCGGACCGGCTGACGGGGAGCGGTCACCGTCGGCGGGGCCGACGGTGACGGTGATCGCCGACGGCGCCGGACATCGCTGCGCGGTGCTGACCGGGCGGCGGTTGGAGGTTCTCGACGAGTTGGGCGCGCAGGGTTGGATCGTGACGGACGGGTTGTGGAATCCGGAGCAGGTGCGGTGGCTGGCGGAGGTGGTGGGCTCGGTCGAGGGGGTGGATCGGATGGTGGGCTATTGGCAGTCGTTCATGCGGCGGCGGGTGGTCGACGAGGGTGGGGGCGGCGGGTGAGTCGGCAGGTGAGGTGGGAAAGGCGGGTTATAGTGGCGCTCGCCAGGTGACAGGGCCCCTTGGGGGACCGCCGGGCTCGCTCGCCGCCGTGGTGTCGTCGGTCCGGTGGGACAGACCGGTCGGGGCGGGGAGAGGGAGTGTCGGTGTCGCATCCGTCTGCGCGGACCGGGTCGGCGCGGGCCGATGTGGTGACCCGAGTCGTGACAGTGCCGAATATTATCAGTTTTGTCCGTTTATTGGGTGTGCCGCTGTTCCTTTACCTTTTTCTGGTCCAGCGGGCCGACGTGGCGGCGATGGTGGTGCTGGCCGTCGGCGGCACGACCGACTGGGTGGACGGATTCGTGGCCCGGCGGATGCACCAGGTGTCGCGGCTGGGTGAGTTGTTGGATCCGCTGGCGGACCGCCTGTACATCCTGGCGACGTTGGTCGCGTTCACCGCCCGCGAGGTGATGCCGTGGCAGTTCACGGTGGCGTTGCTGAGTCGTGAGGTGCTGTTGGGTGGTTGTCTGCTGGTGCTGCGACGGTTCGGCTACGGCCCGCCACAGGTGCACTATGTAGGCAAGACAGCTACTTTTGTGCTGTTGGCGGCGTTCCCGGTGTTGTTGCTCTCCGCTGTGCTCGGCTTCGGTCCGGCAGCGACGGCGGCCGCCGCCATCGGGTGGGGCCTGGCCTGGTGGGGCCTGGTGTTGTACTGGCTGGCGGGTGTGCTGTACGGGTGGCAGACCGCGGTGTTGGTACGGTCCGCCGGGGCGAGGACGGAGCGGGCATGAGCGACGAGGGCCGGGACGGTCCGGCCGTACGGCGGGAGTACGCGCCGGATTTCCTCATCGAGTTGTTCCGCAGCCCGTTGGATCCGGGTTACGCCGACGCGGCGGCGCGCCGGGCGGTGCGGGGTCCTCGGCGGGGTTGGCGGGCGCTGGTGCCGAGGGTCGCGATGGCGTTGTCGATGGCGGCGGTGGGTTTCCTGTTCGTGTTGGCGTACCAGAAAACCGTGGCGGAGGAACCGAGCCGGTCGCAGGCGCGGTCGGGTCTGGTGGCGCAGGTGACGCAACGCCAGTCGGAGACCGACGAGTTGCAGCGTCGGGCGGACGAGTTGCGGGACGCCGTGGCCCGCGAGCGGGACGCCGCGTTGAGTGGTTCACAGGCGGCGGGCCTGCGGGATCTGGAGGCGGCGGCGGGGCTGGCCCGGGTGCGCGGCGACGGCGTGATAGTACGGTTGACCGACGCGCCGGAGTCGGTGGATCCGGTGACCGGCGTGGGGGCGAACGATTTGGGTCGGGTGTTGGACCGGGATCTGCAGGATGTCGCGAACGCGTTGTGGAGCGCTGGTGCGGAGGCGGTGTCGATCAATGGTCAGCGGTTGACCGCGACGTCGACGATCCGGGCGGCGGGTAACGCGATCCTGGTGGACTTCCGGCCGGTGACCGGGCCGTACGAGGTGTCGGCGATCGGTCCGGGGAGGTTGGACGAGGATTTCGCCGACAGTCAGGCGGCGGCGTTGTTGCGGCTGGTGTCCGACGAGCACGGGTTGTCGTTCGAGGTGCGGTCGGCTGATGATCTGATGTTGCCGGCCGCAGGTGAACCTCGGTTGCGCTATGCCAGTCCGGCGTCGCCGGCACCGGGTCCGTCTGTCGCCGCCTCGGGAGGAACGCGATGATCGCCGTGCTGGCGTTGCTCGTCGGAATGCTGTTGGGCGTCTATTTCGATCCGGTGGTGCCGGCGGTGTTGCAGCCGTATCTGCCGATCGCGGTGGTCGCGGCGTTGGACGCGGTGTTCGGTGGGGTGCGGGCGAAGCTGGACGGGATCTTCGATGACAAGCAGTTCGTGATCTCGTTCATTTCGAACGTGCTGGTGGCGGGTGTGATCGTGTACCTGGGTGACCAGTTGGGGGTGGGTGGCCAGTTGTCGACCGGTGTGGTCGTGGTGTTGGGGGTGCGGATCTTCGGTAACGTCGCGGCGATCCGTCGGCATCTGTTCCGGGCGTGAGGATCTTCGAGGCGATGGCGGTACGTAGGCAGACGGGTACGGGGTGGCCGGAGGCGGCTGATCGGTCGCCTCGGCCGACTGGCGTCGGGTCAGCGACCGGCGCGTCCGAGCCGGCCGAGACCGGCGCGACGTCAGTCGGGTCGGCGTCGCCGCCGGCCGGTCCGGTGGGCGATCCGCCGCCGGCTGGTTCCGGTGGGCGGCGGGGCGGGCCGCGACTGTCGTCGGCCGGTCTGATCATCGTGGTGTTGCTGGTGTTGCTGGGTTTCACGTTCGTGGCGCAGGTGCGCAGCACGGCCACGGATCCGACGTTGACCGCTGCCCGACAGGAGGACCTGGTCCGGATCTTGTCCGATCTGGAGGCGCGTGAGGAGCGTCTGCGGCAGGACATCGCCGAGTTGGAGGAGAGTCAGCGGCAGTTGACCTCGGGCGCGCAGGGGCGTGAGGCGGCGTTGGCGGAGGCGTCGCGGCGGGCGGACGAGTTGGGTGTTCTGGGTGGCAGTCTGCCGGCGGTGGGGCCGGGTCTGCGGGTGCGTTTCACGGCGGGTGCCGAGCCGTTGCGGGCGGCGGCGTTGTTGGACGCGGTGCAGGAGTTGCGGGGTGCGGGCGCGGAGGCGATGCAGATCAGCGGTGGTAGTGGCCGGTCGGTGCGGCTGGTGGCGAGTAGTTATTTCCTGGACGTCGACGGGGGAGTGGAGGTCGATGGTCAGCGGTTGACGGGGCCGTACGAGATCCTGGTGATCGGTGAGGCGACGACGATGCGGACGGCGTTGAACATTCCGGGTGGGGTGGTCGCGTCGGTCTCGGGTGACGGCGGTACGGTGATCGTCGAGGAACGTGAGGTGGTCGAGGTGTCGACTCTGAGCGAGCCGAGGGTGTTGCGTTACGCGCGTCCGGTCTCCTGATCGGCGGGTGCTCGGGTCGGTTCGCCGGCGCGGGGCGGTTGTCAGTGGTGAGTGTCGAGGACCGAGGGACCGGGCGTGATTCCAGACGATCTGCGGTACACCGCGGAGCATGAGTGGGTGGCGGGTGACGGCACCGGGCCGGTGCGGGTCGGTATCACCCATTTCGCGCAGGACGCGTTGGGTGACATCGTGTTCGTCGAGTTGCCGCAGGTCGGTGCGCAGCTGTCGGCCGGTGCGGTGTGCGGTGAGATCGAGTCGACCAAGAGTGTGTCGGAGATTTACGCCCCGGTGAGCGGCACGGTGGTGGCGCGTAACGAGGTCTTGGTCGACGCGCCGGAGACGGTGAACTCGGATCCGTACGGTGCCGGGTGGTTGTTGCAGGTGGAGCCGGTGGACGCGGGTGCGATCGAGGGGTTGCTCGACGCGGCGGCGTATCGGGAACTCACCGAACGCTGAGGTGTGACCGTCCGCAAGGTATGTTGTGCCCGCGAGTCTTGTTGACCCTTGTTTTCGGCGCTGGCTAGGCTCGCCCAGTCGACCGAGAAGCTAACAACAGTTGAGCGTTGTGGGAAATGTGCCGTACGGCACTGGGGAGCCCGCGCACCGGCCCTGTTCGCGGGTCCGGGGTTGTGGGTGACCCGGAGAGCCCCGACGCCGACCGAACAGATCCGTGAGGTGGTCCATGACGCGCCCAGACGACGAGTTCCCCCCGCTCGACGTCACGTCGACGTTGAACCTTGGTTCGCTCGACGAAGTGCTGGAGGGGCCGGACACCGATGTGGTGCCGAGTCGGATGTCTGGTTCGTTGCCGCCGGGAATGGCGTTGCTGGTGGTGCGGCGTGGTCCGAACGCGGGGGCGAGGTTCCTGCTGGATCATGACGTGACGACCAGTGGCCGGCATCCGGACAGCGACATTTTCCTTGACGATGTGACGGTGTCGCGGCGGCACGCGGAGTTCCACCGTGATGGCGGTACCTTCACGGTGCGCGATGTGGGTAGCCTGAACGGCACCTATGTCAATCGTGAGCGGGTGGAGGCGGCGACCCTGAGCAACGGTGACGAGGTCCAGATCGGGAAGTTCCGGTTGGTCTTCATCGCCGGTCCGCGGCCGGACGAGGAGGTTGGCCGCGGTTGAGGTTCGGGGCGCGGACGGAGCTGGCTTCGTGCGCGGTACGTGGCTGACGCCGGCTGGTGAGCCGGGGGTGTCGTGGTGACTGAGCAGGCGGCGGCCCGGGACGGCGCGGTCGCGGCTGCGCTGATGAGTATCGGTGAGGTGCTGGCGCAGTTGCGTCCGGAGTTCCCGGACACCACCATCTCGAAGCTGCGGTTCCTGGAGGCCGAAGGGCTGGTGGAGCCGCGGCGGACGCCGTCGGGCTACCGGAAGTACAGCTGGGACGATGTGGCGCGGCTGCGGTTCGTGTTGACGGCGCAGCGGGATCAGTACCTGCCGTTGCGGGTGATCCGGGAGCAGTTGGCGCAGCGGGACGAGCCGGCGTCGCGGGCGCGGCCGACGTTGGTGGCGGTGAGCCCGTCTGGTGAGGTGCCGTCGCGGCCGGTGGCGGAGCCGGTGGATTCCCGGTTGAGTCGGGCGGATCTGCTGGGGCGTAGTGGGTTGGAGCCGGCGGTGTTGGCCGAGGTGGAGCGGCTGGGTCTGGTGGTGGCGGTGGCGCCGGGCTGGTACGACGCGGACGGGTTGGCGGTCGCTGTCGCGGTGGCCGGGTTGTTGCGGCACGGGTTGGAGGTGCGTCACCTTCGGGCGGTGCGGGCGGCGGCGGATCGGGAGGTCGGGTTGTTCGCCCAGTTGGTGGCGCCGTTGGCGCGGCAGAGTGATCCGGCCGCGCGCGCTCGGGCGGCGGAGACGGCTCGGGAGTTGATCGGGTTGTCTCAGCAGTTGCATGCCGCGTTGGTGCGGGCTGGTCTGCGTGAGACGCTCGGCCGGTGAGGTGCTCGGCGCGACCAGACGGCTGTCTGTTCGTCCGTGTACCGTGCAGGGAGGGGCGGGAGCGGGATGGACGACGACGACACGGAGGCGGCGGTGCGTGAGCTGAGCGTGGTCGGGGTTCGGGTGGAGTTGCCCACCAACCAGCCGATCGTGCTGCTGCGGGAGGTCGACGGGGACCGTTACCTGCCGATCTGGATCGGTGCGGTGGAGGCTACCGCGATCGCCTATGAGCAGCAGGGTGTGAAGCCGGCCCGGCCGTTGACCCATGATCTGTTGCGGGACATCCTGGCGGCGTTGCGGGCGCCGTTGCGGGCGGTGGAGATCACCGAGTTGAAGGACAACGTGTTCTACGCCGATCTGTTGATCGGGGACAGTGTGCGGGTGTCGGCTCGGCCGAGCGATTCGATCGCGTTGGCGTTGCGGGTCGGGGCTCCGATTCGTTGTGCTGAGCAGGTGCTCTCGGAGGCGGGCATCGTCATTCCGGACGAGCAGGAGGACGAGGTCGAGAAGTTCCGGGAGTTCCTGGATCAGGTGCGGCCGGAGGACTTCGCGGGGTGACCGGGCGGCCCGGTGTGGTTGCCGTGGTCGCCTTCGCGTACGCGCGCCGTTGCCGCCCGTACGCGGCGTGTCGCGCCTCGCGTTCCTGGTTCGGGTGGTGTCTGGCGTTAGGGTGGCCATGTCGATGGGCTCATGTTCCGTCCGGGTGTGGGCCGCACTGACGGGGAGGTTGCCGTATGCCCGAGCAGCGAGAGCCTGACCCGGGATCGTCTGATCATCCGGGCTCGTCCGAGGGTTCGTCGGGCGGCGGGCTGGACGACGACCTGGTTGGCTACCGGGGAGTCACCGCGTGTCACGCGGTCGGGATCAGTTACCGACAGTTGGACTATTGGGCGCGGACGTCGCTGGTGGTGCCGAGTGTGCGGGACGCGGCGGGTTCGGGATCGCAGCGGCTGTACTCGTTTCGTGACCTGGTGGTGTTGAAGGTCGTGAAGCGGCTGCTCGACGCCGGGGTGTCGTTGCAGAACATCCGTAAGGCGATCGAGACGTTGCGGTCGCGCGGGGTAGCCGATCTGGCCGGGATCACGTTGATCTCCGATGGCACGACGGTGTACGAGTGCCGCTCTCCGGAAGAGGTCGTCGATCTGTTGCAGGGCGGCCAAGGGGTGTTCGGGATCGCGATCGGTGGGGCGTTCAAGGAGATCCAGGGTTCGTTGTCGCAGTTGCCGGCGGAGCCGGCGGTGGCCGAGTCGGTTTCGGCTGATCCGTCGGCGGTGGTGGACGTCAGCGACGAGTTGGCGGCCCGGCGTGCCCGGCGGCGCGCCGGCTGACCCAGCGCCGGCCGCGGTCGTCGGCCGTGTCGGCCGGGCGTCGCCCCTGTGGTGTGGTCGGGCCGGCGGGTCACGGTGATCGACGTCACCGCAGCGCGGTGGCCGGGCAGCCGGTAGCGTGGACGTCGCCGCGTACCTGCGTGGGAGAGACCGTCGCTGTCCGGTGACGGCGCCGAAGGGGCAAATCCTCCCCGGAACCTCTCAGGCAAAAGGACCACCCGGGTTGGCGACTCTGAAGGCGACGGCGCCGACAGAGGGGGAGGTTGCCCGTCGACCTCACCCCGGGAGCCGCCTGGTGTCCACGTCGTCTTCGTTCGCCGACCGTCACATCGGCCCTGATCAGGCAGCCGCGCGCCGCATGCTCGACGTCGTCGGTTTCGCCAGCGTCGACGACCTGATGGACGCCGCGATTCCCGAGGTGATCCGCTGGCGGGACCGGCTCGATCTGCCGGAGCCGATGGACGAGCCGCAGGTGACGGCGGCGCTGCGGGAACTCGCCGCCGCCAACACGCCCGCCGTGTCGATGATCGGCCTGGGTTATCACGGCACCCACACCCCGGCGGTGATCCGCCGTAACGTGTTGGAGAATCCGGCCTGGTACACCGCCTACACCCCGTACCAGCCGGAGATCAGTCAGGGCCGGCTGGAGGCGCTGCTGACGTTCCAGACGATGGTGGCGGACCTGACCGGGCTGGCGACGGCGAACGCGTCGATGTTGGACGAGGCGACCGCCGCGGCGGAGGCGATGGCGTTGGCGCGGCGGGTGTCGGCGTCGACCAGCGCCGTGTACGTCGTCGACGCCGGCGCGTTGCCGCAGACGGTCGCGGTGCTGCGCAGCCGCGCCGAGCCGCTCGGTGTCGACGTGCGGGTGTGTGACGTCTCCGGTGACCTGCCGGGGGAGTACTTCGGGATGCATCTGCAGTTCCCGACGGCGTCGGGTCTGCTGCGCGACGACCGGGCGGTGGTCGCGGCGGCGCACGCCGTCGGGGCGGTGGTGACCGTCGCCGCGGATCTGTTGGCGTTGACGCTGCTGCGTCCGCCGTCGGCGATCGGCGCGGACATCGCGGTAGGCACCAGCCAACGGTTCGGGGTGCCGATGGGTTTCGGGGGGCCGCACGCCGGTTACCTGGCGGTGCGCGCCGGCTTGGAACGGATGCTGCCGGGCCGGCTGGTCGGGGTGTCACGGGACGCCGACGGCCGGCGCGCCTACCGGCTGGCGTTGCAGACCCGGGAGCAGCACATCCGCCGGGAGAAGGCGACCAGCAACATCTGCACCGCGCAGGTGCTGCTGGCGGTGCTGGCCGCGATGTACGCCGTCTACCACGGGCCGCAGGGGCTGCGGGCGATCGCGGAACGCACCCATGGCATGGCGGCGCGGTTGCGGGCCGGGTTGCGGGCCGGTGGGGTGTCCGTCGGCGACGGGCCGCTGTTCGACACGGTGACGGCGACCGTGCCCGGCGGCGCCGGGCGGGTGGTGGCGGCCGCGGCGGCGCGGCGGGTCAACCTGCGGCTGGTCGACGCGGACACGGTCGCGGTCACCTGTGACGAAACGACCACCGAGGCGCATCTGGCGGCGGTGTGGGCGGCGTTCGGGGTGGCGCCGTACGTCGGTGACGTCGACGAGCCGATCCCGGCCGGGTGGCGGCGCGACGACGACATCCTGGCCCATCCGGTGTTCCACGACCACCGCAGCGAGACGGCGATGCTGCGGTACCTGCGTCGGCTCGCCGGGGTCGACTACGCCCTGGACCGGGGGATGATTCCGCTGGGTTCGTGCACGATGAAGCTGAACGCGGCGGTGCAGATGGAGCCGATCAGCTGGCCGGGGTTCGCCGATGTGCATCCGCTGGCGCCGGCGGAGCAGACCGTCGGCTACCGGCGGCTGATCGGTGAGCTGGAGACCTGGCTGGCGGAGGTGACCGGCTTTGACGCGGTCAGCGTGCAGCCCAACGCCGGTTCGCAGGGGGAGTTGGCGGGGTTGCTGGCGATCCGCGGCTACCACCGGCAGCGGGGGCAGGCCGGTCGGGACGTGTGTCTGATCCCGTCGTCGGCGCACGGCACCAACGCGGCGAGCGCGGTGATGGCCGGGATGCGGGTGGTGGTGGTCGGCTGCGACGCCGACGGCAACGTCGACGTGGCCGACGCGCAACGGTTGATCGACGCCCACCGTGACACCCTCGCGGCGATCATGGTGACGTATCCGTCGACGCACGGCGTCTACGAGGAAGGCATCGCGGATCTGTGCGCCCGGGTGCACGACGCCGGCGGGCAGGTGTACGTCGACGGGGCGAACCTCAACGCGCTGCTCGGCTACGCCCGGCCAGGCCGGTTCGGTGCCGACGTGTCGCATCTGAACCTGCACAAGACGTTCTGCATTCCGCACGGCGGCGGCGGCCCGGGGGTGGGGCCGGTGGCGGTCCGCGCCCATCTGGCTCCGTTCCTGCCGGCGGATCCGATGGGCGGCGGCACCGGCCCGGTGATTTCGGCCGCCCGGTACGGGTCGGCGGGCATCCTGCCGATTCCGTGGGCGTACCTGCGGTTGATGGGCACCGATGGTCTGGTGCGGGCGACCGGGGCGGCGGTGTTGGCCGCCAACTACGTCGCGGCCCGGCTGCGCGGGCACTACCCGGTGTTGTACAGCGGCAACAAGGGGCTGGTCGCTCACGAGTGTGTGCTGGATCTGCGGTCGTTGACGAAGGCGACCGGCGTCACCGTGGAGGACGTGGCGAAACGGCTGATCGACTACGGTTTCCACGCCCCGACGATGTCGTTTCCGGTGGCGGGCACGTTGATGGTGGAGCCGACCGAGAGTGAGGACCTGGCCGAACTGGACCGGTTCTGCGCGGCGATGATCGCGATCCGGGCCGAGATCGACCAGGTGGCGCAGGGGGTGTGGTCGGTGGCGGACAGTCCGCTGCGGCAGGCACCGCACACCGCGGCGCTGGTCACCGCCGACGACTGGCCGTACCGGTATCCGCGGTCGGTGGCCGCGTATCCGGTGCCGGCGCTGCGGGCGGACAAGTACTGGCCGCCGGTGCGGCGGGTCGAGGGCGCCTACGGGGACCGGAACCTGGTGTGTGCGTGTCCGCCGCCGGAGGCGTTCGCCCAGTGAGTCAGCACCTCATGCCGCGGCCCGGCAGCGACCTCGTCGGCGTCACCGGAGCCACCGGGCGTCT
This sequence comes from Solwaraspora sp. WMMD406, assembly GCF_029626025.1. NCBI lineage: Bacteria > Bacillati > Actinomycetota > Actinomycetes > Micromonosporales > Micromonosporaceae > Solwaraspora > Solwaraspora sp. WMMD406. The sequence goes on from NZ_JARUBF010000001.1 coordinate 4,300,202, forward strand.
CGGCGGGCGCGTCGCACACCGCTTGGCCGCTGCCGGCGCCGCTCAACGTCTGCTGGTGCGCGACCCGGCTCGTGCCCCCGAACTGCCCGACGCCTGCGCCGTACGGGCCGACTTCCCGGGCCGCGATGTCGCAGCGGGTCGTTAGAGTCGCCAGCCATGGGACTCCTGACCTTCAGCCTCAACGTCACCCTGGACGGTTGCGTCGACCACCGGGAGGGGATCGCCGACGACGAGACACGCGCCCTGTTCACCCGCCTCATGGACGCCAGCGGGGCGATGCTGTGGGGCCGGGTCACCTACGAGATGATGGAGAGCCACTGGCCGGCCGTCGCCCGCGGTGACGGGCAGGCGCCGCCGGCCGTCCGCGACTGGGCGGTCAAGCTGGAGGCCAGACCCAAATATGTGGTGTCGTCGACACGCAGCGACTTCCCCTGGGCCAACAGCCACCACATCGGCGGCGATCTGCGTGAGGGCGTGCGCAAGCTCAAGGACGCGACCCCGGCCGGGGTCCTCCTCGGCAGCGGCACGCTGGCGACCGCGCTCGACCGGCTGGACCTGATCGACGAATACCAGCTGCTCGTCCACCCGAGGATCGCCGGCCACGGCCCGACCCTGCACCAGGGCGGACTGCCCGGCACCCGCCGGCTCGAACTGCTCTCGGCACAACCGCTGCGCAACGGCGCCGTGGTCATGCACTATCGCCGCGCCCGCTGAACCACCGGGAACGCGTCGCCGTGAGTCGACCGGTGGCGTCGCGTCGCGCTCTTCGGGACATGTCCTCGTCGTCGAGGCGTCCGTCGGCGCCGCGCGGCGAGCGCGAGGTGGCCGCGCCGATCGAGGCGGTCGGTCATCGACGAATCGTCGGGCGACACGCCGAGGACCGGCCGGGGTGCGGCCGGTGCGGGTGGCGGTGGATCGGCGGCTCGACGGTGAGCCAACGGTGCGCGGAGGCGGCACCGGATGCGACGGGACATCGGTGGCTCCACCCGGGTGGAGTGCTTCCCCTGTGGTGTGGCGTCGCGGGGGAGACGGTGTGGCCGGGGGGCGGGTCCGGGGCGGCGCCATCGCCGCCCGGGGGCGCTACGCGGTCAGGCAGCCAGGGCGTGCCGGGCGGGGCCGCGGTGCGGTGCGATGCTGCTGCCGTCGGGCAGAAGCTCGCCGGTGTCCTCGAAGACGATCACCCCGTTGCAGAGCAGACTCCAGCCCTGCTCGGGGAAGCAGGCGATCACCCGCGCGGCTTCCCGGTCGGTGGCCTCAGCTGAGGGACAGTGTGGTTGATGCTGGCACATCGGGTTCTCCGGACTGTGGGGGGTGCTGTGTCATGGTTCACATGACCAGTGATGAACGTTACCAAGCCGAACGACGCGCTTCCGAGCAAGTAACGGTCGGAACGCCGCGAAATCCTCCCTTCGGATGAGGCACATCGACCCGGTCGGCGTGGAAACGCTCCCAGATGATGATGGTACGCCCCGACCGCATCCCGGCCCCGCCCCACGACACCCCCGGCGCACGCGCCACTAGCATCACCGTCATGACGATGCGTGCCATCCGCGTCCTCGGCGACCCCGTCCTGCGTACCCCCGCCGAACCGGTCACCCACTTCGACGCCGCCCTGCGCGCCCTCGTCACCGACCTGATGGACACCCTGCTCGGCGCCCCCGGACGCGCCGGGGTCGCCGCCCCCCAGATCGGCGTCAGCGCCCACGTGTTCGTCTACGACGCCGACGGCCACCGCGGCCACGTCGTCAACCCCGCCATCGACCTGCACGGCGTCGACCCCGCCACCGACCCGGACAGCGACGACGTCGACACCGACGACGAAGGCTGCCTGTCCATCCCCGGCCTGTACTTCCCGACCCCCCGCGCCCGCCGCGCCACCGTCCGCGGCGTCGACCAGCACGGCGAACCCGTCACCGTCACCGGCACCGGGTTCCTCGCCCGCGCCCTGCAACACGAAACCGACCACCTGGACGGCCGCCTCTACGTCGACACCCTGCGCGGCGACACCCGCCGCCGGGCGTTGCGCGAGATCCGCTCAGCCGCCTGGGCCCGCCGCTGACCCGCCGTGTCCGCCGCTCACCACAGCCGGCCACAACCGGCCCGGACGACGCTCACAACACCACCATCCGGGGATGGGGATGGCGCAGGAAGTCGTGGTGCGAGATGTCCCAGCCGTACGCTCCGGCCCGACCGAACACCACCACGTCACCGGCCCGCACCCGCGCCACCGGCTGATCCCGACACAACACGTCCCGAGGCGTACACAACTCACCCACCGCGTCCACCGCCACCCCCGCCGCCTCCGGACGCGGAAACGCCCACCCGTCCCGATCCACCGGCACCACCGCGAACGGATGGCTGTACCCCCACGCCGCCGGCAACCGGAAATGGTGCGTCCCGCCCCGCACCACCACGAACCACCGACCGTGGGTGCGTTTCACATCCACCACCTCGGCCGCGTACCACCCCGCGTCGGACACCAACAACCGACCCGGCTCGAACACCAACCGCACCCCCGCCGGCACCGCCACCCCCGCCAACCCGGCCCGCAACACCTCCAGGTCGAACCGCCCCGAACCCACATGATCCACCCCGAACCCGCCGCCCACGTTCACGTACTCCAACGCCACCCCGAACCGCCGCGCCGCCGCGACCGCCCACCGCACCGACCCGTCCACGAACCGCACATGCGCCGCCGCGTCCAGATTGTTCGACACCGCGTGCAGGCTGAATCCCACCACCCGTACCCCCGCCGACCCCGACGCCACCGCCAGCACCTCACCCAACTGCTCCTCGTCCACCCCGAACGGCGTCGGCACCCCCGCCATCCGATGACTACCCGCCACCCCGCCACCACGCCGGTTCACCCGCACCCCCACCTGCGCCACCACGCCCGCCGCCCGCGCCACCGCGTCCAGCCGCCGCAACTCCCAACCGCTCTCCACATTCACCGTCGCGCCCGCCGCCACCGCCGCCCGCAACAGCTCATCGGTCTTCGCCGGCCCACCACACACCACCTGACGGGCCCCCGCCGCCACCGCCACCGCCAACTCACCCCCCGACGCCACCTCCACCCCGTCGGTCACCCGCGCCAACTCCGCCACCACCTCCGGATGGCCGTTGGCCTTCATCGCGTACAGCAGCACCGCGCCCGCCGGCAACGCCGCCCGCACCGCAGCCGCCGCCGCCCGCACCGCAGCCCGGTCGTACACGTACGCGCACACCGGATCCGGCTCGGCCGCCAACCCCCGCACCGCCGCGACCACCCGATCTGGCACCACCACCACCATCACCACCGCCTCACACCCGACGACGGCGACGCCCCCGTGAACCCGCCGTCGGCGATCGGATTACGCACCGGCACGTACACGTCACCCGACCCCGCCAACCGCATCCGCACCAACGCCTTGTGCGCCACCATCGGCGCCGTCAACGCCGCGTGATCCTCCGCCGCCCACCCCGCACACCCCGGATCCGAGCGCAACCCGTCGTACACCTCGTCCACCACCGCCCGCACCGCCCGCCACCCCGCCGCCTCGTCCAACCCGTGCGACCCCACCAACCCCACCACCACCTCACCCACATGCGCCTGCAACGCCGTGTACCCCACCTTCGCCCGCATCACCCGCGGATCGTCCGTGACCACCACCGACCCCGGCGCCAACTCCACCACCACCCCCGCCGCCGCCAACCGCGACCGCAACAACCGCAACCCCGCGAAATCCCGCACCACCAACCGGTACGGCACCCCACCCCGAAACGTCGGCAGACAGTTCTGCAGATGCGCCTCCAACGCCACCCCGAACCGCGTCGCCAACCGCAACAACGGCGGCAACACCACCCCCGCGTACGCCCCCACGAACGCCAACGCCGCCGCCGGACGATCCGCCAACCCCCGCACCCGCGCGAACTCGTCCACCCGCGCCGACAACACCCCCGCCGTCGCCAACGCCACCCCCGACACCGGCACCTCACCCGCCCCCACCACCCCCGCCAACCCGTCCCGCACGATCACCGACACGTCCCGACCCGACCCCACCCGCACCGCCGCGCCCGCCACCTCCGGCAACAACACCAACCGCGCCGCCGCCACCTCGTCACCGGCCACCAACCCCGCCAACACCCGCGACAACACCGGCCCGTTGCGCGTCGACGCCACCGAGATCGTCCGCCGCGTCGACGTCACCTGAATGTCCAACGACACCTTCAGATACCGCCGCCGCCCATCCGCACCCGCCGGCAACAACACCGTCCGCACCGCCGCCGTCGGCACCGCCGGCAACACCTGCGGCAACACCCGCATCACGCCCGCCCGGACCAGATCCGCGTACCGGTCCCGCAGCACCGCCGCCCACTGCCACACATGCACCGGCCGCACCACCCATCCCGGCGGCGCCACCGGCACCTGCGGATACCACCGGGCCAACAGCCCCGACACGTCGTCACCGACGCACAGATCGGCCCGCACCGCCACGAACCCCACCCCCGTGCCCGGCGACTCGACATCGTGGGCCAACACGTCCGCCACCGACCACCCCAACCGGGTACGGCCACAGGGATGCAGATTGTGCCCCCGCAACGCCGCCGCCCGCTCCACGCCCGCCACCCACCCGTCCACCTCGCCGACCGCGGCCGTCGACCACCCGGCGACCGGCACCGGAGGGCGCGCCGCCGCCACCGCCAGGTTCACCACGGCGTTGGTCAACTCCGCCGCCAACGCCCAACCCCGCCGATCCCACACCGACACCGGCAACACATCCACCGGATCGTCCCCACTCCACCCATAAGCTGCGAAACGGTCGAAACCATGCCAACGGCCCGACGAAAACCGGTCCCGCGCCCCCGAAACGTCCTCCCGACACAACGCGTCCACCAACCGACCCCCCACCACCCGCGCCGCCCACGGCACCGCCGCCCGGAACCCCGCCACCAACTCCGGCGCCACCCGACCCAACTGCCCGGCCGCCGCCTCCACCGCCACCGGCAACCGCCCCGCACCCGCCCCACACCCACACCACCGACCCGCCGCCACCACCGACACCCCGCTCACCCCAACCCCGCCAACGGATTGTCCACCCACGCCCACCGCACCGCCAACGGATCCGCCGCCAACCGCATCGACAACGTCGCCTTCACCGGCCACCGCCCCCCGAACACCTCCCGCGCCACCACCCGGCGCACCGACACCGGTAACCCCGCCACCACCTGCCGCACCCGCCCCGCCACCGCCGCCCACAACCGGGCCGGCTCCACCCCGAACTCCCGCGCAAGCACCGCCACCACCTCACCCAACGCCACCCCCACCGCCGCCCACGCCGTCACCCGCACCTCCACCGGATCGACACACTCCACATCGCCCGCCAGACGCGGCACCACACCCCACACCGCTGCCAACCGCGACACATCCACCCGAACCCCACCCACATCCCGATACCACACACCCACCAACCGGCCACCCCGCACCACCACCAACACGTTCTGCCCATGCGCCTCCAACCCCACCCCCCACCCCGCCATCGTCACCACCGGCCCACACAACACCCCCGCCAGATCCGCCACGAACCCCACCGGATCCCCGCCGTACCCCGCCCGTACCAACCCCGCCACCACCGACGGCCCACCCGGCACCCCCAGCGGCGCCGCCAACGCCGCCACCGGCAACACCTGCGACCCCGCCCGCACCCGCGGCACCCGCCGCCACACCACCGCCAACGACCGGCACCAGCCCCCGTCGACCACCACCGCACCCGCCGCCACCTCCGGCAACACCCGCAAACCCGACATCCGCCCCGCCAACCCCGTCAACAACCCCGTCACCACCGGACCATTACGCACCGCCGCCGGCGACACCGTCCGCACCGCACTCGTCATCTGCACGTCCACCGCCGTCTTCACCTGCCACGACCCGTCACCCACCGACACCGTCCGCAACGACATCAACGGCCGCCCCCGCACCACCCGCCCCGTACGCCGCAACCCCGCCACCCCCGACACCACATGCTCGGCCTGCCACGGATGCACCGGCAACACCGGCGGCAACCGCACCCCCGTACTCACCCACCGATCCACCGGCACCGCCACCAACTCCAGACCCACCACCCGCCCGTGCTCCGGCCCGTACCGCAACACCTCCGCCGTCGACATACCCACCCGCGTCCGGCACCCCGGATGCAACGGATGCCCGTCCACCACCACCTGCTCCCACTCCACCGCCGACCGCACCACACCACCATCACCACGCCCCGCCGCCGCCGTCCGCCCCGCCCGAGCCAACGCCAGGTTCGCCACACTGTTGGCCACCTCACCGGCCACCACGTCCGCACCCGACACCCCCAACGCCGCCACCACCTCCGCCGGATCCGCACACTCCCGCCCCTGCACCGACACCCGCAGACCCGCACCCACCACCGCGAACGGCTCCGCCGCCGCCACCGGCCCCACCACCCGCCGGCCATCCACCAACTCCACCACCAACCGATCCGACACCACCCGCCGCGACACCACCGGCGGCAGCGGCTCCCGGGCCACCGCCCCCCACACCCGCGCCAACACCGCCGCCCGCGCCCCCGGAACCGCCGCCACCAACTCCGCCACCAACTCCGGCCGATCCCGACCCACCGCCGCCACCGTCGCCGCGACATCCGGACACACCACACCCGCCACCGGCCGCATCACACCCTCCTTTCGACAACCGAAGACCGCCACCAGCATTGTCGACCACCACCGGCACCCGCAGGACCCGACCCACCCCGCCCGCTACCAGCCACCCGCAGGACCCGACACCCCCACCCGGCCACCACCCCGTAGGGTGCTCACGTGCGCATGGCCACCTTCAACCTGCTGCACGGACGCTCACCACACGACGGCCGCGTCGACGCCGACCGGCTCACCGCCGCCGTCACCACCCTCGACGCCGACATCCTCGCCGTCCAGGAAGCCGACCGCGCCCAACCCCGCAGCGGCCACCTCGACCTCACCGCCCTGGCCGCCACCGCCCTGGCCGCCCCCCACCACCGCTTCGCCGCCGCCATCGTCGGCACCCCCGGCGAACAGTTCCGCACCCCCGACCACGACCACGACGGACGACACGAACCCTGCTACGGCATCGGCCTCATCAGCCGCTACCCGGCCCGACACTGGCAGATCACCCGGCTCGACCCCGCCCCGCTGCGCTCACCCGTACTCACCGCCGACCCCGACCCCCGACTCATCCTGCTCCGCGACGAACCCCGCGTCCTGCTCACCGCCGTACTCGACACCCCCCACGGACCGCTCACCGTCGCCACCACCCACCTGTCGTTCGTCCCCGGCTGGAACCTGCGCCAGCTCCGCACCGTCGTCCGCACCCTCCGGCTGCTGCCACCCCCACGGATCCTGCTCGGCGATCTCAACATGCCCGCCGCTGTCGCGGCCACCATCACCGGCTGGCGGCCCCTCGCCCGGCGCCCCACCTACCCGGCCGTCCGACCCCGCGTCCAACTCGACCACATCCTGCTCGACCCGCGCGGCGCCCCGCCGGCCCTCGGCACCGTCACCGCCGTCGACACACCGCCCCTGGACGTCTCCGACCACCGGGCGCTCCTCGTCACCGTCGCCACCCCCACGCCGCCGGCTCAGTCACCGCCGCCCACCACCCGCCGCAACGACTGATTCGTCCGGTTCGACCGCACCGCCGCCCGTTGCTGACCAGCCGTCACCTCGATGTAATTCTGACTCGACGTCAGACTCCCGTGACCCAGCAGCCGCATGATCTCCGCCGCGCTCGCCCCGTCCTCGGCCAACCGGGTCGCGAACGTGTGCCGCAACGCGTGCAACTGGGCGCCACGCGGCACCCGCTCGGTGATCCCGGCCCGCCGGAAACACGACCGGACCAGATACTGCAGCGCGCCGCGCCGCATCGCTGCTCCGGCCCGGTCCACCAGCAGCATGTCCTGGTCGCGCACCGACCGGCCGCCGAACCGCCGCCGCCGGCTCGCCAGATACGCCCGCACCACCGCGTCCAGCTCCGGCTCGATCGGCACCGTCCGCAGCCGCCCGCCCTTGCCCGTCACCTCGATCCGGCGTTCACCGCTGCGTCCGGCCAGGGAACCGACCCGCAGGGCGAGCAGTTCCCCCAACCGCAGGCCGGCGCACAACGCCAACGCAATCACCAGCAGATCCCGCTCCGGCCACGGATCGCGCTGCCGTTCGTCGCCACGGGCCGCGGCCGCGAGCAGCGTCTCCGGTGTCTCCTCGCCACGGAGCGGTTTCGGCAGCGGCAGGGGAGCGCGCGGGCGACCCACCGCCGGCATCGGGTTACCGGCGACCACGCCCTCGGCGACCAGGAACGTGAAGAACGAATTCCAGGTCGACCAGGCGCGGTGGACCGACGCGGGGGCGCGGGGCGCGGCGAACCGGGCGAAAGCCCCCCGCAGCGTACGGGCGTCCAGGGCGTCGAGCGGCAGGTCGGCCCAGGCCAGGGGAGCGGGGGACCAGGTGTCGGCGATCAGCCGCAGCACCGAGGTCAGGTCCCGGCGGTAGGCCTGCAGGGTGTGTGGGGAGGGTTTCCGGGAGGCGCGGTCGGCCAGGAACTCGTCGACCCAACTCGCTGCGGACAACATCGCAAAATGGTGCATAACGGATATTATGCACCATTCTTCACGGTCGCGGATAGTGGGCGGCCGCCGGAGAAGGGGAGCGCCGCGCCGGTGGGGGGTGACGCGACACCCGGGTCGCGTCGCACCGACGCGACCGCGCGCACGACAGCCGCGCCGCCGGCACCGGGCGCGTCCGACGTCGCGGGCCGCGCGATGACGGCGTGCGACACCGAGCCGTACGGAGCCCGGGCCGGCGAGGCCGCCGGGCGAAGTTCCGACCGGGCAGGTAAGTCGTGGCGTTCGTCGGCGACCGCCCGTGTTCGCCTCGCTCCGGACACGGCCCGGCGCCCGCTTAGTTGACATAATGTATATTATCGGACCAGTAAGAACAGCAGCACTCAGCAGCATGATCAGCGGAGACGGTCACAGGCCGCCGGCGACCCGGATCACCGTACCGGTGGTGTAGGACGCCTCCGGACCGAGCAGCCAGGCGATCGCGCCGGCGATCTCGTCCGGCTGGCCGGCGCGCCGCAGCGGCACCATCGGCGCGATCCGGGCCGGTCGCCCCGGTTCGCCCGACTGGGCGTGGATGTCGGTCCACACCGTGCCGGGCGCGACGCCGTTGACCCGGATGCCCCGCGGCCCGAGCTCCTTGGCCAGTCCGACGGTGAGGGTGTCGGCGGCGGCCTTGACCGCCGCGTAGTGGACGTACTCGCCGGGGCTGCCGAGCGTCGCAGCGGCCGAGGAGACGTTGACGATCACCCCGCCGCTGGTCATCCGCCGGGCGGCCTGTTGGGCGCAGAGGACGTAGCCGACGAGGTTGACGTCGACGACCCGGCGCAGGTCGTCCAGGGTGAGGTCGACGAAGGGGCCGATGCGGCTGGTGACGCCGGCGTTGTTGACCAGTCCGGTGAGGGCGCCGAGCTCGGCGGCGGCGTCGAACAGCGCGGCGACGGCGTCGGGGTCGGTGGTGTCGACCGGTACGGCGACGGCCCGGCGTCCGGCATTCCGTACGGCGTCGCGGACGGCGTGGGCGGCGGCGGCGTCCCGGCGGTAGCCGATGGCGAGGTCGTGTCCGGCGGTGGCCAGGCGGCGTACGGTGGCGGCGCCGATTCCCCGGCTTCCGCCGGTGACCACGGTGACCAGTGCCATCGGTGCTCCTCTCCCCTGTTCCCCTGTGGGGTGTCGCCGGGTCCGGTTCTTTTCCGGTGGGGTGACGTTACCGCCGTCCCGGCTGGGCAATGACAGACCCATGGCGCACACGCGGGTGTTGGTGCTGGGCAGCGGCGGGGTGACCGGGGTGGCCTGGCAGGTCGGGGTGCTGTCCGGGTTGGCTGAGGCCGGGGTGGACGTCACCGACGCGGATCTGGTGATCGGCACGTCGGCGGGTGCGGTGGTGGGCGCGCAGGTGTGCGCGGGGGCCGACGTCGCGGCGTTGTACGCGGGACAGGTGGCGCCCGGGGTGTCGTCGTCGGAGCGGATGGGGGTGCGGGCGGTGTCGGCGCTGGCGTGGGCGGCGGTGTGCAGCCGGGACGGGCGGCGGGCGCGGGCCCGGATCGGCCGCTACGCGGTGGCGGCGGCGACGATGCCGGAGGCGGCGCGGCGACCGGTGTTCGAGGCGGCGTTGCCGGCGTCGGCGTGGCCGGATCGTCCGTTGTGGGTGACGGCGGTGGACGCGGTGACCGGCGAGTTCGTGGTGTTCGACGGTGGTCCGGTGGATGGCGGCCCGGTGGACCTGGTGGACGCGGTGGGGGCGAGTTGCGCGGTGCCCGGTGTGTGGCCGCCGGTGACGATCGGTGGTCGGCGGTTCATGGACGGCGGGATGCGGTCGGCGGCGAACGCGGATCTGGCGGCCGGGTTCTCGTCGGTGGTGGTGCTGGCGCCGATCACGTGGGGCCTGGGGTGGTTGCCGCCGGTGTCGCGGCAGGTGGCGGGGTTGTGCTCGGGTGCGGTGGCGGTGGTGACGCCGGATCGGTCAGCGCGGCGGGTGATCGGGCGTCGGTTGCTGGATCCGGCGCGGCGGCCGGGTGCGGCGCGGGCCGGTCGTCGGCAGGGTCTGGCGGTGGCCGACGTGGTGCGGCGGGTGTGGAAGGCTGCGGGCCGGTCGTCGGGCTGATCGGTCGGGGGTCGCTTCGAGGGTGTCGGCGGCGGCTGGTAGTAAGGCAGGAATCAAACAGGTGTACGGAAGAGGTCGAGGGTGCTGATGGCTGCTGCCGCGCGTACCGGTGCTGGTGGGTTGACGGGTGAGGAGTTGGAGGTGATCCGGGAGTCGGTGGCTGCTGGTCGTCGGCCGAAGGTGATGTTCACCGAGGCGGCGGGGCAGATCGCCGGGCAGACGGGTCAGGTGGTGGGGTTGCTCGATCCGGCGGTGTCGGATGAGTGGGTGGTGGTGCGGTTCGGCCGTGACGAGTTGCCCTTCTCCCCCGCTGATCTGATGGTGGCGCCGCGTGGTGCGGGGCGTCGGGCGGAGCCGGTGCGGGAGGGGTCGCCGAAGGAGGATTCTCCGCCGGTGGTGGAGCCGGAGTTCAAGTTGGGTGAGCCGCCGCTGGTGGCGTCGTCGCCGGCGCGGCGTGAGTCGAGTGGTCAGCAGCGGGTTCGCGGGGAACAGGAGTCGGTGGTGGACGTGGACGCAGTGGACAAGCCGGCGCGGCGGGCGTCGAAGGCGGCGCGGCCGAAGGCGCCGGCGGGGTTGACGGTGACGTTGGCGTACGCCGAGGGCGAGTGGACGGTGGCGGCGACGCAGGGCAGCAAGGCGTTGGCGAAGCCGTACGTGATTCGGCCGGCGGAGGCGTTGCGGATGGTGGCGTTGGTGGATGTGCCGGGGGTGCAGGAGGCGGTGGAGCAGATCCTGTCGGCGGAGCGGGCGGAGGCGGAGCAGCAGGCGGAGAAGCTGCGTTCGGAGTTGGCGGAGATCGAGGCGCGGTTGGCGGAGTTGCGTGACGTGGGGTGAGCGGTGGTGGTCGGGTCGGTTCGGCCCGGCTGGTGGGTCGGTGTGACGTCGGATGCCCCGGGTGGTTGCCCGGGGCATCCGACGTGTGCGGGTGTGGTGGCGCTGGTCGGTGGGGTGGTCTCGCCGGTCAGTGGGTGGGGAGGTCGGTGACGCTGACGCGGCGGCGGAAGACCCAGTAGGTCCAGCCCTGGTAGAGCAGGACGACGGGGGTGAGCAGGGCGGCGACCCAGGTCATGATCGTGAGGGTGTAGGTGGTGGAGGCCGCGTTGGTGGTGGTGAGGGTGCCGGCGGGGTCGCTGGTGGAGGGTAGGACGGTCGGGAACAGGGCGGTGAACAGGGCGGCGACGGCGAGGCCGATGGCGGTGGCGGTGCCGGTGAAGGCCCAGCCTTCGCGGCGTACCCGGTTGGCGGCCAGGGCGGCGACGAGGGCGAGTGCGGCGGCGACGGCGAGGCCGACGGCGGTGGGGTTGGCGCGGATGGTGAGGGTCCAGGTGAGGAACGCGACGGCGAGGGCGGCGGCGCCGATGCCGGTCCAGCCGGCGACGGTGTTGGCGCGGCCGCGGATGTCGCCGGTGGTTTTGAGGGCGAGGAACACGGCGCCGTGGGTGACGAACAGGGCGGTGGTGGTGGTGCCGCCGAGCAGGGCGTACGGGTTGAGCAGGGTGAGCAGGGTGCCGGTGTATTCGTGGTCGGCGTCGAGGGGTACGCCGCGCACGATGTTGGCGAAGGCGACGCCCCAGAGGATGGCGGGCAGCAGTGAGCCGATGAAGATGGCGTTGTCCCAGCGGTTGCGCCAGTGGGGTTCGTCTCGTTTGTCGCGGTATTCGAAGGCGACGCCGCGCAGGATGAGGGCGACGAGGATGAGCAGCAGGGGCAGGTAGAAGCCGGAGAAGAGGGTGGCGTACCACTCGGGGAAGGCGGCGAACATGGCGCCGCCGGCGGTGAGGAGCCAGACTTCGTTGCCGTCCCAGACGGGGCCGATGGTGGCGATGGCGGCGCGGCGTTCGGGTTCGGTGCGGCCGATGAGGCGGGCGAGGACGCCGACGCCGAAGTCGAAGCCTTCGAGGATGAAGTAGCCGGTGAACAGGACGGCGATGAGCCCGAACCAGACGGTGGTGAGTTCCACGAGGGGTCTCCGGTGGGTCAGTGGGTGGCGGCGAGGGGCCGGGCTGAGTTGGCGTCGGTGTCGTCGCGGTCGTCTGGTGGGGGCTGGGGTGTGGTGTCGGGGAGGCCGGCTTTGGCGTAGCGGATGAGGAGTTTGACTTCGATGGCGGCGAGGGTGGCGTAGATGAGGGTGAAGGCGGTGAAGCTGGTGAGGACTTCGGTGAGGGAGACGCTGCGGCTGACGCCGTCGCGGGTGAGCATTTCACCGAAGACGATCCAGGGTTGGCGGCCCATTTCGGTGAAGATCCAGCCGAAGCTGTTGGCCAGCAGTGGCAGGACGGGCAGGATGAGGCCGGCGCGCAGCAGCCAGCGGCCGGTGGGGGTGCGGCCGCGGCGGGTGGTCCACAGGGCCCAGAGGGCGATGGCGGCGGCGGCGAGGCCGAATCCGATCATGAAGCGGAAGCTCCAGTAGGTGACGGGGATGATCGGGGTGTAGCTGCCGGGTCCGTACTGGGCGGCGTATTGGGCTTGGAGGTCGGTGATGCCGTGGACTTCGCCGGTGGGGTCGCCGGTGGCCAGCCAGGAGAGCAGGTACGGGATTTTGAAGGCCCAGATTTCGCGGCTGCCGTCGAGGGTGCCGACGGTGACGACGGAGAACGAGGCGGGGCTTTCGGTGGTGTAGAGGGCTTCGGCGGCGGCCATTTTCATGGGTTGGACCTGGGTCATGATTTTGCCTTGGATGTCGCCGGTGCCGATGACGGCGGCGGTGGCGACGATGGTGGTCCAGGCGCCGAGTTTGGTGGCGGTGCGGAAGGCCGCGGTGTCGGGGCCGTCGGGGTGGCGGATGAGGTGCCAGAGCGCGACGGCGAGGATGAGGGCGCCGGCGACCATGAAGCAGCCGGCGAGGGTGTGGGGGAAGGTGATGAGGGTGACTTTGTTGGTGAGGACGGCGATGAAGTCGGTGAGTTCGGCGCGGCCGGTGTCGGGGTTGATGCGGTAGCCGACGGGGTTCTGCATCCAGGAGTTGGCGGCGAGGATGAACCAGGCGCTGATGATGCTGCCGAACGAGGCGAGCCAGATGGTGGCGAGGTGGAGTGCTTTGGGGAGTCTCCCCCAGCCGAATATCCAGAGTCCGAGGAAGGTGGATTCGAGGAAGAAGGCGAGGAGGGCTTCGATGGCGAGGGGTACGCCGAAGATGTCGCCGACGAAGCGGGAGTAGTCGCTCCAGTTCATGCCGAATTGGAATTCCTGCACGATGCCGGTGACGATGCCCATGGCGAAGTTGATGAGGAATAGTTTTCCGTAGAATTTGGTGAGTTTGAGGTAGCGGTCGTCGCCGGTGCGGTGCCAGGCGGTTTGCAGGATGGCGACGAGCAGGGACAGCCCGATGGTGAGGGGGACGAACAGGAAGTGGTAGACGGTGGTGACACCGAACTGCCAGCGGGCTATGTCGAGCGCGTCCACGCGGGCTCCCCAACTAGATACTACGAGACGTAGTACATACTACAACGCGTCGTGGACAGGGCCAGGGTCGGCGATCCCCTCTCCCCCGGGTCCTGCGACCCGACCCACGCCGGAACCCTCGGCCGACCGGCGGCGGTACCGTCGCCGCGCCCTGTGGGACCATCGACGGCTGATGAACACCTCCGTCGACCCATCACCCCGGCCCTGGCGGGCACCGCTGCTGTGGCGGGCCATGCAGGTCGCCGCCCGGCTCGTCGTCGCGTTGCTCGCCCGGCTGCGGGTCACCGGTGACGTGCCGGACGAGTGCCGGCACGGCCCGCTGATCCTGGCCGCCAACCACATCAGCCCGTTCGACCCGGTCGCCCTGGCCGCCGCCTGCCGGGTACGGCGGGTCGCCCCACGGTTCCTGGCCACCGGCGGCCTGTTCCGCGCTCCGGTCGTCGGCGCGGCGATGCGCCGCGCCGGACACATCCGGGTCGACCGGCGGACCACCGCCGTGGCGAACGCCCTGCCCGACGCGGCGGCGGCGGTGCGAGCCGGCTCGGTGGTGCTGGTCTATCCGGAGGGGCGGATCGGTCTGGATCCGGGGATGTGGCCGGAGCGCGGCAAGACCGGCACGGCGCGGCTGGCGTTGGCCACCGGGGCGGTGGTGGTCCCGGTCGCCCAGTGGGGGGCGCACGCGGTGTTGCCGTACGCGGCGCCTCGTGGGTTGCTCCCGGCGGTGTTGCGGGCTTTGCTGCGCCGGCCGGTGATCCGGGTGCACTTCGGTGACCCGGTGGACCTGGCCGGGATCGACGTCGGGCGGCCGGGTGCGGCGCAACGCGCCACCGGGCGGATCATCGACGCGGTCACCGACGCGCTGGCGGGGGTGCGGCCCGACGAACCGGAGGGTCCCCGTCACGTCGACCCCACCCGTCCGGTGGACCCGACCCGGCGACACCGCCGTCACCGGGCGGACACGACCGGCGCAGGGTCGGACGGGCTGGCGCCGGGCGAGCCGACGGCGCGACGCGAACAGGTGAGCGCGTCGGACGAGGTCGACGGGTCAGGGCCTGGGCCGCTGCCGTAGGTAGGCGATGACCGCCTCACGGGTGGTGCGGACCCCGAACACGTCGCGGGCCTGGGCGATACGGCGGTTCGCGGTCCGCAGCGACAGGAACTCGGCGGCGGCCGCCGCCGCGATCGTCTCGCCGTTGGCGAGCCGTTCCAGCAGGGCCCGCTGTTCGGGGACCAGGGCGACCGGGTCGTCGCCGGAGTCGGGTCGGCCCTGCTCGTGCGGTTCGGCGTCCCGGTGCACCACGCCGAGTCGGCTCAGGTCGTCGACCAGGGCGCGGCCGAGGTCGCCGTACGGATCGCAGATGGCGACGACGGCGGCGCCCCGGGCGGCGGCGAGCACCGCGAGCGCGGCGGTGTCGGCGTCGGGAACCCGGCCGTAGAGGGCCAGGCGGATACCGGTGACGTCCCAGGTGGCGTCGGGTAGGGCGAACCCTTCCCGGGTGTTCCAGCCGGCTCTGGCCAGGCGGCGCAGCACACCGGTCGCGTCGGCGGCCGAGTCGAGGACGTAGTGCGGTGCGTCGGTCACCGGAGGTCCTCCCCGGCGGTGGCCAAGGCGGCCGCTTCGGTGCGGGTACGGGCGCCGAGCTTACGCATCCCGGCCCGTACGTGGGTTTCCACTGTTTCGGCGGAGATGCCCAGCTGGTTGGCGATGCGGCGGGTGGGTTCGCCCTGGGCGACGAGCCGCAGGACGTCGCGTTCCCGGCCGGTCAGCTGTTCGCCGCTGCGCGGGCCGCGTTCGTCGCGACGGACGGCGTGGCGGCGCAGGGCGCGGCGGGTGCGGCCGAGGAGCACGACCAGTCCGGCGTGCGCGGCGAGGGATTCGGCGGCGAGCAGCGCCGGTACGGCCCGTCGCGGGTCCGGTTCGTGGAGTCCGTGGGCGAGCAGGCAGCGGACCTGTTCCCGCACGGCGGTGTCGCGCCAGCCGTGTGCGGCCTGGCTGAACCGTTGCGGGTCGGTGTGGTCCCAGGCGGCGAGGGTGTCGGCGACCGCCGGTAGCTGCCGTTCGGCGGCCGGCGGGGGGTCGGGGGGTGCGGGGGCACCGTCGTAGCCGGCCCACCGGGCGGTGATCCGGCGCAGGCCGTCGAGCAGCGGCGGCGCGCCGGACGGGGTGTCGCCGGCGGCGCTCGCCTTGTCGGGTTGGCCGTCGAGCCAGGCGGCTTCCCGGGCGACCCAGTCGAGGAGGGCGGTGACGGCGGCGGGGGCCGGTGCGCGGGTGGCCAGGCGGGCGCGGGCGGGGGCGAGGAGTCCGCTGTCGGCCTGGACGAGGCTGGCGGCGGCGACGGCGTAGCCGTGCGCGGCGGCCGGCAGGGCGCGGTCGGTGAGGTCGGTGGCGGCCCGGACCAGCGGGTCACCGCCGGCCGGCCCGGGCCCGTCGACGGGGGCCGCGGCGGCGGGGTTCGGTCCGCCGGGGTCGCGGGTGTCCGCGTCGGCGGGCGGGGCGGGGTCGCCGCGCAGGGCCAGGCACCACAGTCGGGCGGCGACGAACCGGGTCTGCCAGCTGTAGGCCAGGTCGGCGGCGCAGGCGTCGCCGGCGGCCAGCGCGGTGTGGGCGGCTTCGGTGAGTCGTCCGTCGGCGGTCAGGGTCTCCACCAGCTGCCAGGCGCTCCACCGGGCGGTCAGCAGGTCGCCGGCGGCACCGGCGGCGGCGGCTGTGGTGGCCAGGGCGTATTCCCAGCCGGGGGCGCGGTCGGCGGCGAGCGCGGCGGCGAGCGCGGCGCGCAGGCCGAGATGCTGGGGGCTGGTGCCGTGGCGGGCGGTGACGGCGGCGGCGCGGACCGGCGCGGCGGCCGGGTCGGTGGCGAGGTCGGCCAGTAGGAGGACCCGGTCGCGGGCGGCGACGACGTCGGGTGCGGCGTCGTCGGGCACGGGTGTGGCGGCGGCGCGGGCGGCGGCCGGGTCACCGGCGTGCAGCAGGGCTTCGGCGCGTAGGACGGCGGCGTCGACGCCGAGCAGGCCGGCGGCGGTGAGGACTTGGACGGCGCGGCCGGGGCGGCCGGCGGCCAGGGCGGCGCGGGCGGCGGCCAGCCGGGTGTCGGCGGTGGCGGCGGGCTGGTCGCCGGCGAACAGCAGCAGGTCGGCGCGGGCGCCGCTGGTGGTGGCGGTGGCGGCGGCGGTGACGGCGCGCTGGTAGGCGGCGGTGGCGTCGCCGGCGGCGGCGAGGTGCCGGACGGCCTGGGTGTCGTCGGTGACGAGGTCGGCGAGGCGGCGGTGCAGGGCGCGGCGGCTGGTGTCGTCGAGCAGGCCGGCGGCGACGTCGGCCTGGTACGGCGACACGGGGGCGGCCAGGCCGTCGGGGTCGACGGTGACGATGGTCGCGTCGACGAGTTCGGTGACGCCGGGGCCGAGTAGCGCGGCGGGTGCGGGGCGGCCGAGCAGGCCGAGCGCGGCCAGGGCGGTGCGGGCCGGGCGGGTCAGGTCGGCGAGGGCGGCGGCGACCGCGTAGGTGACCTGGTCGAGGTCGTCGCCGACGGGTGGGGTGGGCGCGGCCGGGCCGCCGGTGGCGGTTGCGGTGCCGTGGGTGCGGGCGGCGTGTCGGGCCAGGGCGTGCGCGGCCAGCGGGTTGCCGCCGGCGCGGCGGGTCAACGTCGCGGTGGTGGTGTCGTCGATGGCGGGGGCGAGGCGGCGGATCAGGGCGGCGATGGTCGGCGGGGGCAGGGCCGGCACCGGCAGCCAGGTGGCGTCGTCGGCGCGTAGCGGGGCCAGCGCGGCCGGGGGCAGGTGGTGCGGGGTGCGCAGGGCGACGACGACGCGGCAGTGGCGGGCCAGGGCCGGCAGGGCGGCGATGGTCAGCGGGTCGGCCCAGTGCAGGTCGTCGAGGACGAGGAGGCCGTGGCGCAGCCGGGACCGGACCGCTTCGGCCAGCAGGTGCGGGTCGTGGGTGGGTAGCCGGACCCGTACGGCGCGGCTCAGCGGCAGGGCGGGGACGTGCCGGAGCGCGGACAGGCCGCCGCCGGTGTGCGTCGGGCCGGGGAAGGCGGCGCGGACGCGCCGCAGCAGGGTGCTGCGGCCGCAGCCGGGCGGGCCGGTGACGACGACCAGGCCGGGGCGGGTCAGTCTTTGGGTGACGGCGGTGACGGCGGTGTCGAACGGGTCGGCCGGCCTGGCTCGCCGGCCGGTGTCGGTGCCGCCGGAGGCAGCGGTGGAGGTGGGGCCGGCGGTCGTGGCGGATCGGGCGGGGTGGTCGGCGTCGCCCGCCACGGTGGGTTCGCCGTGGCGTGGCGGGCGGGCGGCGTGGCCGCCGCCGGCTGGGTGCCGCACTCGTCCTCCCGCAACAGCTCGTCGCCCCGACCGGCGAAGGTGGCACGAACATGGGATCCTGCGCCGGCAGGATATTCGTAGTGTGGATGTCGGCGGTGGGCGCACCGCCCATGCCCTGGTGTCGGGAGGACGACCAGCGAGATGAGTGTGAACCACCGCCCGACGTCTGTCATTGTCGCCGACCGCGTGGGTGGGTGACCAATCGTGGGCGCTGGTCCGTTGAGTAGCCGGGTAGCGGCGTTGTGTGACGAGGTGGGGCCGCGGGTCGGTCCGCGCACCGCTGGTGAGGTGCTGCGGGTGCGTCGCCGGCTCGACGAGCCGTTGCGGGTGGCGATCGCCGGGCGCCTGAAGGCGGGAAAGTCGACGCTGGTCAACGCGTTGATCGGGCGGCGGGTGGCGCCGACGGAGGTCGGTGAGTGCACCCGCATCGTGACCCAGTTCCGGTACGGCACCGCCGACCGGGTGGACGTGGTGCGCCGGGACGGGTCCCGGTCGAGTCTGCCGTTGGACGCCGCCGGGATGATCCCGCAGCGGCTGGGGGTGCCGAGGGCGCAGATCGCGTTCGTCGACGTCACGTTGACCAGTGACCATCTGCGGGAGTTGACGGTGATCGACACTCCCGGTCTGTCGTCGACCAGCGCCGGGGTCAGTGAGTCGGCGCAGCGGTTCCTGTTCGCCGCCGGTGGCGGGTCCGGTCCGGGCGGTGACGGTGGCGGTGACGCGGACGGGGTGGACGCCGGGGTCGACGCCACGGCGCCGTTCGACGCCGGTATAGACGACGACTCGGTGGGCGCGGTGTCCGGCGCCGAGGCGATCATCTACGTGTTCACCCAGTCGGTGCGCGACGACGACGTACGGGCGTTGGAGGCGTTCCGGTCGGTGTCGGCGCGGCTGTCGAGCAATCCGATCAACTCGCTGGGGTTGTTCAACAAGGTCGACAAGTTGGTGGCCGGTACGGCCGACCCGTGGCCGGTGGCGGGGCCGTTGGCGGCCGATCAGACGCGGGTGCTGCGGCGGGTGGTGTCCGACGTGGTGCCGGTGGTGGGGTTGCTGGCCGAGACGACCGAGGCCGGCCGGTTGACCGCCGCCGACTGTGAGGCGCTGCGGACGTTGGCCGGGTTGCCGTCGGCGCAGCGGATGGTGTTGTTGGCGTCGGTGGACCTGTTCGTGTCGCGGGACTGCCCGGTCCCCCGCCCGCAGCGGGAGCGGCTGCTGCGGCTGCTGGACCTGTACGGCATCGGGTTCGCCGTGGCGCAGTTGAGCGCGGCGCCGCAGTTGGCCTCCGGTGACCTGGTGCGCACGTTGTTCGCCGCGTCCGGGTTTCCCCGGCTGCGGCACACCCTGGACGAGGCGTTCCGGTGGCGGACCGACGCGATCAAGGCCGGCTGGGGTCTGTCCAGCTTGGAGAAGGTGGCGAGTCACACCGCGCACCCCGCCGACCGGGAGACGTTGCGGGACGCGATCGAGCGGCTGCTGCACCAGCCGGAGTACCACCGGCTGCGGTTGCTGGAGGTGGCGCAGTTGGTGACCACGGGCAGCGTGGAGTTGCCGGAGTCTATGGAGCAGGAACTGACCCGGCTGGCGTTGTCGACCGACCCGCGGTGGGTGTTGGACCTGCCGAGCGCCGGGGTGGATCAGCTGGTGGCGGCGGCGGTGGAGGCGGCCACCCGGTGGCGGGTGTTCGCGGTGGCCGGGGCGTCTCCGGCGCAGTCGCGGGTGGCGCTGGTGGCGCACCGTGGATTCCACCTGCTGTCGCAGCAGGTGAGGACGCAGTCCGCGCAGACCGGTCCGGGGGTGGGGGGCCGATGAGCGGCGGGCCGTCTCCGGCGGCGTTGGGCGGGTTGCTGTCCGGCGCGGTCGACACCTGTCTGGGGTTCGTCCGGGGGCTCGACCCGGACGCCGCCGTGGAGATCGACGCGCTACGGCGCCGGGAGGTGACCCGGCCGTCGATCGTGGTGGTCGGGGAAACGAAACGCGGCAAGAGTTCGCTGGTCAACGCGTTGATCGGGGTGACGGATCTGTCGCCGGTGGACGCGGCGGTGGCGACGTCGGCGTACCTGGAGTTCGCGCACGGGCCCCGGCCGGCGGCGCGGGCGTTCGTGCCGGGCCGTGAGGATCCGGTGCCGGTGCCGGTGGATCGGCTGCGGGACTGGGGCACCGTGCTGGGGCGGCTGCCGGACGGGACCCGTCCGCCCCGGCGCATCGAGGTGGACCATCCGGCGCCGCTGCTGCAATACCTGTCGCTGGTGGACACCCCGGGTACCGGTGGTCTCGATCCGGCGCACACCGAGATCGCGTTGGCCGCCGTGGAGCGGGCCGCCGCGTTGCTGTTCGTGGTCGACGCGTCGACGCCGTTCACCCGGCCGGAGATGGACTTCCTGATCGAGGCGAGCAAACGGGTCAACGTGGTGGTGTTCGCCCTGACCAAGGTCGACGCCTATCCGGGGTGGCGCACGATCCTGGCCGACAACCAGGCCCAGTTGCAGGCGCACGCTCCCCGGTTCGCCGCCGCCGGCTGGTTCCCGGTGTCGGCGCGGCTGGCGGAGTTGGCGTTGACGGTGCCGCCGGAGGCCGCCACCGAACTGGTCGGCGAGTCGCGGGTGGCGCCGCTGCAGCACGCGTTGGTCGAGTTGGCCGGCAAGGGGCATCTGTTGGCGCAGGCCAACGTGCTGCGGACGATCCGCAGTGAACTGGTGCGCCTCGACCTGGCGGCCGGGCAGCGGATCGCCGCCTGCGATCCGGATCCGTCGGAGGTGGCGCGGGCCCGGGAGGAACGCGCGGCGGTGGCCGCCCGCAAGCGGACCGAGTCGCGGCAGTGGTCGTTGGCGTTGAACACCGAGACGCAGCGGGCCCGGGTCGAGGCCACGGGTCGGCTGCGGACCGCGATCGGCGGCCTGCAGGAGCATTTCCTGACCCGGATCGAGGCCGCCCGTGGGGAGACGTTGAAGAACCTGCCGGGTGAGGTGGACCAGGCGTTGCACGCGTTGTCGCTGAGGTTCTCCCACGATCTGGAGTTCCGGTTCCGTAAGGTCGCCGAACGCACGTTGGCGCAGGTGTTCGGGCCGCAGGAGTTGCAGTTCGTGCTGCAGCGGATCAACGGCACGTTGCGGCACGCCCTGGCGACCCGGCCCCGGCGCGAAGGCGGTGGCGCCGACAACATGATGATCGCGTTGTCGGCCGGGGGGATGGCGTTCATGGCGGGTCGGGGCGCGGCGGCGGGGGCGTCGGCGTTGGGCGCCGGGGCGCTGGTCGGCGGCGGCCTGCTGATCCCGGTCGCCGGGCTCGGTCTGGGGTTGGCCGCCGGAGCGTTCATCCTCTACCGGCGGCGGGTGGCCAGCGACCGGCAGCAGGCCCGGGTGTGGCTGCGGGAGGTGCTCGGTGAGGCCCGTGCGGCGCTGGCCGACGAGGTGGTGCAGCGGTTCACCGACCTGCAGTACGCGTTGACGTTGGCCTTGGACGACGCGATCGAACGGCGGTTGGCGCAGCTCGACGCGCACATCGCCGAGATCGACAAGGCGTTGGCGCAGGACAAGGCCAGCCGGGCCAAGCGGCGGGCGGCGTTGCAGAGCCGCCGGGACACGATCCGGGCCCGGGTCAAGCAGGTCGACGAGGTGCTCAGCCGCGCCCGGACGCTGTCTCCGGCGCCGACGTCAGGGACGGCGACACGATGAGCGGTCAGTTCAGTGACTGGACCGGCGACGACGATCCGTCCGCCGACGACGGCTACGGCCCGGATGGTCACGGCCCGGACGGCTACGGCGACGCGGACACCGCCGAGCTGAACGCGCCGCTCGACGGCTACCCGTCGGCGTACGGCGACGTCGCGGGTTTCGGCGACGCCGACGACGAGCCGCCCGCTGAGGAGGGTTTCGGGTCGGCGTACGGCGACGAGGTCGACGACGCCGGTGACACCCCCGGCGGATCGGGCGGGGCGCTCGGGTACGGCGACGACCTGTCCCCCGGCGACGGCGGTCCGGCCGGACCGTACGCCGACACGGACCCGGAGGCGGAGTCCGGGTTCGGCGACGCCGACCCGGTGGCGCAGGAGCTCGGGCCGGCCGAGGTGCCGCCTGGTGCCGATCCGGACGTGCCGGCCGGGGCCGACGAGTGGCCGGAGGCGGATTTCCCGCCGCCGCTGGACCCGGCCGGGGTGCCGACGCCGGTGGACGGCTGGCCGTGGGCCGACCCGGACCTGCTCGGTGACTGGTCGGTCGACGACGTCCCACTGTCCGGGGCCGACGACGGCGCCGACGACGCCGGCGCGGTGACGGCGGCCGAGTTGGCCGGGTACGCCGCCACCGAGGCCGCCGGTGACGACACGAACGCCTGGGCGGCGCTGATCGCCTCCGACGACCCGGCCACCAGCACCCTGGCCCGGTTCTGGTCGGCAGACTGACCGCAGCCGCCGCTGATCAGGTCGGGGTCGGATCCTGTGGTACGGCGCAGGCGGCGGTGCCACCGGGCAACCGGTGCCGGTTGCGGGCGATCCACCGGTACACCGGCCAGGCCAGGGCGGTCACCGGACGCAGCCCGAGGACGGTGCCGGCGGCCCGCCACGGCAGGTTGCTGGTGCGCAGCAGCGCGGCGACCGCGACGGGGCCGGCGCCGGCGGAACCGACCGTGCCGGTCGGCACCCACTGGACCGCTGTGCCGCCCTGCTCACGGGTGAGCCCGAGGGTGGGCAGGTCGGCCCACTGCCACGGCACGACCGTGGCGGTGGTCGGTATCCGACGCTCGATGAACCGTACGCACATGGTGCAGAACGCGCAGTCGCCGTCGTAGACGAAGGTGCCGGCGGGTTCCCGGGTAGCGGTGGTCACCCGACCATTGTCCTGCGGCGGGACCGGCACCGCCAGCGAGGTCACCGCATCGGCGCGATCATGACTGCATCAGCGCGATCATCAGCACGATCAGCGCGATGAACACCATGAACCCCAGCGCCAGCATCCACACCAGGCCGGTCTCCTCGTACCAGGCACGGCGGGGGGTGCCGGCCGGCGGGCGCTGCTGCGGGGTCGGCGTCGGTGCCGCCCGGTACGGCGTCGTGGACGGTACGGGCGGTCCGGGGTTGGGCGTCTGGCCGGGCCGGGGCGACAGCTGGCCTGCTCCGGGCGGCGGCATCGGCTGCTGCGTGGCCGGGCCGAACCCGGCCGGTGGGCGGGCCGCCGCCGGAGGCCCGACCGGGTTGACCGGGGCGACCGGTCCGGCGACCGGTCCGGCGGGCGACGCCGGCACCGGCAGCCGGGGTACGGCCGTCGGCGCAGCCGGCGGGGCCGAGGTCATCGCGGGCCGACCGGCCGGGTTCGGCCCGACCGGCGGGCGGTGCGGGGTCGCCGCCGGTCGGGGCGCCAGCACCGGTGGACGGGGTCCGGCGACCGGCCGGGCCGGCGCGGGCACCGCGCGAGGCGTACCGGACAGACCGGGCCCGGCCGCTCCCGCGACACCGGGCCGGGCCGGGAAGCCCAGGCACAGCGCGCCTTCGGCGACCACCGTCTCCGGCTGCTCCAGGGTCGTCGGCGCCACCCCCAGTTCGGTGTGGATCAGGTTGGCCGCCAGCGGGATCCGGCTTGAACCGCCGACCAGGAAGATGCCGACCAGGTCACCGGGGGCCAGGCCGGCGCCGGCGATCGTCTGCGCCAGGCAGGTCACCGTACGGGCCAGATGGCCCCGGATCAGCGACTCCAACTCCTCCCGGGTGACGTGCGCGGCGATATCGAGCGCCGGCAGGTGCACGTCGGCGCTGGTGGTGCGCGACAGCATCTCCTTGGCGCCGCGTACGTCGTCGTAGAGCAGCGCGCGGGCCCGGCGCTGCCCGGTGTCGGCCGGGGCGACCAACCCGTTCCACAACGTGGTGCGGGTGTCGGAGTAGGTCTGGCCGAGGTGCTCGACCAGCGCCTGGTCGAAGTCGAGGCCGCCGAGTTCGGCCAGACCCTGCTCGGCGAGGACGTCGAAGCCGGTGGCACTACGGCGGACGACGGTCGCGTCGAACGTGCCGCCACCGAGGTCGTAGATGGCCAGCGACCGGCCCGGCGGCACCGCGCTGCCCAGCACCGCCGTGTAGTAGGAGGCGGCGGCGACCGGCTCGGCGACCAGCATCGGTTTCGGCAGCCCGGCGGCGTGCGCGGCCTGGATCAGCACGAGGCGGCGGCGTTCGGCCCACTGCGCCGGGTGGGTGAGCCGGACCTCGTCGACGCCGCCGAGTTGGCGGCGGGCCTCGGCGGCGACGTGGCGCAGCACCGCGGCGATGACCTGCGGCACCGGCAGTTCGACGTCGCCGAGCAGCACCACGCCGTCGTCGACGCGGCGTTTCGGGTTGGGTTCGAACCCGGACGGGGCGATGCGGGCGCGGCGTTCGGCGTCACGGCCGACGATCAGCCGCCCGTCGGGTTCCCGGTACACCCCGGACGGCAGCAGCGGCGCGCCGTCGAACAGCAGCGGCCGGGTCCGCCGGTCGGCGCCGCGCACCATGGCCACCGTGTTCGAGGTGCCGAAGTCGATGCCGAGTGCCCGCATGGCGCACACCCTACTGCGGGGCGTCACCGGGGGCCGTCGGGTGGCGGACCGGCGCGCGGCGCGACGGTGGCCGGGTGTGCGGCCGTTCGTCGGCACGTCGCCATCCGCCGTACGGCCGCCGGTCGCCTCGACCAGGCATACTGCGCTGCGTGTCGCACCGGTACGCCTACCTGGACTCCCCCACGCCGATCGCGTTCGCCCACCGGGGCGGGGCGGCCCGGGGGGACGAGAACACCGCCGAGGCGTTCGGCCGGGCCGTCGACCTCGGCTACCGGTACGTGGAGACCGACGTGCACGCGACCGCCGACGGGGTGGCGGTGGTGTTCCACGACGCCACCCTGGACCGGGTCGCCGGGACGACCGGCAGCATCGCGGCGATGCGGTGGGCCGACCTGGCGACGGTACGGGTCGGCGGGGCGGCGGCCGTACCCCGGCTCGACGAGGTCCTCGACGCGTGGCCGCGGGTGCGGTTCAACATCGACGTCAAGGCCGACGGCGGCGTACGGCCGACCGTCGACACGGTCGACCGGTGCGGCGCGGGTGACCGGGTGCTGCTGGCGTCGTTCTCGGATCGGCGGCTGCACCGGCTGCGGTCGTTGACGCACGGGCGGGTCGCCACGTCGATGGGGATGCGGGCGGTGGCGCGGCTGCGGATCGCGTCGATCGTCGGCGGCCGGCTGCGGCTGCCGACGTCGGTGGTGGCCGCGCAGGTCCCGGTCCGGTTCAACCGGGTACGGGTGGTCGACGCCCGGTTCGTGGCGTACTGCCACCGGTTGGGGTTGCAGGTGCACGTCTGGACGATCGACGAACCTGCCGAAATGAACGAGTTACTGGACCTCGGGGTGGATGGCATCATGACCGATCACGTCGAGGTGTTGCGCGACGTGTATCGAAGCCGTGGCTTCTGGCCGCCGGACCGTCGGGTCGACGCGGACGGAGCCGCGCACCCCCGCTGACGTCGCCCGTTACCTTTTTGATCGTCCCCAGCCGGGGACTGCTCGGTCGCCCGGCTCGGTATGACTGAATGCCCCTGTCGTACGCATGATCCGGGGGGTGTTGTCGCCGAGCCGGGTGGCGTCGGCGGACCGCTGATAGGGACCCGGCCACCCCGTCGTGGGGTAGGTCTCTCCGTAACGTGGATGCCGGCAGTCCGACGCTATGACCAGCGGCCGAGCCAGGCCATCGCCGTGAGGAGGCAAGCTGTGCACGACGGGTTCGGCGTCTTCATCGGACTCGACGTCGGCAAGGAAGGACACCACGCGGTCGCGTTGAACCGCGACGGCAAGCGGCTGCACGACGCGACGCTGCCCAACACCGAAACCGGGCTGCGGAAACTGTTCGACAAACTCGCCCGGCACGGCCAGATCCTGGCCGTGGTCGACCAGCCCGCCTCGATCGGCGCGCTGCCCGTCGCGGTCGCCCGCGCCTGCGGCCACCAGGTCGCCTACCTGCCCGGTCTGGTCATGCGCCGCCTGGCCGACCTGCACCCCGGCACCGCGAAGACCGACGCCCGCGACGCCTACGTCATCGCCGACGCCGCCCGCACCCTGCCCCACACCCTGCGCCGGGTCGACACCGGCGACGACGCCCTGGCCGAGCTGGAGGTGATGGTCGGCTACGACGACGACCTCGCCGGCGAGGTCACCCGCGTCGCCAACCGCATCCGGGGCCTGCTCACCCAGATCCACCCACCCCTGGAACGCGTCCTCGGCCCGAAACTGCAGCACCCCGCCGTCCTGGAAGCCATCTCGCGGTGCGGCGGACCCACCGGCATCCGCAAGGCAGGCCGGGCGAAACTCACCGAGATCGTCAAGGCCCGCGCGCCACGCATGGGCGCCCGCCTGGTCGACCAGATCTTCACCGCGCTCGACGCGCAGACCGTCGTGGTTCCCGGCACCACCGCCGCCGAGACCGTCCTTCCCCGACTCGCCGACAACCTGCGTGACCTGCTGCGCCAACGCGACCAGGTCGCCGAACAGGTCGAAGGGATGCTTGATGCGCACCCTCTTGCCCCGGTCCTGACCTCGATGCCCGGCATCGGCGTCAGGACCGCGGCCCGCATCCTGCTCGAAGTCGGCGACGGCACCTCGTTCCCCACCCCCGGCCACCTGGCCGCCTACGCCGGCCTGGCCCCGGTCACCCGCCGCTCCGGCACCAGCATCCGTGGCGAACACCCACCCAAGGGCGGCAACAAGCAGCTGAAACGCGCGTTCTTCCTGTCCGCGTTCGCCGCTCTCGCCGACCCGCTCAGCCGCGCCTACTACGACCGCAAACGCGCTGAGGGCAAGAAACACAACGCCGCCCTCATCTGCCTCGCCCGCCGCCGCGTCGACGTCCTCCACGCCATGCTCCGCACCCAACGGCCATACCAGCCCAAACCGGCGGACGAACCCCGCCTCGCTGCTTGACAGAACCCATAGGGACACCCCCCGCCCATCGCAGAGAAGGACCCGATGTCCGACCTCACCCCGCCGCCCGCTGCCGTCGTACCCGCACCCACTGCCGACGTGCCGTCGCCGAGCACCCGGCGGGAACGGACCGGCTGGTATTTCTACGACTGGGCGATGTCGGCGTTCTCCACCACCGTGATCACGGTGTTCCTGGGGCCGTTCCTGACCAGCGTCACCAAGCAGGCGGCCGGCTGCGCGATCGACGCCGACGAGTGTGTGGCGTACGTGTACCCGCTGGGTGTGAAGGTCGCCGCCGGGTCGTACTTTCCGTACCTGGTGTCGCTGTCGGTGGCGTTGACGGTGCTGGTGCTGCCGGTCATGGGGGCGATCGCCGACCGGACGATGCACAAGAAGCGGCTGCTGGCGGTGTCGGCGTTCCTCGGTGCGGGGGCGACGATCGCGATGGTGTTCGTCACCGGCGACCGCTATCTGCTCGGCGGTGGGCTGTTCGTCCTGGCCAACATCGCGTTCGGGGCCAGCGTGGTGGTGTACAACTCGTTCCTGCCACGGCTCGGCGGGCCCGACGACCGGGACCGGATCTCCAGCCGGGGCTGGGCGCTGGGCTACCTCGGCGGCGGTCTGCTGCTGGCGGTCAACCTGGTGGTGGTGCAGTCGTTCAGCATCGACGGCGACCCGCAACGCACCCTGGACCTGGCCCGCTGGTCGATCGTGTCGGCCGGGGTGTGGTGGGCGGTGTTCACCCTGGTGCCCCTGGCGTGGCTGCGGGAACGTCCGGCGGTCGACGCCCGGCCGGGCGGCAACGTGCTCACCGACGGGTTCAAGCAGTTGGGCCGTACGGTGCGCGGGCTCAAGACGTACCCGTTGACGTTGTTCTTCCTGCTGGCGTTCCTGGTCTACAACGACGGCATCCAGACGGTGATCGCCCTGGCGAGCCAGTACGGCACCGAGGAGCTGCGGCTGGGCCAGTCGACGTTGATCGTGACGATCCTGCTGGTGCAGTTCCTGGCGTTCGGTGGCGCGTTGGCGTTGGGGGCGGTCGCGCAGCGGATCGGGGCGTGGAAGACGGTGTTGGCCAGCCTGGTGCTGTGGACGGCGGTGATCCTGGCGGCGTTCCGGCTGCCGGCTGAGGCGCCCGCCCAGTTCATGGCGCTCGGCGCGGCGATCGGTCTGGTGCTGGGCGGGTCGCAGGCGTTGAGCCGGTCGCTGTTCAGCCAGCTCATCCCGGCCGGCAAGGAAGGCGAGTACTACGGGTTCTACGAGATCAGCGACAAGGGCACCAGCTGGCTGGGACCCCTCGCGTTCGGCATCGTGTTCCAGTTGACGAACTCGTACCGGGTGGGCCTGGTCTCGTTGTTGATCTTCTTCGTGGTCGGGTTCGTGCTGCTGCTGGCGGTGCCGATGCGCCGGGCGATCGTCGCCGCCGGCAACACCCCGCCCCGGGTGCTGTGACCCGGGGCGGGGCGCTGACCCGCGACCGGTGTCACGGGACCGGCCGGTGTCACGGGATCGGCTGGGTCGCCTCGATCTGCGCGATCGCCGTGCGGGTGGCGGCCACGAAGTTCCAGAACACCGTGTTGGTGGTGTTGCGGCGCTGCGCGACGGTGTTGGTGCCGAACATCGCCGACCGCAACGGGCTGGTGATTTCCAGCTGGGCGCCCATGCCGAGCAGCGTCCGGTTGACGATGTTGTCGATGGCGGTGCCGGCGATCGCCGAGATGCCGGTGGCGTCGAACGCGGTGAACCCGACCGTGGTGAAGGCCGTGATCAGCGCCGCGCGGAACGCCGCGTTGCGGCCGCCGACGGCGACGGCCTGCGCGTTCGACGGCAGCCCGGCGGTGCCGGGGGTGCAGCCGTGCAGGGCGACGACGTTGAGCGCGCAGGCCGCCACCGACAACGCCGGGGTGTCGTCGCAGTGGCTGGCGGTGACGTGCAGCTCACCGTTGCCCGACGAACGGATGCCTTCGAACATCCAGTAGTCGTGGACCGGGCCGGCCGGCGGGGTCGCGGCCAGGGTCGCCGGGTGGTAGCCGGCGATCGCCAGGCACAGCTCCGACGTGCCACCCTCGATGCCGCCGCCGTGCGGGGCGATGATCGCGGTACGGGGGAACGCGACGGTGCCGGCGTTGGCGTTGTCGAGCAGCGGATGCCGGCGGAACCGGCGGGCGTAGTCGACGCCTTCGGTGAGGTTCGGGTCGGCGTACAGGTCGGTGTTGGAGTCGTAGAGGTCGGCGGCGAGTGCCGGCGCGGCCGGCAACGTCGCCAGGGGTCCGGCGACCGCCGCGGTGGCGAGCAGGCCGAGGACCGTACGTCTGGTGGTGCTCATGAGTGTGGTTCCTCCGATCGGTGCGGTTGCCCGGGGTGCCGGGCGACGCACACCGTGTCACGCCCGCTCGCATGGTCGCCAACGATTTCCGTCGCCGCAACGGCCAGCGACCGCCGATATCGGCAGCAAACCGCGCCGGTACGGGGTGAATTCGCACCGATGCCCGTCGGATCGACGACAGGTGACGTGTTACCGAGCCGACACTCCCGTCCGGGGCGGCTCCGGTGCGACCCAGGCGGGGATCAGGCCGCCAGACCGGCCGCGAGGGCGGCGACGCCGAGCAGCGGCACCAACCCCTGGATCAGCGCGGCGCGCACCATCGCCGGCCGGGAAACCACCAGGACCAGGCTGGCGGCGACCATCGACCCGGCGCCGGTGAACACCAGGGTCGCGCCGACGGCGGTGCCGCCGGCGACGGTCACGACGATGCCGAGCCCGACCGCGACCGCCAGGAACAGGTTGTAGAAGCCCTGGTTGAAGGCGAGAACCCGGGTGGTCAGGGCGTCCTGCTCGCTGCGGACGCCGAACACGGCACGGGTGCGCGGCGCGGTCCAGACCACCGACTCCAGATAGAAGATGTAGACGTGGATCAGCGCCGCCACGCCAGCGAAGACCAGTCCTGCGACGACCATGCCAGTCCCCCGGTTGTTCGTACGGCTCGTGCCCAGATTGTGCCCGACCCGCCCCGGGCGTACGGGCGGCGGGCGGCCGTACCGGCGACCGCCCGGTGTGGGTGACCGGCACCGCCGTATGGTGGCGGCGTGGACCGGACGGTGGAACGGCTCTGGCTGGACGCGCTCAGCGACGTACTGAGCCGTTCCCACCTGTTCCAACCCGACGAGCTGGCACCCGAGTTCGACGAGGTGATGGCCCAGCTGGGGGTGCGTACCACGATCTACCTGGTCGACGAGGAACAGCAGTCGCTGCGGCCCGTACCGCATCCCGGGCGGGCCGACCCGCCACCGCAACCGGTCGAAGGATCCCTCGCCGGACGGGCCTTCACCCTGGTCGAGTCGATCCCGGCGCTGAACGAACCGGCCTGGTGGATCCCGATGATCGACGGCACCGACCGGCTCGGTGTCATCGATTCGCCTTCGCCGACCCGGCCGACGCCGCCGACCCGCACACCCGACGCCGCTGCGAAACCATGGCCGGGCTGATCGGCCACCTGATCACCGTCACCGCCCCGAAAGGTGACTTCCTGCTGCGGGTCGGCCGGTCCCGGTCGGCGACTGTCGCCGCCGAACTGATGGCGCAGGTGCTGCCGCCGCTGACCGCCGCCACCCGCCGGATCACCGTCAGCGCGATCCTGGAACCGAGCTACGACATCGGCGGCGACGGATTCGACTACGCCATCGACGGCCACCACGCCCAGTTGGCGATCTTCGACGCCGTCGGGCACAGCATGAAAGCCGGCCTGACCTGCAGCGCCGTCATCGCCGCGATCCGGGCCGCCCGCCGCTGCGGCGGCGACCTGGTCGCGCAGGCCGAAGCCGCCGACGCCGCCGTGCTGGACCAGTTCACCGACGCCCGGTTCGTCACCGCGATCCTCGCCGACCTCGACCTGGACAGCGGGCTGCTGCGGTACGTCAACGCCGGGCATCCCCGGCCGATGCTGCTGCGCGGCGGCAAAATGGTCCGCGAGCTGCGCGACGGCCGGCGGCTGCCGCTGGGCATCCGGCACCCGGTCCGCGCGATCGGCGAGGAGCCGCTCGAGCCCGGCGACCAGCTGCTGATGTTCACCGACGGGGTGGTCGAGGCCCGGGGCAGCGACGACGGCGGCGAGTTCGGCCTGAGCCGCCTCGCCGACCTCGCCGAACGCCAGGCCGGCACCGGTCTGCCGGCTCCCGAGGCGCTACGCCGACTGGCCCGCGCCGTCGCCGACTTCCGGGGCGGCCCACCCAGCGACGACGCCACCCTGCTGCTGGCCGACTGGTCCCCGGCCGCCGCCGAACGCACCGTCATCACCCCGCTGTAACGCATCCGACAGCGCGGCGGTCTGACCCGTTGGCGGTGCCGGTCTACTGTGTTTGCCCACGGCGGATGGCTTTCGGCGGACGGCAGGACACTCGGGTGATCGCGCATTGGAAGGCGGCGACGCCGGCAATAGCGGGCGCGGCGGCACTGCTCGCTGCCGCCGTTCTGCTACTGCCGGGTCGGCTGTGGCCGACGCTGGGTCGGCTGATTGTCGACCACTGGCCGGTGCTGCTGCTCGCCGTGGCCGGCGTGACCGGGCTGGCCGTCGGCGGGGTGCGGTGGCGGCGGGCGCGGCCGGCGGGCGAGTCGTCGGCGGCACCCGTACCGCCGCAGCGTCCGCTGCGTCCGTTGCCGACCTGGATCATCCCGGTCGGCGCGTTGGTCGTCGCCGGCATCACCTGGGCGGCGGTGTGGGCGCTGCAGGCCACCGTCCCGGGCGGTGTCGGGACGCCGCTGGAGCGGGCGCAACTGCGGGTGGAGACGATCCGCACCGGCCTGTCGGTCGGCGCGGGTGTCGGTGCAGCCGCCGCGCTGCTGCTGGCGTTACGCCGCCAGCAGGTCACCGAACGGACCCAGCAGGCCACCGAGTACGACGCGGGCGAGAAACGGGTCACCGAGCTGTATGTCAAGGCCGCCGACCAGCTCGGCTCCGACAAGGCACCGGTACGCCTGGCCGGCCTGTACGCGCTAGAACGCCTCGCCCAGGACAACCCGGTGCACCGCCAGAGCATCGTCGAAGTCTTCTGCGCCTATCTGCGCATGCCGTACACGCTACCGGCCGAGGAGCAGGCAGATCAGAACACCGCCGAACCCGACACCGGCCAGGAACCGGATGCGCCGCCGCAACCTGACCCCCGAGAGGAGCGCCAGGTACGGCTGGCCGCGCAGCGCATCCTCGCCCGCCACCTGAGGCCGACGACGCCGGACGGCACGCCGCTTCCGACGTGCTGGAGCGGAGTGACCGTCGACCTGACTGAGGCCACCCTCCTCGATGCGGACTTCAGCAACTGCGTCCTTGAGGACGCCCGTTTCGGCGGGGCCCAGTTCACCGGCACCACCAGATTCGCCGGGGCCACGTTCGCTGGCGACGCCCGGTTCGTCGCAGCGACGTTCACCGGCCTAGCCCGGTTCTCCGACGCGACGTTCACTGGCGATGCCTTAGACCGCATCTCGCTAGGGGTTGTTGCTGGTCAGCAGGTTCAGCTTGACGGCCCGACGGTAGCAGATCACGGCGCAGGCCAGGGAAAGGAATCCGGCAAAGTGGGAAGCCTTGCGTTCGTAGCGGCGGGCCAGGCGCCTGAACCGGGTGACCCACTCCAAGCAGCGTTCGATGACGTAGCGGTACCGGCCCAGCCGCGTCGACGACTCGATGCCCTTCCGGGCGATCCGGGCGGTGATGTTGCGCCGTTTCAGCGTCTCCCGGCAGGACCGGTGGTCGTAGCCCTTGTCGCCGTGCGGCTTGCCCGGCCGCTTACGGGGGCGCCCGACTGGCTGCCGGACCGGTCGTACCGCGTCAAGCGCATCGTCGAGAACCTTGTGATCGTTGACGTTTGCGGCGGACACCACCACGGCCAACGGCAGACCCCGCCGGTCGGACACCGCGTGGATCTTGGAGCCGGGCTTGCCCCGGTCTACCGGGCTGGGCCGGTCAGGTCCCCCCTTTCACCGCCCGCACGTGCATACCGTCAACACTCGCCCTAGACCAGTCGATCTGCCCAGCCAGGCCGAGCACGTCGAGCATCGCCCGGTGCAGGGCGTCGAACACCCCGAGTGCGGTCCACTCGGTGAACCGGCGGTGCGCCGTCGGCCGGGAGATCGGGAACGACGCCGGCAGAGCCGCCCACGCACAGCCGCTGCGCAGCACGTACAGGATCGCGGCGAGCGCGACCCGGTCATCGGTACGCGGGCGGCCACCGCCCTGATGGCGTTTCGGGTGTTCGGGCAGCAACGGTTGCGCGAGCTGCCACAACGAATCCGGACAGTACTTCTCGACATCACTCACACAGGTACAACGAACGACCCAGCCAACCAACAACCCCTAACGAGATGCGGTCTTATTCGACAATGTCACTTTTGTCGGCAGCACCGCCTTCATGGGGGTGACGTTCACCGGCGATGCCAGCTTCGATGAGGCGACGTTCAAGCGCCGTGCGGTGTTGAACGGCGCTTGTGTCGGAGGCGGTGATCGTGTCGGTGATCTGTGGCCGGCAGGGTGGCGGGTCGATCTCGACACTCGGCGGCTGGTGCGCGTAGCAGTGGAGACGAAGCCGGATGGGGACGTGGAGTCGGAGTGACGGCCGGTGTTGCCACTCCGGCGAGATACTACGGTGGCCCGACGTCCGGTTTCGATACCACGCAGTGTTGTAAGGCATCCGACATCGCGGCGGTCCGACTCACTGGCGGTGCCGGTCTACTGTGGTTGCCACCTCGGACGGACGGAGTGGCGGACATGGTGGACATCGACCCGATCGCGGCAGCGACCGGTGCCGCGTTGATCCAGGCGATCGCGACCGACGCGTGGGAGAAGGCCCGCGACGGGGCGGTCGCGCTGTGGCGGCGGGTACGCCCGCAGCAGGCCGACACCATCGGCGCCGAGCTGGCCGAGGTACGCGACGAGGTCCTGACCGCCCGCCGCGACGGCGACACCGACGCCGAACAGGGCCTGGTCGACGACTGGCAGCGCAAACTGCAACGGCTGATCCGCCAGGATCCGGCGTTCGCCGCCGAACTGCGTCGCCTCCTCGACGACACCCTCGCTCCCCTGCTGCCGCCGGCCGACCAGCAGCAGGTCGGCAGCATCACGATGACCGCCACCGCGCGGGACAACGCCCGCATCATTCAGGCCGGACGCGACCAGCGCATCAACGAGCGGTGAGGCGACAGCCGGACGTGGACCTGCGCGGTGAGGCCAGCGGCCACGGGCAGGTGATCCAGGCCGCCGGTGACCAGCACATCACCATCTACGAGCAGCGGCCGGCGTACCGGGTGGAACAGTGGCAGCCGCAGCGGCCGCCGGACCCGCGTACGTTGGTCGACCAGCCGAGCATGCTGCTCGCCGCCACCAACCAGGTGGTGCCGTTCACCGCCCTACGGGACGACGACCGTGCCGAGTTGGCCGCCTGGCGCGACGACCCGGCGCGCGGGTTGGCGGTGCGGCTGTTGCACGGTCCGGGTGGGCAGGGCAAGACCCGGCTGGCGGCCCAGTTCGGCGCGGACAGCATCGCCGCCGGCTGGGCAGTCGCGGTCGCCCGCCACCGCAGCCAGCTCGCCGCCGACGACCCGCCCGAGGCCACCGAGGCAACTGGGCGTGGTCTGCTGGTGATCGTCGACTACGCCGAACGCTGGCCCGCCGAAGACCTGCGGGACTTGTTCAAGGACCAGCTGCTACGCCAGGGCGTGCCGACCCGGCTGCTGCTGCTCGCGCGCCCCGAGTCGACGCTGTGGCAGCACCAGCACGACCTGACGACGCTCGGGTACGCGGCCGACGTCACGGCGCTGCCCCCGGCCGCCGACAGCCCCGCGAACCGGCGGCGGATCTTCGCCGAGGCGGCCGACCGGTTCGGTTATGCGTACGGCATCGACACAGGCTCGATCCAGCCGCCAGCTGATCTGGCTGCTGGGTTGGCGTACCGGCAGATCCTTGTGATTCACATGGCGGCGCTGGTCACGGTCGACGCTGCCGCGCGCCAGCGGACAGCACCGACCGGCGATCGGGACCTGTCGGCCTACCTGCTACGCCGGGAGGTCGACCACTGGCACAAGCTGCACGAACAGCAGACCAGCTTCGTCACGACCCCGCAGGTGCTGAGCCGTACGGTCTGCACAGCGACGTTGACCCGGCCGCTCGACTACGACGACGGCCTGGCCGCGTTGACGGTGGCGGGAGTGTGCGCGCCGGACGCCGCCGACCAGGTCCTGACCGACCATGCGGTCTGTTATCCGCCGGCTGAGCCGGACAAGGTGCTGGAGCCGCTGTATCCGGACCGGCTCGGCGAGGATTTCATCGCGCTACGGCTTCCCGGTCACCATGTCGCCGGCGCTCCCACCGATCCGTGGACCGGCGGTGTGATCGCCCGGCTAATCACCGGCGCCGCCCGTGCCGCTGCCGGTCAGCCGGTCTGGTCGGCAGCGGCGTTGACGGTGCTGGTGGAGACCGCGATCCGCTGGCCGCACGTGGCACGGCGGACGCTGTCTCCGATGCTGCGCGAATATCCGGAACTGGCGGTCGCTGCCGGCGGCACCGTTCTGACCCGGATCGCTGGCATCGACGCGCTCGACATCAGCGCGCTCGAGGCGATTGAGCCGCATCTGCCGCAGGAACTGCATGTCGGCTTGGCCGTCGCCAAAGCAGCTATCACCAGACGCCTCACAACGCACCGGCTCGCTACCGCCGATGAGCCGACTACGGCACGTCTGCTCGGATCGCTCGGGAATCGGCTGTCGGAGGCGGGACGTTGGGAGGAGGCCTTGGACGCCACCGTCGGAGCCGTCACGATCCGCCGGCGGCTGGCTCAAGCTAACCCCGCTCACGAACCCAACCTCGCTAAATCCCTGAACAACCTCGGCATCCGGCTGTCGAACCTGGGCCGACAGAAGGGGGCCCTGAACGCCACCGTCGAAGCCGTCACGATCCGCCGGCGGCTGGCTCAAGCTAACCCCGCTCACGAACCCAACCTCGCTAAATCCCTGAACAACCTCGGCGTCCGGCTGTCGGACCTGGGCCGCCGGGAGGAGGCCATGGACGCCACCGTCGAAGCCGTCGGCATCTACCGCCGACTCGCTCAAGCCAACCCCGCCGCGCACGAACCCGACCTCGCCATGTCGCTGAACAACCTCGGCGTCCGGCTGTCGGACCTGGGCCGCCGGGAGGAGGCCATGGACGCCACCGTCGAAGCCGTCGGCATCTACCGCGGACTTGCTGAACTCAACCCTGCCGTTCACGAACCCGACCTCGCCATGTCGCTGAACAACCTCGGCGTCCGGCTGTCGGACCTGAGGCGGTATTGGGAGGCCATGAACGCCACCACCGAAGCCGTCAGGATCCACCGCAGACTTGCTGAACTCAACCCTGCCGTTCACGAACCCGACCTCGCCGCGTCGCTGAACAACCTCGGCATCCAGCTGTCGGGCCTGTGGCGGCAGAAGGGTGCCCTGAACGCTACCGTCGAAGCCGTCACGATCCGTCGGCGGCTGACTCAAGCCAACCCCGCCGCGCACGAACCCGACCTCGCTAAATCCCTGAACAACCTCGGCGTCCGGCTGTCGGACCTGAGGCGGCATGGGGAGGCCATGGACGCCACCGTCGAAGCCGTCGGCATCTACCGCCGACTCGCTCAAGCCAACCCTGCCGTTCACGAACCCGACCTCGTCATGTCGCTGAACAACCTCTCGGCGATTCTGTGGAACCTGGGCCGGCAGAAGGAGGCCCTGGATGCCGCCGTCGAAGCCGTCACGATCTACCGACAGCTCACCAAACGCCGCTGGACCTGGACCTGGCCGGGTGGGCCGCGCCGAACCCGGACTCCGCTACTCAACCCTGCCTCAGAAACCCTGAATGCCCCCGTCGAGGCCATCGAGGTCCAACACCGACACGCTCGAGCCAACCTCGCAAGCTCACTGTTGGCACAAAGAGGGGAATCGGGGTAGCGCCCGTCCACCTGAGACCTGGTCAGGGCACTGGGACGTTGGCGGACGTACTCGACGGGCTCGGTCGCGGGGACGAGGCAACAGCGGTCAGGGCTCGCCGGGACGCGCTGACAGGCGAGCAATAGCTTCGGATTCGGCGATCTGGTCGGGCCAGCGGAGGAACCGGCGGTACAGGTCCGGCGGGCTGAGCTGCTCGGCGTCGCATTCCAGCAGGTCGTCGATCGCCTCGTACATCAGGGTGGCGAGGTAGACGCACATCCCGATACGGTCGTTGGCCCAGTCGGCGGTGATCTCGATCTTGGCGCTTTCGCACGGCCATTCCGTACCGCACTCGCGGCAATTCCAGTGGGGGCGGGACGCGATGTGCATCAGTGCGCCCCGTTCACTCGGGCGCGCTGTCCGCGCGTCAACAG
This sequence comes from Solwaraspora sp. WMMD406, assembly GCF_029626025.1. Lineage (NCBI taxonomy): Bacteria > Bacillati > Actinomycetota > Actinomycetes > Micromonosporales > Micromonosporaceae > Solwaraspora > Solwaraspora sp. WMMD406. The sequence continues at coordinate 4,337,893 of NZ_JARUBF010000001.1, forward strand.
GCCGGCGACCCACACGTACTCGGTGGGGTGGTTCCATCGGGGGCCGCGATCCCACTGCGGCGACTGGTTCGGCGGCCGATCCGTCGGCTTCGGACGCGGGGCCGGCGTGTTGTGCAGGTACGGCGCGATGGTCGACGACAGGCACCTGTCGGGGCAGGGCCAGCGTATTCCGCAGCGGCAGTACCGGCCGAGTCGCCGCCAGTTGCGGGCGTGTCGTGGCGCGAACCGTATCGCGCCGTCGCGTGTGGACCTCAACCCCATTTGTCAACCCTTCTTACAACACATTTCCCATGATCACTGAACTCTTCCTTCACATCATGCTTATTCGCCACCTGGCTCAGCGCAATCTCGCACCGGTAGGTTCGAACCCAACATCCACCCACCATTACGCGACACGAGAGGACGGGGTTTCGTGGACGACGCCGGCAGCACTGTCCCGCGCAGGCAACTGGGTCGATATCTGAGAGAGCTTCGTGAAGACGCTCATGTCACGGTTGCCGCAGCGGCCAAGGCACTCGAATGGTCGCCACCGCGCATCTGGCGTTACGAGGGCGGCCAGGTGCCGATCCACCCGAACGACGCCGAGGCGATGTGCCGGCTCTACGGCGCGCCCCCGGAAACGATCACAACGATGCGCGACCTGGCCCGCGAGACCAAGTCACGCGGCTGGTACCACAGCTACGACCACGCCATCAAAGAATGGTTCAAGCTGTACGTCGGCCTCGAAGCCGCCGCTTCGACGATCCGCAAGTACGAGCCGAACGTCATCCCCGGCCTGCTCCAGTCCCTGGAGTACATGACCGAGATCATCACCACCGGAAACCCCGACCTCAGCCCGGCCGACCACCAGGCAAAGATCGAAGTCCGGTCAAAGCGACAGAAGCTGCTCGCCCGCGTCGTCCCACAGGCACCCGACCTCGACGTGGTGATCGGCGAGGCTGCCCTGCTCCGCCCGATGAAAGATCGGGCCGCGATGGCCCGCCAACTGCGACACCTCGCCGCCGTCGCCACCCAACGGCACAACGTCACCGTCCGGGTCCTCACCTTCGCCGCCGGGCTCCCCAGCAGACCAGCAGTCGCACCCTTCTCTATCCTGACCTTCCCCAAGGTCAGCGTCCGCCCACCCGAGCCGACCACCGTCTACTCCGACGGCCCGTGCGGTGCCGTCTACCTCGACAAACCCACCGAGATCGAGGTGTACGAGGGCATCTGGTCGTCGATCAAGCAGCATTGCCTCACCCCGCTAGAATCGACCGAGTTCATCACCCGGATCGCCAAGGAGTACGACGATGAAGGCTGACGGCGTCTGGCGTAAGTCCACCCGATCCGATGCCGAGGGCGACTGTGTCGAGGTAGCCGGCCACCCGTACCGCGTCGCCGTACGCGACAGCAAGGACCAGACCGGCCCGGTCCTCACCTTCGACACCGCCGCCTGGCAGCACTTCGTCGACACGGTGAAGACCCCACACTGACCCCGCACCACTCCCGACCAACGACGAAGCCCTGGTCCGCCGGCTATGACGCAGCGGCGGACCAGGGCTTCGCTCCGTCCAGATCAACCCGCTAGCCCTGGCTGGCCCACTCCAACCCTCCGGGGGGGGGGTACACCGATGATCGACGCCGACCACATCGCCGCGACCGTCACCGTCTATCTGGACCGCCACCCCGACGAGGTCGGCCGGCTCGCTCCGCTGACCGCCGCCCTGCGCGAGCCCGGCGACCTGACCTCCCGCGCGACGTTCACCGGGCACGTCACCTGCTCGGCGCTCGTCCTCGACGCGGACCGGCGGGTGCTGCACATCCGCCACAACGCGCTCAACACCTGGCTGCGCCCCGGCGGGCACCTCGAATCCGACGACACCACCCTGGTCGGGGCCGCGCTACGCGAGGTCGCCGAGGAAACCGGCATCAGCAGCACGGCGCTGACTCTGCTCGACGAGACGCCGATCGACATCGACGTCCACCCGATTCCGGCCAACCCGGCCAAGGGCGAACCCGACCACCAGCACTTCGACCTGCGCTACGCGTTCACCACCACCGCCCGGGATGTGACGTTGCAGGCCGAAGAGGTTCACGACTTCGCGTGGCTGCCCGCCACCGAGATCACCCCCGCCGTTCTGGCCGAGCGGATCGCCGCAGTCGACAACCCGTACTGATCGAGCGAATCCCGCCGTGCCCGGCCTGTCGTGCAGGCCGGGCACGGCGGCATCTGGCAAACTCCTTCGCGGCTCGATGATCGAAGACCGCGAGGGCGACAATGCAGCGAACCGATTGGGACCACCTGACGGCCCTGGTTCGCGCGGCGATCGAGCACCGCACCGGCACCGTCCGCGCCGCGCGTACCGCTGAGGCTGGCAAGAACTCCGCCATCGCCATCCTGCTGAGCACCAGTGATGGGCCCATCTTCGTCAAGGGCCTGCGCACCGAAGACCCCCGGGTCGCCAGCCAGGAGCGCGAAGCAGCGGTCAGCAGATACGTCAGCCCGCTCTCCCCCGAACTGCTGTGGCAGACCGAGGTGGACGGCTGGAACCTGCTCGGCTTCCAGGCCGCTCCCGGTCGACACGCCGACTACGCACCCGGCTCCCCCGACCTGCCGAAGGTCGTCGACACGATGCAGCGCCTGGCGCTGCTCTGGTGTCCCGACCTCCCCCAGCTCAAACGGGCCGAGCGGCGATGGGCGGCGTACGTCAAGCCGGCCGATCTGCCCCTGCTACGCGGCGACACCCTGCTGCACACCGACTACAGCCCGGACAACGTGCTCATCCACGGAAACGCGGCCCGCCTGATCGACTGGGCATGGCCGACGCTCGGCGCTGGGTTCATCGACCCGAGCTGTCTGATCGTGCGTCTGGTCTTCGCCGGGCACACCCCGGAGCAGGCCGAAGCGTGCGTAAGCCCAGCTTCGGCCTGGACCAGCGCCCCGACCAGGGCCGTCGATGTCTTCGCGTCCGCCCTCGCCCGGATGTGGACGCAGATCGCCGCCGCCGACCCGAACCCCTGGAAGAACGGCATGGCCGAGGCCGCCCGGGCGTGGGAAGCGCACCGGCGAGCCACGCCGGCCGCCGCGTCAAGTTGAGGAGCTGCCGCGCGACGGCGTGTTAGCCAGTCAGCGCGGCGGATGTTGGCGAGAGGATTCCCATGGCGCTTTCGTGTCCCGGACGTTACGTCGGCAGGCCACCATACTCGTCGCCGGATGCGCATACCACACAGGACATACAGCGGAAAGTAATGGCTCTTGACCACTGAGTGATCGACGGGTGATGATCTCGAAGTTGATCGTCAACTGTCGATTGGAATGACCGATGAGGACTGCTCTCCACCGGGCCGGCCGGATGCTCGTCGCCTGCGCCGTCGTCGCCGCCACCGCCCTCGCGGGCGTCGTCGCCACCGGTAGTGCCGCCCACGCCGACGGCTGCTACACCTGGGGGCGCACCCTGTCCCAGGGAATGTCCGGAAACGATGTCAAGCAGCTGCAGATCCGCGTCTCCGGCTACCCGGGCTACGGCGCGGTGCTCGCCCTCGACGGGGTCTACGGTCCCGCCACCCGGTCCGCGGTGATCCGCTTCCAGCAGGCCTACGGTCTGGCCGCCGACGGCGTCGCCGGCTCGCAGACCTTCAACAAGATCTACCAGCTCCAGGACAACGACTGCACGCCGGTCAACTTCAGCTACGCCGAGATGAACAAGTGCAACAGCAGCTGGTCCGGTGGCGCGGTGTCCGCCAGCACCGCCAAGTTCAACGCCCTCGTATCCATGTGGAAGCTCCAGGCCATGCGGCGCGCTCTCGGCAACGTACCGCTCTATGTCAGCAGCGGTTTCCGCAGCTACTCCTGCAACAGCGCGGTCGGCGGCGCCTCCAACAGCCGACACCTGTACGGCGACGGCGTCGACCTGGTCGGCTCGCCCTCGTTCTGCCGGCTCGCCCAGCAGGCTCGCAACCACGGCTTCAGCAACATCCTCGGCCCCGGCTACCCCGGCCACAACGACCACACCCACCTGGGTGCCACCCCGAGCCGGTCCTGGTCCGCGCCGAGCTGCGGCATCTGAGCGTCGTTACCCGGTGCCCGGCGGTTGCGACCGCCGGGCACCGGGGACATCGTTTCGCAGCACCGCGTAGCGAAAACGGTTGCAGCGCCCCGTACGATTCCGAACATGAGTTGCTTCGCCGCTTGGCGTACCCGCCGCTGAAGGTCGGCCCGCCGCCGATTGTGGCCGCTGGCTGACCCGTCTGATGCCTATTTTGTCGGCTTTCAGCACTTCAGCTTGAGAGGCACACTCACATGCGTATCCGCTCGTTCCTTCAGCATGACCTCGCCCGGCTCACCGAACTGACCATCGATACGTTCGGGCCGTTCTACGAGGGCTCCTTCCGGCCCCTCGTAGGTGAGGTGGTTTTCGCCAACCAGCACGGCAGGTGGCGCGACGACTACGTCAAGCAGGTTGCCGGGCTCCACGACCCCGCCCAGCACAGGTTCATCGCGGTCGCGGAGATCGAGGGTGCCATAGCCGGCTACGTGGCCTGGGCCGTAGATCCAGCGCGGAGAAACGCCAGCGTCACGATCATCGCCGTGTCTGCGGAGCACCGCCGGCACGGCGTGGGTGCCGCGCTGTGCGAGCACGCGTTCGGCGCGATGCGGGAACTCGGTGCCCAGGTCGTCGAGATCGGCACAGGCGGGGACGAGTTCCACGCGCCCGCCCGAGCCCTCTACGAAGCACTGGGCTGCACCCCACTGCCAGTCGCCGTCTACTACCGGGAACTCTGATCGATCCGGGGCGGGTCGCGGTGACGCATCCGCCCCGGTCACAGCCCACCTGCTGCCGTACCGCCGATTTCGGCCTCGATCAGGTCGGCGGCCCGGTCGGCGCAGCGGCCCGCAGCTGCGGCAGCATTCAGGCCGATTTGGCGGCGCACCCGGTAGCGCAGGTGGAGCACCCGGTTGCCCGGGATCGTCACGTCAGGATCCGCCAGGAGGTGCTGCGTGTCGACCGACCCGAAGAAGCGTTTGCCGGAGCCGAACACGACGGGTACGACGTCCATGCGTACCTCGTCGACCAGACCGGCGGCGAGCACCTGGCCGCCGACGTCGCCGGCGGCGACCTCGACGAGGCGGTCGCCGGCGAGCTCCTGCGCCCTGGCCACGGCCGCCTCGACGCCGTCGACGAAGTGAAACGGCGCCTCCGGGTCCCAGCCATCGGGCGCCGCCCGGTGCGTCACTACGACCATGTGGTCGACCCCGGCCGGCGGGGTGCCGCCCCAGCCGTCCGTCATGTCGAAAACGTGGCGGCCGACGATCGTCACCCCGATCTGATCCCAGTACGGCCGGACGTAGTCGTAGGAGGTCCGCGACACCGTCAGCTCGCCGCTGTCGTCCAACGGGACATCGCCGTTGGTCAGCCAGTCGAACAGCGGTCCGGGCTGGTCCTTCACATCGGCGATGAAGCCGTCCACCGACACCGAGCCGTACATGACCACTATGCCCACGAGGCTCCCCCTCTACGTCTGGAGGCATCAACGTAGCGCGCCGTGAGCTGGCGTTCTTGTAGAAAATCAAACCGCCGGCAGCGGCCAACTGTTCAGCACATGGTCGGGATGTTTCGCGTAGGAACCGCCGCCGGACCTCGACGTAACGGGTCGGCGTGAGGCCGGTGAACGCCCGGAACTCGTGGCCGAAGTGCGCCTGGTCGAAGTAGCCAGCGCCGCTGGCGAGCTCGGCCCAGTCGACCGGTCCGGCGGGGTCGATCGCGAACACGGAGGCGGCGAAACGGGAGATGCGGGCCAGCCGTTTCGGCGTGACGCCGACGAGCTCCTTGAACCGTTGTGCCAGATGGGTGCTGCTGACACCGGCCGCCGTGGTCAGGTCACCGATCGCCACCGCCCCGCGGGTCGCCGTGATGACACCGCTGATGTGACGGACCAGTCCCAGGCCGACGGTCGCGCGCAGCCGTCGCGTCAGCTCCTCCTCGAGCACCGTCAGCATCTCCTGCGGTGTGTCCGCTGAGGCTAGCCGGTCGCACAGCTCGGCCGCCGGCATCGGCACCAACGGCGCCAACCCCCACGGCTTGACGTGCACGCCGACCGACCGGGTCCGGACCGGGTAGCCGAAGTCGTACGCGCGGGTGGGCATGGTGACCACGCAGCCGTCGCCGTACTCGGCCGTCTCGATATCGGTGCCGGCACGGATGCGCAACGGTGCCCCGAGGTTGACGATGAGCAACGCTGCCGGCGTGGGCGGCAGCGTCAACCGAGCGTACGGCGGCGTACCCTCCAGGTAGTAGAGGTCGTCGATCAGCCCGTCCAGCGGCGGTCGCGGCACTCTGGACACGTACTCCATGACCACAGCATCGCCGACGTGGTGGCCGTCGCCCCCGCCGGCACCCGAGAAGGAGTACGCGAATGACCGAGCCGTACGACACCGGGATGCTCGACGTCGGCGACGGCCACCAGGTCTACTGGGAGGTCTGCGGCAACCCCGACGGCGTACCCGTCGTGGTGCTGCACGGCGGGCCCGGCAGCGGATGCACGCCCCGGCACCGCGACGCGCTCGACCCCGACCGGTTCCGCCTCGTCCTGTTCGACCAGCGCAACTGCGGCCGCAGCACCCCGTCGGCCGCCGACCCGGCCACCGACCTGAGCGCCAACACCACCGCCCACCTCGTCGCCGACATCGAACGGCTCCGCGCCCACCTCGGCATCGACCGCTGGATCGTGTACGGCGGCTCCTGGGGTGCGACGCTCGCCCTCGCGTACGCGACCCACCACCCCGACCGGGTACGCGGCATGATCCTCGTCGCGGTCACCATGACCCGCCGGTCCGAGGTCGACTGGCTGTACCGGGGCTCCGGCCGGTTCTTCCCCGAAGCGTGGCAGCGGTTCATCGCCCACGCCGGCCTGCCCGGCTACCGGCTGCCGACCGACACCGCGCCCCCGATCGAACCGGTGCTGCTGCGCTACGGCCAACTGCTCGCCGACCCCGACCCGGCGGTACGGCAGCGCGCCGCCGACGAGTGGTGCGCCTGGGAGGACGCGCTGATCTCCGAGGAGCACAACGGCAACCCGGGCGCGTACTCAGCCGGTGAGCTGCGCCAGCGGCTCACGATGACCCGGATCTGCGCGCACTACTTCGGCAACGGCGCGTTCCTCGCCGACGGCGAGATCCTGCGTAACGTGCCGAAGCTGGCCGGCATCCCGGGGGTGCTGGTGCACGGACGTACCGACGTCAGCGGGCCGGCGATCACCCCGTGGGAGATCGCCCACGCCTGGCCCGACGCGCGACTGCACGTCATCGGCGACGCCGGACACACCGGCACCGCCACGACCCGCCGCGTCCTGGCCGACGCCGCCGACACCATGGCCCGGCACACCGGGGCGGTGGCGTGAGCGACGTCCCGCAGCTCGGTCCCCCGCCGCAACGCGTCACCGTCGACGCGGACCAGGTGCGTCGGCTCGTCGCCGACCAGTCCCGCACCTGGCGCACCACCCGATCACGCCGGTGGCCAACGGCGGCTGGGACAACTGGACCTTCCACCTCGGCCCCGACCTGCTGGTACGGCTGCCCAGCGCCGCCGAGTACGCCCTGGCGGTCGACAAGGAACACCGGTGGCTCCCGGTTCTCGCCGCCCGGCTGCCGCTGCCCGTCCCCACCCCGGTGGCGAAAGGCAAGCCGACCGCGACGTGGGCACGCGGACGCGGCTGGGCACTCTGGAAAACGCTCGCCACCTGCGCCTACACCTACGGTGCCCGGAACGCGCGCGGAGTTCGCGAGCGCGCGCCGCGTCCTCGCCGAGATCGTCTCCGAGTACGCCGCCGAGAATTTCCCGTACCGTCCGGCTTGAGTCTCCACCGGCTGGAAGGTGCACGCTGAAGCCATGAACGACCGCACCGAGCTGATCACCATCGGTCAGCTCGCCCGCCGTACCGGCCTGTCGGTACGCACCATCCGGTTCTGGTCCGACCAGGACGTGATCACCCCGGCCGGTCGGAGCGCCGCCGGCTACCGGCTCTACGACGTGGCGGCGGTGGCCCGGCTGGACCTGGTGCACACCCTGCGACAGCTGGGTCTGGATCTGGACACCGTACGGCAGGTGCTGCGCCGGCAGACCAGCGTCGCCGACGTCGCCAAGGTGCACGCGGCGGCGCTGGACACGGAGATCCGGGCGCTGCAGGTACGGCGGGCGGTGCTGCGGTCGATCGCCGAACGGGACAGTACGACAGAGGAGCTGAGACTCATGCACAAACTCGCCAACCTGACCGCGCAGCAGCGGCAGCGGCTGATCGACGACTTCGTCACCCAGACCTTCGACGGAGTCGATCCGCAGGCACCCGGCGCGCGGATCGCCACGATGATGCGGCAACTGCCGGCCGAGTTGCCGACCGACCCCAGCCGCGAGCAGATCGACGCCTGGGTGGAGCTGGCCGAACTGGTCAGCGACGAACAGTTCCAGCAGCGGGTCCGCGAAATGGCGGTTACCGGCGCGCGGCAGCCGGCGGAGCAGCCGTTCGACCCGGCCCGGGTCGCCGAGGAAGCCGGCGCGGCGCTGCGGGCCGGCATCGCACCGGAATCCGCCGACGCCCGGCAGATCCTCGACCGGATCGTCGACGCCGACCTGCCCGGACCGGAGCGGCTGCGCCTCGCCGCGCAGACCGAGACGTTCACCGACCGGCGGGTGGAACGCTACTGGCAGCTGCTGGGCGTCCTCAACGGCTGGCCGGCCGCCCCACCGCAGGTGCCGGCGATGGAATGGTTCATCGCCGCGCTGCGCGCCCACGCCGACTGACGACGAATCGGCCGGGTCGCCACGGCGGCAACGTCGTGGTGACCCCGGCACCCCGCTCGACATCGATCTGGTCACCTGGCTTGACGGGCTCACCTGGCGGCGGCCGTCACGTCGCAGATCTCGGCCAGGCGGCAAAGCGGTGACGAACCTCGTTGATTTGCGCTGCCGTCAGCCCGTAGACCTCGCGGAAGACGGAATCGTCCATCCGGTCCAGCCGCTGCATGGCGTCGGTGAAGTCCTCGTCGGTCAACCCGGAGTCGGCCTGCCGGGCCAGACCGATCAGCCGGTCGCGGGAGTAACGGGTGAGCGCGGCAGCAGTGTCGATGTAGTCACGAGGGGCGGCCCGGGTGGCCAACGCCGCCACCTTGGTGCCGAGTACGTCGTCGAGGTGCAGCACCGGCCCGATCCGCATCATCACCGGCTGGCGGTGCCGGTCGAACCGCACCAGCTGCAGCCGTACCACCTGGTGTTCGTTGCTGACCTCGCACTCGACCAGGTCGTGCTCGAAGCCGTCGAACACGCCGCCGACATCGTCCGCGTCACCGACGGTTTGGACGTGCAGGCCAGTCTGGCTCAGGGCTGACATCACCAGGTCGGCGGCAGCCGCGACCCCACCGGCCTGGTCCGTGAACAGGTCAACGTCCTCGGTCGGCCGGTCCACCACCCCGTGCGCGATCAGGGCGTGCCCGCCGGCCAACGCGAAACCGTGCCGCCGGGCGACCGCGAGCGCCAGCCGCGCCACCTCGGCCTGGAACTCCTCCGGCGTCACGCGGCGGCGGGCTGGTGGGCTATGCGCAGCTGCGGGTGCCGGTCTTCCCACGCCTGTCGGACGCCACGCGGGACCCACAGGTCGGGCCAGAGTCGGACCAGGGTCGGGCCGTGCAGCCAGGTCGTCAGCTCGACCGCGGCGACGGCTTCGACCAGCACGGTCTCGTACATCCACCGCAACAGCGCGGGATTGTTCAGGTCGACCCGGCGGTCTGGCTGCCAGTGCAGCCGGTGCGGCAGCTCGACGACCCCGCTGACCGGTCCGCGCAGCTCGGCGAGATCAGCGGCGACGACCGCGCGGCGGCCTGGCCTGGCCATGTACCGTGCCTGGCTGCGCCCGTCGGTCTCGCTGCGTCCCACACTTTCAGGGTAATGGGTAGAGGTCGTCGAGTCCGACCGTACGGACGGGTTCGACGCTGTCGGTCAGGCCCGCGTCGAACCCGGCCCCGCTGAAGCAGGCCAGTACGGTGTCCCGGGTGTCGTAGCCACGGGCGGCGAGCAGATCACGGGCCCGGCGCAGCCGGTCGACGTGGCGTGCCCCCATCACCTCACCCCACTTCGCCTCGCCCAGGCCGAGCAGGCGGCGCTGCTCACCCGGGACCGCCGGGGCGAACACGGCGACGTCCACCTCGATCTGCCGACGCCGCTGCGGGTCGGTGACAACTCCCGCGCCGACCTCACCAGGCAGCGCGCCGAACAGTTCCGCCGGCGCGGTCAGGGCGTACGCCCGGCACAGCCGTTCGAAGTGCGGGCCGATCACCTGCGCGGCGAACCGGGGGCGGGCGTCGCGCCACACCAACTCGGCCCGGCCACTCTCCAGCAGCCCCCACTGCGGTCGCATGATCACCTGATAGAACGTGATCAACGGTTCCGCGATCCGGTAGACCGTCCGGCCGGAGCGGAACACGTCCGGTTCCCGTACCAGCAGGTGGCTGTCCTCCAGGACGTTGAGGTGGTGGCCGATGTCGGCCGCCTTGCGGCCGATGTAGCCGGCGATCCCGCCCCTGGTGTTGTTGCCGGCGGCGACGGCGGCCAGCACCGAGTGGTACAGCGCGGTGTCCCGGACGTCGGCCTCCTCCTCCAACAGGTACCGCGCCTCCCGGAACAGCGGGGTGGCCGGGCTGAGCACGGTACGGACCAGCCAGTCGTCGAAGTCGCCGATGTCGCGCGGCGCGTCGTCACCGACGAACCGCCGGTACGCCGGGGTGCCGCCGACCACCGCGTGGTGCGCCACGGCGAGCTTCGGGTCGGTCAGCCCCCAGAACTCGGCGGTGAGCACATGATCGAACGGCTGGACGACGAGCTCCAGGCTGGCCCGTCCACGCAGCGGGGCGGACCCGGCGAGCAGCCCGCCCATCACCGACATCGCCGACCCGCACAGCAGCAGCGACAGCGACCGGTCGTCCGACACGGCCCGGTCGATCTCCCGCTGCAGGATCGACGGCAGCGCCGGCTCGACCTTGCTGAGGTAGGGAAACTCGTCCAGGACGACAGGGCCGGGCCGGTCGGGCAGAGCGCACAGATAGCTGACGGCGGCGTCCCAGCTGTCGAACCGGATCGGGGCCGAGACGCCCAGCCAGCTGTTCAGCGCCTGGGTGAACAGGCGCAACGACTCGGCCGATGTCGCCTGGGTGGCACCGAAGTAGAGCCCACCGGTCTGCCGGGTCAGGGCTTCCAACAGGTACGTCTTGCCCTGCCGGCGTCGGCCGCTGACCACCCCCAGCTGCGGACCTGATCGGGCGAGGAACGCGGTGAGCTGCCGCCACTCGAAGTCCCGGTCGAAGATCCGGGCCGGTTTCGCGATCAGGACGACCTCCAAAAACGAGGAGTACGTTTCGTCGAAGTGTACTCCTCGTTTTGTCACTGACGCGGGGACCAGCGGTGGTCGGTCGCGCCGGCTACGGGCGGCCGTCGAGGAACATCCGCAGCCGGGTCAGGGTCTGCCGGGCGGCGGCCACCAGGTCACCGGCGAACCGCTCGGCGTACGGGGTCAGGTAGGCGTCGCGGAACGGCGTGGTGTCGCAGGTCGTCGTGCTGCAGCAGCTCCGGCAGCCCGTACCCCGCGAGTTCGGGGCACAGGCCGGCCACCGTCGGCCCCGCGTCGCGGAAACGCGGTTCGGCGCCGACGGCGTCGACGATCCGTTCGTACGCCTGCGGCAGGGTGGCCAGCCGCCGGTCGGGCACCCCGAGGGCGAGCAGTTCGTCGACGTCGCCGGCCGAGTCGAGCTGCACGTCGGCGTAGAGCGGCAGGACGGCGTACCACCGGTCCAGGCCGCGCTCACGCTGGCTCACCACCCGCAGCGTCTCCCCGGCTCCAGCCATCAGCATCCAGCCGGCGGCGGTGTCGACGGCCAGCGTCGGCGGCCTCGTGGCGCAGCGCCTCGGCGTCGGCGGCGGTGTTGTCGCTGCTCGGTCGGTCGGCGTGGTGGCTGCCGAGGTGGCTCGAGCGGGTCCTGCCCGACGTCGACGTCGAAGGCGTACGCCGGCATCTGATCCCGACCACGACTGATCCGGGGATCAGTCGTGGTCGGGGGCGCCGGTCAGGTGGTGGTCGGCGGCGTGCAGGGCCTCGGTGACCAGGCGGCGGACGTGGCCGCCGCGCGCCCGGTAGAGCACGCGGCGGCCGTCGCGGCGGCTGGTGACCAGGCCGGCGAGCAGCAGTTTCGCCAGATGCTGCGACACGGCCGGCCGGGCGGCGCCGACCGACGCGGCGAGGGTGCCGACGTCGTGTTCGCCGTCACGCAGGTGCCACAGCAGACGCAGCCGGGTCGGGTCGGCAAGCATCCGCAACGCGGTCACCGCCGCGTCTACCTGCGCCCCGGTCGGTGGCTGCTGCCCTACTGTGGCACCTGCAGCGTTGTCGCGTGCGTACATGAGCACATATTCTGCCGGGCGGGTGGCCGACACCGCCACCCGCCCGGCGACGGCGAGCAGAGGTGACCCGGCATGGCCCACGACCACCACCACGATCATCCGCACCACCACGATCACCCGCACCGCCATCAGCGTCCGACGCCGCGAAGCTGGTGGCGGCGGGTGCTGCACCAGGTCACCCCGCACACCCACGACACCGCCGGCAAGGTCGACGACTCCCTCGAATCGTCCCGCGCCGGACTCCGCGCCCTCTGGATCTCCCTGGCGATCCTCGCCGCCACCGCCGCCGCCCAGGCCGTCATCGTCGCCGCCTCCGGCTCGGTGGCGCTACTCGGCGACACCCTGCACAACGTCGCCGACGCCCTCACCGCCGTACCCCTGGCCGTCGCGTTCCTGGTCGGCCGCCGCGCCGCCACCCGCGCCTACACCTACGGGTACGGCCGCGCCGAAGACATCGCCGGCATCGTCATCGTGGCCGTCATCGCCGGATCGGCGATCGCCGCCGGCTGGACCGCCGTCGACCGGTTGCTGCACCCGCAGCCGATGACCCACGTGCCGTGGGTCGCCGCCGCCGGCGTCGTCGGCTTCGCCGGCAACGAACTCGTCGCCCGCTACCGGATCCGCGTCGGCCGGCGCATCGGCTCCGCCGCGCTGGTCGCCGACGGCCTGCACGCCCGTACCGACGGGTTCACCTCGCTGGCCGTCGTCGCCGCCGCCGGTGGCGCGGCGGCCGGCTGGCAGTGGGCCGACCCGCTCGTCGGCCTCGCCATCACCGTCGCGATTCTGTACGTGCTGCGCGACGCCGCCCGCGAGGTCTACCGGCGACTGATGGACGCCGTCGACCCCAAACTGGTCGACACCGCCGAAACGACCCTGCGCGCGGTGCCCGGCGTCCGCGACGTCACCGCCGTACGGCTGCGCTGGATCGGCCACCGGCTGCACGCCGAAGCCGACCTCGTCGTCGACGCCGACCTGACCCTGATCGCCGCGCACGAGGTGGCCGCCGACGCCGAACACCAACTCACCCACGCCGTACCGAGACTGAGGTCGGCGAGCGTGCACACCGACCCGGCCGGACACGCCGGCGCCCACCACCACGTCACGCTGTCCCACCGCCGCCGCGCCGCCCGCTGACCGGCACCAGCCGCAGACCGGCTCGCCGGGTCGGCGGCGCTCACCGTAGGTCGAACCGGGCCGCCCAGCCGGTCACGTCCGCGACGGTCGAGTTGCCGCCACAGACCACCAGACCGATCCGGGTCTGCGGACCGACCCGGTCGATCACCTGACGGGCCGCCGGCAGCAGACACCCGGCCGCCGGCTCCGCCCACACCTTGCCGTGCTCGGCCAACTCCAGGGTGCCGCGTACGGCCTCGGCGTCGGAGACCACCAGCACCTCGGACACCAGCTCGGTGACGTGGTCGTACGTCAGCGCCGACACCATCGGCGCGCTCAACGTCAACACGATCGACGACAACTCCACCGGCACCGGCCCGCCCGCCGCCCGGGCCCGCGACATCGCCTGCGCGCCGACGGTCTCCACCCCCCAGATCCGCACCTGCGGCCGGCGGGCCCGCAACGCGGCGGCGACCCCGGAGATCAACGCGCCGCCGCCGATGCTGACCAGCACATCGGTCAGCTCGGGGGCGTCGTCGGCGAGTTCCAGACCGACCGTGCCCTGCCCGGCCACCACGACCGGGTCATCGAACGGATGCACCAGCGTCAACCCGTCGGCGCGCAACTGGTCCATCAACGCGAACGCCGCCGACATGTCGTCGGTCAGCCGCAGGGTCGCCCCGGCGGCGGTGCAGATCTCCGCCGCCCGCGCCGGCGCGGACCGCGGCATCACCACCGTCGCCTTCACGTCCAGGGCGCGGGCCATCACCGCCACCGCGATCGCGTGGTTGCCGCCACTGACCGCCACCACACCGGCCGCCCGCTGCGCGTCGTCGAGACTCAGCAGCTTCGCCGTCGCGCCCCGCGCCTTGAACGACCCGGTCCGCTGCAGCAGCTCCAGCTTCACCGTCACCGGTACGCCGAGCAGATCCGACAGCCCTGGGCTCGGCACGGTCGGCGTACGCACCAGATGGTCGGCGATCAGCCCTGCCGCCGCCTCGATCCGCGCCAGCTCGATCATCGCCGCTCCCCCATGCCGTCGACTCCTCAGCCCGCCAGCGTCCAGCGGGTGTACCGCACTGATCGTACGGGCCACCACGTCCGGCACCCGCTCGATGGTGATCAACGCCGCGGCGGACACACCGTCGGTCAGGCAGATGTCGGTACCCGCCGGCAGCCCGTACAGGCCGTTGATGGTGCCGTCCCAGGAGCCGGCCGGTGCGTCGAGACAACGGCGTACGGTGTGCTCACAGATCCCAGCCCGGCAGATTTCGCCGCCGACCTGCCCGCCTGGCCCGTCCGGAGTGTCCGACCCGGCCTGGCCGGTCCGGGCGGTCGGTGTCGTCGTGACCCGCGCCGACGCCGACCACACGCCCACGCCTGCACGGCCGGTGCCGCCACCCCCGAGGAACAGCGCCAGCGCCCCGTCCACTGATCGTCCTGGTCAAGGCCCTGCGCGGCCAGGAACGCCGCCAGGCCGACCAGTGCGGCGACCGCGGCGCCGAGCGCGGCGACCGGGCCGGCGCCGGGGCCGCGAGTCACCACGCCTCATCACCACACTCCTCAGTGCCCCCGGCGGATTCGGCGACAAGATCCACCCGGACGGTCCACGTTCACTGGGCGTTGGGCCTCCTGTGCCGGCCGGGACCTGGGGTGATGATGGTGATCGTCCTTACCGGACACGATCATGACCACCCCCCGCAGGAGGACTGTGTGAGGTCCATACCCGTGTCGGTCCGCGCCATCGGCGCGACCCTGACCACTGCCGCCGTACTCGTCGGAGGTCTGCTCGCCAGCCCGTCCTCGGCCGCGCCGCGCCCCGCCACCGAACTCGGCGGCGAGGCGGCGCTCGCCCTGGTCGAACGGCTCGGCGACCGCTCCGCCGGCACCTACCGCGACACGACCACCGGCCGCATGGTCGTCACCGTCACCGACAACACCGCCGCCTGGACGGTCCGGGCCGCCGGCGGCGTCGCGCGCGTCGTGCGACGCGGCGCCGCCGACCTCGACCGGGTCACGGCCGCGTTGACCCGCCAGGCCGCCACGGTCACCGGCACCGCCTGGTACGCCGACCCGGTCACCAACCAGGTCGTCGTCTCGGTCGACGCCACCGTCACCGGTGCCCGGCTGGCCCGCGTCGAAGCGGTCGCCGCCCGCTACGGCGACGCCGTCCGCGTCGAACGCCTCCCCGGCGTCCTGGAGACCACCGCCGCCGGCGGCGACCCGATCTACTCCAACGGACGCTGCTCCCTCGGCTTCAACGTCGTCGACGCCACCAACCAGCCGATGTTCCTCACCGCCGGGCACTGCACCACCACCCGGACACACTGGACCATCGACGGGGTCGCCAACGCCGGCACCACCATCGCCACCAGCTACCCCGGTAACGACTACGGCCTGGTCCGCTGGAACGACGCCAACGCCAACCGGCCCGGCGTCGTCAACATGTACGACGGCACGACCCGCGACATCACCGGCGCCGGCAACCCGTACGTCGGACAGATCGTCAGCAAGAGCGGCAGCACCACCGGCGTCACCACCGGCCCGGTGGTCGCCGTCAACGTCACCGTCGCCTACTCCGCCGGCCTGGTGACCGGTCTGTTCCAGACCAGCATGTGCACCGCCAACGGCGACAGCGGCGGCGCGGTGTTCGCCGGAACCACCGCCCTCGGCCTGCACTCGGGCAGCAACCAGGCCGCGTGCAAGGCGTTCCACCAGCCGGTCACCGAGGCGTTGGCCGCCTACGGCCTGGCCGTCTACTGACGACCCGGCCGATTCAGGCCGGGCCGGTGACGGACAGCAGGCGTACCTGATGGTCGGCGGTGACCACGACGATCGTGTCACCGCCGACCAGCACCTGCTCCACCCGGCCGGCGGTGACGTCGGTGCCGACGTCGACCGACCCGGTGTGCCGGCCGGTCGCCACCTCCCAGACCGCCAACTGCGGAACACTGCTGCCCGACGACTGGTCGTAGCGGTAACTCAGCACCGCCGCCCGCGCGCCGGACACCGCCACCGCCGACACGAAATCCTCGGCGGCAGCGGTCTGCCCGCCGGCGAAATCCAGCAGGACGAACTCGTCGACACTGGTGAACGTCTGATCACCGAAGAGGATCCCGTCCGCCACGGCATACCAGTTGTCCTCGGTGCCGGACTCGGTGGGCCGCGACCACACCTCGGCGCCGGTGGCCGTGTTCACCGCCACCGTCCGGTACGTGCCGCCGTCGACCGCCACGCACACCAGCTGCGGCCCGCACGCCTTGACCAACTCGATGGTGTCGGTGCCGGCCAACGGCAGTTCCCACTTCTTGGCGAAACCGTCCAGGTCGTAGGCGGCCAGCACGTCCCGCCCCGGTGAGGCGTCGTCGGAAAGCCTGCCGATCGCCAGCCCGTCGTAGACGGTCCACCTGTCGTGGTCCAGCGGCAGGTCACCACTGACGGCCGGTTTCCCGGTGGCGGTGTCCAGGACAACCCCCCGGCCGCCGCCTTCGCTGAGTTCGACGATTCGGTCCGCCGCCGCGTGCCGGTTGTCGCGCAGCCCGTGCGCGGCGGGCAGCACACCGGTACCGTCCGGCGTGACGCCATCGACGCTCCAGCCGGTCACGGCCCGGATCCGCTCCGAGTCGACGATCAGCAGGTCGTCCTCGGGCGCCTCCCGCCGCCACCGCTCGTCACCGCTGATCAGGTCGACCCGGGCCACCGCGTTGTCGTAGATGCCGTCCCTGATCTCCACGATCACGTCGGTGCCGAGATAGACCACATCGGTGCGGTTGTTCCAGCCGCCCTTCCACTTGACGGTGCCGTCGGTGACGTCCAGGACGACCCGCATGTCGTCGCCGTCGTCGGTGGCCGAGTCGACGGCGTCGACGACGAGCAGCCCGTCGACGGCGGTCAGCGTCAACCGGGCCGGTTCGACGTCCAGCTCGGCGGTCCAGGTCGGGGCACCACCGGCGACCGGCAGGGCGGTGACGGCGGTCGCGCCGATGCTGACCGCCGCGTACACGGCCAGGTCACCGGCGATGGTGCCCGCCGACCGGGTGGTGCCGACCGGCAGCGTCACCTGATGGGTTTCGGCCAGCCCGCCGGCGGTGTCGCCGCCACCGCCTTGATCGCCACCGAAGCCGAACAGCGACGTACCCGTGCCGTCACCGGCGTCGCCACCGTCGCGGATCCGGTCCAGCAGCCGACCGCTGGTCAACCCGATGCTGGCGACGACGGTCAGCACCACGGCGGCGGCGACCGTCGCGACCACCCGGCCGGTGCGCCTGCGCCGCCGACCCGACACGGGCGGCGGCCCGACCACGGCCGGGGGGTCGACCTTTCCCGGCGGTCCCGGCCATCCGGAACCGGGCGCCGGTGGCGGTTGGTAGCCCGTTTCCGCCGACGGGCTGTGACCCGCCGGCGGCCGGGCCGACGGATACGCCGGCCCGCCGGACGTGGGCGGCGGATAGCCCGGCGGTGGCGGATAGCCCGGCGGTGGCGGATAGCCCGGCGGTGGCGGGTAGCCGGCGTACGACGGCGGCGCGGCCGGGGACAGCGGGGTGGCGGTCGACGGGGCCGCACCGGCCGCCGCCGGATCGTGATGCAGCGCGCCGTAGGCGACCGGCAGTTCGGGCTGCTCCGGAACGGCCGGGGCGACGCCCAGCCGGGCGTGCAGGCGGCTGGCGACCAGCGGCATCCGGCTCGCCCCGCCGACCAGCAGCAGCCCGGCCAGCCGGGCCGGGTCGACCCCGGCGAGCTGCAGCACCCGGCGGGTCTCGTCCACCGCCCGGTCGATCAGCGGCCCGGCGATCCGGTCCAGTTCCTCCCGGGTCAGGTGCATCGGGTCGTCGCGGCCGGGCACCGTCACCGGCGCCACCGACGTACGCGACAACATCTCCTTGGCCGCCCGTACCTCGGTCCAGAAGGCGTGCCGGTCCCGCCGGTCGGCGGCGGTCACCGGCTGGTCCAACCGCGACCACAACCGCGGATCCCGCATCGCGACGAGTTGGCCCAGGTGGGCGACCAGGGCGTTGTCGACGTCCAGGCCGCCGAGGTCGTCCAGGCCGCCGGTGGCCAGCACCCGCAGTCCGCCGGTCGGGCGGCCGGCGGCTGCCTCGTGGCGGACCACCGCCACGTCCAGGGTGCCGCCGCCGAAGTCGAACACCGCCAGCGCGCCGCCCGGCGGAATCCGGCGGCCCAGCACCCGCACGCAGTAGGTGGCGGCGGCGATCGGCTCGTCGAGCAGCAGCACCGGACCCAGCCCGGCCCGCTGGGCGGCCGCCCGCAGCAGGTCCCGACGCGGGGTGCCCCAGTCCGCCGGGCAGGTCAGCACCGTCGCGTCGTGCGGACGTACCCCGGCCATCGCGGCCTCGCCGGCCACCCGGCGCAGGCTGGCGGCCAGCAGGTCGGCCACCGGCAGGTCCCGGTCACCGAGCAGCACCGTGCCGTCGTCGATGTGCCGTTTCGGGTACGGCTCGAAACGGTGCGGTTCACCGGCGGCCAGCCGCTGCGCGTCGCGGCCGGTGTGCACGGTGCCGACCGCGTCGACGAACACCCCGGAGGTCAGCAGCGGTGAGCCGTCGAACAGCAGCGGCCGGGGCGGTTCGTCGCCCCGGCGTACCACGGCGACGGTGTGGGTGGTCCCCAGGTCGACGGCGAGCCGTACCGGTCCGTTCACGGTCTGCGTTGTCCTTTCCCGAAGCACCGGCGGTGCATGCTATCCGCCGGCCGCCACCACGACGTCGGCACCGAGCTGTTTCAGCACCCGGGTACGCAGGGTCTCGTACTGCTCGCGGCAGCGGGTCGGCGGCCCGGCCGGACGGGTGACCACCACACCGGCGGTGATCCGCTCGTGCGGGCCGAACTGGTCCCGGGTCAGGTCGACCTCGACCACACCGAGCCGGTTCCACCAGTGCGAGCCGGTGCGGTCGCCGTCGACGCGGACCTCGCCGAGCAGCAGGTCACCACCGAGAAGGTCGTGCACCACCAGGGCGGTGACCCCGCACTGACCCCGGCTGGGGTTGCCCGGATGCCAGTCGGCGAGGTCCACCGGGTCACAGGTGTCGGCGGCCCAGGCGGAGCGGATGACACGTTCGATGTGGGTCAGGGTCCAGGTGCGGGGGAACATGGCGGCAGATCCTGCCACAGTGGTCCGACACCGTCGGACACCGTCGCTCGTCGTGTCGGTCGACGCGCCACGGCGGTGATCCGTCACCCGGAAACGACGGTGATCCGTCACCCACCACGGCGGTGAACGGCAGCCGTCCGGGTAACGGCTAGTAAGCTGCCCGGTCGTGACCGACGACAGTGCGCGGATGGCATCCGGGCCGGCCGGCGCGGACCAGTCCGCGCTGGCCACCGCCTGTCTGGCCGCCGGCGACGGGCGGCTGCGCCACGGCGCGGCGTTGAAGTTCTTCTGGGGGCCGATGGACTGCGGCAAGTCGACCCTGGCCCTGCAGATGGACCACAACCACGCCCGGCAGGGCCGACGTGGTCTGGTCCTGACCCGCAACGACCGGTCGATGGGCCCGCAGGTCACCACCCGGATCGGGTTGGCGCACGCGGCGATCGAGGTCACCGACGACCTCGATCTGGTGGCGCTGGTCCGGGGCCGCTGGGCCGACGGCACCCGCGTCGACTACCTGATCTGCGACGAGGCCTGCTTCTACACGGTGTCGCAAGTGGAGCAGATGGCCGACCTGGTCGACGGCTACGACGTCGACGTGTTCGCGTTCGGCCTGGCCAGTGACTTCCGGTCGGCGCTGTTCCCGGCCGCGCGGCGACTGTTCGAACTCGCCGACGAGGTGTGCCGCATCCAGGTCGAGGTGCTGTGCTGGTGCGGGCGGCAAGGGCTGCTCAACGCCCGGGTCGTCGACGGAGTGGTGGCCCGGCACGGCGAACAGGTCGTCATCGGTGACACCGTCGACCACGCCGAGGTGCGCTATCAGGTGCTGTGCCGTCGGCACCACCGCGCCGGCGACCTCGGGCCCGCCGCGTAGCCCGCCACGGGGGTGGCCGGCCAGGCGGCGGGTACGCGCGGCGGGGCCGGCGCGTCGATCAGCTGTCGCCGAGCCGGGCCAGCAGGTCGGCTTCCCGCCTCGGGTCGAGCCCGACCGGCGGCAGGTCGGCCCGCAGTGGTGCCGGGCCGTCGAGGCCGCGCAGCCAGGCCCAGGTGTCGGCGACCGTCTCGGCCACCGGCCGGCAGCGCAGGCCGGTGGCGACCGCCCGGGACACGTCACCACGGTGCAGCGCGTCGTACAGCTCACCCGGCGGCAACCAGACCGGCAGCTCCGTCCAGGGCGCGATGCCGGCGTCCGCGATGGTCTGCGGGTCGGCCCAGCGCAGCCGGGCGTCCGCCCCGGTGACCCGTACGCAGGTGTCCAGCAGCTCCCCCATCGTGGTGTGGCCGAGCGGGCTGACCACGTTGTACGGTCCGGACAGCCCGGCGGCGGCCGCGTCGAGCGCCCAGACGGCCAGGTCCCGGGCGTCGACGTACTGCAACGGCAGGTCACGCGGCCCGGGGGCGAGCACGTCACCGCCGCGCGCCATCCGGGTCAGCCACCACGGCAGCCGGCCGACGTCCTCGTACGGGCCGAGGATCAACCCGGCGCGGGCCAGCAGCGCACGGTCCCCGAAGGCATCGACGGCGGCCAGTTCACCGCCGCGTTTGGCCCGGGCGTAGTCGACGTCCGCGCCGTCGTCGGCGGACGCGTCGACCACCTCGGCGTCCTCGTCCGCGTCCGCCGGTGGCGCGAACACGTACACCGACCGGCTCGACACGTACGTGAGGTGGCCGACCCGGTCGCGCAGCAGCCGGGCCGCGTCGCGGACCGTCGACGGCGCCCCCGACCAGGTGTCGACGGCCAGGTCCCATTCCCCGGTACGCAGCCCGGCCAGACCGTCGGCGGCGCTCCGGTCGACGACGACCACCCGCGCGCCGGCGGGTGCCGGTCGACGGCCCCGGTGCGCCACGGTCACCGCCCAGCCACGGGCCAGCGCCGCCTCGACGACGCAGCGGCCCACGAACCCGGTGCCGCCCAACATCAGCAGTCGCATACCAGCCACTGTGCCCGCCGTCGGCACGCGGCGGAAGGCGTCACGCTCTCCGCGCAATCCCAGCGGGTTACTGTCGGGTAGTAGACGCCGTGCGTGACGAGGAGGATCATCGTGGATCGATACGTCCAACCCGTACCCGCGCCCGGGGACCCGTACCGCACTGACTGGCTGCTCGACGCCTGGCTGCGCCGTCACCTGTCGGCGGCCGAGCTGGCCGCCGCCGACACCCGGCTCACCGCCCTCGCCGCCGACGTCAACGGGCCGCTGCGGGCCGCGCACACCGACGCCGAAGCCCACCCGCCCCACCTGGTCCGTTACGGGCCGTGGGGTGAGCGCGTCGACCGGATCCGGACCGCCGACGGCTGGCGGCGGCTACGGGACGCCGCCGCCCGACACGCCCTGGTCGCCCTGCCCTACCAGGCGCCGACCCGCGCCACCTGGGGCGCGGCCACCCGGATCGTGCAGCACGCCCTGCTGCACCTGTACGCCCCCGAGTCGGCCACCTTCTCCTGCCCGGTCGCGATGGCCGACGGCGCGGCGGCCCTGCTGTCCCGGCCGGACGTCGACGCGGCCGTCCGCGACTCCTGGCTGCCCCGACTCACCAGCACCGACCCGGCCACGGCGGTGACCAGCGGACAGTGGATGACCGAGGCGCGGGGCGGCTCGGACCTGTCCGGGTCGACCACCACCGCCGACCCGGCCGGTGACGGCAGTTGGCGGCTCACCGGCGAGAAGTGGTTCTGCTCGGCGATCGACGCACCGGTCGCGGTGGCGTTGGCCCGGCCGGCCGGCGCCGGGCCGGGCAGCCGGCACCTCGCCCCGTTCCTGGTACCCCGCTACGCCGCCGACTCCCCGCTGGCCGACGCCGACGCCGACCCGGACGCGCCTGCCCCCGGGATACGGGTGCACCGACTCAAGGACAAGCTCGGCACCCGGGCGTTGCCGACCGCCGAGGTGGGGTTGCGTCAGGCGTACGCGCTGCCGCTGGGTGACCCGGCCCGACCCGGCCTGTCCAGGGCGATGACCCTGGTCGTGGTGACCCGGCTGCACAACGCGTCGGCGGCGGCCGGCGGCATGCGCCGGGGGCTGGCGTACGCGCACGCCTACGCCACCGCCCGGGACGTCGCCGGCGGTCGGCTCGTCGATTCGCCGGCGCACCGCGCCGTGCTCGGCACCCTGGCCGTCGACGCCGCCGGCGCGTTCGTCCTCGCCGGTGACGCGTTCGCCCTGCTGGGCCGGGTCGAGGTCGGTGGCGATCCGGCCTCGGCCGCGCTGCTGCGCCTGGTCGCCCCGATGGCCAAGCTCGCCACCGGCCGGTTGGCGGTCGCCGCCGCCAGCGAGTACGTCGAGTGTTTCGGCGGCGCCGGGTACGTGGAGGACACCGGTGTGCCCCGGCTGCTGCGCGACGCGCAGGTACTGCCGATCTGGGAGGGCACCACGACGGTGTTGGCCCTCGACGTACTGCGGGCGGTGGTCCGCGAGGACGCCGCGCCGCCGCTGCTGGCCCGGCTCGACCGGGCCGCCGACGCCGCCCGGGGCTTCGCCCCGTCGGTGGCCGACACCCTCGCCGAGACCGTCGGCGAACTACGGTCCGCCGTCGCGGCGGTCACCGTCGACCCGGGCGGGCCGGCGACGCTGGCCGCCGTACGGCCGTTGGCGCTGCGGATGGCGTACGCCCTGGCCGGCGCGCTGCTCGTCGAACAGGCCGTGGCCGGCGGGCAGGAGGCCGCCGAGGTCGCCGCCCGGTTGTGGGCCCGACGGTGGTTACGCCGCGACGACGTCTCGGTCGATGCCCACCAGCACCTGGAGCTGCTCAGCCGGCCGTGACGGCGGCGACGCGGGAGCGGCCGCGTTCCCGACTCGGTGACGCACGGCGTCGCGGAGATCACCAGAACGGAAAAGTGGTGTGTCGGCGGGCGCGCCGCCGCTGGTGGGTGCACGATCTTCACCATGGGTTCGTTGGAGGTAGGCCCCGGCGTCTGGGCCGTCACGATCGTGGTCATCGTCGGTCTGCTCGCCTTGGACCTGGCGGTGGCGGCCATCCGCCCGCACGCCGTCGGTTTCCGGGAGGCGACCGCCTGGTCGGTGTTCTACGTCGCGGTCGCGATCGTCTTCGGCCTGGTCTTCATGGCCTGGGCCGGCGGCACCTACGGCACCGAGTACTTCGCCGGCTACCTGGTGGAGAAGAGCCTGTCGGTCGACAACCTCTTCGTCTTCGTGATCATCATCAGCACGTTCGCCGTACCGGAGAAACACCAACACAAGGTGTTGACCTTCGGCATCATCGCGGCGCTGGTCATGCGGGCGATCTTCATCGCCGCCGGTGCCGCGCTGCTGAACCTGTTCTCGTTCATGTTCCTGGTCTTCGGCCTGCTGCTGATCTTCACCGCGATCCAACTGTTCCGCCACCGCGACGAGGATCCGCAGGTCGACGACAACGTCCTGGTCCGCGCCACCCGCCGGGTGCTGCCGGTGTCCACCGACTACGTCGACGGACGGCTGGTCACCCGGATCGACGGACGGCGGGTGGTCACCCCGCTGTTCATCGTCCTGATCGCGATCGGCAGCACCGATCTGCTGTTCGCCCTCGACTCGATCCCCGCCGTGTTCGGCATCACCCAGGAGCCGTACATCGTCTTCGTCGCCAACGCCTTCGCGCTGATCGGCCTGCGGGCGTTGTTCTTCCTCGTCAAGGGGCTGCTGGACCGTCTGGTCTACCTGTCCACCGGGTTGGCGTTGATCCTGGCCCTGATCGGCGTCAAGCTGATCCTGCACTGGGGGCACACCCTCGACGACCGGGTGCCCGAGGTGCAGACCCTGGTGTCGCTGGGCCTGATCGTGGTCATCCTGGCCGTGACGATCGTCGCCAGCCTGGTCAAGGTCCGCCGCGACCCGACCGCCCGCGCCCACGCGGGTTCGCTGCGCGCCCACGACGACCAGCGCGCCGACAACGGCTGACCGCGGGCGCCGCCGCCCGACGCCCCGCCGCCACGGCGGGGGCGCGGTGGTGGTCAGCCGCCGGCGGCGCGGGCGGCCCGCGCCGCCGCGATCCGGTAGGCCGGATCCCGGTCCAGGTTGTGCCGGTCCCGGTCGTAGCGGCGGGTGGTGCGCGGATCGGCGTGCCCCATCGCGTCCTGCACGTCCTCCAGCGGCACGCCTTCGGCGCGGGCCGTGGTGGCGAACGCGTGCCGCAGCGAGTGCGGCGACAACCGGTCCCAGGCCGGCAGCCCGGCGTCGCGGGCCAGCCGGCGGATCATCCGGAACACGGCGTGCCGGTCCAACCGGGCCCCGGTCGCGGTCACCAGCAGCGGGCCGGTGAGTTCCTCGACCGGCACCCGCTGGTCGCGGGCCCGTACCGCCAGGTAGTGATCGACGACGGCGGCGGTGTCCGGGGCCAACGCCCGCCGCCGCGCCCGGCCGCCCTTGCCGGTGAACCGCACGCTGCGGTGAGCGCGTTCGTGGCCGAGGTCGGCGACGTCGAGCGACACCAACTCGCCGACCCGCAGGCCGAGGTCGGCCAGCAGGGCGAGGACCGCGACCGTACGCGGCGCGCTCGGCTTACGGTCGGCGTGCGCGGCGGTGAACAACGCGTCGACCTGGTCCGGGGTCAGGCCGAGGGTGGCCGAGTGGTCCCGGTTGACCCGGGGCCGGTCGGCGTCGGTGACCGGATTGGCCGGCACCGCCCGCAGCCGCACCAGGAACGCGTACCAACTGGACAGCGCCGACAGCTTGCGGGCCACGGTGGCGGGGGTCAACAACCGGCCGGTACGCGGATCCACGCTGGCCTCCAACGCCCGGGCGAAGCCGTTGACGTCGAGGAACGTCGCCCGCAGTGGGTCGAGGTCCGCGCCGGAACACCAGGTGAGCCAGCCGGCGATGTCCCGCCGGTACGCGGCCCGGGTGTGTTCGGACAGCCGACGGTTACGCAGCCACGCCTCGGTGAAGTCGACGGGCGCGGCCGGTGTGAGGCCACGGGCGGAGGTACGGGCGACGACGCTGGGCGCGGTGCTGCGGCGCATCGCAGCAGGATGCCAAAGTGGTCGACCGAAACGCCGCCGAAACGCCGCGCGGAGATCAATTGCTCGTATCAGGTCATCGTCGTATCAGGTCTTGTGGTCTCAGGTCATCCGGACGACCTGACCGGTGACGTAGCGGGACTGATGGGCGGCGAGCAGGACGACCACCTCGGCGACGTCCTCGGGTCGGGCGACGCGACGCGGCGGGCTGGACCCGGCGAACGCCTCCGCGACCTCCGGGGTCACCCAGCCGGTGTCGGTGACCGGCGGGTGGACCGTGTTGGCGGTCACCCCGTACGGTCCGAGCTCGGCGGCGGCCGACAGGGTGTAGTTCTCCTGGGCCGCCTTGGCCGCACCGTAGGAGACCTCCTGCGGGAAGCCGTGCGGACCACCGGAGGTGAGTCCGATGATCCGACCCCAGGTGGCCTTGCGGGCCACGTGCCGGCGGGCGAACTCGGCGATCATCAGCGCCGGGGCGCGGGCGTCCACGGCGAACTGCCGGTCGACGGTGTGCGCGTCGACGGCCGTCAACGGGCGGCCGAACCGGTCTCGGCTGTCGGGGCGGAACGTGTCGGCGAACCAGCCGCTGGCGTTGTTGACCAGGATGTCGACCGGACCGAAGGAGGCGGCCGCCTCGTCGAACAGTCGGGCCGGCACGGCCGGATCGGCCAGGTCCGCCTCGACGGCGACGGCCTTGCCGCCGGCGGCGACGATCCGGTCGACGACGCTGTCCGCGCTCTGGGCGCGCAGCCGGCCGTACTGGGCGGGAAACGACGGGTCGTCGGTGCGGGCGGCCGGGTCCATCCGCAGGTACGTGGCGAGCACCGACACGCCCTGGGTGGCCAACGCGACCGCGATGGCGGCACCGATGCCCTGGTTGGCGCCGGTGACGACGGCGACGTGGCCGGTCAACCGGGGATCGATCATGGCCGGTCCGGCTCCTCGCGGTCGGGGTACGGTGCTGCCGGTCCAGGATGCCGCCTCGGCGGCACCGCCGCGACCCGTTTACCGGCTTTGTCCCCGCTCGCCACGGCTGCCCGCGCGCCCCGTGTGTGCGTCCCCCCGCCGGGCGGGGGGACGCACACACGGGGTTCTCTCAGTTGGCGAGCTGCCGGCGGCCGGTGTCTGCGACGCTGATCGAGACCCGGCGCGGCTTGGCCCGCTCGGCCACCGGGATCCGCAGGGTCAGCACGCCGGCCTCGTAGCCGGCTTCCAGCTTGTCGGTGTCGAGGGTGTCGCCGAGGAACAGCTGACGGGTGAAGGTGCCCATCGGGCGCTCGGCGGCGACCAGTTCGACCGTGTCGCCGGTGGGACGCTTGCGCTCGGCGCGGACGGTCAGCACGTTGCGTTCCACCGTGCACTCGATGCTGTCCGGGTCGACGCCGGGCAGGTCGAACGCCGCGTAGAACCAGTCACCGTCACGGTAGGCGTCCATGTGCATCACGGCCGGACGCGCGGTGGTGCCGAAGAACTGCTCGGCGATCCGGTCGATCTCACGGAACGGGTCGGTGCGCATCAACATCGTCGGACCTCCTCACGGGTGCGAGCTCGCTCGCGGTTGTACCTTCTCGCGATCTAAGTTGAGCCTGTCGGACTCAACTTAGATATAGCTATAGCGCGCAACTCCGCCGGGCGTCAAGTTGTCCCGTACCCGGGACAAACCTGTCGACTCCGCACCCCGGCCGGCGGCAGGATCACCCGCGTGCCCACCGACCACGACGACACCGCCCGGCAGGCGTACCCCGGCGGAGACGCCGCCACGGAACAGCCACTGACCGGCGGGAACGTCGCCGCCGCCGTGGTCCGCGTCGGCGACACCGTACGCCGTCCCGCCGGTGAGTGGACCCCGGCCGTGCACGCCTACCTCACCCACCTGCACGACGTCGGCTTCGACGGCGCGCCCCGCCCGTTGGGCATCGACGACGCCGGCCGCGAGGTGCTGACCTACGTACCGGGGACGGTGCCCTGGCCGGACCGGTTCGACCTGCTCGGCTCCGACGCCGCGGTGCGCCGGGTCGGTCGACTTCTCCGGGACCTGCACGACGCGGCGGCCGGCTTCACCCCGCCGCCGAACGCCCGGTGGCGGCGGCTCGTCCCACCCGACGGCACCGACCTGGTCGTCCACCACGACCCGGCCGCGTGGAACCTGGTCGTCGGCGACCGGTGGGCGTTCATCGACTGGGACACCGCCGCCCCCGGCACCCGGCTGTGGGACCTGGCGTACACGGCCAAGAGCGTCGTCCCGCTGACCGCCGACCCGGCCTGGCAGCCGACCGACCCCGGTCGGCGACTACGCGTCCTGGCCGACGGGTACGGGCTCGACGAGCGGCAGCGTCGGGCACTGGTCCCGCTGCTGACCCGCCGAGCCCGGTCAATGTACGAGTTCCTCGCCGCGCGGGCCGCCGTCGGCGCGGCACCGTGGACCCGGCTGTGGCGCGAAGGCCACGGCGCCGTCTGGCGCGACGACGCCGCCTACATCCGGGCCCGCGAACACCGCTGGGCCGGCGCACTACTCGGCTGACGTCTCGACCCGCTGCTCCAACCGCCGCAGCCGGGCGAGGACCGGCACCAGCTCGCGGCGGACCAGGGCCGTGACCGCGGCCAGGGCGTCCGCCCCAGCCGGCGGGACACCCGCGCTAGGCCCGGCGGCGACCGCGCCGTCGTCGTCGGACCCGCCGGCGGTCTGGGCGCGCAGGTGCGCGTAGCCGACGAGGGCCGCCGCGACCGCCCGGCGGGTCGCCCGCAGGTCGGCACCGGATTCCCGCAGCACCCGACCGGCGGTACCGTCCGGCTCGGCGACCAGTCCGAGCAGCAGGTGTTCGCAGCCGACGTAGTTGTGCCCGAGCGCGGTCGCCTCGGTGACGGCCAGTTCCAGCGCGCCTGCCCCGGTGGCCGACCACCGCGTCGCCGCGTCCACCGGCGCCTCGTCCCCGGTCACGCTGTCCGTCGCCATCCGGGCCGCCAGTGCGGCCGGCGACACGTCGAGCGTCCGTAGCACCCGTACGCCCAGGTTGTCGCCCTCGTCGAGCAGCGCCGCCAGCAGACGCCCGGTCCCGACCTCGGCCGCGCCGGCGGTCCGGGCCTGGTCCCGGGCCCGCAGCAGCACGTCGCGCAGCCGGGCGGTCAGATTCGGCAGTGATGCCGCCAACCGCTCGGCGTCGAGGTCGGCCAGGGGGATCGCCCGGACCGCGGTGACCCGCCGGACGGCCTGTTCGAGCGCCTGCTGACAGACCGCCGACACCGGGATTCCGGTGTCGCGTACCGCGTCGGCGAGGTCATCGGGCAGGTAGACGTTGATCTTGGGCATGGCGGGATCGCCTCTTCTCCGGGTCGGAGCCATCAGCACTCCCGAAAGCATAACCCCGAAGGGGTTACTGATGGGGTTATATTTTCGGTACCGAGTCGGGTCAGCCGACCTGACCGGAACGGTCGTCGACCGGGGCGACCGACCGACCCGCGCCGCGCGTACTGCGCAGACTCCACACGATCGACACGGTGATCGTGACGACGATGACGCCCAAAGTCACCGGGATCGGCAGCTTGCCGACCGGCGTCTCCGACAGGATCAGCTTCACCCCGGCGAAGGCGAGCAGGACGGCCAGGCCGTAGTGCAGGTGCACGAAGCGGCGCAGTAGCCCGGCGAGGCAGAAGTAGAGGCTGCGCAGGCCGAGGATGGCGAAGGCGTTGGCGGTCCAGACGATGAACGTGTCGGTGGTGATCGCCAGGATCGCCGCCACCGAGTCGATGGCGAAGATCAGGTCGGTGGCCTCGACCGCGACGAGGACCACGAACAGCAGGGTGGCGACGCGTTTGCCGTTGACCCGGGTGAGGAATTCGTCGCCGTGGTACGCCGGGTCGGTCGGAATGACCCGACGCACGAGGCGGACGACGGGGTTACGGTCCGGTGGGGTCTGCTCGCTGTGGCGGAACGCCATCGTGTAGCCGGTGTAGATGAGGAACGCGCCGAACAGGTACGCCGTCCAGAAGAACGTCTCGAGCAGTTCGGCGCCGACGAAGATGAACACGAGCCGGAACACCAAGGCCCCGATGACCCCCCAGAACAGCACCTTGTGCTGGTAGGCGGCCGGCACCGCGAAGTACGTGAAGATCAAGGCGAAAACGAAGACGTTGTCCACCGACAGCGCCTTCTCGATCAGGTACCCGGCGTAGTAGGTGCCGGCGACGTCGCCGCCCTGCCACACCCACAGCAGCACCCCGAACAGCAGACCGGCGACGATCCAGATCCCCGACCAGGTCAGGGCCTCACGGAACTCGATGACATGGTTGTCGCGGTGCAGGTAGAGGTCGATCGCCAACATCGCGGCGACCCCGACCATGACGGCGGCCCACACCCACCAGGAAACAGTCAACGCAGGACCTTTCGGCCGGCCGTACCCGCTACCCGGGTCGGCGCCACTGGTCGACGGTCTCCCCGGGGCACCGCCCACCGGGCGGTGACCGCGCCACCGGGGTCCGGATCCGCCGGACCCGTACTGACGACAGCGCGTCTGATGCCGGGTACTCCCCCTCGAACTACGTTTCACTATTCACGAAGAGTCGTTCGCCTGTCAAGCGCCGGGCGGGTCGGCCGCCGCCCGGTCCCGCAGGTAGGCGTCCAATTCGGCCGCCCCGGCCAGCATCGCCCGGCCCCGCGCCGACAACCGGTCGCGCCACCCCCGCAGCGTCGACTCCAACGGGGCGACCCCGCAGGCGGAACGATCCTGGGTGATCAACGGGGCGATCTGCGCCAGCAGATGACCGCCCCGACGCAACTGATGCACCAGCAGCACGTCCCGCACGTCGTGCGCGTCGTACACGCGGTACCCGGTCCGCCGGTCCCGGCGCGGTCTCACCAGCCCGGCCCGACACTTCGTCGGCGAGCTCGGCGAACTGCGCAACGAGATCTTCCGTCACCTGGTCACCCACGAGGGCTACTGCCCTGCACCCGCGAGACCCTCGACGCGCTACTCGGAGCCGACGACCGCTGGTCGGACGAGGCCACCGTCCGGGACCCGGGCCGGTCGATCGGCCGTACCGCCGACGCCCGCCGGCTCCGGCTGATCACCGACGACCTGCTGGCACTGCTCGACACCCAACTGCCGCGGCTGGACCCCGCGCACCGCGAAAGGCACAGCTGTACGGGCGTACCGCCGCCGGTCTGCCGCGCTACCACCACGCGATGGCCGAGCCGTCCCCGGCCCGACTGTCCCGACTGGCCGGACTCCGCGATGCCATGATGGCCGCCCGACCGGACGTCGGTTGACGGTCACCGCCGGCGGGCCAGGACCAGGACCCGCCGAGAGTGGGCGACGAACACCCCGTCGGTGACGATCCGCCGGTGCAGCGCCGCCAACTCGTCCCGGTAACGCTCGACGGTGAACCCCGGCACCGTCCACACGACCTTCCGCAGGAACACGACCACCGCGGCGACGTCGAAGAACTCCATCCGCGGCGACTCCATCCGCAGGTCCACCACGTCCAACCCGGCCGCCGTCGCGGCGGCGCGGATCCGGTCCGGACGCTGATCGCGGCGCGGCCGCACCGACACCCCCAACGCCGCCCGCAGCTCCCCGACCGAGTTTGGACCGATCTGCTGCGACAGGTACGTTCCGCCGCGCTCCAGCACCCGCGCCACCTCGGGCCAGCGCACCACCGTCGGATGCCGGCTCACCACCAGGTCGAACACGCCGTCCCGAAACGGCAGCCCCGCGTCCTCGGCGGCGCGCACGACAGCCGCGCCCAGCGGTCTGAGCCGCTCGCGGGCCAGCGCCACGTTCGGCGGCCACCCCTCGGTGGCCACCAGCACCGGCGGCGGCGACGCCACCGTGGCCAGCACCTCCCCGCCTCCGGTCTGCAGGTCGACCGCCCGGCGGGCGGTGGCCATCGACGCGCTCAACAGACCGGAGTAGCCCCACGACGGGCGCCGCTCGGTCGCCCGGCCGGCGAACCACGAGAAGTCCCAGCCGGCCACCGGCACCGCCGACCCTTCCGCCACGAGCTCGTCGAAGGTGGTCACATCGGCGATTCTGGCCGTACGCCGGCCGGCGGGTCCACCACGTTCCGGCCGGCCGCCGTACGGCGGGCCTCTCCCCGGATGCCAGCGGGTGTTCGCTTACCGGACAGCTCCACGCAGCACGGCGGAAAGACTGACATCGATCTAATGATGCGCATGAGTGAACCTCATCGCCACCACTGCCACCACCACGGACACGACGACCACGAATCGGACCGGATCCCGTACGGGCAGGTCGGCCTCGCCGCCCACACCGTCGGCGGTGTCGGACGTCGGTCGATGCTCGCCGCCGCCGGCGGCATGTTGATGCTCGCCGCGGTCCCCGGCACCGCGCGGGCCGCCACCGCCATCACCGCCGGCGCGCCGGCGGTGACCGCCCCCGGCGCCTCCCGGGCGTCGCGGATCAGCCAGGGAACCACGCTGGTCCACGCCGACCTGCACAACCACACCGTCATGTCCGACGGGGACGGCAGCGCCGACCAGGCGTTCGCCTCGATGCGCGAGGCCGGTCTCGACGTCGCCGCGCTCACCGACCACGCGACGATGTTCGCCATCAGCGGGCTCAGCCAGTCGGAGTGGCGGACCACCGGTGAGCTCGCCAACGCGGCCGACGACCCCGGCCGGTTCACCGCGATCCGCGGTTTCGAGTGGTCGCACCCGCTCCAGGGTCACATCAACGTGTGGAACACTTCCGACTTCGCCGACCTGCTGCGCGCCGGCAGCCCCGGCAGCCTCTACCGGTGGCTGACCGGACGGCCGGGCGGGCTGGCCAGCTTCAACCACCCCGGCCGGGAGATCGGCCGGTTCGACGACTTCTCCTACGACGCGGCGGCCCGCCCGCAGCTCGTCGGCCTGGAGATGTTCAACCGGACCGACGACTACCTGTTCGAAGGCTGGTCGTCCCGGACGACCTCGCCGCTGGTGGCCTGCCTCAACGCCGGCTGGCGGCCCGGCCTGACCGGGGTCACCGACGAACACGGCACCACCTGGGGCTTCCACGAGGGCAAAGGTCGCAGCGGCCTGTGGGTCACCGAGAACACCCGTACGGCGGTGTTCGAGGCGATGGCCGCCCGCCGCTGCTTCGCCACCCGCGTCTCCGGCCTGCGGCTCGACGCGACCGCCAACGGCGTACGGATGGGCGGCGTCATCAGCCTGACCTCCGGTGACGTCCGGTTCCGGGTGGACCTGGACCGGGGCGCGGTCTGGGACGGCAAGCCGCTACGCGTACAGGTGCTACGGCCCGGTACGTCGGTGCCGACCGTCGTCGACGTGGTCGACACCGTCGCCGGGTCGGTCGCCGATTTCACCGTGCCGCTCGACGTCGCCGACGGCGACTGGGTCGTGCTGCGGATCTCCGACCCGGAGCTGGCCAACCCGACGCCGGGACCGGCCGGGCATCCGTGCAACGACTTCGGCGTCGCCTACAGCAGCCCCTGGTGGCTGCGGCCCTGAGCCGTCGCCGCGGGTCGTCACCGGTGCGACCCGCCCGACCCCGTCCGGCGCCCCGGGACGAGCTCTCGGCGCCGGACGGGGTCGGGCGTCATCCGGCACGCCGCGCGTGAGCGTCCAGGTATGCCCGTACCTCGTCCAGCAGGGCCGGGTTCTCTCCGACCGCCCACGTCACCAGGTTGCAGCGGTGGCAGAGCAACTGACGGACGACGCCGCTGCGGTGGTCGTGATCCACCGCCAAGCGCCGTGGTGTCCCACCGCGTCCGCGTGCGGTCTCGAGCTGGCCGCAGATCGCGCACCGCCCCTTCTGGTCGGCCAGCATCTGCTCGTACTGCGCGGACGTGAGGTTGTACTTTTCGCGCAGCACCTGCGCGTGAGAGACGCGGTCACCGTCTCCGGCCGCGTAGCGAGCGCGCTTGTCCGTCAGGATGCAGGCCTTGCACGGTCTGCGGGGCAACGTCGAGTGCGGCTGGTCGTAGAAGGCGACACGGGGCTTTGTCTCCCCGCATTTCCTGCAGAACACCTCGTCAGGACCCATCACTACACCATAGTGGTCGTGTGTTGTAACCGCATAACTGTCATGGTGTTGTCATGTCGCCACACGACGCCGGCGGGCACTAATTATCGGATTGCCGATAACGGCAATCCGATAATTAGTGGAGGGGTTGGACCGGGAACCCGCGAAAGGCGACCGGCCGGGTCCGTACCTGCCGCGGCGTACCCGGGCGGCCTGACCCGGCGCGGCAGAGCCGTCGTGCGGGGCACCGCCGCGGCCGGCCGGATCAGGCCGACAACTACACTTCGGCGGCGATGGACACCCCACCGCCGGACACCGAGACCACCAGCCGGCCCTGCGCGCACTGCGGCGCACCCGTACCGCAACGGGCCGCCGCCGGCCGACCCTTCCGGTACTGCCGCGACAACGACGGGGCCTGCCAACGCGCCTCGCGCGCCAACCGGATGCGCCGCCGCGACGCGCCGGGCCTGGCCGGACAGGTCGCCCGTAGTTGGGAACTGGTCGACCGACTCGACCAAATGGTCGGCACCCTGACCGAGACGCTGCACGCCGAGCTGTCCCCCGCCGGAGTGGAACGACAGATCGCGCAGATCCGCGCCGAGGCCGCCACGGTCTGCGCAGCCGCCCACGCCGAACGCGACGACGCCCGCCGCGCCGCCGACACGGCCGCCGACGCCGCCGCCCGGGCCCGACAGGCCGCCGACACCGCCGACCAGGCCGCCACGGCGGCCCACGCCCACGCCGCCACGGCCACCACCGAAGCGGAACAGGCAAGACACGCCCTGGCTGCCGCGAACACCGCCCGCGACGAGGCTCGCCGCCAGGCCACCGCCGACGCCGCACTACGCCGGCAGTCCGACGCCGATCGCGACGCCGCCCGCGACGAGCTGCGCACCGCCCGCGCCAGACACGACGCCGACCAGCGCACCATCGACACCCTCACCCGAGAACGGGACACCGCCCGCGACGCCGCCGACCGCGCGACCCGGGCCGCCGCCGACACCGCCGCCCACATCGACCAGCTGCGGGCCGAGATCCAGCGGTCCGGCGAGCAGACCCGACGCGACCGCGCCGACCTCGACCGGGTCCGCGCCGACGCCGCCCACTGGCAGCGGCAGGCGCGCCAGGCAGCGCGGGATCGCGACACCGCGCTCGCGGACGTCACCGCCGCCCGGGCCGCCGCCGAACAAGCCCGGCGTCAGCTCGCCGACAGCGAAAGCCGCGCCGCCGAGCTCGCGGACCGCCTCGCCACCGCGCACACCCAACGCGACAACGCGCAAGCCCGGTCCGACGAACTGCTGCGCCAGGTCACCGACCTCGCGGCGACACTCGCCGCGCTGAGCTCGTCACGCCAGCCAGCGGGTGGCGAGCGGACGGCGAGCGGGACGGCCGACTCGACCCGGCAACCTGATACCACCCTCGGCCCACCTTCAGGCGGTGACCCACATCGCACGTGACCGGCGGACGGTGTGGGAAACTCTGTTAACGGGATGTTTCATCAGGCGTGGCGGAGGTGCCACCGGACCGAGACACGGCCGGGCACGCGCCAGGGCCGGATACGCTCGCACGGGCACGTCCCGCCGGCCACGCCACGAAGTTAGGCGGCGGGAATCGCCTGACCTGGACACATCGTTACACCAGAAGACCAGCACCACGACCGAGGGGATAGCCGATCATGGGCGAGCGCATGCTGCGCGGAAGCCGTCTGGGAGCAGTCAGCTACGAGTCCGACCGCAACACGGAGCTCGCGCCACGCCAGACCCGCGAGTACCTCTGCGCCAAAGGCCACCAGTTCGAGGTGCCGTTCGCTGTCGACGCGGAGGTCCCGGTGACCTGGGAATGCAAGTTCGACGGCAGTGTCGCCCGGCTGGTCGACGGCAGCGAACCCGAACAGAAGAAGGCCAAGCCGCCACGTACGCACTGGGACATGCTGCTGGAGCGTCGGTCCATCGCCGAACTCGAAGACATCCTGGCCGAGCGGCTCCAGGAAGTCCGTAACCGGCGCGGCGGCGTCTGACCGACCCGCACCGAGCAAGCGATGCCTCCCGTCCGCCGGCCACCCGGCGGACGGGAGGCATCGCCGTCAGGACCCCCGAGACGCCGGTCAGGACCGACCGGACGAACGCCCGTCAGGACCGACACCTGACCTTGTGGCCGGAAACGTTGGCGTCACCGGCCGGCGACCCTCAGCGCCGACCCGGATCAATGATCTCGCCCTCGACGGTGGGACCCGGATCAGCCGGCGACGACGGACCATCGGCGGCACCCGCCGGAGACGGCCCCGACGGCGTACCCGGATAGACTCGCACCCGACGGGGCCCGAACATGTCACCAGCCGCCGCCGACGACAGCCGCCGTTCCGCCGCCACCTGAATCCGGCGGCGGACCAGACGCCGCACCGGCGGCACCGCGAGCACCGTGCCGAACGCCCCACTGACCAGACCGGGCGCCGCCAGCAACAGTCCCGCCGCCAACCCCAGCAGCCCGTCACTGACCTGCTCACCAGGAGGCTGGCCGGCCTGGGCCGCCGCCCGGAAGCTCCGCCAGGCCCGCGTCCCCTCCCGCCGCAGCAACACCATGCCGGCCACCGACGCCACCAACGTCAACAGCAACGCCCACAGATAGCCGATCCACTGCGCCAGCAGCACGAAGACGACGATCTCCAGCACCAGACCGGCGGCCAACGCCACCGGAACCACCTTCAACCCTCGGCGCATGTCACCTCCCGCGCGATCCGGTCATGGCGTCACCCGTCCAGCATGACACGGCCCACGGTCACGGCCACCGCGCCGCCGACGTGTCGCGCCGCCCGGCCAACCCGTCCCGCCGCGCCCGCACCCCCCACATCGTCACCCGCCACAACGCCTCACGCACGATCGACGCGCTCATCTTGCTGGCGCCCTGCTCCCGCTCGGCGAACGTGATGGGCACCTCCACCACCCGGAACCCTTCCCGGTAGGCCCGCCACGTCAACTCCACCTGGAACGCGTAACCCTGCGACGCCACACTCGTGTAGTCGATCTTGTCCAGGACCGGCAGCCGGTAGACCCGGTACCCACCCGTCGCGTCCCGCACCGGCATCCCCAACGCCAACCGCGTGTACAGGTTCGCGCCCTGCGACAACACCCAACGGTGCCGGGGCCAGTTCAACACCTCACCACCGGGCACCCACCGCGAGCCGATGACCACATCAGCCGAACGGGCCGCGTCCAACAACGACGGCAACTGCTCCGGCGCGTGCGAACCATCGGCGTCCATCTCCACGACGGCGTCGTAGCCGTGCTCGCGCGCCCACCCGAACCCCGCCACGTACGCCGCGCCCAGGCCCTGCTTGCCCGGCCGGTGCAGCACGTGCACCTGCCCGTCGGCGGCCGCCAGCTCGTCGGCCACCGCCCCGGTGCCGTCCGGCGAGTTGTCGTCGGCGACCAGCACGTCGACCGCCGGCACCGCGGCCCGGACCCGGTCGACGATCACCCGTACGTTCGCCGCCTCGTTGTACGTGGGAATGACCACCAGCACACGACCCACGCCGGGATACCCCTGCGCACCGCCAGCCGCCGACGCCGCTCCGCTCACCGTGCCTCCGAATCCGATTCGACCGCCCGCCGCCGCGACCACCCCGCCGCGACCATGACCGCGCCGGCGAGAACCACCAGCACCATCTCAGGCCAGAAACCCAACCGAGTCGCCAGCGTACGCGTCGCGCCCACGTCCATCTCACTGACCACAGCCGCCGCCGTGTTGAACCGCGTCGCCTGCGACACCCGCCCATTGTGATCGACAAACGCCGATACACCAACGGTCGAGGCCATCAAACCCGCGCGACCGTGCTCCACCGCCCGCACCCGCACCATCGCCAACTGCTGGCCGGCCTCGGCCGCGTCGAACGTCGCGTTGTTCGTCTGCACCACCACCAACTGGGCACCGCCGGTCACCGTGTCCCGCACCAACCCGTCGTACGCCACCTCGAAACAGATGACCCCGCTGACCGACACCGGACCCACCCGCAACACACCCGGACGGTCACCGGCCACGAAATCCGACCGAACCCGGTCGACCTCCTCGCTGACCATCCGCGCCACCCGCCGCAACGGCACGTACTCCGCGAACGGCACCGGATGCCGCTTCACGTACACCTGCTCGACGTCCGGACCCGCCCCCGGCTCCCACACCAGGCTCACGTTACGCACCTCACCCGGCTGCGGACCATGCAGCAACGCGCCCACCAGGATCGGCACCCCGATCGCCTCCGCCGCCTCGTCGATCGACGCCCGCGCCGCCGCGTCCCGCAACGGATCGACATCACTGGCGTTCTCCGGCCACACCACCAGATCCGGCGCCGGCACCTCACCCGCCGCCACCCGCCGCGCCAACCCGACCGTACCCGCCACATGGTTGTCCAGCACCGCGCGCCGCTGCGCGTTGAAGTCCAACCCCATCCGCGGCACGTTGCCCTGCACGATCGCCACCGTCACCGTGCCCGCCGACCCACCGCCCGTCGGCACCAGCAACCCCACCACGGACACCAACCCGGCCACGGACACCAACCCGGCCACCGACACCAAACCACGACCCCACCGCCAACGCCGCCACACCGCCGCCGCCAGCGCACCACCCGACACCGCCACCAAAAACGTCACCAACGGCGCCCCACCCACCGACGCCACCGCCAACACCGGCGCGTCACCCTGGCTGAACGCCAACCGACCCCACGGGAAACCACCGAACGGCGTACGCCCCCGCAACGCCTCCTGCCCCACCCACAACAGCCCCGTCACCACCGGCCACACCACCCAGCGCGCCCGGTCCACCAACCCCGACACCCACGCCGCCGCCGACCCCAACACCGCCAGATACGCCGCCTGCAAACCCGACAACAACACCCACGGCAGATTCCCGGTATGCAGATTGGTCCAACTCAACAGGGGCGCGAAGAACACCACCCCCGCCAGGAAACCCAACCCCGCCCCCGCGCGCAGCCGCCGACGGTGCACCGCCACCGCCAACGCCGCCACCCCCACCGGCGCCAACCACCACCACCCGTACGGCGGAAAAGCCCCCAGCAACGCCAGACCGGCCACCACCGACGCCATGACCGCCCACGGCAACGGCAACGGCCGCCGACCGCCACCGACGACGTCGACCACCCGACCCCGCCGCGGCACCTCGGCCACGTCCACCATCGTCACGTTCCGTCCCCAACCCGTACCCGAACAGCATCCGGACACCCCGGATCCATTCGACGAAGGCTACCGGCCCCGGCCACACCACCGCGAAGACGCACAGCCTGCCGAGACAAAATCGGGGCGCGACCGGTTGGCCGCGCCCCGTGCTCCCAGGCCCCTCCCCCGCCGGTGCGGCAGACGACCCGCACGGCGACCTTCGGACCGACCAGCCGGGGACTGGCTGCCCCCGGCGGACCGTTGTCTACTGGCCCCGCGCGACCCTCTGCCCGAACACCGGAAGACGCGGCCGGTCCGCGCCGCCTCGCCGACCCTCGCCCACTGGACCTGGCCGATGCGAACCACCACCGTGGCGAACCCACGAACAGCGGACCCCGCACCGCGACAAGAACGTCGCTCGGCCAGCGGACGAAGAAACGAAGCGAACAACAGCCGCTTCCCGTGGTAGGACTCAAAGACGGTACGTGCCCCACCCCCACCGCTGTCAACCCGAGACGTGGCGACACACCACACCACGGCGTGTCGCCCGGCGTGTCCCCACGCGCAGCAGACCGAACGGCAGCAGACCGAACGGCAGCGCGTCGGACCGTCCAGCGGCCGCCCGCCGCCGGCATCCCGGTGGCCACCGGGATGCCGGCGCGGCTCACCCCGGCAACAGGTACCGCTCCACCAACCCCCTGGCCGCCCGCGGATGATCCGCCGCCAACAACCCGGCCGCAGCCAACACGTACTCCCCGTCCACCACCGGCACCGCCGCCCGGGGCACCAGCCACCCACCGCCCCGATCCGCCGCCACCGACTCCAACACCCCCACCGCGTCCACCGACGCCGCCGCGCGCAACACCCCACCGGAACCCACCAACCACCGCACCCTGCGCAGATCCCGACCACTGTCCGGCACCCGCTCCTCGACCCGCGCGTGCCGCCGCACCGCCACCAGCGCCGCCAACCGCGCCAACCGCAGATCCACCGCCGACGGCGGCCCGTCACCCGCCGCCACCCGCCCCTGGCCGGCGGCCCGCGCCGCGACCGCAGCCGCCAACCCGTCCGCCTCACGTCCCGTCACCAACCGCTCCGCCACCGCCGCCGCGACCACCCCCGACGCCCCCGACCACACCCCCAGATCACCCTCCACCGTCCGCGCCCGCCCCCACCAACCAGCGACCTCCCCCACCGGCCTCGGCTCCGCCGCCCCCGGCAACGGCACCGCCTCCACCACCGAATACACATCCGTCGTCGCCCCGCCCACATCCACCACCAGCAGATCAGCGCCGGTCACCCCGGCCAACACCTCCACCCCGGCCAGGACCGCGTCCGGTGTCGCCGCCCGCACCGACGCCGCGAACCGGCCATCACGCGACAACCCCTTACCGCCGATCACCCGCCGAAGGAACACCTCCCGCACCGCCGCCCGCGCCGACCCCGGCGCCAGCACCCCGATCCGGGGCAACACATTGCCCGCCACAGCCACCGGCACCCCCGCCTCCGCCAACACCTCCGCCGCCCGCGCACCCCCGTCGGCGTTACCGGCCACCACCACCGGCACCGCCAATCCCGAACCGGCCAACCACCCGGCGTTGTGCAACAACACCTCGACGTCCCCGCCGTCCGTACCGCCCACCAACAGCAGCACCTCCGGCCGCGCCGCCCGCAACCGCGCCACCTCGACGTCGTCGAGCCACCCCGCCGACACCCGCACCACCCGGGCACCCGCCGACAACCCCACCCGCGCCCCCGCCCGCGCCGTCACCAACTCCTCGTAGCCCACCACCGCCAGACGAAGCCCACCCCCCGCCGACGAACACACCAACCACGGCACCGCGGCGACGTCGACACCGGCCCGCGCCCCCGCCCGCCACACCGCCGCCACCAACCCGTCCCACACATCCGTGGCCGCCGTCGTCGGATGCGCCGCCGTCGCCCGCAACATCCCGTCAGCCGAATCGACCACCGCCACCTTCGTGAACGTCGACCCCACATCGGCGCAGACCACCACACTCACCCGGCACCACCCGCCGCCGGCACCACCACCGTTCCCACCGCCGACACCGCCAACAACGGCGGATCGAGCACCTCCGCCGCCGACACCCCCCGGTCCGGTCGCCCCCGACACACCACCACACACTCGAACCGCACCGTCCGGCTACGGTTGCCCACCCGTACCACCGTGCCGGTCGCCGCCACCACGTCCCCAGCCCGCACCGGCGCCACGAACCGCACCTGCTCGTACCCGGCGAACAACCCCTCGTCACCGTCACCGCGCACACACAACTCCGTCGCCACGTCGCCGAACAACCCCAACACGTACGCCCCGTCCAGCAAACCACCCGCGTAATGCGCGTGCCCGTACGGCACGTACCGGCGATGCGTCGCCGCCAACCCGATCAACCCGGTCACCCCGCCACCCCCACCCGACGACTCACCACGTCCACCACCGCGTACGCCAGATAACTCGCCACCTCACGAGGCGTCGTCCCCCGACCGAAGATCCGATCCACCCCCAACTCCGCCGCCATCAACTCGTCGAACCGTGGACCACCCACCACCAACACCGGCCGCCGCGCCGCCGGCACCGCCTCCCGGAACGCCGCCGACATCTCCCGAACGTTCACCAGATGCGCGTCCCGCTGCGTCACCACCTGCGACACCAACACCGCGTCCGCCCGCTGGCGCACCGCCGCCTCCACCAACTCCGGCACGGTCACCTGCGCCCCCAGATTCGTCACCGCGAACTCCCGGTAGTACTCCAGACCCTTCTCACCCGCGATACCCTTCACATTCAAGATCGCGTCGATACCGACCGTGTGCGCATCCGTGCCGATACACGCGCCGACCACCGCCAACTTCCGCCCCAGACCCGACCGCACCGCCGCGTTCACCTCCTGGGCGCTCAACAACGGATAGTCCCGCTCCACCACCCGCACCGCCGACAGATCCACCAGATGATTCACCCGGCCATACACCACGAAAAACGTGAACCCGTCCCCGACAGCGGTCGCGTGCACCACCATCGCCGGATCGATCCCCATCTTCTGCGCCAACTGCACCGCCGCCCCCTCCGCACGCTTGTCGAACGACACCGGCAACGTGAACGACACCTGCACCATCCCGTCACCGCTGGAATCCCCGTACGGGCGCACCACCTCACCCATCGGACCTCCCCACACCACCGGACTCCAACAGATCCGCCACCGGATTCAGATAATCCGCGGCACGCGCCACCACCCCGTCACGCCCCTTCCCCCCGTCCGCCGGACGCCGCATCACCCCGAACGTCCCATCCCCGATCGCCCCCAGCAACGACCCGTCCGCGATCCGCTCCAACAGCTCCACCGCCTCCGCCAACACCCGCCCCGCCCGCCGCTGCACGAACCCACCGGGAGCCGGCGCGAAATCCTCCGCCAATCCGCCCGCCGCACCCACCACGTACCGCACGTTCTGCAGCGCGATGTCCCGGTCACTGAGCCACGGCGTCGCCACCGCCTCCGTCATCATCCCCACCAACAAGATGCTCTGCCCGGTCAACACCCCCGCCAGATTGAAAAACCCGTTCAACAAATTTCCCCGAAACACGTCACCCGTCATGTGACGCGTTGGCGGCATCCACTTCAACGGGGCATTGGGAAACAGCTCCCGCGCCAACAACGCATGCGCCAACTCCAACCGGAACGACTCCGGAACAGCCGGATCAATCTCGAACGCGTGCCCCAGACCCAACTGCCAGTCCGCCAACCCGGCCTCCACCGCGAAATACTCGTTCAACAACTGCGACACCGTCACCGTGTGCGCCGCCTCCACCGCATCGGCGGTCGTCAGATAATTATCCTCGCCCGTGTTGATGATGATGCCCGCACGCGCATGAACCTGGCGGGAAAAACGCTGATCCACGAACGTCCTGATCGGATTGATATCCCGGAACAAAATCCCGTACATCGAATCGTTCAACATCATGTCCAACCGCTCCAACCCCGCCAACACCGCCATCTCCGGCATACACAACCCCGAAGCGTAATTCGTCAAACGCACATAACGCCCCACCTCAGCGGACACCTCGTCCAACGCCGCCCGCATCAACCGAAAATTCTCCTGCGTCGCGTACGTCCCCGCGAACCCCTCCCGCGTCGCCCCCTCCGGCACGTAATCCAACAACGACTGACCCGTCGACCGAATAACCGCGATCACATCCGCGCCAGCCCGCGCCGCCGCCTTCGCCTGCACCACATCCTCATAAATGTCCCCGGTCGCCACGATCAGATAGATCCACGGCCGCCCCGGCGGATCCCCCCACCGCCCCACCAACCGCTCCCGCTCCGCCCGACACCGGTCGACCCGCGCCACCCCCGCCGCCGCCACCGCACCCGCCAACCGCCGCGCCACCCCCGCCTCGACCCCCACCGGCACCCTGAACCGCACCGCCCCCGCCGCCGCCTCCTGCGCCAACCCCGTCACCGCCGCCGAATCCACCCCCGACACCCCCGCCCGCACCAACGCGTCACACACCGGCACCGCCACCCCGTGCGCCAACCCCACCTGCCCCGCAACCACATCCACCAACCGGTT
This sequence comes from Solwaraspora sp. WMMD406, assembly GCF_029626025.1. Lineage (NCBI taxonomy): Bacteria > Bacillati > Actinomycetota > Actinomycetes > Micromonosporales > Micromonosporaceae > Solwaraspora > Solwaraspora sp. WMMD406. Next base: position 4,381,197 of record NZ_JARUBF010000001.1, read on the forward strand.
CACCCACGGAATCCCCTCCGCATCCGCCCCCACCACCCCCATCAACCGCAACACCGCCCGCTCCACCGACACCGTCGTGTGCGAACACGCCAACGCCACCACCGGCTCACCGACCCGGGCCGCCAACTCCCGCGCCCGCCCCACCACAGCGGCGTCCAACCCCAACAACCCACCCATCACCCACCCACCCCCGCCATCGGCGACCCCGCCGCCACGAAAATCTCCCGGCCACGCGACACCGTCCGCAGACACCGCGGCAACGGCGTCGGATCCGCCGGCCCCCGCAACTCCGGCTCCTCCGCCACCAACACCGGCAACCCCTGCGACACCCCCGCCGGAGCCGACCACACCGCGAACGTCGCCGCCGCACCCGGCGCCAACACACCCTCCCGCGACGTGTCCACCACCCCCGGCGCCAACGCCCGCCACCCACCCCGGGTATGCGCCGCGAACGCCGCCCGCACCCCCAACCGCGACCCCGGATGGAAATGCGACACCGCCGCCCGCACCGACCCCCACGGATCCAACGGCGTCACCGGCGCGTCCGAACCAAACGCCAACGCCACCCCCACCCCGTGCAACGCCCCGAACGGATTCGACGCCAACGCCCGCCGCACCCCCAACCGCGCCGCGTACATCTGCCCAGGACCACCCCACAACCGGTCGAACGCCGGCTGCACACTCGCCACAATCCCGTACTCCACGAACCCCGCGATCAACGCCTTGTCCACCAACTCCACGTGCTCCACCCGATGCCGACCCGCCCGCAACCGCTCCACCCCCACCTCCCGCGCCGCCAACCCGAAACCCGCCACCACCGCCGCCACCGCCGCGTCCCCGATCGCGTGAAACCCGCCCTGCACCCCCTGCCGCGCGCACTCCACCAGATGCGCCGCCACCTGCCCCGCGTCCAAAAACGCCGAACCACAACCCCCACCATCGACATACGGCTCCGACACGTACGCCGTCCGGGACCCCAACGCCCCGTCCGCGTACAGATCACCACCCGCACCCACCGCCCCCAGCTCCCGGGCCCGCGCCACCCCCATCAACTCACCCCAGTAGCCGTACACCTCCGGCAGACCATCACCGGACAACCGCAACACCCCGACGAAGTCCTCCTCCGACGACGTCCCCGGACCACCACACTCGTGCACCGCCGCGATCCCCAACCCGGCGGCGGCCGACAACGCCACCCGCTGCGCCGCCACCCGCTGCGCAGCGCTCAACGAACCCAACGCCACCGCCCGCACCGCGTGATGCGCTTCCTCCCGCAACCAACCGACCACCGCACCCGACGCACCCACACCCTCCACCCCGGTCCCCGAGCCAGCCGCCACCTGCGGCACCAACGCCAACATCTCCGACGACACCAACGCCGAATGAATCGACGCCTGCGACAGATACACCCGCCGACCACCCGCCGCCGCCGACAACCGCCCCGCGTCCGGCGGCACCGGCACCCGCCACGTCGACTCGTCCCACCCATGACCCAACACCACCGCGTCCGTCGGCAACCCCGCCGCGAACCCCGCCACCCGATCCAGCAACTCCTCCGCCGACCGCACCCCGGACAGATCCAACCCCGACAACACCAGCCCCGTATCCGTCGCGTGCACATGCGCGTCCACGAACGCCGGCGTCACCACCGCGCCATCCAGATCCACCACCACATCAGCGGGCGGCGCCTCCGCGTCCACCCCCACCCAGGAGATCACCCCGTCGCGCACCACCAACGCCGTCGCCCCCGGAACCGCCGGACAATACAGCCGCCCACCCCGGTACAGCACCACCGGCAGATCAGCCACGTCACCACGCCCACTCGTCGTCATGGTCATCAGTCTGCCGCCAGCCGAGCCTCGAACAACCCCCGCACGCCAGGCTCAGCGGCGAACAAATCCAGCGCCATCCGCGCATGACCCGGCACATAGCCGTTGCCCACCAGCATCGTCACGTCAGCCGCCAGGCCCTCCGCGCCCAGCGCCGCCGCCGCGAAACTCGTCGCCATCGAAAAGAACACCACCGTCCCGGCGTCCGCCGTCGCCAACACCGCCCCGTGCTCACAACCCGGCACATCCACACAGACCACCGTCACGTCCGCGGCCGCCCCCAACGCCTCCCGCACGGCCGCGGACACCGCCACCGGATCCCGGGCGTCCGCGACGACCACCGCCGACACCAACCCCGCCGACACCAACCGGTCACGTTCCGCCACGGTCGGCACCACCCCGACCGTACGGCCGGCACCCGCCCGCCGGGCGGCAGCCAACGCCAACGCCCCGCTCTTACCGGCACCACCCAGCACCGCCACCCGGACCCCGGCCCGCGCGTCCGCCGGCCGCTGCGCGCGGACCACCCGGTCGGTCAACGCCGGAGCCCCACACACGTCCAGGACCGCCAACGCGTACCGGTCCGGCAGGTCCGCCGGCAGCGCCGCCACCACGGTCCGCCCGAACAAGATGGCATGACCCGCACACGGCACCTGCTCGCTGAGCCCGTCCCACCCGGCGAGGTCGTCGTCGACCGCCAACGGAGTCAAGGTCAACGACACCAGGCTCGCCACCCGGTCACCCACCCGCACCGGTGCCGTCGCCGCCGGACCCACCGCCTCCACCGTGCCGATCAACATCCCGCCGGACCCGGTGACCGGATTGTGCATCTTGCCGCGCCGGCCGATGATCTCCCGTACTTCGGCCCGGACCGCCGCCCCGGCACCGGCATGCTTGTCGCGCAGCTGACGGAAGCTCGCCGCGTCCAGATTGAGACGCTCCACTCGGATCCGGAGCTCGTCGTCGGCGATGTCAGGACTGGTGTCCAGCCGCCACGCCGCCTGCGGCAACACCCCGACCGGCTCGATCACCCGATGCAGACCCACCGGCGAGGACGCGTTCCCTGCCACGCGGCGCACCTCCTCCTATCCCGGCGCCACACCATCGGGCAACCAGCAGCGATAACCACGGTCATAGTCTCATCGAACAGGAAGACTTACGGCAGACTAGTTCCTAGACAGGAGATTATCCAGTACCGTTCGGAGTGCAGCAACCATCCGACGGCACCACACCCCGCCACCGGCCACCAGGAGGTCGCCATGCCGCAGCCCATCCCGGCCGACACCAGCCGCGCCGGCATCGCACCCCCGCCACCGCACCAGCCCTACGAGTACCGCCGCCGGGAACTCACCGAACCCGACTGGCGACGCCTACCCGGATGGCGCGACGTGACCGCCGACGAGTGGCAGTCGGCCCAGTGGCAACGCGCACACTGCGTCAAGACCACCGCCCAACTACACGCTGTGCTCGGCGACCTCGTCGACGACGGGTTCTACGCCGACCTCGCGGCCGACCAGACGGGGCACGCCACCATGTCGATGCTGATCACGCCACAGATGATCAACACGATGGTGCCGGACGCCGCACCGGACACCGGCACCCTGCGAGCCGACCCCATCCGGCACTACATGCTGCCGTTGGCCTCAGACCGACGTACCGATTGGCCGTCCCACCCGTACGCCAGCCGCGACTCCCTGCACGAACACGACATGTGGGTCGCCGAGGGACTCACCCACCGTTACCCCACCAAGGTCCTCGCCGAACTGCTCGCCACCTGCCCGCAGTACTGCGGGCACTGCACCCGGATGGACCTGGTCGGCAACTCCACCCCCACCGTCGACAAGCTGCGGCTCACCCTCAAACCCGTCGCCCGCTACGACGCGCACATCGACTACCTCCGCCGACACCCCGGCGTCCGCGACGTCGTCGTGTCCGGCGGGGACGTGGCCAACCTGCCCTGGCGTCATCTCGAGGACTACCTCATGCGGCTGCTGAGCATCGACACCATCCGGGACATCAGGCTCGCCACCAAGGCGTTGATGGGTCTGCCGCAACACTGGCTGCAACACGACGTCGTGGCCGGCCTGGAACGAGTCGCCCGCACCGCCGCCCGCAACGGCGTCAACCTGGCCATCCACACCCACGTCAACCACGTACAGTCGCTCACCCCCCTGGTCGCCCGCGCCGCGCAGACAGCCCTCGACGTCGGCGTCCGCGACGTCCGCAACCAAGGGGTGCTCATGCGTGGCGTCAACGCCGACGCGTCGGCCCTGCTCGACCTCTGCTTCGCGCTCCAAGGCGAAGCCGGCATCCTGCCGTACTACTTCTACCTCTGCGACATGATCCCCAACGCCGAACACTGGCGGGTCCCGGTCTGGACGGCCCAGCGGCTGCAACACGACATGATGGGCTACCTGCCCGGCTACGCCACCCCGCGGATCGTCTGCGATGTGCCGTTCGTCGGCAAACGCTGGGTGCACATGCTCACCGAGTACGACCGGGAACACGGCATCTCGTACTGGACCAAGAACTACCGGACCTCGATCGAAACCGCCGACGACGGCGTACTCGACCGGCGTTACGCCTACTACGACCCGATCGACACGCTACCGGCGGCGGGTCAGGACTGGTGGAGCCGACAGCACCGCGCCGCCCGCGCCTGACGCCCCTGCCGGCAGCGACCTGACGCACCGCGCGCGGGCGGCACAACGGACTGCGGCCCAGACACCGCATCGGTGTCTGGGCCGCAGTCCGTTGTCGTACGCCACCGCGTCGACGGCAGCGGTCAGCCGTTCAGAGCGTCCTTCGCGTTGCGGCCGGCATCCTTGACGTGCTCGCCAGCCTGCTTGGTACGCGCCTTGCCCGCCTCGGCGGCACCTTCGGCGCGCATCTGCTCGTTGTCGGTGGCGGCGCCGTACCGCTCCTTGGCCTGGCCCTTGAGCTCCTCGGCCTTGTTCCGTGCCTTGTCAGCCATGCTCATGATCGATCACTCCTCCGGTAGCCGGCGAGGTGTCGTCGCCGCGTGCCTGTTGATATGCCCGGAGCCGCTGTCGTGAAACCGTGATGTAGGTCTTGTCGGGTGAGCTGGTGCACGATCGCTAAAGCGTCCTAGGACGATAGGCCAGATCTGGACCGCCGAGCATCCACGAGGCCGGGTCAGGGCCACGCCGACCAGCGGCGGCACGGCGGACCGTGGCTCACATCAACTTCGGCGGCCGCGACTCGTACGGCGTGGACAACACGACCGTCGTCCGAGTGGTCACGTTCGCGGCCGTACGGATGTCCTGCAGCAGCCGCTCCAGGTCAGCCGGGCTGCCCACCCGGACCAGCAGGAGGTAGAAGTCCTCCCCCGCCACCGAATAGCACGAGTCGATCGCCGCCAGATGGGACAACCGCTCCGGAGCGTCGTCCGGCTGAGACGGGTCCAGTGGCCGGATCGCCACGAACGCGCTCAGCGGCAGGCCGATCGCCTCGTGCGACACCCGGGCCGCGTACCCCTTGACCACGCCCCGTTGTTCCAGCCGGCGCACCCGTTGATGGACCGCCGACACCGACAGCCCCACCCGCTCGGCCAGGTCGGTGTACGACACCCGGCCGTCAGTGGTCAACGCGGTGACGATGGCGCGATCGGTCTCCTCCACAGCGAGAAACCTACCGGTCGGACATCGGCCGCCGCGACGCCGATACCCGTCGCCGAACGCCCGCGCGACGCGACGCCGTTCAGTCCCGCGCCAACGCACGTGAGATGATCATGCGCTGGATCTGGTTGGTGCCCTCCACGATCTGCAACACCTTCGCCTCCCGCAGATACCGCTCGACCGGATGGTCCGCCGCGTAGCCGTACCCGCCGAGCACCTGGACCGCGTCGATGGTGACCCGCATCGCCACGTCCGTGGCGAACACTTTGGCCTTGGCCGCCTCCGTCGCGTACGGCCGGCCGGCGTCGCGCAACCGCGCCGCCGACAGCGTGACCGCCCGCGCCGCCGCCACCTGGATGGACATCTCCGCCAGCAGGAATCCCAGGCCCTGGAATTCGATGATCGGCCGCCCGAACTGTTCGCGTTCGCGGGCGTAGCGCACCGCGTGGTCGACAGCCGCCTGGGCCAGCCCGACCGCGCAGGCGGCGATGCCCAGCCGGCCGGACGCGAGCGCGGCCATCGCGATGCCGAACCCCTCACCGGCCGCACCGACCAGCCGGTCCGCCGGCACCCGTACCTCGTCGAAGACGATCTGTGCCACCGGCGACGACCGCAGACCCATCGTCCGCTCGGCCGGCTGCGGCGCGATTCCCGCCGTGTCGGCGTCGACCAGCAGGCAGGAGATCCCCGCCGCGCCCGGTCCGCCGGTACGGCAGAAGACGTTGTAGAAATCGGCCACCCCGGCGTGGGTGATCCACGCCTTGGTCCCCGACACCAGGAAATCGTCGCCGTCGGCCTGGGCCCGGGTGGTCAACGCGGCGGCGTCCGAGCCGCCCTGCGGTTCGGACAGGCAGTACGCCCCGAGCAGGTCCCCGCCGAGCATCTCCGGCAATGCCTTGCGCTGTCGCGGGCTGCCATAGGCGGCCAGCGGGAAACAGGACAGGGTGTGCACGCTGACCGCCTCGGCCACCGCCAGCCACCGGCTGGCCAGCACCTCCAGGACCTGCAGATACACCTCGTAGGGCTGGCCGGAACCGCCGTCGGCCTCCGGGTACGGCAGCCCCAGCAGTCCCGCCCGCCCCAGGGTCCGGATCACCTCCCGGGGAAACCCGCCACGGGCCTCGAACTCGTCGACCCGGCCGGCGAGCTCCCGGTCGGCCAGCTCGGTGGTCAACTCGATCAGGTCGTACGCCTCAGGGGTGGGCAGGACGCGCTCGACGGTCATGGCGGTGCGCTCCAGGGTGGTGAGCGGATCAGCGCCGACGCGCGGTGACGCGGCGGCGGTGCCGGTCGGACACCCTGTTAGCTTAACGCTCGTTTGGCTACGGCCGCCGATCGTGGTCGGTCACCTCCAGCCCGGCCGCCACCATCGCCCGGACGCGGTGCACGTCGGTCAGCAGACCCGGGTGATCGAGGAACTGGTCGACCGCGCCGATCGCCGGCAGCCGGCGGACCCGCGCGTCGGTGATGGCCCGCCGCAACGCGCCGACCAGCCGATCGGCGTCCAGCACCAGAAACGGTCGGTCCTGAAACGGCCGTACCGTCGGCTCCACCGGCTCGGCGAGACCAAGCGCGTTGGTCCGGGCCGCCACCAACTCGTACGCCCGACACAGGTGCTCCTGCCGGGTCGGCCAGTCGGCGGCGTGGGCCGCCGCCCGTAACACGGCCGGCAGGCCGTCGGTGTCCGGTAGCCGGCGGAACGCCGAGCCCAGCCACTTGCCGTACGGCGGGTACCGGCGGGCCACCAGCAGACTCAGCCGCATCAGGTCCCGGATCAGCCGGGCCGAGACCACGGCGGCGCCGAGATCGTCGCCGACCTCGGCACACCGTCCGACGAACGGCTCCTCGCCGGCGACCCGGGACCACTGGCCGGCCAGCACATGGCGCCACAGGTCGTCCGGATACCAGGCCAGCCGGCTCCGTACCGCGCGCAGGCCACCGTCGGGCAGTCCGTCGTGGAACACCGCCCCACCGGTGAACTCGGCGAGCCGCTGGGTCGGGGTGGCCAACCAGTCCAGGTCACCGACACCGGCCCGAGGGTCGAACCCGAGGGCGTGCCGACAGTGCGCGCCCACCTCGACCACAGTGATCCCGTGCCGCGTCCCGTTGCGGTCAGGCACGCCCAGACTACGGCGCGCGTCCGGGGCGAACCGGGTCGGACGGCCCAGGAACGTCGCCGGCAACTCGGCGGTCACCGCCGTGGTGACCGCGCCGATGGTCGAGGGATCCACGCGATCGAGAAAGATCTGCACCCGGGGTCCCCAGTCGTGGTCGCGCGAGCGGGCGGTGTCGAAACCCAACAATTCGGACCCGGTGTCCATCCGGGCGGCGGAGTGGCGCAACCCGGGGAACCGGGCGGCGAGCACCGGTGCCACCACCGCACGGTAGAACCGTCGGCTCAGCTCCAGACCGGGAACGAAGCTCATGACGGCAGCCTGCCGCACCGTCGCCGCCGGGCGCCGGCCAACGGCCCGATGCGCGGCGGCGTCCGACCCGGGTCCGGGCGGGCTGACCGGGCGGGTGGTCCCGAACCGGTACGGGTCGCACGCGCCGGATTACTCCGCCCGGCGACGGCCGGTCACCGCCACGGTTGTGCGACCCTGAACGGCGTGAACCGACAACCCCCCTTGCTCGCGATCGACGCGCCCGGCCTCTACTTCCGGGCCTACTTCGGGGTGCCCGAGTCCGCCGGACGTACCGAGGCCGGTGAACCGGTCAACGCGATCCGCGGCTTCCTCGACATGCTCGCCACGCTGATCAACCGGCGCCGCCCCGATCGGGTGATCTGCGCGTTGGATCACGACTGGCGGCCGGACTGGCGGGTACGGCTGCTGCCCTCCTACAAAGCACACCGGGTCGCGCCCGGCGGCGGGGAGGTGGTGCCGGACACGCTCGGCCCGCAGATCCCGGTGCTGCTGGACGTGCTAACCGCACTCGGCGTCCCGGCGATCGGTGCGTCCGGGTACGAGGCCGACGACGTACTCGGCACGTTGGCGACCCACGAACCGGCACCGGTCGAGGTGGTGTCCGGTGACCGTGACCTGTTTCAGCTGGTCGACGACGCCCGGCCGGTACGGCTGCTCTACATCGGTCGCGGGGTCGCCAAGCTGGACGACTGCGACGAAGCCGCGGTCCGGGCCCGGTTCGGCGTGCCGGCGAGCGGGTACGCCGATTTCGCCGCCCTGCGGGGAGATCCCAGCGACGGCCTGCCCGGGGTGCCCGGGGTGGGCGAGAAGACCGCCGCCCGCCTGCTCGACCGGTATGGCGACCTCACCTCGCTGGTGGCGGCGCTCGACGATCCGCAGGCGGGGTTCGCCCCCGGCCTGCGGGCCAAGCTGACCGCGTCCCGCGACTACCTGGCCGTCGCGCCGACCGTGGTACGGGTGGCCCGGGACGTGCCGCTCCCGCCGGTACGGGCGGCGCTGCCGGCGCGACCGGTGGACGCCGACCGGTTGCTGGAGTTGGCCGAGCGGTGGAACCTGGCGGGGTCCTGCCGGCGGATCGTCGACGCGATGGCACAGAACGCCGAGATGGACCGCGACGCCGAGACGGTCGGGACGGACCGGTAGGCGGAGACCACGGCTGGGACGGACCGCGACGCCGGGACGGACCGGTAGGCGGCTGGTGGTGGCGTCAGCGGCCGAAGCCGTTGAAGCCACCGGACGATTCGGTGCTGCTGTTCTGATCGCCGCCGGGGCCCGAGCGTGACCCGCTGCGCAGTGGGGTAAAGCCGTTGGGCCGCGCCGGCGCGGGGCGCGGGGCGCTGAGCCGCTCGGCGATCCGGGCGTCGAGGTAGGCCGCGGCCGCCCGGTCCTCCTCGGTGGGAGCCGACAGCACGGCGTAGACCAGCCCGATCACCACCAGCAGTACCGCGACGCCGATCGGGACCAGCAGCGTGGCGGCGGTCGCGCCGGTCAGCACCCCGGTCGGCTCGTGCAGGTGTACGGACATGGCGGTCATCCCGGTGAAGTGCATGCCGTTGACCGCCACGCCCATCAGCAGGGCCGCACCGGTCATCGCCAGCGGTCGGCGTACGGTGACCGCGAGCCACAGCGCCACGGTGGCGGCGACCACCGCGATCGCCACGGAGAGGCCGACCCGGAGGGCGTCGTAGCCGATGTCGCCGTTGAGCCGCATCGCCGCCATTCCGGTGTAGTGCATCGCGGCGACCCCCAGCCCGGTGAACACCCCACCGATGAGGATCTTCACCAGCGAGGGACGACCGAACCCGACGAGGAACAGACCGGCCCCGACCGCGGCGATCGCGATCACCGCGCTGGCCGCCGTGATCGCCACGTCGTACCGGATCTGGGTCCCGACGACACCGAACCCGAGCATGGCCATGAAGTGCATGGTCCAGATAGCGGTGCCGCCGATCGCGAAGGCGGCCAGAATGAGCCACCAGGCCCGACGGCCCGGGGTGGTCGCCTCCCGTACCCGCACCGCGCAGATCAGCCCCAGAAAGGAACCGAGCACGGACAGTGCGTAGCTGAGCGTCGGAGTGATCAAGCCGTACTCGAAATGGTGAATCTCTGCCACGTCTGCCCCCTCTGGCCCGCGCCACCGGCCGCGCGCCCCCAGCAACGATCGTGAGCAGCCAAAAGGTTGTTCGCAACCGAACGATCGGTTGTTTCACGAGGCTGTGTCGACATCGTGACGTGCAACCAGCACCACAGTCACTCGGGGTGATGACACGGTCGGCATGGGTCACCCCACCGCGTGGTAGGCCAGCACCCCCCGGTTCAACGCGACGACGGCCTGGGCGGCACACCGGGCCAGATCGGGTGCGGCGCCACGGGCCTGCGCCAGCTGGCCCAACATGTCGGCCACCTGCCGCGCCCACCGCACGAAGTCGCCGGCCGGCATCTCCCCCTCCAGACCGTGTCCGCTGGCAAGCACCTTGGCCAGTGGCTCGCCGCGCGCCCAGCGGTAGATCGGCCAGACGAATCCGAGATCCGGCTCGCGGGTCGATTCCAGGCCGCCCGCCGCCTCGTCGGCTTCCAACCGGGACCAGATCGCCATTGTCGCGTCGATCGCGTCGGTCACCGCGCCCCGTGGCAACGACGCCCGCTCGTCGACGTCACGGCGGGCCTCATAGACCACCACCGACACCGCCGCGGCCAACTCCGCCGGCGCCAGCCCGTCCCAGACCCCGGCCCGCAGACATTCGGCGACCAGCAGATCCGCTTCGGTCCAAATCCTGGCCAGCATCCGACCGGCGTCGGTCACCGTCTCGTCCGGCGCCAGATAGCCACGGGCGGTGAGCAGAGCGCAGACCCGGTCGAAGGTACGGGTCAACGATCCGGTCCGCCCGGCGACCCGGCTCCGCAGCTCGTCGGTGTCCCGGGCCAGCCGACGGCGACGCTCCGCCCAGCGGGCGTGCTCCTCCCGGTCCGGACAGCCGTGACAAGGATGCCGACGCAACTCCACCCGCAGCTGGCCGATCCGGTCGTCCTCGCCGTCAGCCGACGATCGTCCCCGACGCCGGCCGACGTGCCGGTCCAGGCCGGTACCGACGACCGCCGCCGCCAGATCCCGGCGGGCCGCCGGCGACCGGTGGTTGAAGTTCTTCGGCACCCGGATCCGGGCCAGCACCTCCGCCGGCACGGTGAAGTCGCCGGCCGCCACCCGGCCGGCCCACCGGTCCTGGGTCAGCACCAACGGGCGTGGCTCGCCGAACCCGCCGGAACCCGGATCGAGCACCACCGCCAGCCCGGACCGGCGACCGGACGGCACCCGGATCACGTCGCCGACCCGCAGCCGCTGCAGCGAATCGACCGCCGCGGCGCGGCGCTGATGCTGCCCCCGGCGGGCGAGCTCACGTTCCCGCTCGCCGATCGCCACCCGTAGCCCGAAGTACTCGTCGAAGTCACCCAGATGGCAGGCGGTCTCGGCACCATAGGTCTCGATGGTGTCGACGTTGCGCTGCACCTGCCGGGCCAGGCCGACGACCGAACGGTCGGCCTGGAACTGCGCGAACGACGACTCCAGCAGTTCCCGGGCAGCCGCCGCGCCCAACGAGCCCACCAGGTTGACCGCCATGTTGTACGACGGACGGAAGCTCGACCGCAGCGGATAGGTACGGGTGGAGGCCAGCCCGGCCACGTGCCGTGGATCGACCTCCGGCGACCAGACCACGACCGCGTGACCCTCCACGTCGATCCCCCGCCGACCGGCGCGCCCGGTGAGCTGCGTGTACTCCCCCGGGGTGAGGTCGACGTGCGCCTCGCCGTTGAACTTGACCAACCGTTCCAGCACCACGCAACGGGCCGGCATGTTGATCCCGAGCGCCAGCGTCTCGGTGGCGAACACCGCCTTGATCAGCCCTCGGACGAAGAGCTCCTCGACGACCTCCTTGAACGCCGGCAGCATGCCGGCGTGATGCGCGGCGAGCCCTCGTTCCAGGCCGTCCAACCAGCCCCAGTAGCCGAGGACCGACAGATCCTCACCCGGCAGGTTCGCCAACCTGGCCTCGGCGACCGCGCGGATCTCGGCCCGCTCGTCCGGGGTGGTCAGCCGCAGCCCGGCGGCCAGACACTGCTGCACGGCGGCGTCGCAGCCGGCCCGGCTGAAGACGAACAGGATCGCCGGCAGCAGCCCTTCGCGGTCCAGCCGCTCGATGACGTCGGCGCGGGCCGGCGGTCGCCAGCGAGGGCCGCGCCCACCGGAACGACCCCAACCCGGACCGTGGGTACGTCCGTCGCCGAGTTCGAGCCGACGCAGCATCTCCCGGGTGTAGCGCAGCAGTTCCGGGTGCACGTCGTGCTTACGGGCGGCGTCCGCGTCGTGGAACAGGTCGAACATCCGCCGCCCCACCAGCATGTGCTGCCACAGCGGCACCGGGCGGTGTTCGCTGACCACCACATCGGTGTGCCCTCGGACGGTGACCAGCCAGTCGCCGAACTCCTCGGCGTTGGACACGGTCGCCGACAACGACACCAGGGTCACCGCCGACGGCAGATGGATGATCACCTCTTCCCAGACCGCGCCCCGGAACCGGTCGGCCAGGTAGTGCACCTCGTCCATCACCACGTACGCCAGGCCGTCGAGGGTCGCCGAACCGGCGTAGAGCATGTTGCGCAGCACCTCGGTGGTCATCACCACCACCGGGGCATCGCCGTTGATCGCGTTGTCGCCGGTCAACAGCCCCACCCGGGCGGCACCGTACCGGTCCACCAGATCGTGGTACTTCTGGTTGGACAGGGCCTTGATCGGAGTGGTGTAGAAGCACTTGCGCGGTGGTCCACCGGTAGCCGTCGGACCGGTGAGTGCCAGATGGACCGCGAACTCGCCGACGACGGTCTTTCCGGCCCCGGTGGGCGCGCAGACCAGCACGCCGCTGCCGCGTTCCAGCGCCTGGCACGCCTCCCGCTGGAAGTCGTCAAGATCGAAACCAAGATCGAGGGCGAACTCCGCGAGCGCGGGAAAGGCGGTGGCCTGCGCGGCCCGGCGGCGCGCCGCTGCGTACCGCTCGGCGGGGCTCGACATACCGCAAGATTAATCCCCGCGCGCCGGGACCGTACCGGTCAGGGCGTGCTCCAGACCCGATCGGTGGGCTCGATAGGGTGCACAGCGTGCCGGAGCATCCCGAACCACCCCAGCCCCTCGGCCGATCCGGACAAGCGGACAGTGAGACCGGACGTCCCCGGCGCCGGCCGGTCGAGGCGGTACTGTTCGATTTCCACGGCACCCTCGCCCAGGTCGAGGACCCGATCGACTGGGTCACCGCCGGTGCGGCCGAGTGCGGCGTCACGCTCGACCGGGGCCGGGCCACGGTGCTGGCCGACCGGTTGTTGACCGCTGGCCGGGCCGGCGGCCCGCTGCCGAACCGGGTGCCGCCCCACCTGGCGGAGGTCTGGGCCGACCGCGACCTGTATCCACCGGCGCACCGCGCCGCCTACACCGGATTGGCCGCCACCGTCGACTGCGGCGTGGACGGCCTGGCCGAGGCGCTGTACGAACGGTTGCTGCGTCCGGAGGGCTGGCTGCCGTACGCCGACACCGCCGCCACGCTGCGCACCCTGCACACCGCCGGGGTACCGGTCGCGGTGGTCAGCAACATCGGATTCGACATCCGACCGCACTTCACCGCCTGGGGACTGGCCGGGCTGATCGGCAGCTGGGCGCTTTCCTACGAGGTGGGACGCTGCAAACCCGACCCGGCGATCTTCCTCCGCGCCTGCGGGCTGCTCGGCGTCGACCCGGAACGGACCCTGATGGTCGGTGACACCCCGGCCGACGCCGGCGCGGTCCGGGCCGGCTGTGCCGCGCTCGTGCTCCCGGCCGCCGACGCCGGCCGGGCGAACGGACTCGCCGCCGTGCTCGACCTCGCGATCAGCGACCCGGTCAGCTGACGCCACCCACGTAGCGTGACGGCCGCCCATACAGCGTGATCCACCGGCGTCAGCGCAGCAGACGTACCGCGCCGGCGACAGCGGTGACGGTCAGCGGCAGCGGCCCCACCCGCTCGCCGTCGGCGTAGCCGATCACCCCGGCCGTGTCGATGGTGACCTCCCGGGCCCGATAGCTTCGGACCATCGGGTGCTGGACGTGGGTTCCCCGGTAGACCTGGGGCAGGATCCGGATCAGGGTGCCCCGGCCGACCGGGCCGGCGACCACGACGTCGAGGAGCCCGTCGGTCGGGTCAGCCGCGGGACAGATCCGCATCCCTCCGCCGTAGCTGGCGCAGTTGCCCACCGCGACCAGCACCGCGTCCATCCGCTGCGACACGCCGTCGAGGCCGACCAGGTAGCGCCGAGGTCGTAGCCGGGCCAGCTCGACCAGGACCGCCAGGTCGTAGCGACGCGGCCCGGACGGCCAGCGCATCCGATTGGCCCGCTCGTTGACGATCGCGTCAAAGCCGGCGGCCAGCACCGCCCCGTACCAGCGGTCAGTCCGATCCGGCCCGGTGACCCTGGCGAGATCGACCGGCCGGCTGCGGCCGTCGCGGATCGCCGCGCTGATCAGCCGAACGGCGGCGATCGGGTCCGGCGGGAAGCCGGTGGAGACGGCGAAGTCGTTACCGGTGCCGGCCGGGACCGGTCCGAGCGGGACGTCGGTGCCGGCGACCGCCTGCAGCGCCAGGTGCACCGTGCCGTCGCCGCCGACGGTGACCAGAGCGGCCGCTCCGTCGGCGACCGCGGCCCGACAGGTGGCGGTCGCTTCGACGGCGGTGCCGACGTCCAGCAGGCGCACCGGGCGACCAGCTGCGGCCAGCAGGTCGAGCACCGCCGGCACCAAGGCCGCGTGCCGGCGGTGGCCGGCGGTGCGGTTGGCCAGCACCACCACCGCGCCAGCCGTGGCGGTGGACCGATCGGTCACGTCATGTCGTCGTAACGACGCTCGATCGGCAACGGTGTGGGTACTGGTTGCGCCGGCACGATCGGTGTCACGGTCTCGGCCCGGTCCGCCGCGACAACCGGCTGCGGGTCGTCGTCCAGCGGCGACGCCTGGTCGTCGTCGAGTCCGGCGTACACCTCCTTGCCCCGGCCCCGGCTCTTGTCGTTGAGGAAGGCCACGCCGACCGCCACGAAGTAGAGCAGCGCCAAGCACAGCGCCAGCAGAGTCATCCCGAACGGCCCGGGATCGGGGGTGGCGATCGCGGCGAAGGCGAAGCAGACGAAGATCACCACCCGCCACCAGCTGAGCAGCCGGCGGGCGCTGACCACGCCGGTGAAGTTGAGCATCAACAACACCAGCGGGAACTCGAACGCGACGCCGAACAGCAGGATCATCCCGGTCACGAACGAGATGTACCGGGTGACCTCCAACTGGGTGGACAGGCCGGTGACGCCCGCTTCGAGCAGGAACGCCAGACCCTTGTCGACCACGAAGTAGGCCAGCGCGGCACCGGCCACGAACAGCGGCGCGGCGATCGAGACGAAGACGTACGCCCACTTGCGCTCGTGGCGGTGCAGGCCGGGCGCGATGAACGCCCAGAGCTGGAACAGCCAGACCGGAGCGCCCACGATGAGGCCGATCCAGAGCGCGAGCTTGAGCTTGAGGACGAAGCCGTCGACCGGCGACAGTTGCAGGAAATCCCGGCAGCTGCCGTCCGCGGTCGCCTCGCCGCTGCCCGGCAGCCGACAGTACGGCTGCTTGAGCAGCTCGAACGCGGGATCGGCGAGGAAGTAGCCGACGACCAGCCCGCCGACGATCGCCAACGAGGCGATGAACAGGCGGGAGCGAAGTTCGCGGAAGTGCTCGATCAGGGTCATCGAGCCGTCGGAGGCGCGGTCGAAGTTCTTCGGACCGCGCCGACGCAGGGCGAAGCCCACGGGAGCAGACCTTTCGGGTCAGTTGGCGTCGCGAACGCGCTGCGGCTGGTCGGGCGCGGGCGGCTGGTAGCCGGGCTGGTGCACGCTGGTCGGCTCGATCACCGGATCGGCCTGGTACGGCTGCCGGCCGTGCTGTGCGTCGGCCTTCTCCGCGAGGTCCTTGTCGTCGTCGGCGAGGCTCTTCGTCTCGGCCTTGATGATCCGCAAGGAGCGGCCCAGCGACCGCGCCGCGTCCGGCAGCCGCTTGGCGCCGAACAGCAAGATCAGCACAACCACGAGGACGGCGATGTGCCACGGCTTCAGGGCATGCATGGCGAAGCTCCAGTCGGTGCGTCGGGTGGTGACGAGCCCATCGTACGTGCGTTCGCTGGGTCCGCCACCTACCAGACCGGGTCATTCTGGCCTGGTCGGTGAAGTCTCGATCAGGATCAAGACGTCGTCAACCACGGTGTCCCAGCTGGCGGAGCAGATCGGCCGGCACTGACCGAACAGTCCAGGTGGCGACACACCACCGGTCAGCCGGACCGGCCCGCTCGGTCACCGGCCCGGTCCCGAACAGCGGTCGGATCCCGGGGCCGCTGGGCCTCGGCCAGGGACTGTTCCAGCCGCGCGACGGTGGCCTGCAGCCGCTCGGCCCGAGCGACGAGCGTCTCGGCTTCGGTCTGCCGGCGCTGCAGGGCCAGCAGAGCCCGACGCAGGGCGGGCAGCCGGCTCAGCACCGGACGGACCGCCACGACGAGTACGACGACGGCGGATCCGGCGACGGCGAGGATGATCCAGGTCAACACCTGAGCAGACTAACCGTCGGCGGGACCACCCGCTGGCGGCGACCCGGCGGGTAGGGCGTACGCCTGCAGTGCGGCCGTGGCGGCGGCGTGGACCTGGGCGACCAGTTCCGCGGGTGCCACGACAGTCACCTCCGAGCCGAGACCGAGCACGAATCGGCGGGCCCAGGCGAGGTCGGTGACCCGCATCGTCACCAGCCACTCGCCGCTCGGCTCGTCCCGGATCTCCTCGCACGGGTAGTACTCGGTGATCCACCGTCCGCCACGACCCACGCGTACGGTGACCAGGGGCAGGTCCGACGTCGGCTGGAAGGCGCCGTCGCGAGGTTCCGGGCGGCGGGCCCGTGGCGGCGCGGCGGCGGATTCGTCGAGTTCGACGAGCTCGTCGATCCGGTCCGCCCGGAAAAGGCGTACCGCCTCGGCGCGCCGGCACCACGCCTCGAGATAGCCCCGGCCACCGATCATCAGTACCCGGATCGGATCGACGGTCCGTTCGGTCGTCTCGTCCCGGGCTGCCGTGTAGTAGGTGATCCGAACCGCCCGGCCGCTCTGCGTCACCGTACGCAGCCGGTCCAACCGGCCGACGTCCCCGGCCAGCCGTACGGCGACCGGGGCACCGGCGAGCTCCCCGGCCGCGTCCTCGATCTTGGCCAGGGCCCGCTCGACCGCGTCGCGGCCGGACAGTCCCGGGGTCTCGGCGAGCATCCGGAGCGCGACCACGAGGGCCAGCGCCTCGTCCGGGGTGAGTCGCAGCGGCCGGTCGATCCCCGCGTCGTAGGTGATCGTCACCCGGTCGCCGTCGAACGCCATGTCGATCAGGTCACCGGGTCCGTAGCCCGGCAGCCCGCAGACCCAGAGCAGTTCCAGGTCCTCACGCAGTTGCCGGACGGTCGTGCCGAGGTCGTCTGCCGCCTGGGCGATCGACACGCCCGGTCGGGCCAGCAGGTAGGGGACCAGGTTGAGTAGTCGGGCGAGCCGGTCCGCGGAGGTGCGCGAGCCCGCCGACCGGGGGGCGCTCACGAGGGCACCGGTCCGGTGATCGGAGCGGCCGGCACCGTCGGAGCGGGTGACGGTGGCGCGGGCGGCACGATCGGGGCGGGCGGGGACGCCGCCGACCCGGAAGCGGCTGCGGGTTCGTGGGCGGCGGCGATCTCCTTGAGGCGTTGGATCACCATCTCCCGTACCTCCGGCGGGTCGACCACCCGGATGTCGGCGCCGTAGCCGGCGAGGTTCGCGGCCAGGGTCTCCGGCTCGGCGTACCGCAGGGTGAGCCGGTCGCCGTCGGGGGACGGGTCGCACGATTCCGCCCACCGGCGCAGTCCGGCGGCCCGGCCGTGGCGGGCCAGCACGGTCGCCACGCCGGTGCGCTCCACCGGTCCGGACCAGCGGGCGACATGGCTGATCAGGTCGATGTCGGTCGGCACGGAGTAGGCGCCGGGGCGGCCGGTGACCCGGACCGTGCCAACCACCCGGGACAGCCGGAAGCAGCGGGTCGCCGCGCGGTCCAGGTCGTGACCGACGACGTACCAGCGGCCCCGCCAGCAGACCACGCCCCAGGGCTGCAGCCGTCGCTGGGTGGGTCCGTCTCCGCTGGGTACCCGGTATTCGAAGACGACCACCCGCCGGTCCCGGGCCGCCGCGGTCAGCGCGGCGAACGCGGGATCGACCGTGACCACCGGCTCCACCCCGAAGGTGGCGTGCGGGTCGACGTCCACCCCGGCCGCGCGCAGCTTGGCCAGACCGGAGGACGCGGCCGCGGCGAGCCCGGCGTGCTGCCAGAGCCGGGCGGCGATGCCGACGGCCGCCGCTTCGTCGGGCTCCAACAGGATGTCCGGCAGAGCGTATTCGCGGTGCGCGATGCGGTAACCGGGCTCGGTGTCGAAGGCGCTGGCGGTCCCGGTCTCCAGCGGCACGCCGAGGTCGCGCAGTTCGGCCTTGTCGCGTTCGAACTTGCGCTGGAACGCCTCGTGGTCGCGGGCGTCGGTCGGATCGTGTTCGTAGCCGGGTACGGTCGCGGCGATCTGCGCGGCGGTCAGGAACCGCCGCGTCGAGAGCAGGCAGATCACCAGATTGACCAGGCGCTCGGTCCGGGTGCGGGACACGGCCACGACGCTAGCAGTGTCGCGGCCGTCTGCTGGTACGCGGCACCCATCCAGTCGCGGATTAGCCCGCTATGGGCAGTTAGACCGATTCATGCCGTACGACTCCGCGCCAGACCCCGCGCCCGACCCCGTCCCCGGCCGGCGGATTTCGACGGGCCACCACCGGACACCCGACCGGCATCGGTTAGCGTGCCCCGGATGGTGCGATGGCGCAGCGGTACGGTCACCGCGATCCGGCGACGGTGGACCGGAGCGGTCGAACTCGACGCGGAGGTCGACGGTTCGCCGTTCCGCGCCCTCGCCTACCCGGAACTGGTCGGCGAGCCGGCCGTCGGCGACCGGGTGCTCCTCAACGTCGGCGCGCTGGTGATGGGCCTCGGCACCGGCGGCTACGCGCTGGTGGTGGCGATCCCGGACCGGCTACCGGTGGATCCGCCGGAGGACGGCCGCGACCGTCGGTCCGGCCACGTGGTCAAGGCGCGGTACACCCCGCTGCAGGCAATCGTGCTCGGCGTCGACGAGGAAGCCTCGCCGCATCGGCCGCTGCTCGTCGACGCCGACGACCTCGGCGGGATGCCGGTCGTCACCGCCGACCTGCACTCGGCGCTGCCGGCGATCCTGGCCGGCGCGCTCGCCGACCGGCCAGGCCTGCGGATCGCGTACGTGATGACCGACGGCGGGGCGCTGCCCGCCGGCTTCTCCCGCACACTGGCCGCCCTGGCCGATCTGCTGGCCGGCACGGTCACCGTCGGCCAGAGCTTCGGTGGCGATCTGGAGGCGACCACCGTCCACAGCGGGCTGCTGGCCGCCCGGTACGTACTGCGTGCCGACCTGACCGTCGTCGCGCAGGGCCCCGGAAACCTGGGGACCGGGACCCGCTGGGGATTCTCCGGCGTGGGTACGGGCGAAGCCGTCAACGCCGCCGCCGCCCTCGGCGGACGACCGGTCGGTGCCCTGCGGATCTCCGGTGCCGACCCCCGACCCCGCCACCACGGGCTGTCCCATCACAGCGGTACGGCGTATGGCCGGGTGGCCCTGGCCGGCGCCGACCTGGTCGTACCGGATCCGCTGCCACCGGATCTGGCCGACGCGGTCGACGCCGCGCTGACCGAACTCGAGGCGGTCGCTGCCGGTCGCCATCGGGTGGTCCGCGTCCCGATCGACGGACTGGACAGCGCGCTGCGCGCCAGCCCGGTGCCGCTGCGCACGATGGGGCGTGACCTCGACGGCGACCCCGCTTACTTCCTGGCCTGCGCGGTCGCCGGCCGGCACGCCGCCGGCCTGGTGGCCTGAACCTGCCCGGCGGGCCGACCAGTGATCGGGTTCGCTGATCACGTTCGGTGATCAGCTTCAGTGGTCAGCCGAGGATCATCGGTCAGCTGAGGACGATTAGCATCGCCCACGCGGCCAGGATCAGCCCGAGCGCCAGCGCGAGCACCCAGGTGGGGACGGTGTACTCGCCCCGGCGGTTACGAGCGATCTCTTCGGCGATCTTGTTGCGGCGGCGTTCGACCCAGTTCTCCCGTCGAGGGAACGGGCTCCACGGCGAGCGAGGCGCGTCGCCGGGGCCGGACGCCACCGGATCGGTACGCGACGAGGCGCCGTCGCGCCGGCCAGCGTCCGGTTCCGGACGCCCGGGCGACCGAGCGGCCCCCGGGGCGGCATCAGCCGACGGCACCTCGGGACGAGTGGGATCAGTCATAGCGGGTCGAGCCTACCCAGGCTTCGTCACATGCTGGCGATCAGCCGCTCCACGCGTTCGTCGTAAGCCCGGAACGGGTCCTTGCACAGAACGGTCCGCTGCGCCTGGTCGTTCAACTTCAGGTGTACCCAGTCGACGGTGAAGTCGCGGCGCTTCTCCTGGGCGTGCCGGATGAACTCCCCACGTAGCCGCGCCCGGGTGGTCTGCGGCGGCGTCTCCTTGGCCTCGAAGATCTCCGGATCGGTCGCGATCCGGTCCACCTGGCCACGCCGTTCGAGCAAGGCGTACAGACCCCGACCCCGACGCAGGTCGTGGTAGGCGAGATCCATCTGGGCGATCCGGGGGTGCGACAACGGCAGATCGTGCTTGCGCTGGTACCGCTCGATCAGCTTCAACTTCGTCACCCAGTCGATCTCGCGGGCGACCGGGTCCAGATCGCCGGTCTCCACCGCCCTCAGCACCCGGCCCCACAACTCCACGACCCGCTTGGCGGTCTGGTCGCCGCCCCGGCGCTCGACGAACTCGGTCGCCCTGGCCAGGTATTCCTGCTGGATCTCCAGCGCGCTGACCTCCTTGTTGGAGGCGAGTCGGATCTTGCGGCGGCCGGTGATGTCGTGCGACACCTCACGGATCGCCCGGATCGGGTTCTCCAGCGACAGGTCCCGCATCACCACGCCCGCCTCGATCATCCGCAGCACGATGTCCGCGCTGCCGACCTTGAGCAACGTGGTGACCTCGTTCATGTTGGAGTCGCCGACGATCACGTGCAGCCGGCGGTACCGTTCGGCGTCGGCGTGCGGCTCGTCACGGGTGTTGATGATCGGCCGGGACCGGGTGGTGGCCGACGAGACCCCCTCCCAGATGTGTTCGGCCCGTTGCGACAGGCAGTAGACCGCCCCGCGGGGCGTCTGGAGGACCTTACCGGCACCGCAGATCAGCTGCCGGGTGACCAGGAACGGGATCAGCACGTCAGCCAGCCGGCCGAACTCCCCGTGCCGGGAGACCAGGTAGTTCTCGTGGCAGCCGTACGAGTTGCCCGCCGAATCGGTGTTGTTCTTGAACAGGTAGATCTCGCCGGCGATCCCCTCGTCGTGCAGCCGCTTCTCGGCGTCGACCAGCAACCCCTCCAGGATCCGTTCCCCCGCCCGGTCGTGCGCGACCAGGTCGGTCACCGAGTCGCACTCCGGGGTCGCGTACTCCGGGTGGGAACCGACGTCAAGGTAGAGCCGGGCACCGTTGCGCAGGAAGACGTTGCTGGACCGCCCCCAGGAGACCACCCGGCGGAACAGGTAACGCGCCACCTCGTCCGGGGACAGCCGCCGCTGGCCGCGGTAGGTGCAGGTGACACCGTACTCGGTTTCGAGCCCGAAAATTCGCCGTTCCATGACCAGACATTAGCTGCCCGGGGCGGTCTGTGGTCAGTCTCTTCCCCCGCGAGCTCGGCGACACCGGCCGGCGAGGTCCGGCCGGTGCGCTCAGCGCAGCGGCGGGTACGGCGACTCGCCGCTGTCCAGCCGGGCGACGAACTCCTGGCAGCGGCCGTAGTCCGGCAGCGTCCCGTCCGACAGGGCCTGCGCCAGGGTCGGGGCAGCGTCGTCGCGGGCGGACAGCTGCGGCGAGTCCACCGGCCAGTCGATCGCGAGATCGGGGTCGAGCGGATGGATGCCGTGTTCGCCGCGCGGGTTGTACGTGGTGGAGCAGAGATAGGCCAACGTGGCGTCGTCGGTCATCGAACAGAACCCGTGGCCAAGCCCTTCGCTCAGATAGACGGCCCGACGGTCCACGTCGTCGAGTCGCACCGCGGTCCACCGGCCGAAGGTCGGCGATCCGGTCCGCAGGTCCACGATCACGTCCACCACGGCACCCCGTACGCAGCTGACGTACTTGGCCTGACCCGGCGGCACATCGGCGAAGTGGATGCCGCGCACCACCCCCTGCGCGGAGACGGACAGGTTGCCCTGGGCCAGCCGCAGCGGATGGCCCACCGCCTCGGCCAGCTGATCGAAGCGGTACCACTCCATGAACAACCCGCGTGGATCGCCGTGCTGCTGCCCGGTGATCTCCCACGCCCCGGCGATGTCCAGTTCACGAATCTTCATCGGTCCTCCTCACCACGGGTGGCGCCGGCCAGCCGGTGATCCTGCCGCTCCGCCAGCAGACTCAGCAGATAGTCGCCGTAGCCGCTCTTGGTCAACGGCTCGGCGAGCGCCCGCAGCCGCGCGTCGTCGATCAGCCCCGCCCGCCAGGCGACCTCCTCGACACAGCCGATCTTCATCCCCTGACGCTCCTCGATCACCCGGACGAACTCGGCCGCCTGCATCATCGAGGTGAAGGTGCCGGTGTCCAGCCAGGCCGTACCCCGGTCCAGGACGGTCACCGACAGCTGACCCGCCGTCCGGTACGCCTCGTTGACCGCCGTGATCTCCAACTCGCCCCGGGCGCTCGGGGTCAGACCCGCCGCGATCTCGACCACCCGGTTGTCGTAGAAGTACAGGCCCGGCACGGCGTACCGGGACCGGGGCCGCAGCGGCTTCTCCTCGATGGACAGCACCCGACCGGACGCGTCGAAGTCGACGACGCCGTACTCCTGCGGGTTCGCCACCGGATAGGCGAAGATCAGTCCGCCGACCAGCTCGCCGTGGTCGGACAACTGCCGACCGAGACCGACGCCGTGGAAGATGTTGTCGCCGAGGATCAACGCCACCGACTCGTCACCGATGAAGTCGGCACCGAGCACGAACGCCTGGGCGATCCCCTCCGGTCGCGGCTGCGCCCGGTAGGTCAACCGTAGTCCGAACTGGGATCCGTCGCCGAGCAACCGCTGGAACTGCGGCTGGTCGTCCGGCGTGGTGATGACCAGGATCTCCTGGACCCCGGACATAATCAGGGTGGAGAGCGGATAGTAGATCATCGGTTTGTCGAAGACCGGCATCAACTGCTTCGACACCGCCCGGGTGATCGGCCAGAGCCGGGAACCGGTGCCACCGGCGAGTAGGATTCCACGCACGCCGGGAGCCTACCGGGCGACGCCCTGGTCCCGATCGCCGACGGGGCATCGCAGAGGGGAAGCCCGTGGGCATCGGCACCATCATCCGACACCGCCTGGGCCGGTTGGAGATCCCGGCCGCCGAACTGTACCGCGCCTGCTTCATCGATCTCGACCATCTGGGCCGACGGATCGCCGCGCTCGGCGAGCCCAAACGCATCCTGGAGATCGGCTGCGGGGACGGCGCGCTCGCCCAACGGCTGACCACGGTCCTGCCGGCCGCCGACTACCTCGGCATCGACCCGGCGCCGAGCGCCGGGCGGCTCTACCGCGGCGACCCGGACCGGGCCGAGTTCCGCAGTCAGGACACCGCCACACTGGTGACCCAGGACCCGGACCCGTTCGACCTGGTGCTGATCGTCGACGTGCTGCACCACATTCCGGCACCCCGCAGACCGGCCGTCGTACGTGACGCCGCCGCGCTCACCGCCGTCGACGGGCAACTGCTGGTCAAGGAGTGGGCCCGCGACCGGCCGGTGATCGGACGCCTGGCGTACTGGGCCGACCGGTACGTGACCGGGGACCGGGACGTGGACTTCATGACCGCGGCACAGCTGCGCGCGCTGCTGGCCGACTCGCTACCGGAGTTCGCGCTGACCGACCACTCCCCGATCCCGCCGTGGCGGGAGAACGTGCTCGTGACGGCCCGGCGGACCGGGACCTCGCGGCGGACACCCGACAGTCCGGCGGCCAACAGCCAGCCAGTCGCGTAGACTCCGGGACCCGTGAGGATCCTCGTCACCGGCGGCGCCGGCTTCATCGGTTCGGAATACGTCCGCATGCTGCTCGCCAGCCCGGGCACGCTACCCACGCCACCCACCGCGGTGACCGTGCTGGACAAGCTGACCTACTCCGGCAACCTGGCCAACCTCGACCCGGTCCGCGACGATCCACGGCTGATCTTCGTCCAGGGCGACATCTGCGACGCCGCCGTCGTCGACCAGGTCGTCGGCGGTCAGGACATGGTGGTACACTTCGCCGCCGAGTCGCACGTCGACCGTTCGATCACCGGGGCGTCCGAGTTCGTCACGACCAACGTGCTCGGCACCCAGACCCTGCTCGACGCGGCCCTACGACACGGCACCGGCCGATTCGTGCACGTCTCCACCGACGAGGTGTACGGATCCATCGACGAAGGTTCATGGACCGAGGACTGGCCGCTGTCACCCAACTCGCCGTACTCGGCCTCCAAGGCCGGCTCCGACCTGCTCGCGCTGGCATATCACCGCACCCACGGCATGGACGTGGTGGTGACCCGCTGCTCCAACAACTACGGCCCGTACCAGTTCCCGGAAAAAGTCATCCCGCTGTTCGTGACGAACCTGCTCGATGGCGGCACCGTGCCGCTCTACGGCGACGGTGGCAACATCCGGGACTGGCTGCACGTGCACGACCACTGCGTCGGCATCGAACTGGTGGCGCGGGGCGGACGCCCCGGCGAGGTCTACCACATCGGCGGCGGCACCGAGCTGACCAACAAGGAGCTCACCGGCCGGCTGCTGGACGCCTGCGGAGTGGGCTGGGACCGGGTGGTCCCGGTGGCCGACCGCAAGGGCCACGACCGCCGATACTCGCTGGACATCGGCAAGATCTCCCGGGAACTGGGGTACGCGCCGAGCGTGACCCTGGAGGACGGACTGGCCGAGACCGTCCGCTGGTACCGCGAGAACCGTGGTTGGTGGGAACCGCTCAAGAAGCCCGTCGCCCGGTGAGCGGCATCCAGCGGTGGCTGGTCACCGGTGCCGGCGGGATGCTCGGCACCGACCTGCTCGCCGTACTCGACGCGCAGCGGCCCGACGTGGACGTCACCGCACTGACCCGGGCAGAGCTGGACGTCACCGACGCCTCGGCGGTGGCCGAGGCGGTCGACGGCCACCAGGTAGTGCTCAACGCCGCCGCCTGGACCGACGTGGACGCGGCGGAGACCGCCGAGGAGGCGGCCACGGCGGTCAACGGCACCGGGGTGGCCCACCTGGCACGCGCCTGCGCCGACCGGGGCACCGTGTTGATCCACGTCTCCACCGACTACGTCTTCGCCGGTGACGGGCACGAGCCATATCCGGAGGACGCCCCCACCGCCCCGATCAACGCGTACGGCCGCAGCAAGCTCGTCGGCGAGCGGGCCATCGCCGAGCTGTTGCCGCACCACGGCTACGTGGTGCGCACCGCCTGGCTGTACGGGGCGCACGGACCCAACTTCGTCGCCACCATGCTCCGGCTGGCCGGCCAACGGGAGCACCTCGACGTCGTCGACGACCAGCGGGGGCAACCGACCTGGTCGTACGCGCTCGCCGAGCGGCTGGCCGCGTTGGCGCGCGCCGCCCTGACCGAGACCGCCCCGGCGGGGGTCTACCACGGCACCGCCAGCGGACAGACGACCTGGTGCGGCCTGGCCCAGGAAGTCTTCGCTCAACGCGGGCTCGACCCGCGGCGGGTCCGCCCGACGACCAGTGACCGTTTCCCCCGGCCCGCCGCCCGGCCGGCGTACTCGGTGCTCGGACATCGCCGTTGGGCCCTCGCCGGGCTGCCGGCCATGCCAGACTGGCGGAGCATGCTCTCCACCGCACTACACGATCCGGCCATGGCCAGCACCAGCTGAGCCGACACCGGCCTGCCTGATCCTCGGTTGTCCGGTCGTGCGTCCGGCCGCCCGTACCGCAGGAGAGACGCAGATGGCAGATGTCACCGGCCAGGGCAGCTCCGCGCCCGCACGAGTCAGCGCGGTGGTCCTGGCCTGGGGGGAAGAACCGCTGCTGCGGACCTCGGTCGAGGCGTTGCTCGCCTCCGTCAAGGTCGACGTCGACGTGGTCCTGGTCGACAACGGATGCACCACCGACGACGTCCGCGTCCTACGGGACCTACCGGGGGTGCTCGTCGTCGGCGACGGCGAGAACCTCGGCTTCTCCGCCGGCTGCAATCTGGGAGTCGCCGCGTCCCGGGGCGAGTACGTGGCCCTGATCAACGGGGACGCGGTGGTGGAACCGACCACCCTGGCCCGGCTGGTGGATGAACTGTCCGATCCGGGGGTCGGCATCGCCGCCGGCGCCGTACGGCTGGCCGACGAACCCGACCTGCTCAACTCGAGTGGCAACGAGATCCACGTCCTCGGGCTCAGCTGGGTCGGCGGGTTCCGGCAGCGGGAGACGCGGACCGCCGCGACCC
The DNA here is from genome assembly GCF_029626025.1 of Solwaraspora sp. WMMD406. Classification (NCBI taxonomy): domain Bacteria; kingdom Bacillati; phylum Actinomycetota; class Actinomycetes; order Micromonosporales; family Micromonosporaceae; genus Solwaraspora; species Solwaraspora sp. WMMD406. Next base: position 4,407,738 of record NZ_JARUBF010000001.1, read on the forward strand.
AGACCGCCGGTGCCATGGGCGCGTGTCTGGTGACCCGGCGGTCCCATTGGGACCGGCTCGGCGGGTTCGACCCGCACTACTTCGCGTACCACGAGGACGCCGACCTGTCGATCCGGACCTGGCGGCTCGGGTTGCGGGTGGTGAACGTCCCGGACGCGGTCGCCCTGCACCGCTATGAGTTCAGCCGCAACGGTTTCAAGTTCTACCTGGTGGAACGGAACCGGCTGATGTTCGTCGCCACGCTGTGGGGGCGACGATCGCTGGTCCTGCTCGGACCACCGCTACTGGTGTTGGAGGCCGCCATGCTGCTGCTGGCGGCGCGGCAGGGCTGGCTGGGCGACAAGGTTCGCGGCTACCGGTGGCTGTGGAGCCACCGGCGGCACCTGCGGCGGCGTCGTGCGATGCTGCGGGCCGAGCGGGTAGTGCCGGACCGGGTATGGATGCGGGTGCTCACCGACCGGCTCGACACCCCGTTGATCGACCCACCGGGGACGGCGCTGCTGAACACCGCGATGGCCGGCTACTGGCGGGTCGTCCGCCGGTGGGTGTGACCGACTGACGGTCAGTCCTGATCGTCCGCCGAGGCACCGGCGGTGTCCTCCAGGTCGGCCGACCCCGCCGACGACGTCGGCTTGTCCGCCGGGGAATCCGGGATGCGGGGGCCAGCGGCCCGATCGTCGTCCGCCGCCGGATCGTCGGCGTCGGCGACGGGCGTGCCGGGCTCCAGCAACGCGGTCAGCGCCGCGCCGGTGATGCGGCGGAAGGTACGGCCCTTACGTCGCCGGTCCAGCACGGCGACCTCGAGCTGGTTGGCGGCGAGGCTGCGGGGGGAACCGTTTTCCCCGCCGACGGCCACCAAGGCTCGCACCGCCAGCTGGACCGCCTCGTCCAGTGGCATGTCCGCGCGGTGATCGGCGCGCAGCGTACCGGCGATCGTCTCGGCGTGGCCGCCCATCGCCATGCAGCCGGGTTCGTCGTTGACCGATCCGTCGTAGGTCAGCCGGTAGATCTCGTCGGCCGCCGGGTCGAGACCGACCTCGGCGACGCAGATCTCCACCTCGAACGGCTTGGACTGCTCGGTGAAGATCGCACCGAGGGTCTGCGCGAAGGCGTTGGCGAGGGCTCGTCCGGTCACGTCACGGCGGTCGTAGCTCAGCCCGTTGAGGTCGGCCATCCGTACCCCGGCGCGGCGCAGGTTCTCGAACTCGTTGTAGCGGCCGACCGCGGCGAAACCGATCCGGTCGTAGATCTCACTCACCTTGTGCAACGCGCTGGAGAGGTTCTCCGCGACGAAGAGGACACCGCCCTCGTAGCTGAGCACCAGTGCGCTACGGCCCCGGGCGATGCCTTTACGGGCAAGCTCGGAACGGTCCCGCATGATCTGCTCGGGCGAGGCGTAGAACTGCATTGCCACGGCGGCGGCTCTCCTTCGGCCAGATGAATCGACAACAGCGAACGGGGCGGTTGGACGGACACCGGTGAGCGGACCTCACCGGTTACGGGGTTCAGCCACCCGGGTTCTCGGTCCGCGCGGCGACGACCGCCTCGGCGATCTCACCCGATTCCGCGTCGGTGAGCCGGTGAGTGCCGGCGGCGGTCGCGGTCATCACGACCGGGAAGATCCGCCGGGTCAGGTCGGGCCCACCGGTGGCGGTGTCGTCGTCGGCGGCGTCGTAGAGGGCCTCGACCGCGAGGCGGACCGCCTCGTCGCTGCTCAGTCCGGCACGGTACCGCTTCTTGAGAGCGGCTTTGGCGAACAACGAACCGGAACCGATCGCGTCGTACCCGGTGGTCTCGTACGGGCCGCCGGTGACGTCGAAGCTGAAGATCCGGCCGGCCTTGGCCGGGTCGGTGGCGGCAAGATCGAAGCCGGCGAACAGCGGCACCACGGCCAGACCCTGCATGGCCGCACCCAGGTTGTTGCGGATCATCGAGGCGAGCCGGTTGGCCTTTCCGTCGAGGGAGAGAACCGCGCCTTCCATCTTCTCGTAGTGCTCCAGCTCCACCTGGAACAGCCGCATCAGCTCGATGCCGATCCCGGCGGTCCCGGCGATGCCGATCAGCGAGTACGCGTCGGCCGGGTGCACCTTTTCGATGTCGCGGTTGGCGATCAGGTGTCCCATCGTCGCGCGCCGGTCACCCGCCATCACCACGCCGTCGGCGGTGACCAGGGTCACGATCGTCGTCGCGTGCGGGACGAGGTCCGCCGACAGTCCCGGCGGCAGCGGGCGGCGGCCGGGCAGCAGGTCCGGTGCGGCCATGGTCAGGAACTGGGTGAACGAGGACGTCCCCGCGTTGGTGAACACATCGGGAAGGCGTCCGGATGGATCGAAGCCCGCTGCCACGTGGTCCCTCTCTGCAGTACGTGATCGCCCCGACCGGCTGGACGCGAATCCGCGAAGCCGGCCAAGGCGATCCGGTGTGGTTGAAGCAGATTAGCGCGCACACCCGCCGAACGCGATGATCGTCGGCGTGGTGCGGCGGCTACTCGCCGCCCTTCTGGACGTAGCCGCGGACGAACTCCTCGGCGTTTTCCTCCAGCACCGAATCGATCTCGTCGAGCAGGTCGTCGACGTCCTCGGTGATCTCCGCGTGCCGCTCAGCGACCTCGGGATTCGCCTCGGTCGCGGCCTCGTCGACCTCCTCGGCCCGGCGGTTCTTGCCGGTCTGGGACTGACCGCCGCTGTCACGGGTAGCCATCAGGTGCCTCCTCCACGATCGCCTGGGTGAAACTTACCTCGCGGCGGGGACAGAACTCACGATCGCCGGTCACGTTCGCGCCAAGCGAACCCCGGCCACCGCCAGCCGGTAGCGCCGATCACCCGGCGGTGATCGCCTCCAGCAGGTCCTTCGCGCTGGCACACCGATCGAACAGCGCCCCGACGTGTTTGCGGGTACCCCGCTCGGGTTCCATCATCGGCACCCGAACCAGCGACTCGCGGCCGACGTCGAAGATCACCGAGTCCCAGCTGGCGGCGACCACTTCCGAGGCGTACTGCGCCAGGCACCGGCCCCGGAAATAGGCCCTGGTGTCCTCGGGCGGCTCGACCATCGCGGCCCGGGTCGCGGCGTCGTCGAGCAGGGTCCGCATCGCACCGCGCGCCACCAGGCGGTGGTACAGGCCCTTCTCCGGGCGTACGTCGGCGTACTGCAGGTCGACCAGGTGCAGCTTCGGCGACGCCCAGGTCAGCGCCTCCCGTTCCCGATAGCCTTCCAGCAGCCGGAGCTTGGCCACCCAGTCGAGTTCCTGCGCGCAGGACATCACGTCGCGGCCCAACCGGTCAAGCACGCTCTCCCATCGGTCGAGCACGTCCGCGGTGATGTCGTCGACGTCGGCGCCGTACCGGTCGGCGACGAAGGCGTGGACCCGTTCGAAGAACGCCCACTGGACGTCGAGCGCGGTGAGCCGGCGGCCGTCGCGCAGCCGCATCAGGTGCGACAACGTCGGGTCGTGGCTGACGGCCTTGAGCTCGGCGACCGGGTCGGCGATCCCGAGATCCGCGCCGAGCGCCTTCTCCTCGATCATCGTTAGGATCAGCGCGGTGGTACCCGTCTTGAGATAGGTGGAGATCTCCGACAGGTTGGCGTCGCCGATGATGACGTGCAGCCGGCGGTACTTGTCCGCGTCGGCGTGCGGCTCGTCGCGGGTGTTGATGATCGGTCGCTTGAGCGTCGTCTCCAGACCGACCTCGACTTCGAAGAAGTCGGCCCGCTGGGAGATCTGGAACCCGGCCTGGGAACCGTCCTGCCCGATCCCGACGCGTCCCGCCCCGCAGACGATCTGCCGGGTCACGAAGAACGGGGTCAGATAGGCCACGATGTCGGCGAACGGCGTCTGCCGGCGCATCAGGTAGTTCTCGTGGGCACCGTAGCTGGCACCCTTGTTGTCGGTGTTGTTCTTGTAGAGCTGGATCCGGTGGGCACCGGGAATCGTGGCGGCCCGCCGGGCCGCTTCGGCCATCACCCGCTCCCCCGCCTTGTCCCACAGCACCACATCGCGAGGATTGGTCACCTCGGGTGTGGAGTACTCCGGGTGGGCGTGGTCGACGTAGAGCCGGGCACCGTTGGTCAGGATCACGTTGGCCAGGCCGAGGTCTTCGTCGGCGAGTGCCTCGGCCGGGTCGTAGGCGGCCCCGGTGTAGGTGAACCCGCGCGCGTCGCGCAGCGGCGACTCCTCCTCGTAGTCCCACCTGGCCCGCCCGCCGCGGTTCAACTCGGGCCGGGCACCGTAGGCGTTGACCACCTGGGATGACGTCACCATCGGGTTGGCTCCGGGCTGGCCGGGCACGGAGATGCCGTACTCCACCTCGGTGCCCATGATCCGCCGCACACTCATGCCGTTACCTCACCGCTTCCGTCGCGCCCGTCATGTTCCGTCGCGCCCGTCATGTCGAGCGTAGTCGCCGACCCGGCGGATCCGCCGCGCGGCGTGCCTGTCCGGCGACACCGTGGCACATTCCGCACCAGCCGCGTTTCCTCCTGAACGGGGACGTATCACGGGAGACCGGATCGCCCCGGGTGGGCGGCGCCGCGCGGTGGCGTGAAACGCGACCGGGCGGCGGCGTTCCCGTCGGAACGCCGCCGCCCGGACCACCGTCAGAGGTATTGACCGGTGTTGCTGGCCGTTTCGATCGACCTGCCGGCTTCGGCCCCCTTGCCGCCGGAGACGAGGGTACGGATGTAGACGATCCGCTCCCCCTTCTTGCCGGAGATCCGCGCCCAGTCGTCGGGGTTGGTGGTGTTCGGCAGGTCCTCGTTCTCCCGGAACTCGTCGACGCAGGCGTCCAGCAGGTGCTGCAGGCGCAGCCCCTTGCGTCCCGAGGTGAGGAACTCCTTGATCGCCATCTTCTTGCCCCGGTCGACGATGTTCTGGATCATCGCGCCGGAGTTGAAGTCCTTGAAGTACAGGACCTCCTTGTCGCCGTTGGCGTAGGTGACCTCGAGGAACCGGTTCTCGTCGGTCTCCGAGTACATCCGCAGCACCACGGCGTCGATCATCGCCGACACGGTGGCCTGCGGGTCGTTGCCGTGCTCGGCCAGGTCGTCCGCGTGCAGCGGCAGCCCGGTCAGGATGTACTTGGAGAAGATGTCCTTGGCCGCCTCGGCGTCCGGACGCTCGATCTTGATCTTCACGTCCAGCCGCCCGGGCCGCAGGATCGCGGGATCGATCATGTCCTCCCGGTTGGAGGCCCCGATCACGATCACGTTCTCCAGGCCCTCGACCCCGTCGATCTCGCTGAGCAGCTGCGGGACGATGGTGTTCTCCACGTCCGAGGAGACGCCGGAGCCCCGGGTCCGGAAGACCGAGTCCATCTCGTCGAAGAACACGATCACCGGTGTGCCCTCGCCGGCCTTCTCCCGGGCTCGCTGGAAGATCAGCCGGATGTGCCGCTCGGTCTCGCCGACGTACTTGTTGAGCAGCTCCGGACCCTTGATGTTGAGGAAGAAGCTGGTGTGCTTCTCCTCACCTCGCCGCTCGGCGATCTTCTTGGCCAACGAGTTGGCCACCGCCTTGGCGATCAGGGTCTTGCCGCAGCCCGGCGGCCCGTAGAGCAGGATGCCCTTCGGCGGGCGCAGTTGATGCTCGCGGAAGAGCTCCGCGTGCAGGAACGGCAGTTCGACAGCGTCACGAATCTGCTCGATCTGGGCGTGCAGGCCGCCGATGTCGGTGTAGTCGACGTCCGGCACCTCCTCCAGCACCAGCTCCTCGACCTCGCTCTTCGGGATCCGCTCGTACGCGTACGCCGAGCGTGGCTCGATCATCAGCGAGTCGCCGGCGCGCAACGCGGACCCCACCAGCGTCTCCGCCAGGTGGACCACCCGCTCCTCGTCGGCGTGCGAGATGACCAGGGCCCGGTCGCTCGGCTCACCCGTCGGATTGTCGAGAAGTTCCTTGAGCATCACCACCTCGCCGACCCGCTCGTAGCCGAACGCGTCGACCACGTTGAGCGCGTCGTTGAGCAGGACCTCCTGCCCGCGCTGGAGCTCCTCGGCGTCCAACGACGGCGAGAGGGCAACCCGAAGCTTGCGGCCACCGGTGAAGACGTCCACCGTGCCATCGGCGTGTCGGGCCAGGAAGACGCCGTACCCGCTGGGCGGTTGCGCCAGCCGGTCGATCTCCTCCTTGAGCGTGACGATCTGGGCTCGGGCCTCCTTGAGGGTGGCCACGAGCCGGTCGTTGTTCTCGGTCAGTCGGGCCAGCTGCGCCTGCGTCGCCGCGAGCCGTTCCTCGAGCTGTCGTACGTGTCGGGGGCTTTCCGTCAACTTGCGCCGCACCAGAGCGAGTTCCTCTTGAAGAAACGCGACCTGGGTGGAGAGATCGTGGGCCTCCTTCTCCCACCGTGCGGCGCGCGAATCCGCGTCGTCGCTGCGTGCCACGTCCCACCTCCCCGGGGGCTAAAACGTTCTGCCCTAACACTAGCCGTTTGCCGGACGATTCGAACCCACGCAACACAGTCGTCCCACAACGTTGATCGTCCTGTCGTGCCCCGGGCGAGGCGTCGACGGCTCCTCACCGCCCTCGTCACCGTGCCGTCGGGTACCGTCGGGTGTGCCTCGGTCGTGGCTCGCCGGTGACGGATCTCGCGCCTCGGGCCGAGTCCGGGTCACCACACGCCCGGGGCAGAACGCGCCCGGGACGAAACGCGCCCGAGTCAGAACGAGCCTGGGGAGGTGCGTCATGACGATCCAGACCGGGACCCGACCCGTCGACGGACCCGACGACGTGGCGTCCGACGACGCCGAGCTGCAGGTCTGGGTGGACCAGGACCTCTGCACCGGAGACGGGCTGTGTGTGCAGTACGCCCCCGCCGTGTTCGAGTTCGACATCGACGGCCTCGCCTACGTCAAGGGCGACGACGGCGAACTGCGGGTGGCACCGGGCAGCCGGGCTCCGGTTCCGGCGCGTCTGCGGCTGGACGTCATCGACGCGGCGAAGGACTGCCCCGGCGAGTGCATCCACGTGGTGCGCGCCGCCGACCAAGCCGAGGTCGCCGGACCCGCAGCCGAGTGACCGGACCGAGTGACCGGGCCGAGTGACCGGGCCGAGTGATCGGGCCGAGTGATCGGCCGGGCCCTCTCGGTCGAGACGTTATCTAGATCACAATAGCGGCCGCCCCACGACCGAGGCGACGACCCGGGCGAACTCCTCCAGTCGTGCGATCTGCCCCGAACCACCGTCGTCGAGAGTCTTCCCGAAACGCAGCGCGTCGTGCCGGGGACCGAGGTGCTCCTCCGGCTGGGCGGTCTCGTCCTGCGAACTGAGCAACAGATAGACGTCGACGCTGTCCACCCGGGCATGCCCGGACGGGGTCCGGGTCAGCCTGCGCCGACAACCGACCTCGGTGACGCTCGACAACGGAACCACCCGCAACGACGACGTCATCGAACCGACCGGTCCGTCACCCGGCGGTACGTCCTCGCCGTGCCAGAGGATCATCCGGCTGCCGTCGCAGACCGCGACCTCCTGCCACACCCCGTTGACCTCGTTGACGAACCGCTCCAGCGTGAACGCCAACACGTCGGCCCCGGCCAGCACCCCGCCCAACGCGTCCAGCGCGACGTCGGGGTCACGCAGATAGGCCCGGGCGGCGGCGTCCAGATCGACGTAGGGCGACCAGTCGGGAAACACCGCCGGCAGCTCCCCACCGCCGAACACCGGGCGGTTCACGACCGGTCCGGCTCGACCGACGCCGACGGCGTCACCGGTACGGCTGCCTCCGGCGACGCGGCGGCCGGCACGTCGGCCGGCACGATGTCGGCGGTGGTGGACGCCGGCGTCTCGGCCTCCGGCTGCCCACCGTCGCGGAGGCGTCGCCGCTCGGCGTACGCCTGCGCGCCTCGGCTGGGCTTGCGCCGCCGGGCGGGAGCGGTGACCCCGGGCGCCAACAGGCGGGTCGACACGAGGAAGGCGGTATGCCCGATCATCCGATGGTCCGGGCGGACCGCCAGCCCGTCGGCGTGCCAGTCGCGCACCAGCGACTCCCAGGCCCGCGGCTCGGTGAAGCCACCGTGCTCGCGCAGCGCCTCCACCAACTCGCTCAACTGGGGCGTGGTGGCCACGTACCCGATGAACACTCCGCCCGGGACCAGCGCCGCCGACACCAGGTCAAGCACCTCCCACGGGGTAAGCATGTCGAGGATGATCCGGTCGAATCCCGTGTCGCGGCAGTCGGCCACGTCGCCGACCCGCAGCCGCCACGCCGGGTGGGGGCCGCCGAAGAACGCCTCGACGTTCGCCCGCGCGACGTCGGCGAAGTCCGGGCGCACCTCGTACGAATGGACCTCGCCCTCGACCCCGACGGCGCGCAGCAACGAACAGGTCAACGCCCCGGAACCGGCGCCGGCTTCCAGCACCCGGGCCCCCGGGAAGACGTCGCCCATGGCGACGATCTGCGCCGCGTCCTTGGGGTAGATCACCTGCGCGCCCCGGGGCATGCTCAGCACGTAGTCGGCCAGCAACGGTCGTAGCGCCAGGTACGCGGTGCCACCGGCGGACGTGACCACACTGCCCTCGGCGAGCCCGATGAGCGTGTCGTGGTCCAACGCACCCCGATGGGTGTGGAAGGACCGACCCGGTGCGAGGGTGATGGTGTGCATCCGACCCTTCGGATCGGTCAGCTGCACCCGGTCGCCGGGTTGGAACGGCCCACGTCGGGTGGAGATCGGCGACGTCGTCTCGGCGACGGTGGTGGACGTAGGGGTCACGGGTTCATCTTTCGGTTCGGTTCCAGCAACTGTGCGAGATCGGCGACATGCAGTACGCCGACCAGGTCGTCACCCCGGGTCACCAGATACTGGCTGCCGGGGAATTCCTGCACTGCACGGACCACCTGCTCACCGGCGAGGTTGACCGGCAGGCGGCGCAGCCCGTCGATGCCACGGGCGACCGTGTCGACGGCCACCCACGCCCGCCGCTCCGGTGGCACCGCCGCGGCCGCCGCCCGGTCCACCAGTGCGACCAGCCGGCCGGCGGAATCCGCCACGCCCAGCGTCGGTTCGCCACGCCCGGGGCCGATACCGACGTCCGCACCCCGCCGCTGCGCCTCGGCCAACGGGGTACCACTCGGTACCGGGAAGATCGGCCGGGCCAGTGCCGCCAGATCGACGAGGGGAAACCGCCGCCCGATCCGGGCGACCCGGATCGACTGCCCGGCACCCTGCCACATCGTGAACGAGACCAGCAACATGAAGATCAGCCCGAACGGGGACAGGATCCCGAGCAGGGTCAGCAGCACCACCAGCCCGGCCGTACCGGCCGCGACCACCCGGCCCACCCATCCGGCCGCCTCGGTGCCGACGTGCCGGTCCCGGGTCACCGCCCACACCGCGGCCCGCAGGGCACGGCCGCCGTCCAACGGCAGTCCGGGCAGCGAGTTGAAGACCGCTACCAGGATGTTGGCCACCGCCAGCTGGAAGGCCAGCTGGTTGATCAACGTCTGATCCGGCAGCAACACGGCGGCCACCACGGCGACGATCCCCAGCACCAGCGACACCGCCGGACCGGCCAGTGACACCAACAGGTCCACCTTGGGTGTGGGAGCGTCGCGGTCCATCTCGGTGTAGCCGCCGAGCATCTCCAGGGTGATCCCGCGGACCCCGATGCCGTAGCGGCGAGCGGTCAACGCGTGGCCCAACTCATGCAGCAGCACCGATCCCAGCAGGCAGACCACGAAGCCGAGCCCGACGGCGTACCTGGCCGGTTGACCGACGTCCAGCTGGCCACGGACGAACTCGGCGTAGACGACGGTCACCAGGATCGCCAACAGCAGCACCGAGGCGTTGAGATGGACCGGGAACCCGAACACCCGGCCGAGACTGATCCCCGGACGCCGATCGGGTCGGCGTCCGGAGCGCGGCGTGCTGTCGTCCATCGGGTTGATGCTACGGAACCCACCGCCCCGGGCCGCGCACGGTTTCCCGCCCCGGGCCGCGCACGTTGCCCGCGCCACCCGCCGGGCACGTCGGACCCGTGCCATACCCTGCCTGGCATGACGGCGGAAACGGCACAGCGGACGACGATCGGGGCAGATGGCGAAAGCGAGGCGGAGTTCCCCCGGCACGCCACACTGTCCCCGTCCCGCGCCGCCGACTTCAAGACCTGCCCGCTGCTCTACCGGTTCCGCAGCATCGACCGGCTCCCCGAGCAGCCCACCGCGGACCAGGCCCGGGGCACCCTGGTGCACGCCGTGTTGGAGCGGCTGTTCGACCTGCCGGCCGAGCAACGGACCCCGGCAGCGGCAGCTGCCCTGGTCACCCCGGTCTGGCAACGCCTGCTCGCCGCCGAACCGGCGCTGGCCGACGTCCTGGCGGTCACACCGGCACCGGACGGACCCCCGTCGGACGCCGACGCCCCGAACGCCGACGCCCCGGACGCCGGCGCGGCGACGACCGACGGTCCCGTCCTGGTCGGCAGAGCGGCGCCCCAACCAGAGCTGGCCGATTTCCTCGGCGCCGCCCGGACCCTGCTGGACGGCTACTTCACGGTCGAAGATCCGCGCCGGCTCGAACCGGCCGAACGGGAAACCCTGGTCAGCACGGTCGTCGACGGACAACTGCTGATCCGGGGATACATCGACCGGTTGGACGTCTCACCCGCCGGCGAACTCCGGGTGGTCGACTACAAGACCGGTGGCGCCCCCCGGGAGGCGTTCGAGTCGCGCGCCCTGTTCCAGCTCAAGTTCTACGCCCTGGTCCTGTGGCGTACCCGGGGCGTGGTGCCCCGGGTGTTGCGGCTGCTCTACCTCAAGGACGCCGAGGTCTGCGACTACACCCCCGAGGCGGAGGAACTGGCGCGCTTCGAACGGACCGTGCTGGCACTGTGGCGGGCGATCACCCGGGCCACCGAGCTGCGCGACTTCCGGCCCAAGCCGAGTCGGCTCTGCGACTGGTGCAGCTACCAGGCCTACTGCCCGGTCTACGGCGGCACGCCGCCGCCGTTCCCCGGCCCGGCGGAGGAGCCGGTCTCCTCCTCAGGAAGGAGTCCGGGTTAGGGCCACGGAGGGCGGATAGGCACCCTCGGCAGCGGCTACGGTCACGGGATGGAAGCCGTGGCGCGGACTCGCGCGTCCGCCGAGCCGCGCCGCCGGTGGTGGTCGACCTGCCGCGACGCCACGCCACCGGCCACGTGGCTGAGCTGGCTGAGGCAGGACACACTGCTCGCCGGCGCCGCCGTGGTCGCGGATCTCGCCCTCACCGCCGCCGCACCCACCCAGCTCGACAGCGGCGCCACCTGGCCCGTGGTGCTCGGATGGAGCCTGGTCGCCGCGATCCCGATCGCCGTCCGCCGGATCCTGCTCTGGCCGGCGGTGCTGCTCACCGTCGGCACCGTCGGCATTCCCCTCGCCGCCGGCCATCAGCCGCTGACCATGGCGCTGGCCATCGTCGCGCTCACCTACACCGCCGCCGCGTGCTCGCGGCTGCGGGCAGCGGTGATCGCCACGACGGTCCTGTGGCTGCCGGTGCTGGTGTCCAACGCGGTGCTGCCGGCACCGGACTTCCCCGAGCTCTCCCGACCGTACGTGCTGCTCGTGAACGGGTTGACCGCACTGACCTGCTTCTTCGTCGGCCGGACCGTACACGCCCGCCGCTCGTCGACCCGGGCGCTCGTCGAACGGGCCCGGGTGGCCGAGGAGAGCCAGCGGGCCGCGGCCGAGCAGGCGGTCGCCGACGAGCGGCGGCGCATCGCCCGCGAGCTGCACGACGTCGTCGCCCACCACGTCAGCGTGATGGGGGTGTTGGCCACCGGCGCGCGGCGGGTTCTCCACCGCGACCCCGACGCGGCGGACGAAGCGTTGGGCACCATCGCCGAGACCAGCCGCACCACGTTGCGGGAGATGCGGCGGCTGCTGGACGTCCTGCGTACCGACGCGGAGCCGGCCGGCGCGGACCTGACCCCGCAGCCCGGGCTGGCCGGCATCGAAACCCTGGTGGAGCAGGTACGCGAGGCGGGTCTGCCGGTCACGATGCGGGTCGACGGCGTACCCGGCGCGCTCGATCCGGGCGTCGCGCTGACCATCTTCCGGATCGTGCAGGAGGCGTTGACCAACGCGATCAAGCACGCTGGTGACGCCACCGCAGAGGTCCGCCTCAGCTTCGGTGTCTACTGGTTGATCGTCGAGGTGTTCGACACCGGCCGTGGCCCGGCCCTCGGGGGCAAGCAGCTCGGGCACGGGCTGGTGGGCATGCGCGAGCGGGTGGCGCTGTACGGCGGCACGCTGCGGACCGGACCTCGACCGGGCGGCGGGTTCCGGATCTACGCCAAACTACCGATGGAGCAATTGGGTGGCACCGCACGTGAAGGAGTCCCGTGAACGAGACCGCGACCGGCACCGGACCGGCTGGGCGACCGGTGCGGATCCTGCTCGCCGACGACCAGCCGCTGCTGCGGACCGGCTTCCGGATGGTCCTCGGCGCCGAGGACGACCTGGACATCGTCGGTGAGGCCGGCGACGGCACCGAGGCGGTGGACCTGGCCCGCCGGCTGCTGCCGGACGTGGTGCTGATGGACATCAGGATGCCCCGGCTGGACGGAGTCGCCGCGACCAAGGCGATCGTCGACGCCCGGCTGCCCGTTCGGGTCCTCATCCTGACCACCTTCGACCTGGACGAATACGTGGTGGGCGCGTTGCGGGCCGGGGCCAGCGGCTTCCTCGCCAAGGACGTACCGGCGGAGGATCTGGTGACGGCGATCCGGACGGTCGCGGTCGGCGAAGCGGTCGTCGCCCCCCGGATCCTGCGCCGGCTGCTGGACAAGTTCGCCGTCACGCTGCCGGATCCGGACGCGGCCCCGCCGAAGACGCTCGACGTACTGACCGAGCGCGAACGGGAGGTGCTCACCCAGATGGCCCGGGGGCTGTCCAACGCGGAGATCGCCGCCGCCCTGTCGGTCAGTGAGACCACCATCAAGACCCACGTCGGACATGTGCTGACCAAGCTCGGCCTGCGGGACCGAGTCCAGGCGGTGGTGCTCGCCTACGAATCCGGGCTGGTACGGCCGAAGGGTTGAGGTGGGCGTGGTGGCACGCGGCCACCCGGATCGCCCCACCGGGTGAGCCGGGCGACCTGAGATCCTTCTCAGGTTGGAGGGACCGCCCCACCGGGACGGAGCGCCGAACCGTTCCCCGGCACGATGATCACGCCGAATCGGACCCCTACCGTTGTCCCGGAGACCACAACGGTAGGAGTGAACGTGACAGTGACGACGACGTCGGGTACGGGCACGGAGATCGCGGCCCGGGCAGTCGACGTGTGGAAGGTGTACGGCACGGGTGAGGCGCAGGTGATCGCCCTGCACGGCGTGAACGTCGACCTCGAACGCGCCCGCTTCACCGCCATCATGGGACCGTCCGGCTCCGGCAAATCCACCCTCATGCACTGCCTCGCCGGCCTCGACACCGTCACCCGCGGCACCATCACCATCGGCGACACCACCGTCACCGGCCTGCGCGACAAAGGACTCACCACCCTACGCCGCGACAAGATCGGCTTCATCTTCCAACAGTTCAACCTCCTACCCACCCTCACCGCCGAAGAGAACATCCTCCTCCCCCTGTCCATCGCCGGCCGCAAACCCGACAAAACCTGGTACGACACCGTCATCGACACCGTCGGCCTGCGCGACCGACTCCACCACCGCCCCACCCAACTCTCCGGCGGCCAACAACAACGCGTCGCCTGCGCCCGCGCCCTCGTCGCCCGACCCGAGGTCATCTTCGCCGACGAACCCACCGGCAACCTCGACTCCCACGCCAGCGCCGACGTCCTCGGCTTCCTGCGCAATTCGGTGCGCGACCACCAGCAGACCATCGTCATGGTCACCCACGACCCCGTCGCCGCCTCCTACGCCGACCGCGTCATCTTCCTCGCCGACGGACACATCGTCACCGAACTCACCGACCCCACCGCCGAGACGGTCCTCGACACGTTGAAGGACCTCGACGTCACCGGTGCCGGTGCCGGCGCAGCGGATCGGGAGGTCTGATGTTCCGCGCCACCCTCAAGAGCCTGCTGTCGCGCAAACTGCGACTGGTCCTGTCCGGGTTCGCGATCATCCTCGGCGTGCTGTTCGTGTCGAGCGCCATGGTGCTCACCGACAGCCTCGGCAACCGGTTCGAGCGGTTGTTCCAGACGGTCAACGCCGACGTGGCGGTGCAGGTCCAGGCCACCGACTCCGCCGCCGGCCAGGCCGAACCGCCGCTGCTCACCGACGCCGACATCGATCGACTGGCCGCGATCGACGCGGTGGCCCAGGTCACCGGCGAGGCCAGCGCCACCGGCGTCATCCCGTTCCGCGACGGTGACGGCAAGGCCGTACCGAGCCAGGCACCGCAGTTGGGGATCGGTCTGCGCGCCAGCGGCGGCGACAGCGACGCGCTGCTGCGGGTGGCCGACGGTCGGGCACCGGCGGCGGACGACGAGGTGGCCCTCACCCGGTTGACCGCCGAGCAGGCCGGCGTCGACGTCGGTGACCGCCTGCGGGTGTACGTGTCCAGCGCCTACGAGACCACCGAGTACGAGGTCGTCGGGGTGTTGGAGTACAGCGGCGGGCGATCGACGCTCGGCGGCGAGACCCTTGTCGCGTTCACGGTGCCCCAGGCCCAGCGGTTGTTCTACGGCCGCACCGGCGTGTTCGGCACGGCGCAGTTGCGGGCCGAGGCGGGGGTCAGCGACGAGGAACTCAAGGAAACGGTCACCGGCGCCCTGCCCGCCGGCTTCGAGGCGCTCACCGGCGAGGAGATCGCCGACGAACAGGCGTCGCAGTTCACCCAGCTGCTGACCTTCGTCAACTGGTTCTTCCTCGGCTTCGCGCTGATCGCCCTCCTGGTCGGGATGTTCCTGATCTTCAACACGTTCAGCATCCTGGTCGCCCAACGGTCCCGGGAGCTGGCCCTGTTCCGGGCGCTGGGTGCCAGCTGGGCACAGGTCACCGGCACCGTGCTGGTCGAGGCCCTGGTGGTCGGTCTGCTCGCCTCGACGCTGGGCCTGCTGGCCGGCATCGGCGCCGCCGCCGCGCTTCAGGCGGCGGCGGTGGCCACCCTGTCACTGCCCGCCGGCGGCCTGATCGTGTCACCCCTGGTGATCATCGTGTCGTACCTGGTCGGGGTGTTGATGACGGTGATCGCCGCCCTGGTGCCCGCGATCCGTGCCTCCTCGGTGCCGCCGATCGCCGCGATGCGCGACGTCCTGCGGCCGGACAAGTCGCTTACCGCGCTGACGGTCGTCGGCGGCGTGGCCACCACGCTCGGTGTGCTTCTCGTCGGGGTCGGGCTGGCCGGCGTGGCCGGACTCACCGCCATCGCCCTCGGCGGCGGCGTGCTGGCGTCGATCATCGGAGTGGCGCTGCTCTCGCCGGCGTTGACCCGCCCGGTCGCCGGCACCGTCGGCCGGCTGGTCAGCTGGGGAACGGCGACCGGGCTCGGCCGGCGCAACGCGCTGCGCAACCCGCGCCGGACGGCGGTGACCGCCGCCGCGCTGATGATCGGGGTGACCCTGGTCAGCACGATCGCGGTGATCGGGGCGTCGCTGAAGGCCACCACCACCGACCTGGTGGAGAACAGCCTCGGCGCCGAGGTCATGATCCTCACCAACGGCCAGCAGTTGCCGACCGGGCGGGAGGGATTCGACCCGCAGCGCCTCGACGAGGTCGCCCGGATCGACGGAGTGACCGGCACGGTCGCGTACCACTTCGCGATCATGACCGCCGACGGCCGACCCAACCAGTTGATCTCCGCGACGGACCTGGCCGAGGCCGAGTCGATGTTTGCCCTGGAGACCGAGCAGGGGCGGCTCGATGCCGGCGACGACGAAGCCGTGGTCGACGTCAACACCGCCGAGTCCAACGGCTGGTCGGTCGGCGACGAGGTGTCGGTCGCGACGCCGCGCGGCGGCGATCGGACGTATGAGATCGTCGGCGTCTACCGTACCGCGCTGACCGCCGGCCTGATCCTGCCCGAGTCCCAGGTGGAGTACTTCGCCGGACCGTTGGCGTACCAGGGGTTCGTCAGCGTCGCCCCCGACGCCGACGTGTCCCGGATCGTCGCCGAGGTGGAGGCGGTGATGGCCGACTACCCGCTGGTCGTGGTCGGCGACCGCAGCAGCTTCGTCGCGCAGCAGAACGCACTGGTCGACACCCTGCTCGGCATCTTCTACGTCCTGCTCGCCCTGGCCGTGCTGGTGGCCTTCCTCGGCATCGCCAACACCCTGGTGCTGAGCATCTACGAGCGCACCCGCGAGCTGGGACTGCTGCGCGCGGTCGGGATGAGCCGACGGCAGATCCGCCGGATGGTACGGGTGGAGTCGCTGCTGATGGCGGTCTTCGGCTGCCTGCTGGGGGTCGGGGTGGGAGTCGCGCTCGGGCTGGCTGCCTCGTTCGCCCTGCGCGGCCAGGACATCCTGTCGGTGGTGAGCGTGCCGTACGGGCAGTTGATCGGCTTCGTCGTCGCGGCGGCGCTGGCCGGTGTGCTGGCCGCCTGGATTCCGGCGTGGCGGGCCTCGCGACTCAACGTGCTGCAGGCCATCGCCTACGAGTGACCAGGCGGGACGTCCGGCGCGGCGCCACGCGGTACGGGGGCGGGTACGCGGGTGATCGGAACCGGTCGCCCGCGTACCCGTTTGTCTGTTGTGGCCGGTGCGTCCCGCACCGGCCGAACCCGCGCCGGTCCCCGCCTCTCAGGGACAACCCTGACCCGGCATCCGGAGCCACCCGCAGCGAAAGATCCGCGCCCGAGTCGTGCTGCGGGCCGATGGCCGACGGCCGTCGGGCACCGAGGATGGGGACACGGCCGTTCCACGGGGGCGGCCGCTGTCAGCCCTGATCCCAAGGAGGACCAGTGACCGCGACGGTAGCTGGGCACAATCGGGCCGCGGCCCGGGCAGTCGACGTGTGGAAGGTGTACGGCACGGGTGAGGCGCAGGTGATCGCCCTGCACGGCGTGAACGTCGACCTCGAACGCGCCCGCTTCACCGCCATCATGGGACCGTCCGGCTCCGGCAAATCCACCCTCATGCACTGCCTCGCCGGCCTCGACACCGTCACCCGCGGCACCATCACCATCGGCGACACCACCGTCACCGGCCTGCGCGACAAAGGACTCACCACCCTACGCCGCGACAAGATCGGCTTCATCTTCCAACAGTTCAACCTCCTACCCACCCTCACCGCCGAAGAGAACATCCTCCTCCCCCTGTCCATCGCCGGCCGCAAACCCGACAAAACCTGGTACGACACCGTCATCGACACCGTCGGCCTGCGCGACCGACTCCACCACCGCCCCACCCAACTCTCCGGCGGCCAACAACAACGCGTCGCCTGCGCCCGCGCCCTCGTCGCC
Organism: Solwaraspora sp. WMMD406; assembly: GCF_029626025.1. Classification (NCBI taxonomy): domain Bacteria; kingdom Bacillati; phylum Actinomycetota; class Actinomycetes; order Micromonosporales; family Micromonosporaceae; genus Solwaraspora; species Solwaraspora sp. WMMD406. Next base: position 4,425,068 of record NZ_JARUBF010000001.1, read on the forward strand.
CGACCCGAGGTCATCTTCGCCGACGAACCCACCGGCAACCTCGACTCCCACGCCAGCGCCGACGTCCTCGGCTTCCTGCGCGACTCGGTGCGCGACCACCAGCAGACCATCGTCATGGTCACCCACGACCCCGTCGCCGCCTCCTACGCCGACCGCGTCATCTTCCTCGCCGACGGACACATCGTCACCGAACTCACCGGACCGACCCCGGAGACGGTGCTGGACACCATGAAGAAGCTGGACACCCCGGCCGTCGAGGCGGTCGTCTGATGCTGCGCGCCACCCTCAAGAGCCTGCTGTCGCGCAAACTGCGGCTGGTCCTGTCCGGTCTGGCGGTCGTGCTCGGCGTCATGTTCGTCTCCGGATCCCTGATCCTCACCGACACCCTGGGCCGCACCTTCGACGCGGTGTTCAGCGACGCCTACGCCACCACCGACGTCTCGGTCAGCGCCGTACCCAACATCGAGATGACCGAATTCGAAGGCGAACAGGTCGCCGTACCGCTACCGGCCGACCTCGTCGACCAGGTCGCCACGGTGCCCGGGGTGGCCGAGGCCGTCGGGGTGACCATCGCCGACGGCGCCCGGGTGATCGGCGACAACGGCAAGGCCCTCACCTCGTTCGGCCCCCCGCAGCTGGGCGGCAACTGGCTCGGCGAGGACGAGCTGATCCAGCTCCGCGAGGGCCGTGGGCCCACCGCCGACGACGAGATCGCCGTCAACGCCACCGTCGCCGAGGCCGCCGGGCTGGCGGTCGGCGACCGGGTCGGGGTACTCACCCGCGAACCGAGGCAGGACTTCACCCTGGTCGGCGTCTACGGATACAGCGCAGGACGGGACAGCATCGGCGGCGTACAGGAGGTCGCCTTCACCGACGCCACCGCCGCCCGGCTGATGCTCGGCCGCGACGACGTGTACACGAACGTCGTGGTCCGGGCCGCCGAGGAAACCACCCCCGAAGCGCTCCGCGACGACATCGCCGCCGCACTCGGCACCGGCTATCAGGTCAAGACCGGCGGCGAGCTGGCCGCGGAAGCGTCCGCCGGCCTCAAGGAAGGCCTCGCCTTCTTCAACAACATCCTGCTCGGCTTCGCCGGGGTGGCCCTGTTCGTCGGCACGTTCCTGATCCTCAACACCTTCTCGATCATCGTCGCGCAGCGCACCCGGGAGCTGGCCCTGGTCCGGGCGATCGGCGGCAGCCGCCGGCAGATGATCGGCGCGGTGCTGCTCGAGGCGGTCGTCATCGGCCTGGTCGCCTCCGTACTCGGACTGGTCGCCGGCCTCGGCGTCGGCGCGCTGTTGGCATATCTGTTCGGACAGTTCGGCGGCGGCCTGGACCTGGCGACGATCGGGCTGCCCGCCAGCGCCGTGATCTCCGCGTTCGTCGTCGGCCTGCTGGTCACCGTCGTCGCCGCGGTCCTTCCGGCGGTACGGGCCTCGCGCATCCCGCCGATCGCCGCGATGCAGGACATCGCCACCCCGGACCGGCCGCTCACCCGGATCACCATCGCCGGCGCGGTGGTCAGCGCCACCGGCGCCGCCCTGCTGACGTACGGGCTGACCGGTGACGCCGGCGCCAACACCCTGTGGACCATCCTGGCCGGCGTGCTGATCGCGTTCGTCGGCATCGCGCTGCTCACCCCGTTGATCAGCAAACCGGTCGTCGCCACGATCGGACGGATCTTCTCCTGGTCGGTGCCGGGCAAGCTGGGCAGGCTGAACTCCGGGCGCAACCCCCGCCGCACCGCGATCACCGCCGCCGCGCTGATGGTCGGCGTCGCCCTGGTCACCGGCGTCACCGTCATCCTCGACTCGACCAAACAGAGCATCACCACGCTGGCCGAGGAGACCATCGCCGCCGACCTGGTCATCTCCGGACCACAGACCGGCCCGAGGATGCCGACCTTCGACCCCGCCGTGCTCGACGCCGCCGCCGACATCGACGGAGTCGCGCTGGTCGCCGGCACCTACGGCGACACCGCGCGGATCGACGACGAGCGACACTGGGTGACCGCGACCAGCGACATCGCCGCCCTCACCCGGATCTACCAGGCCGAAACCTCCGCCGGCGTCATCGACACGCTGCCCGACGACGGACTGATCGTCGACTCGGGCACCGCCGCCGACCTCGGACTGGGCGTCGGCGACCCGGTCGAGGTGCGCTACTCCCGAGGCGAACCCGTCACCTATACCCTGACCGGCGTCTACGCCGAGTCCGACCTGTTCGGCGGATTCGTCGTCCCGGTCGACGCCGCCGTCGACTTCGCCATGCCGCAGCCCAGCCAGGGGTACCTGCAGCTGACCCCGGGCACCCCGGTCGAACGGGTGCTCAGCCAGGTCGAATCCCTCCTGGCCGACTCACCCGAGGTGTCGGTCGCCGACCGGGCCGCCTTCATCGACCAGCAGACCAGCCAGATCGACACCCTCCTGACCATGATCCAGATCCTGCTCGCGCTGGCCATCCTGATCGCCGTACTCGGAATCGTGAACACCCTCGCCCTGTCGGTGCTGGAACGTACCCGGGAGCTCGGCCTGCTGCGGGCGATCGGGCTCAGCCGGGCGCAGACCATGCGGATGGTCACGGTGGAGGCGGTGGTCATCTCGGTCTTCGGCGCGTTGCTCGGCGTCACGGTCGGCACCGGGCTCGGGGCGGCCGTGGTACGGGCGCTGCGCGACCAGGGCATCACCAGCCTGGTGCTGCCCTGGGACCAGATCGCGGTGCTGCTCGCGCTGGCCGCCGTGGTCGGTGTCGTCGCCGCTGTGCTGCCGTCGATCCGGGCCGCCCGGCTCGACCTACTCGCCGCGATCGCACACGAGTAGTCCATCGCCGGTGCCGGCGTCCAGCCGGTCCCGGGACCGGTGCCAGGTCGGTCCCGGTGCCGGGTCAGGGCCGGCGAGGGGTCGGCCGTAGGTCCGCGAACCCGTGGCCTACGGCCGGCCGGCGACCAACCGCTGGTCCGGGTGCGCCACGGCCGACCGTTGACCGAGGTGTCCGGCGGACAGCGCCTCCCGGTGCACGGCGACCAAGGTCGCCGTGGTCACCCCGACGAGAGAGTCCCGTACGTGCACACCGGGCGGCACCGTCAGCGCCACCTCGGCCGGTACGGCGAGCACCGCGACCCGCGCCGCGTAGGCGCTGGCCACCCCGGCCGGCGAGTCCTCGACCGCCACGCACTCCCGGGGCGCGACGCCGAGGGCGGCGGTGGCGCTCAGGTACGGCGCCGGATCGGGCTTGGTGGCGCTGACCTCGTCGCCGCAGACCACCACGTCGAAGTTGTGCCGGCCCAACGACCGTAGGGCGATGTCCACCAACGGACGCTCGGTCGAGGTCACCAGGGCCGTCCGGAACCCGTCCGACCGCACCGCACGCAGTAGGTCCTCGGCGCCGGGTCGCCACGGCAGGCCGGCACCGAACAACTGGGCGACCCGCCGGGTCACCCAGTCGGCGCCGGTCCGTGGGTCCCGCCACGGCTGGTCAAGGTCGTCGTGCAACAGACGCATCGTGGTGGCCAGGTCCGATCCGACCATCGCCAACCGAGCGGTGGCCGACAACCGGCCGCCGTAACGCTCCGCCAACTCGCGCAGCGCCACATCCCAGAGCTTTTCGCTGTCGATCAAGGTGCCGTCCATGTCGAACAGCACCGCGGCCGGACCGGTGGTGGTCAGTGGAACCTCCCGAGGCGGTGCCGATACGTACCGCCTCGATCCTGCCCGACCAGCGCCGACGGGGCCAACCCCGCGCGGACGTGGCCGGCCACACAGGGCCCGCCGGACGGCCGGGCGCCGGGCGCCGGAGCGGCGGGATCAGTTGTACGGCATCGTCGGGAACCAGCCGACCCCGAAGATCGCCGGAACCCGCACCACCCAGTAGACGACGGTGAACACCCCCAACGCCACCAGCAACGAGCCGGTGATCGCCATAGTGCGCAGCGGATCACCGCTGAGCCAGCGCAGGAAACCACCCCGGCTGACCATGATCAGCACCGCGAACAGCGCGGTCACGATCACGATGTTGCCCAGTGACTGGAGGACGAACGCCGCCGACCCGTACAACGGGTTACCGGTGTCGACCGCCCAGTGGAACAGCTTGTTGAACAACGGGTACGGCCGGCCGATCAGGAACCCGCCGATCAGCGCGCCGAGCGTGACCACCCGGGCGACGGGACGTTCGGCGAACGGATCCGGCAGCACCCGCAGCGCGGCCAGACCAAGGTACGTCAGGGCCAGACCGATCACCCCGAAGACCACGGACGACTGGATGATCCGTACCGGCATGCCGCCGACCGTGTCGGTGGACAGCTGCGGCAACGCGTCACCGATCAGGACCCCGACGAAGCCGTACACCGCCGAGACCGACACCATGCCGAGGGTCAGCCAGCCGACCGGACGCACCAGCATCCGCAGCGTGGAGTGCTGCCGACCGCCGGCCTGACTCATCGGCCCGACCGACGCGGCCATCGCGATGTTGCAGGCCGTGAACGTGCCGGCCAGACCGGAGACGAAGGCGAACAGCAGACCGGCGGCGGTACCAGCGATCGCCGTGTCGCGGGCGTCCCGGCCAAGCAGCGCGTTGGCGACGTTGTCCCCGATCACCGCGTCGACGAAGTGGTACGACCACAGGATGGACAACAGCACACCGGCGGCCACGCTCCAACCGATGATCCGTCCGGTTCGGGGCGGCCGTACCGGCACCGATAGACGCGGCTCCGCTGTCCGTAGTTCGCTCATGACCGTTCACCTCGCGAATCCATCGCACGCCGTCGATAGGCAGTGTCACACGGACACCCACGGGATCGTTCTTCGACGATGCCGGAAGGGTTCTTCGTACGTGCGGGATCGGCGACGAGCAGCGGTCACGACCGGGCACGATCCATCGCGATCGGACCCGAGCCGGACCCGTCAGCTCAGGTCACAGCCGGCCAGGGAACCGTCGTAGCCCCGGAAGAAGGCGGCGATCCGCTGGTCGGCGGTGCCGTGCGAGCCTTCCTCGAACCACGGCTGGTTCGGATCGTCCGCGACCGCTTCGAGACCGAGTCGGAACTCCTCCAGATCGCCGTCGTCGAGCCGCAGCGCGCCGTCGCGCACCGAGTCACCCAGGTAAGCGCCGGCCAGGCAGTCGGCGGCCAGTTCACGCTGGATGCTGAAGGAGTAGTCCAGCTCCAACCGGACTTGGATGCCGTGCGCGTACTCGTGCCCGATCAGGTAGAACAGGAAGGAATCCCCCACCGCCTGGAAAACGGTGAAGGCCCAGTTGGCGTCGTAGGCGATGAACTCGGTGCCCCCCGCGAGGCAATAGACGGCATTGTTGCGGGGGATCAACTGGTCGCCGCAACTGACCTCTCCGTCGCGGTAGTAGGGAATGGTCCGGCCGATCGGCTGGAACTCGGCGCCGAACCCGGCGAACCGCTGTGACCAGTACTGATCCGCCAGCCTCTCGGCACCTTCGATGTCCTGCTCGAACTCCTCCACCGTGTCGGTGCCCTCCAGCAGGTCCTCGCCGTCGGCCCGGGTGGGCTCCGCGCCCGGCGCCGCCGGCTGGTTCGGCTCCCCCTGCTCCCCACCGGGCAGTGGCGCGACCGCGCACGCACCGGCGGCGACCACGGCGACGCAGAGTGCCGCCAGTCGGGCCGGACTCCAGCGGCGGTCACCGGGCTGGTCCATGCCATCCTCCTCGGACAACGGTGGGGACGTCACACGCGAGCGCCCCACGCGTGTCCGTGCCAGACATGCTGCCTCAGTCGCGCAACACGCATCCCGGCGGCCAGCGGATCATCGCCGCTGGGGAGCGCGGCGGAAAGGCGGACGTCGTCGTGACCGGGAACGCGGCGCGGCCACCGGGCCGAGTCGCGCCACGGCACGTAGGCTGACAGAGTGAGGCACGACAACCAGCACGCTACCGGACATCGCCCACCTGTCGGCACCACTCGGTGTGGACGACCGAGCATGCCGGGCGAGGAGACGCTGTGACCGAGTTCGACGGTCTGCCGGTGCTGCGCTCGCCGGTGGCCATCGCCGCTTTCGAGGGCTGGAACGACGCCGCGGACGCCTCGACCGCCGCGGTGGAACATCTGGAGGAGGTCTGGCAGGCCCGGGAGGTCGCCGCCCTGGACCCCGAGGAGTTCTATGACTTCCAGGTGAGCCGCCCGACGGTGACGATGGCCGGCGGGGAGACCCGCCGGATCGAGTGGCCGGGCACCCGCTTCATGGTCGCCAGCCCGGACGGCACCGACCGCGACGTCGTCCTGATCCGGGGAATCGAGCCGAGCATGCGCTGGCGCACCTTCTGCGAGCAGGTGCTGGAGCTCTGCCACAGCCTGGAGGTCAACCGGGTGGTGCTGCTCGGTGCCCTGCTGGCCGATGTGCCCTACACCCGGCCGTTGCCGATCAGCGGCACCGCGTCGGACAAGGAGGCGGCCGAGCGCTTCCAACTCGTCCCCACCCGCTACGACGGGCCGACCGGCATCGTCGGAGTGCTCCAGGACGCCTGCACCAAGGCCGAGGTGGATGCCGTGTCGTTCTGGGTCCATGTGCCGCACTACGCCAACAACCCGCCGTGCCCGAAAGCCACCCTGGCGCTGCTGCACCGGGTGGAGGAGGTGCTGGACCTGCCGGTACCGATGGCGGACATGGCCGAAGAGGCGGCCAAGTGGGAGGCCCGGGTTCGTACCGCCGCCGAGCAGGACGCCGAACTCGGCGAGTACGTCCGGGAGTTGGAGGAGCGTGTCGGTGACGCCGGCATCCAGCCGTTGACCGGAGACGAGATCGCCCAGGAATTCGAGAAGTATCTGCGACGGCGCGGTGGATCCGCAGGTCCGACGGCCGGTTCTTGGTGAGCTGCCGGACAGCCGGGCGGCATCGTTCTATCGGCTAACTGACAGCTCCGTCAGCGTCTCTCGCGGCACCAGGAAAATGTCCGGATGCTAACCCCCACCCCTCTTATGCGTCTGGTGACCGGTTTCTGGAGCTTCAAGACTCTCGCGGCCGCCGTCGAGCTGGACCTGTTCACCCGGCTGGCCGGTGGCCGAACCATCACCGTCGAACAACTCTGCACCGAGTACGGACTCGCCGAGCGGCCGGCCGACACGTTGCTCGCTGCCTGCGCGTCGCTTGAGCTGTTGGTCAAGGAGCCAGGTGCGGCCGGCTACCGTAACTCCCCGATCGCCGAGGAGTTCCTGGTGGTCGGCCGGCCGTACTACTTCGGCGGGCAGGTGCGCTACTGCGACGAACGGACCTACCTGCCGTGGCATCGCATCGGTGAGGCGCTGCGGACCGACCGGCCGCTGACCTGGAATCCGGACACTCAGGGGTCGGTGTTCTCCGACGTGGACCCGCAGATGCTCGGGCTGTTCTGGGAAGCGATGTACGCGGCCTCGATCTTCACGGCGCGCGCACTCGGGGGAGCGTACGACTTCGGCGCGCATCAGCGGCTGCTCGACGTCGGGGGTGGCTCGGGCGCGTATCCGATCGAACTCTGCCGGCGGTTCCCGGCCCTGCGGGCAAGCGTGTACGACCTGCCACACGTCGTGCCGATCGCGGCGGAAAAGGTCAAGGCGGCCGGACTGACCGAACGCATCGACACCATCGCCGGCGACTTCTTCACCGATGAAACCCTGCCGCTCGGCTACGACGTGATGCTGCTCAGCATGATCCTGCACGACTGGGACGAACCGACCAACCGGCGGTTGCTCGACCGCTGCCATGCCGCTCTCCCCTCCGGCGGGATCGTGGTGATCTCCGAGCTGCTGTTGAACCCGGACCGCACCGGACCGCCGGAGGCTGCGCTGATGGGCATGAACATGCTGGTGGAGACCGCTGGCGGCCGGAACTACTCGGAGACGGAATACGCCGACTGGCTGGCCGACGCCGGCTTCGGATCGATCCGTACGGTGATCTTCGACGCGCCAGGCGCGAACGGGGCGTTGATCGCGCGCAAACGCTGATCACAGCTGACCGCTGCGCTGGTCGTCACGACGCAGCGGTTCTCATCGGTGTGGCCGGGTCAGACCCGGTGGCATGGCTTTCTGGTGCGGTTTGTCCACGGGTGGTGGGTCGAGAGAGGGTGCCCGAAGTGGGACTGGACACGACGTCTACAACGTCCTAGGATGCTAGGTGTCATTGAAGGGGGCGGAATGCACGTCAATCCCGGCGCGGCCGAGGTGCCGCATCGACAGATCGCCGACCAGATCCGCGAACGCATCCGGCGCGGCGACTGGGGCCCGGGCGAGCGCCTGCCCTCCATCCCCGCCATCGCCCAGATGTACGGCGTCGCCAAGCAGACCGTGCAGCGTACAGTGGACCAGCTCCGGGTCGAGGGCCTGCTGATCACCAAGCCTGGCTCGGGCACCTTCGTGCGGGGCACCCGCCGCCGTCTCAACCGGCTCGCCCGCGGTCGCTACGGCCGCCACCGCGGCTACCACGCCGATCTGGCCGCCCGCTACCGCCAGCAGTTGATCGGCGTCGGCCGCGCCCCGGCCCCGGCCGAGGTGGCCGATGCCTTCGCGGTCGCGGACGGCACCGAACTCGTCGTCCGGCGACATCTGGTACGCACAGACGACTCCCCGGTCGAGGTGGGCGCTTCCTGGCTGCTGCCGGCCGACGCCGCCGGTACCAGCCTGGAACGCCTGGAGGCGTTCGGCCGCCCGCTCTATCAGGAGGTAGAGGAGATCACCGGCCGCCGGTACGCATGGGCCCGCGACGTACTGAGCGCACGGCAACCCAGCAGGGAGGAGGCACAGACGCTGCGCATCCGGCCGGACACCCCGGTCCTGCACCTGCTGCATGTGGCCTACGACGCCGACCGGCGGCCGATCGAGGTCGCCCAGGCCACCTGGCCGGGCCCGATGACGACGCTCACCGAGGAGTACCGGATCCCCGCGCCAAGCGCCGACCCGGACCCGGATCCTGGGCTGGTGCTCGGCTGACCGGGTATTTCTTTCGCCTTACTTTGTTTCCTAGGCAAACTATTGACAGATCTGATCGATAGGTGTGAATCTCATGCCGGGATCGCCGCGAGAGCCGCGCGGCAGCAACGAGAGCCACGGGTAGCTCCCGTCCCGCACCGACCCGGCGGCGACCGCCAGCGTCCCGGCGTCGCCGTCACCGCCGATCACCCTGATTGGGGGCACATCATGTCTTCCTTTCTCGCTCACCGCACACCACTGCTCCGCACACTCACGGTCGCGGCGGCCGCCGCGATGCTCCTGACGACCGCGTTGGCCGAGGTGGCAGCCGCCCACGGTTCGACGATCAATCCGCCGTCGCGCAACTACGGATGCTACGAACGATGGGCCAGCGACTTCCAGAATCCCCGGATGGCCACCGAGGATCCGATGTGCTGGCAGGCATGGCAGGCCGACTCCACCGCCATGTGGAACTGGAACAGCCTCTACATCGACGGGGTCAACGGCCAACACCAGGCACACATCCCGGACGGGCAACTGTGCAGCGCGGGCAACACCGGCGGCATCCGATACGCGTCGCTGGACGTGCCCGGCAACTGGCGAGCCGCGAACGTCGGCACCAACTTCACCGTCACTTATCACGACCAGGCATTGCACGGTGCCGACTACCACCTGGTCTACGTCACCCGCCAGGGGTTCGACCCACTGACCCAACGCCTGCGCTGGAGTGACCTGGAGCTGGTACGGACCACCACCGGTGCCGCCCCCGGGGCCGGCACCCGCACCAACAACCCGAACCTCAACGGAGTGTCGGTCGACATCCCGGTCAGCGCGCCCGGCCGTACCGGTCGACACCTCGTCTACACGATCTGGAAAGCCAGCCACGCCGACCAGACCTACTACTTCTGCAGTGACGTCAACTTCGGCGGTACCGGCAGCACCCCGGCACCAACCACGCCGGCACCAGCACCAACCACGCCGGCACCAGCACCCAGCACCCCGACGCCGTCGACACCAGCACCGACCACGCCGGCACCAGCACCCAGCACCCCGGCACCGGGTACCGGCGGCTGCCGCGCCACGTTCTCGGTCGTGGCCACCTGGCAAGGCGGCTTCCAGGCCGACGTACGAGTGACCGCCGGCTCGTCGGCCATCACCGGCTGGACCGTCGGCTGGACCAACCCGGGCGGCCAGCAGGTGACCCAGGCCTGGAACGCGACCCTCAGCAGCAGCGGTTCCGCGGTGACGGCCCGCAACGTCGGCTACAACGGAAGCCTGGCCGCCGGGGCGAGCACCACGTTCGGTCTACTCGGATCGGTCAGCGGCACCCCGACGGCGGCGTCGCTGACCTGCTCGGCGACCTGACCGCCGCCGAGCCGACAGGGCGCGGCGTGCGGGTCGGTGATCAGCGGGCCGGCTGATCACCGACCCGCACGCCCAACAGGGCGTCGCAGGTCGCCGCCACCAGCCGCGGAGCGTCCCGGTCCGTACTACCCTCGCCGGCGAGCGCCCGATCGGCCCACTCGTCGACCAGAGCGACCGCGCCGGGAGTGTCGAGATCGTCGGCCAACCGACCGCGCACCCCGGCCAACAGGTCGGCCCCCGAGGGGCCCGCCGCGCACCCGGCCGCCTCCCGCCACCGCTGCCACCGCTGCTGACCGGTCTTGAGCACCTCGTCGGTCCACTGTCGGTCCGCGCGATAGTGACCGGCGATCAGCGCCAGCCGCAAGGCCATCGGATCCACCCGGTCGGCCCGCAGCCGGGAGACGAACACCAGGTTGCCCCGGGACTTGGACATCTTCTCGCCGTTGAGCCCGATCATCCCGGCATGCACGTAGTGCGCGGCGAACGGTGCCTGACCGGACAGCCGCTCGGCATGCGCCGCCGAACACTCGTGGTGCGGAAAGATCAGATCGTTGCCGCCGCCCTGCACGTCGATCCGCGACCCGAGCAGGCGCAGTGCGATCACCGCGCACTCGATGTGCCAACCCGGCCGTCCCGGGCCCAGCGGCCCACCGTTCCACGCCGGTTCGCCGTCACGAGCGCCCCGCCACAGCAGAGGGTCGAGCGGATCGCGCTTACCGGGCCGCTGCGGGTCACCGCCGCGTTCGGCCGAGAACACCAGCATCTGCTCTCGGGAAAGGTTCGACTCGTAGCCGAAGCGCGGCGCGGCCGCCACGTCGAAGTAGACGTCCCCGGTGCCGTCGTCCAACCGGTATCCGGCACCACCGTCGAGCAGTACCCGTACCTGGTCGGCGATCGCCGGGATCGACTCCACCGCACCGACGTACCGGGTCGGCGGCAGGATCCGCAACGCCTCCATGTCCTCGCGGAACAACGCGGTCTCGCGCATGGCCAGGACCACCCAGTCCTCACCGTCCCGCGCCGCCCGCTCCAGCAAGGGATCGTCGATGTCGGTGACGTTCTGCACGTAGTCGACCTGATGGCCGGCGTCGCGCCACATCCGCTGCACCAGGTCGAAGGTGAGCATCGTCGCGGCATGGCCGAGATGCGTGGCGTCGTACGGGGTGATGCCACAGACGTACATCGTCGCCCGGTCCGCCGGCCGGGTCGCCGCCACCATCTGGCGCGCCGAGTCGAACAACGCCAACGGCTGGCTGGTGCCCGGCAGACGGGGCACCTCGTGGCCGGTCCAGGAGTCCATGCCGTCAGACTATCCAGCCGCACCGACCACCACGCAGGGTGTCCGCTATCGCATCACCGGGTAGACTCGATCGCACAGGCCCATCTCGATGCGCGGCCTGGCGATGATGACGCGCATCACGGCGATCACACCGGCGGCCACGGAATGGCGCTGCGCTCCGCCGGGGGCGCCGGAAACCGGCCGTCGGTGACCAGCCGCTCGGTCCGGACCGTCAACGCGGCGATCTCGGCCGGCGTCAACAGCTGGGCCAACCGCTCGGCGAGCGGACCGCCCAAGGCGTCACGCAGTCGACCCAGCGCGGGCTCCGCGCCGTCCGGCAGCGGCCGGCCCGAAAAGCCCCACAGCACGGTCCGCAGCTTGTCCTCCACGTGGAAGCAGAGCCCGTGATCGACTCCGTACAGCCGGTCGCCCGACCCCACCAGCACATGGCCACCCTTGCGGTCGGCGTTGTTCACCACCACGTCGAAGACCGCCATCCGGGCCAGCCGGGGATCGTCGGCGTGCGCCAGCGCGTACGCGGTGCCGGCCGGGTCCCGCGCGGCGGCGATCGGCAGCCAATCCGGTGGCACCTGGTCGGCGGGGACGAAATCCACAAGCGGCGTCACCTCCGCCGGCTCGTCGATCCACAGTTGACACGCGCCGGGACCGAACGGCCCGTCGCGCAGGACGGTCGGCGGCACCATCGGCCAGTCCAGCGCCCGCGCCACCAGATAGGCCGAGACTTCCCGGCCCGCCAGGGTGCCGTCCGGGAAGTCCCACAGCGGGCGTTCACCACGGATCGGCTTGTAGACACAGCGCGCGGTCAGACCATCGGCCGCGATCACGCCGCGCAGCGTGGTGTTGGACGCGTCGACCAGCTGCCCCTCCACCTGGACGGTGCCGGTACGCAGCAGCCGCAACGCGTCGGTGTCGTCGCCCACCGGCCGCAGATCGGAGGTCACCGTCGCCTCAGCGGTGGTAGCCGTTGTTCCGTGGACAGAGATGCCCACGTGGATCCAGCGGCTGGCCGCAGAGCGGACACGGTGGACGACCCGCGGCGACGACCCGCCGAGCCCGGTCGATGAAGCCCCGCGCGGCCGCCGGGGTGAGCCGGACCCGGAGCCGATCGAGACTGGCGTCGACCGCCTCCGCGTCGTCGTCCACCGCCTCCGCGACGACGTCGTCGTCGTCGCCGAGCTCGGCCTCGACCTCCTGCTCACCGACGGCGATCGCCTCGATGACCACCGTCGCGGTGTCGACATCGAACGCCAACCCCAACGTGCCGACCCGGAACTCCTCGTCGACCGGGGTTTCCAGCGGATCGTTGTCCGACTGACCGATCGGGCTCTCCGGCACGTCCACGCCGAAGCGGCGTTGCGCCTCGGCCAGCAACTCCTCGAGCTTCTCGGCCAGCAGCGACACCTGGACCTTTTCCAGTGCCACGCTCACCACACGGCCGCCGCCCCGGGCCTGCAGGAAGAACGTCCGCTCCCCCGGCGGCCCCACGGTTCCCGCGACGAACCGCTCCGGCGGCTCGAAGGCATGCACCTGGTGGGTCATGCCGTCGACCCTATCGGGCGGTCGCACCGAGCGCGTAACGCACCGACCCGATTGCGTGCCACCGTCACCGGAGTGCACCTTTGTCGCCACTCACGCCGGTGCCACCACCGACCGGGGCGTCGGAGTCGGTCGCGTCGGCTCGGCGGGCATGGCCCTGTTTCGCCGGGACCAGAGCGGCCAGGTCGGTACCGGTGTCGTTGAGCCGCAGCAGGAACGGCCGGGTCGGGGTGTACCGGATCACCGTGACCGAAGCGGGGTCGGCCACGATCCGCTGGAACATGTCCAGATGCAGACCGAGGGCGTCCGCGACGATGGCTTTGATCACATCACCGTGGGTGCAGGCCAACCAGAACGCGTCGGCACCACGTTCGGCCTCGACGACACCGTCCCAGTGCCGCACCGCGGCGACCGACCGGGCGGCCACCGCAGCCATCGCCTCACCCCCCGGGAACACCACGGCGCTGGGATGCTCCTGCACCACCCGCCACAACGGTTCCTTGGCCAGTTCGCCCAGCGGCCGGCCTTCCCACTCGCCGTACCCGCACTCGACGAGTCGCTCCTCCAACACCGGGTTCACCCCGGGCAGGGCCAACTCCACGGTCTGCCGACACCGGACCAGCGGGCTGCTGACCACCTGCGCCCAGGGCACCCGGGACAGCCGGCTGCCGACCGTTTGAGCCTGCTCGCGGCCGGTCTCGTCGAGTTCGACCGGTCGCCGGCCGGCGAGCCCGCCCTGAGCGTTGGCCGTCGTCCGGCCGTGTCGTAGAAGCACCAATGTCGCCACGGCCGCCAGCCTACGCCGGCCGTGGCGACAGTCCGGCCGCCGCGATGGTCAGGTCGCCGCGATGGTCCCCGTCATCAGCAGCGCCATCACCAGAGCGCCGAGTGCGACCCGATAGAGCACGAAGGCGTACAGGGTGTGGTGCGCCACGAACCGCAGCAGCCAGGCGATCGCCGCGTATCCGACAGCGAACGCGATGACCGTGGCCACCACCATCTGCGCGACGGTCGGTGCCCGGCCCTGCGGATCGAACACGTCCGGCAGGCTGAACACTCCGGACATCACCACCGCCGGAATGGCCAGCAGGAAGGAGAACCGGGCCGCCGCCTCCCGGGTGAGGTTCAGGAACAGGCCCGCGGTGAGGGTCCCGCCCGAGCGGGAGACGCCCGGTATCAGCGCCATCGCCTGCGCGAAGCCCATCACCACGCTGTCCCGGGCGGTCAGCCGCTGCAGGGTGCGGGTCTGCCGCCCCCAGTACTCGGCGACGGCCAGGATCAGCCCGAACACGATAAGCACCGTCGCCGTGATCCACAGGTTCCGCAGCCCGGTGCGGATCTGATCCTTGAACAGCAGACCCAGCACGCCGATCGGAATCGAGCCGATGATGACGTACCAGCCCATGCGGTAGTCGGGGTCCGACCGTACCGAGGAATCCCAGATCCCCACGATCCAGGTCTTCGAGATCCGCCAGATGTCCTTGGCGAAGTAGAGCAGCACCGCCGCCTCGGTGCCCAACTGGGTGACAGCGGTGAACGAAGCGCCCGCGTCGGCCTCGAAGAACAGCGCCGACGTGATGCGCAGATGCGCCGAGGAACTGATCGGCAGGAACTCGGTGAGCCCCTGCACGACGCCGAGCACGATGACCTCGATCCAGCTCATCGCCGTACCCCCGATCGGCGCGACCGACCCCGACCCCACCGTGCCGGCCGTGACCCGGACTGATTCACGCGCCCACCCCGGCGGCGTCGAGCGCCTGCGCGACGGTCCGCAGGGTCGCGACTCCCGCGTCGGCGTCCGGGGTGAACAGACTGACCGACAGGGTGGTCACCCCGGACGCCGCGTACTGGCCGATCCGGTCGGCGATCCGCCCCGGCGGACCGAGCAACGAGGTCCGGTCGATGAACTCCAGCGGTACGGCCGCCGCCGCCTCACGGTAGCGGCCCGCCAGGTAGTGCTCCTGGACCAGGTCGGCCGCTTGCCCGTAGCCCATCCGGGTGGCCAACTGGTGATAGAAATTCTGTGTCCGGCTGCCCATCCCGCCGACGTAGAGCGCCGCGTAGCCACGGACCAGATCGGCGCAGGCGGCCACGTCGTCACCGACCACCACCGGTACGGTCGGCACCACGTCGAACCCGGCCAGCTCCCGGCCGGCCCGGGCCCGGCCGGTGGTGAGCACCGCCAGCTGCTCGGCGGCGGTTTCCGGCGCGTAGAAGATGGCCAGCCAGCCGTCGGCGATCTCACCGGCCAGCTCCAGGTTACGCGGGCCCACCGCCGCCAGGTAGACCGGGATGTCCGGCCGGGGTGGGCGGAAGTTGAGCTTCAGCGTCTTGCCGGGACCGTCGGGCAGGGGCAGGGTGTAGTGCTCGCCGGAGTACTCGACCCGCTGCCGGCCGACCGCCATCCGGACGACGTCGACGTACTCCCGGGTCCGGGCCAGCGGACGGCCGAACCGGACCCCGTGCCAACCCTCGGACACCTGCGGGCCGGAGACACCCAGGCCGAGCCGGAACCGGCCGCCGGACAACGCGTCGATGGTGGCCGCAGTCATCGCGGTGGCCGCCGGGGTGCGGGCCGGGATCTGCATCACCGCGGCACCCAGGTCGATCCGGGCGGTCTGGCCAGCCAACCAGGCGAGTACGCTCGGCGAGTCGGATCCGTAGGCCTCGGCCGCCCAGACGACCGCGTAGCCGAGCCGGTCGGCTTCCTTGGCCAGGGCCAGGTGAACCGCCGGGCTACTGGCAGTCGTCAGGTAGCCCAGGCTGAGTCCGAGTCGCACTCCACTCACCCTCCATCCCCGTGTGCGGGAGTCGACGACGCCGTCGGCGTCGGTCGTGTCTCAAGCCGCATCAGGGTACGCAATCGCCCGCCGTCATCGGACGACGGCTCGAACGACTCGCCGGGTGGGGGTCCGGGTAGGCCGAGGGAGTCGACGGGAGTGAGGATATCCGTACGGCCGGGTTCTGCATAAGGTGCATCCATGCAGCAGCGACCGCTCGGCCGAAGCGGGCTGGCGGTTTCCCGGCTCGCGCTCGGCACGATGACGTGGGGCCGGGACACCGACGCGGACGACGCGGCGGCACAACTGAAAAGCTATCTCGACGCCGGTGGCAACCTGGTAGACACCGCCGACGTGTACGGAGACGGTGACGCCGAAGCGGTCATCGGCTCCCTGCTGGACAGTCTGGTCCCCCGCGACGAGCTGCTGATCGCCACCAAAGCGGGGCTGCGGCCGGGTACGGCACGCCGCCGGGACACCTCCCGTGGCCACCTGTTGCGCACGCTCGACGCGTCGCTACGCCGGCTCGGCACCGACTACGTCGATCTGTGGCAGGTGCACGGGCACGACCCGCAGACGCCGCTGGAGGAGACGCTCAGCACGCTGGACCACGCGGTGGCCAGCGGTCGGGTCCGCTACGTCGGGGTCTCCAACTTTGCCGGCTGGCAGACCGCCCAGGCCTCGGCCTGGCAGGCGGCGGTGCCGGGCCGGGCTCCGGTGGTCGCCGCCCAGATGGAGTACTCCCTGCTGGAACGGGGCATCGAACGGGAGTTGCTGCCGGCGTGCGCGGCGCTGGGACTGGGGGTGCTGCCCTGGTCCCCGCTGGGTCGCGGGGTACTCACCGGGAAGTACCGACACGGCCGACCCGGTGACTCACGGGCCGCGTCGACACACTTCGAGCGGTTCGTCGCCGGTTATCTGGAACCCCGCTGCTCCAGCATCGTCGAGGCGGTCGCGACCGCGGCCACCGGACTCGGCGTGGCACCGCTGGAGGTCGCCCTGGCCTGGGTGCGGGACCGCCCCGGGGTCACCGCGCCGATCCTCGGCGCGCGCACCGCCGGGCAGTTGGTCGGGGCACTACAGGTGGAGCGGATGACGCTGCCCGTCGAGATCGCTCATGCGCTCGACGACGTCTCGGCGCCGCCGGTCGGGTACCCGGAGCGCGACGGGTGACATCCCCGCGGATCATTGGGCAGGATGGATCACATGGACTACGAATACACGCCGCTGCGGTTACCACCGAACGTCGACCGGGTGACCGCGGCCGCGCAACTGGCGATCCAGGCCGAATTCGCGGGGTGGGAACTGGCCCGGGTCCGGCTGTTCCGGGACGGGACCCGGCAGGTGATGCTCCGCCGCAAGCTGGTCGCCCAGCGGCAGCCGGGCCTGTCGGTGTGACGGCGACGCGGGCCGGCGAATCGGACAGCGGCCCACGTCGCCGATAGGTTCAGCGGATCGACGGAACGTCCGGTTCGTCGACTGCCCCGTCGTCTGGCAGATAGGCGTGTTCGTCCAGCCGGCCGACGATCTGATCACCGGCGGCGGACCGGAACGGTCCGTCGACGTCGCCGTCTTCGAAGGCGTCCGGGTCCAACGGGGTGTCCACCTCGTGCACCATGACCACGCCGTCGAGCGGTTCCAGTTCCGGGATGTCCAACGCGCCGAGGGACCCGTCACCGGCCTGGAGCAGCTCCAGCACCGCCTCCCCCACCCCGTCCACCGGCTCCACGGCCTCCCCCGACGGCGAGCCCTGTCGACGCGCGGCGTCGGCGATCCGGACCAGCGCGGCGACTGAGGGGACCCGGTAGTCGCGCCGCTGGCGGACACTGACCACCTGGGGGTGCGGGTCGTCCGGCTCCGCGCCGTCGACCCCACCGGCGCCCACCCCGAACCGTTCGTCCGCCTCCTGGGGGTCGATGGATTCGACATCCCAGGGAGTCACCTCGCCGAACGCGTCGAGCAGCAGTTCGTCGTAGGCGTACGAAGCGTTGTTCAACGCGACGTACGCCTGCCAGACGTCGTCGTCGTCGATGCGACCCTGCGCGGCCTTGACCGTGGCCAGGTGGGCCCGGGCGGCCTGGAACACCTGCTCCAACGCGGCGTCGAGGGCGTTGTGCTCGTCGGACATTCGGTGGGGTTCCCTTCACCGTCGATACGGTCGGCGCTGCCCGGCGGCAGCGCCGACCGGTGGATGCCGTGGGTCGGCTGTGGTGTCTCGTCTGGTCAGCTCTGGCGCAGGAAGCGGTCGAGCACTCGCACGCCGAACTGTAGCCCCTCCACCGGAACCCGCTCGTCGATGCCATGGAACAACGCGGAGAAATTCAGGTCGGCGGGCAGCCGTAGCGGGGTGAAGCCGAAGCAGCGGATCCCGAGTTGTTGGAACGCCTTGGCGTCGGTGCCGCCGGAAAGCATGTACGGCACCACGCGAGCGCCCGGATCCACGTACCGCAACGCGGCGGCCATCGCGTCGACCAACGGGCCGTCGAAGCTGGTCTCGATCGGCGGCTGCCGCTCCACGTGCTCGATCTCCACGTCCGGCCCGATCAGTTCCCGCAGCTGTTCCAGGAACTGCTGGTCCTGGCCGGGCAGGATACGGCAGTCGAGGGTGGCGCTGGCCCGGCTCGGAATGACGTTCTCCTTGTAGCCGGCGGCGAGCCTGGTCGGGTTGGCGGTGTTGCGGATCGTCGCGCCGATCATGTTCGCGACCGGCCCCAGCTTGGCGATGGTCAGCTCCGGGTCGTCCGGATCGAAGGTGATGCCGAGCAGTTCGGAGACCTCGGTCAGGAAGTCCCGTACGGTCGGGGTGACCACGACCGGGAACTGGTGTCGCCCGACCCGGGCGACCGCCTCGGACAACGCGGTGATCGCGTTGTCGTCGTGCACCATGGATCCGTGTCCGGGCCGGCCCCTGGTGTGCAGGCGCAGCCAGTTGATGCCCTTTTCGGCGGTCTCGATCAGGTACAACCGCAGATCGTCGCTGACGGTGTAGGAGAAGCCGCCGACCTCTCCGATGGCCTCGGTGCAGCCGTCGAACAGATCCCGGTGCCGGTCGACCAGGTGGTGCGCGCCGTACCGGCCGCCGGCCTCCTCGTCGGCGGTGAAGGCGAGCACGATGTCCCGGGGCGGCCGGATCCCGGTGCGCTGCCAGTCGCGGACCACCGCCAGCACCATCGCGTCGAAGTCCTTCATGTCGATCGCCCCGCGACCCCAGAGGTAGCCGTCGTGTAGCTCACCGGCGAACGGGGGGAACGTCCACTCGGCGGCGTCGGCGGGCACCACGTCGAGGTGTCCGTGGACGAGCAGGGCACCGCGTCCGGGGTCGGTGCCGGGGATCCGGGCCACCAGGCTGGCCCGGCCGGGTGCCGACTCCACGATCTGGCTGTCGACCCCGACTTCGGCGAGTCGACCGGCGACGTACTCCGCGGCGAGGCGTTCCCCGGCGCTGGTGAGCGGGTCTCCGGTGTTGGTGGTGTCGATCCGCAACAGGTCACGGCAGATGGTGACGACCTCGTCCGTCGGTACGGGCGGCGCGGCGGGTGTGCTCATGCGGTTCTTCATACCAGTACGGCCGGCCGTACCCCAGCCCCGCGTCGAGCCGGGCGGTGACTCGGGGGCACGCCGAACCGGGGCGGTGTCGCCGGATCGTCTGGTTTGACGAGTGCGTCCATCGGGTACCGCCCCACCGCCGGAGACGTCGGCGCGAACGCGCCGAGCGACGGCCGCGCCGGAGGCATCCGGCCACGCTGGTGAGGAGGCGGTCATGTCGGTAGGGCTCCCCCCGATTCCGTCGCTGGGCGACGACCTGGACCCACGACACGACCCCGGCGGGCGCGACCTGATCGATCTGCTGACCGAGGAGCATCGCGCGATCGACCAGCTGTGCGCCGAGCTCACCGACGTCACCGACCCGCCCCGCCGGCGGGAGTTGTCCGAGGTGCTGGTGGCGACGGTCTCCCGGCATCTGTCGGGCGCGCAGCAGTACCTCTACCCGGCGGTCGAGGCCGCGCTCGCCGACGGTGCCGGTCTGGTGGCGGCGGCGATCGCCACCGACCGCGCGCTACGGTCGGCGATCGCCACACTGGACCAGGAAGGACCGGAGCACCCGACGGAAGCCGGTCCCGAGCCGGTGGACGCGGTCAGGGTCGAGCCGGGCGCGCCGTCTGCTCCCGGCGCGCCGGCGCCGGCGACCACGGCGGTGATCGAGGCGTGGCACCGGCATCGGCAGCTGGTCGCGACCCGGTTGCTGCCGTCGTTGCGCGAGGCCGCCACGCCGGAGGAGTTGATCCGGCTGGGCAACCGGGTGGAAATAGCCGAGGAGGCGGCACCGACCCGGCCACACCTGCACGCCCCGCTCAGCCCACCGTGGAACCGGGTGGTGGAGCCGGCGCTCGGAGTCGTGGACAAGGTGCGCGACGTGCTGGCCCGACGGACCACCTACGCGCAGGACCTGACCCCTCCCCGGGGTGCGTCGCCCACGGCTCCCGGTGGCACCGCGATCCGCGGACCGCAGCGAGGTCCTGCCGCCGAGGAGTGAGGGGACCGAGGCCGGTCAATGCGAAACGATCACCGAAGGTTCGTTGCCGACGGCGGCGAGTAAGGTCGGCCTGTCCGTTCAGTTCCGTTTCATAATGATGTCGGAGAACGTTTCCCACATCGAAGGTCTTCCCGTCGATCCCGTTCTGGTCCTACCGTCACGTTATGAACCTGGAGCTGCGGCACCTGCGGGTGGTCTGCGCCATCGCCGAGACGGGTAGCGTCACCAAGGCGGCCTCCATGTTAGGCCTCGCACAACCAGCACTCACCGCCCAGCTGCAGCGCATCGAGCGGACGTTGGGCGGCCCACTGTTCGAACGCGACCGCCGGGGTGCCCGTCCGACGGCCCTGGGTGAGCTGGTCCTGGCCAGGGCCAGGGTGCTGTTGCCGGCGATGAAGGGCCTGCAGGACGAAGCGGCCCGGCTCGCCGGCACGGGCAGCGTGATGAGCCGGTTCCGGCTCGGCGGGGTGAACAGCCCCATCCTCGGGGGTCTGGTGCACCGGCTCGCCGCCGACCAACCACAGGCACAAATCAGCACCTACGCCTCCTGGTACGTCGACGAACTCGCCCAGATGGTGCTCGGCGGCCGGCTCGACTACGCGCTCACCGGCGTCTGCGGTGACGCGACGCCGTCAGCGGAGTTCGGACTCGCCTGGCGGCCGGTGGCGGTCGACGCGATCTTCGTCCTGTTGCCGGAGGGGCATCCGATGGCGCAGCACCGCGAGGTGGAACTCGGCATGCTCGCCGACGAACAGTGGGTCGCCGCGCCCGGGGACGGCTGCTTCGGCGACTGCTTCGCCGCCGCCTGCGCCCGATCAGGCTTCACTCCCCGCAAGATGTACGAAACCGACATCCGCGGGTGCGTCGACCTGGTCGAGTCCGGGGAGGCGGTCGCCCTGTGCCAAGCTACCTTCCGCCCGATCAGCGGGTTGGTGACCCGCCCCTTGGCCGGCGCGCCACTGCGGTGGCGGCTGTTGCTCGGTTGGCATCCCGACGCACCGGCGGCCACCCTCGCCGACCGGGTGTTCGACCACGCCGCCGCCGCCTACACCGACTCACTGGCCCGCAATCCGCAGTACCTGGGGTGGCTGGATCACAACCCCGGCTTCGGCGCGCAGACCAGGACCAGGACCGACATCACGCCCACCTGAGTCTGTCGATGTGACGGTATGAGTCAGCTGGTATCTGCCAGGTGACATAGACCGCCTTTACGGTGTCAGGAACTCGACGTTCCCGCACCCGCCGGTCCCGACACCACGAGACGACCACTCGGACAGCGGCACGGTGCGCCGGTCACGCCGGGTTGCCCCGCCCCGGGTGGTCGGGGTCCGCCAGGTGGCCCCTGGCGGACCCCGACCACCCGGACTCCCATCCGATCCAGCTCAGGGGAGCCCCATGAGACGAACACTGATCGCGGCGGCCGCAGCTGTCGCCCTACCGCTCGGCGTGGTCGGGGTGGCGACCTTGCCCGCCGCCGCCAACCCGGCACCGGTCACCCAACCGGCCGCCGACGCCGCCTCCGCCGAGATGCTCGAGGCGATGCAGCGCGACCTGCGCCTCACCGCCGAGCAGGCCCGGGTCCGCATCGCCAAGGAAGCCCGGGCCAGCAAGGCCGAGTCGATGCTGCGGACCACCCTCGGCGCCGACTTCGGCGGCGCCTGGCTGTCCCCGGACGCGGCGACCCTGACCGTGGCGGTCACCGACGCCAGCCAGGCGGCGGCGGTCACCGCCGCTGGCGCGACGGCCACGGTCGTCGACCGCAGCGAGGCGGAGCTGGACCGGATCAAGGCGACTCTGGACCGGCACGCCCGGCTCGCGCCGGCGAGCGCCGTCGCCGGCTGGTACGTCGACGTCACCAGCAACACGGTCGTCGTACTGGCGCGCGGAGACGCCACCGTGGCCCGGTCCTTCGTGGCCGGCAGCGGTGCTGCCACGGACGCCGTCCGCGTGGTGCGGTCCCAGGAGAGTCCGACCACGCTGTACGACGTACGCGGCGGGGACGCCTACTACATGGGCGGCCGTTGCTCGGTCGGCTTCTCGGTCACCGGCGGCTTCGTCACGGCCGGTCACTGCGGCACGGTCGGCACCGCGACCCAGGGCTACAACCAGGTGTCGCAGGGCACCTTCCGGGGATCGTCGTTCCCCGGCAACGACTACGCCTGGGTGCAGACCAACTCGAACTGGACCCCGCAGCCCTGGGTGAACAACTACAGCGGTGGCAACGTCACCGTGGCCGGCTCGGCCGAGGCTGCCGTCGGCGCCTCGATCTGCCGCTCGGGTTCGACCACCGGCTGGCGGTGCGGCACGATCCAGGCGAAGAACTCGACGGTCAACTACCCCCAGGGTCGGGTCACCGGCCTGACCCGGACCAACGCCTGCGCCGAGCCCGGCGACTCCGGTGGCTCGTGGCTGTCCGGCCAGCAGGCGCAGGGCGTCACCTCCGGCGGATCGGGCAACTGTTCGAGCGGGGGCACCACCTACTTCCAGCCGGTCAACGAGATCCTGTCGGTGTACGGGTTGACCCTGCGGACCGGCAGCGGCGGGACTCCGCCGCCGACCACCCCGCCGCCCGGCGGTGGCACGTGCAGCGGCTACCAGAACACCTACACCGGCTCGCTGTCCAGCGGCGGCACCGCCATCCAGCCCAACGGCACCTACTTCACCGCCAGCGCCGGCACCCACCGGGCCTGCCTGGACGGGCCGACCAGCCGCGACTTCGACCTCTACCTGCAGCGGTGGAGTGGAAGCAGCTGGGTGAGCGTGGCCAGTGGGACCAGTCCCGGACCGGACGAGACGCTCACCTACTCCGGTAGCTCCGGCTACTACCGGTACGTGGTCCACGCGTACAGCGGATCGGGTAGCTACTCCCTCGGCATCACCCGCCCGTAACGGCACCAGCGGATGCCGCCGGTGGTGCCCGGTCGGGTACCACCGGCGGCGGCGTCGGGCGGCGGCGGCGTCGTCGGGCCGGCCGCACGGCGGGCACGAGGCCGTACCACCGCGGTCACCCGGCGGTGTCGACCCCGCTGTCCCGCAGTGGATCGTGGCCCAGGTCCAGCAGCGCGTGCCGCCACTGGTCGTCGCTGGCGCCGCGCGCCGGCCGTCGCCGGCGCAGGGTCCGGATCTGGTCGACGACCTCGGCCATGATCCGTCGATCGGCGTCGGTCAGGTCGACCCGGCGCTTGCCCAGCACGGCGAGCACCGCGCCGCCGGGCTGCGGCAGCTCGACCCCGACGCCCTCGCCGGTGCCGGCGTAGGCGACCTCACCCGACGCCTCGGTCAGCAGCCAGTCGCGCAGCTGTTCGGACGTCATGTTGACGCAGGAGTGGAAGTCGTTCCACAACGTGTCGACGTCGGTGTCCGTCCGCCGGTGTGCGGCCATGGCGCAGTCCTCTCCAGATCGTCCAACGGGCGCGGGTCATCGTCCGGCCGTGGCGGCGGCCGGGCTGCGGTCGGCGGCACGGCCGCCGCTCACGTCGAAGTGCAGTCCCCCGTCCCGTACGTCGATGACGACCTGCTGTCCGCCGCGCAGACCGCCGTCCAGCAACATCCGTGACAGCTGGTTGTCGACCTCGCGGGCGATGGTGCGTCGCATCGGTCGCGCGCCGAACTCCGGCTGGTAGCCGACTTCGGCGATCCAGTCCGCCGCCGCATCGGTGATCTCGATGGTGATGTCCTGGGCATGCAACCGACGGCGGGTCTCCTCCAGGAGCAGGTCGGTGATCTGCCGCAACTGGGCGGCGGCCAGCTGCCGGAAGATGATGATCTCGTCGATCCGGTTGAGAAACTCCGGCCGGAAGTCGTCCTGCAGCCGGCGCAACAGCCGCTGGCGCAGGTCGTCGTCGGCGCTGTCCGCACCGCCGGCGCCGAACCCGACGCTGCGCCCACCACCGGTGATCAGCTCCGATCCCAGGTTGCTCGTCATGATCAGGACGATGTTGCGGAAGTTGACCACCCGACCCTGACTGTCGGTGAGTCGACCTTCGTCGATGAGCTGCAACAGGATGTTGAACACGTCCGGATGGGCTTTCTCGATCTCGTCGAGCAACACCACCGCGTACGGACGCCGGCGGACCGCCTCGGTCAGCTGCCCGGCCTCCTCGTAGCCGACGTAGCCCGGCGGGGCGCCGACCAGCCGGCTGACCGTGTGCCGCTCCTGGAACTCGCTCATGTCCAGCCGGATCATCCGATCGGCGTCGCCGAACAGCGCGGCGGCCAGCGCCCGCGCCAGCTCGGTCTTGCCCACCCCGGTGGGTCCCAGGAACAGGAAGCTGCCGACCGGACGGTCCGGGTCACCGAGACCGGCCCGGGAGCGGCGGACCGCCTCGGCGACCGCGGTCACCGCGTCGTCCTGGCCGACCACCCGCTGGTGCAGCTCCCCTTCGAGCCGCAACAGGCGTTCCCGTTCCTCCTCGGTGAGCTGACTGACCGGGATCCCGGTGGCCCGGGACACCACCTCGGCGATCTCCTCGACGCTGACCTGCGGTACCGACGAACCGTCCGGGCTGCGGGCCGCGTCGATCCGCCCCTGCACCTCGGCCAGCTCGTCACGGAGCTGACAGGCCCGCTCGTACCGCTCGTCGGCGACCGCCTGGGCCTTGTCCCGGTGCAGTTGCTCCAGCTGGCGCTCCAGCTCCCGTACGTCCGCGGCCGGGGTACGGGTCCGCAGCCGGACCCGGGCGCCCGCCTGATCGATCAGGTCGATCGCCTTGTCCGGCAGGAACCGGTCGCTGACGTACCGGTCGGCCAGCTCGGCCGCCGCCACCAGCGCGTCGTCGGTGAACCGCACCTGGTGGTGCGCCTCGTAGCGGTCCCGAAGGCCCCGCAGGATCGCTACGGTGTCCTCGACGGTGGGTTCGGGAACCAGCACCGGTTGGAACCGACGGGCCAACGCGGCGTCCTTCTCGATGTTGCGCCGATACTCGTCCAGTGTGGTGGCACCGACCACGCGCAGTTGGCCACGGGCCAGTGCCGGTTTCACCATGTTGCTGGCGTCCATCGATCCCTCGCTGCCCCCACCACCCGCCCCGACCAGGGTGTGCAGTTCGTCGAGGAACACCACCAGATCGTCGCCGTGGTTACGGATCTCGTCGATGACCTTCTTGAGCCGCTCCTCGAAGTCGCCCCGGTAGCGGGTCCCGGCGACCAGACCGGCGAGGTCGAGCTGCACTACCCGCTTTCCGGCCAGGGTCTGTGGCACGTCTCCGTCGACGATCCGCTGGGCCAGCCCTTCGACGATCGCGGTCTTGCCGACGCCGGCCTCGCCGATCAGCACCGGGTTGTTCTTGGTCCGCCGGGACAGGATCTCCACGGCCTGTTCGATCTCCTCGCCCCGTCCGACGACCGGATCGATGGCTCCTTCCCGGGCCAACTCGGTCAGATCAAGACCGTACTGGTCCAAAGTGGGCGTGCCGTGGTCCGGACGCGGCTGCGGCGCACCGCCCCGTTCGGCACTGGCGTTCTGCAGGGACCGAGGTTCGACGTGGCCGGCCGCCAGCATCCGACCCGCCGCCGACTCCGGGTTGACCGCCAACGCCATCAACACGTGCTCGGGACCGATGTAGGTGGCCCCGGTGGCACGGGACAGCTGGTGGGCGTCCAACAGCGCACGCTTGGCTGCCGGGGTCAACGACAGATTGGGCGGCACCTCGCCACGGCTGGCGGCGGGTCCGCCCAACTCGGCGAGCAGACCGTCCGGGTCGGCACCGGCCCGCCGGACCAACTCGCGCAGCGGCTGGCGTTGCAGCGCCGCCCAGAGCAGATGGTCGGTGTCCAGATCACTGGTGCCGGACTGGGCGGCACGCCGCGCCGCCGCGGTGAGCAGGTCCCGCGCGTCCGCGCTCATCAACCGGGTGATGTCGACCCGGTGCACAGGCATTCGTGGTTCCCCGCCGGAGAGGAACCGGGCCAGCAGGTCCTCCCAGGGGTCGGTACCCAGCCCACCCGGCCCGTACGGTCCGTCGCTCATGGTTGTGCCCCTTCGCCCGGGCCGCCCACCGGTGACCCGGCCGGTGGCTACCCGGGCGGACCCGACACAAACGTGCCGGCGGACGGCGGGTCCGGTACGGCACGCTTGCCGTTACCGATCAGTGCGCGGACGTGAGCGCACGATCAGCAGTTCACCGTTGCCGATCAACAGTCCTCGTCTGACCCGCGTGAGCGGCGCGAGGTTGACGCTTCACAGCCAGCAGCCCCGCAAGCGGGGTCTCACAGTCGGCTCCACGTCCGTTTAGAGTCTCCGGGCCACTCCCGGCGACCACCAGTTCGGCGAGGTTCCGTGCGGCGTTCTCATCCCGGTCGAGGGCCATGCCGCACGTCTCGCAGGCGTAGATCCGGACTCGCAGCGGCAGCTTGGCTTTCACCGCGCCGCAGCCCGAACAGGTTTTCGATGACGGGTACCAGCGGTCGGCCGTGACCAGCCGGCCACCGTTCCAGGTGGTTTTGTAGGTGAACTGGCGGCGGATCTCCCCGAAACCGGCGTCGCTGACCGCGCGGGCCAAGCTCCGGTTGCGGACCATACCGGCCACGTTCAGATCCTCCACCACGACGGTGCCGTACTCGCGGGTCAGCCGGTTGGTCAGTTTGTGGATGCCGTCCCGGCGCAGGTTGGTGACCCGGTGATGCGTCCTGCCACGCGCCCGGTTGGCTCGCTCCCACCGTTTCGACGCCCGCTGACCGGTGCGTCGGTCCGGGCCAGCCTTGCGCGACGCCCGCGCGGGAGAGTCGCCGTAGCTTCCGTAACGCCGCCGCGAGGTGACGCGGGTTGTCGACCACCTCACCGGTGGACAACACCCGGTCGGCCGCGGCACGCCGGCCATACAGGCGGGCACACAGACTGGTCAGGATCTCCGTCATGTCGCGCACCAGATCGTCGTCGACCTCGCCCGGGTCGGCTACGGGCAGCCGGCGGCCATGGGCGGCCAGCGACGCTTCGACATACTCGGCACCGAAGCGCGCAAACCGGTCTCGGTGCTCGACCACGATCGTTGTGACAGCCGGGTCAGCGAGCAACGCCAGGAACTTCTTTCGTTTCCCGTTCAGCGCGGACCCGACCTCGGTGACGACGCGGCCGACGGAAAGACCCTGCCTGGTCGCCCATTCTGTAACCCGTGCGACTTGCCGGTCCAGGTCGGCGCGCTGGTCGGCCGACGAGACGCGGGCGTACACCACGATGGACCCGGCCGGGCCGGCGGACGCGGCGGTGTCGACCATGATCGTGCCGGATGGCAGCTTGCGGACGGGTACTGGCATGGTCCCCTCACGGACCCACCGGTACGCGGTCTGCGGGTGCACGCCGTTGCGGCGCGCCCATTCGGCAAGCTTCACAACTCGATGCTAGAACTCACGTTCGCTCACGTTCGCTCACGAAACCAGCTACAGATCGGAACCCCATGCGGACCCTGGTGATCGTGGATGGCGCGAACGTGGTCGGTTCGCGGCCGGACGGGTGGTGGCGCGACCGCCACGGCGCCGCCGTTCGGCTGCGCGACCAACTGGTGGCGGTGGCCCTGCGAGGGCTGCCGGACGTCCCGCCACCGGTCGAGGTGGTGCTGGTCGTGGAGGGAGCGGCTCGGGGGGTGCCGTCGGTGCCGGAGGTCCGGGTCGCCGCCGCGCCCGCCTCGGGTGACGACCTGATCGTCCGGCTTGTGACCGAGCAGCAGACCGCCGACCCGGAGACCTTCGACGCCGTGGTGGTGGTGACGGCGGATCGGCAGCTGCGCGAGCGGGTACGCCGGTGGGGAGCACAGGTACGTGGCCCGCGCTGGCTGACCCAGCCCTGATGCCCGACGAGCTGTCGGACATCTGACCGGTATTCAGACTGAAGACCTGATTCGCGGTACGCCGTTGCGCAGCTCACGTTGCCACCGGTCGCTATGGTGGCGGCACCGAACCGCCGGCCCGTCCGCGACAACAGACAGCCGGGCAGCAATCGCCCACCGGCGGTAAGCTCTAATAGAGCCTTCATCCCCTCGAGGAGGTTTCACCCGTGGCGAGTGTCGCCGAGGTCAAGTCCGCCATCGAGGCCGCGATCATGCAGGTGTCCGAGAGCCAGGCCGCCGTACAGGCCGCCAGCGAGAAGCTGGCCGAAGCACAGCAGAGTCTGGCGGCGGCGTTCGAAGGCAGCGGTCACGAAGCGGTCGGGGCCGCGCAGGCGGCGCTCTTCCAGGCCAGCAGCGAGCTGGAGGAATGCCTGGCGGCCACGCTCGCCGCCGTGGAGCAGGCACAGACATACAGCGCGACGCTGTAGCCACGCGATGTCCCTCGTCCACGACCTCGCCGCACGCGTCCGGGCGACCGCCGACGACCTGCCCGTCGGACACGTCGCGCTGGCTGTCGAGCGACTCCGGGCGGCCACCGAGTTGCTGATCTGGGTCCGCCAGGAGTCGAGCGATCCGATGGCGGTACCCCAGCTGACCAACGCGACCGAACACGCCGAACAGGCCGGGCACGCCATCCGGGTGGCGCAACAGTCCGTCACCGACTACCTGGGGGCTATCGGAATGGGCGCGGCCGCCCCGGCCGGACCGGACGACACCTGGCGTACCGCGCTCCGTCCCGCCGAGCGCTCAGACCCCGCCGACCCCGCCCGGACCGGCGCGCCGGAGCTCGGCAACTGGTGGGCGGCCCGAGTGGCGGAACTGACCGACCGACCCGCCGGTCCACCCACCTCACCGGCGGCCGGTCCGCCCGAGTCACCGGCCGCCACCGACACGACGGAACTCCTGCGACAGGTCGCCCACGCGGTCCGCGCGCAGGACCGGGCCACCTTGCACCGCGACCTCGCCGCGGCGGCGACCCCGACCGGCCTCAACCTCGCCGCGGTGACCCCGCCGGTGCTGCACCGGCTCGCCGGTGACCTCCTCGACCACGAACCCCGCCCCGAAGATCTCCGGCGGTTGGCCACGGCGGCCGGACGGCCGGTCCGCGAGCTGCTGCCCGGGATGCCGGAATCGGTGTTGGACACGCTGCTCGCCCGGATCTGTCGGGTGCCGCCCGAGCACCGCCGCGACCGGGACACCGCGCAGGCGGGCCACGACCGACGCACCGACCCCGACGAGGACGTCCCACCGCATCCGGCCGACGCCGCCGTCGCCGGCGCCGTCCTCACCGGAGTGCTGCTGCGGCTCCTCGACCGTGAGCCGCAGACCCTCCGTGCCGACCAGCCGCAACCGGTCCGGGGCCGGGATGCCTGACGCGCGGACCGAGTTGGTGCTCGCCGTACGCCGGGCCCTCGGGCACGCCCGAGCCGCCGCACAGCACCGGCTCGAGACCATCGAGGAAGAACTGGCCGCCGCCGAGCAGCATCTGAAACGGGTTCGCCGGGCCGCCGAGCAGGTACCGCAGCGGGCCGGCGCGCACCGCGACCAGCGGCTCGCCACCCTCACCGAGCGGTACCAGCAACGGATCGCGCAGGTCGCCGGAGAGGCGGGCGCGGCAGCGACCGCCGTGGCACCCGGCGCCGCCATGGCCGGCTGGCCAGACTGGCGACCGACCCCGGCCGGGCGGACCGAAGCCCCGGGAATGGCCCGGATCGGTTGCACCGGAGTGACCGGGTCACCCACCGTCCCCGCGTTGGTGCCGCTGCTCGACGACGGCCACGTCGCGCTCGACGGCGACGACCGGATCGGCTGCGACGCCGTCGTCGCCACCCTGCTGCTGCGGGCCCTCGGCCGCGCCGTGCCAGGGGCGGTGCGGCTGACCGGTTACGACCCGGAGCAACTCGGCGGCGGACTCGCCGGCTTCGCCCCGCTGGCCGGCCCGCGGCTGCTGACCTTCGTCGGGCCGGGAGGCCTCGGCCGACACCTCGACGACCTGGTCGACGACATCCGCCGGATCAACGAGACGGTACTCGCCGGCGAGTACCGTTCGCTGCGGGAACTGGCGGCCAGCACCGGCCGTCGTCCGGAACCGTGGCGGATCGCCGTACTGCTGGGTAGCCCCGGGGAGGAACTGTCCCGGCACGAACGCGCCCAACTCGACCGGATCACCCGGGCCGGCGCGGCGTGCGGCGTACACCTGGTCGTGCGCGGTGTCGAGCTGCGGGCAGGACCGACGGTGACCACCGTGTCGGTCTCCGCCGGCACCGCACGGGTCAGCGGATATCCCGCACTGCCGGTACGGCTGGACCCGCCGCCTCCGGCGGAGCTGATCACCCGTACCTGCCGGGACATCGCCGGCACCATCTCGGCCGGACCGGTTCCGGCCGTCTTCGGCGACCTGCTGCCGCAGCGGGAGTGGACCGAGGACGCCACCGGCGGGCTCACCGCTCCGGTCGGCGACAGCCCGCAGGGCCGGCCGGTCGCGGTGACCCTGAGCGACTACCCGCCGCACGCCCTCATCGGCGGCCCGTCCGGTACCGGCAAGACCAACCTGATCTACGCCTGGATCGGCGCGCTCGCCGCCCGCTACTCCCCCACCGAGCTGGAGTTCTATCTGCTGGACTTCAAGGAGGGCGTGTCGTTCGCCCGGTTCGCCCCCGGTCGACGGGACCCGAGCTTCCTGCCGCATGTCCGGCTGGTCGGCGTCAACGTCAACACCGACCGGGAGTTCGGACTGGCGCTCCTGCACTTCCTCGGGGCCGAACTACGGCGCCGCGCCGACGCCGCAAAGCGTCACGAAGTGACCAAGCTCGCCGAACTCCGCGCGGAGGATCCACAGGGCCGCTGGCCACGGATCGTCGCGGTGATCGACGAGTTCCAGGTCCTGCTCGCCGGAAACGACGCTCTCGCCAGCGAAGCCGCCACCCTGCTGGAGGACCTGGCCCGACGCGGACGATCCCAGGGCATCCATCTGATCCTCGCCTCACAGGACGTCTCCGGCATCCAGGCGTTGTGGGGCCGCACCGCCCTGATCGCGCAGTTCGCGCTGCGGATCGCGCTGCCCAAGGCACGCCGGATCCTGCCGGAGACCAACAACGCGGCCGACGGACTGCCCCGCCACCACGCCGTGGTCAACGCCGAATCCGGCGCGATCGAAGCCAACCGGGTGGTCCGGATCCCGGCCGCCAGCGACCGCGACACCTGGCACGAGCTGCAGCACCGACTCTGGCGACGACGTCCGGAAGGGCTCTCCCCGCCCCGGCTGTTCGACGGTGACGCCGTACCACGGCTCACCGAAGCCCCCGACTACCTGGCGCTGGCCGGCACCGACGGCGGACCGCGCGAGCCGGTCGCGCTGCTCGGCGAGACGATCGACGTACGGGCGGGATCGGCCCGGCTCGCCCTGTCCCGGTCGCCCGGACGCAACCTGGCGGTGCTCGGCACCCGGGCCGACGAGGCCTGCGCCCTGCTCGACTCGGCCGCCCGTTCACTGGTCCGGCAGTACCCGGCCGGCACCGCCCGATTCGATCTGGCCTGCCTGGATCGTGACGCCGAGGCGGCCGCCCGGGACCTGCACGCGGCCCTGCCCGCCGGGACCGGTCTGTACGACCTCGACACCCTGCCCGGACTGTTGGCCGACACCGGGGACCGGCTCGCTGCGGACGACCCGGGCAGGCCGGCACGCCCGCACTTCCTGGTGCTATACGCGGTGGACGCGGCGGCGACCCGGCTCACGGCGAAGTTCGACGGACGCAGCGGGCTGGACCGGCTGCGTCGGATCCTGCACATCGGCCCGGAACGGCACACGCACGTGCTCGGCTGGTGGCGCGGCGTCGCCCGGATGCGCGACGACCTCGGCGGGGTGGGTTCCCGCACCGACCAGATCGGCGCCTGGGTGGCGTTGGATGTCCAAGGCACCGAGCTCGGTCCGCCGCTGTACCCCCGGGCCGGCGGCCCCGCCTGGTATCCCCGGCCATGGCGCGCGTTGTTCTTCGACCGGACCGTGCACCGCAACGCGGAAGTCATCATCCCCTACGGACCGTCCTGATGTCGGGGTCCTATCCGGCGTTGATGCGCCGCTTGGCGGAGCTCGCGGCGGGCCTGCAGGCCCGCCGCGACGAGGCGCAACAGTGGTACGCCGACCGGTTCGCCGCCGCTGAGGCGGCGGTGGCCGAGGTGGAGGCGGAGCTGGCCACGCTGCGGCGGCTCCACGCGGCGGCGAGCAAGGAAGCCGAGGACGTGGATCGGGAGGCGGCCGCGATCTGGGCCGAGGCGAGTCACCGGTTCGGTTCGGCGGCCAGCCGGTTCGTCGGCCCGCCGGTGCCGCCGCCCGGCTCCGGTGTACCGGACCACGAGCCGGAGCACTGGCTCACCGCCGCCCGGCAGGTGTTGGGTCGTACGGCCGAAGCCGGCCCGCTGTCCTCGTCCGGCTACCCGGTACTGGCGTTGTTCGGCGTCCTCGGCGCGGCCGCCGCGTGGGGCCTGGCCACCGCCGGCCGGATGGCCGGAGAACGGTACGGCGGCGACCTCGCGGTCGGGATGCCGGTGATCGCGCTGGTGGTCACCCTGCTCGGCCCGTTCGTCGGGCTGGGGCCGGCCAAGTTGCTGGCCGACCGCCGCCACGCCGTACTCGACGCGCGCACCGGCGCGATCGTCGTGGCGGCCGGCCTGCTCACCACCACGATCCTGCTGGTCCTGCTGCGGTGAGCCCCGGGTGGTCGGCACGCCACGACGGTCGGCGAACCGGCGGTCGGCGACGACCGGGGCACTCGCACACCACGATCGTCACCCGACGTCGGGGACCACGACCGCCTCTCGGAGCAGCCGCCGGGCGAGGACCAGCCGATCGTCGTCGGTGTCCAGGCCGGGCAGATCGCCGACGCGGATCCGGTCCGTTTCGAGCGCCGCGCGCAGGGCCAGCGCGCACTGGCCGGGGAAGCTGACCGTCCGGTCGAAGATCCGCAGTGCCACCCGGCCGTCCGGCTCGGGTACGAGTCGCCATCGCAGGCCGTCCCGCCGGCGGAGCGTGTCGTCGACGGTCAGGACGGCGATCCGCTCGGCCTGGGCGAGTGGCCGAAGCGGTGCGGGACGCGTCGCCGCCCAGCTCCGCTGCCGCAACCGGTCGGCGACCTCGGCTGGACTGACCGTCGTCAACCAGTCCCGCAGTGCGTCGACGGCCTCGGTCAGTTCGGGCTCCAGTTGACCGGTGTCGGCGACGTCCAGGCCCAGTGGCAGCGTCGCCCGCAGCCGGCGGTCGTCGACCGCCAGGTCCAGGAGCGTCTCCACCACCGAATAGCGGGTCAGCGCCCGTACGCCGACGGTCAGGTGGATGGAACTCTCCTGCTGGGCGGCGGCGCTGTGCAGCCAGCCTCGGGGCAGGTACAGCGCGTCGCCGGGTTCCAGCACCACGTCCACCGCCGGCTCGCCGTCGGCCCGGCAGGCGACCTCGTCGGCCCGCCCCGACCAGGTGTGCCGGGGCAGCGGATCGACCAGCACCGGTTCGTGAATTCGCCAGTGCTTGCGGCCGGCGACCTGGAGGACGAACACGTCGTGGGTGTCGTAGTGGGTCGCGAAGCCCTGGTTGCCGGCCGGGGTCAGGTAGGCGTTGACCTGCAGCGGCTGGCCGAGCATGCCGCCCAGTTCCCCGGCGAAGTCGATGATCGGCGGCCAGATCCGGTGCAGACCCTGCAGCACCAGAGTGGCGCCGTCGGCGTACTGCGCCAGCAACCGCTCATCGAGAACCTGGTCGGCGATCTCCGCGCCGGCGCCACCGCTGCCGGTGTACGCCGACTCCGGTACGAGCGTCCCCTCCCGCGCCACCCGCAGGAAGGGGACGCGGAGCCCACGTCGGCTGAGTAGCTCGTCGGCGGCGTCGGAGTCCAGCAGGTCGGTGAAGCCCGCCGGACCGTCGAGGTCGGCTGCGCGCGACACCAGCG
Organism: Solwaraspora sp. WMMD406; assembly: GCF_029626025.1. Taxonomy (NCBI): domain Bacteria; kingdom Bacillati; phylum Actinomycetota; class Actinomycetes; order Micromonosporales; family Micromonosporaceae; genus Solwaraspora; species Solwaraspora sp. WMMD406. Next base: position 4,459,238 of record NZ_JARUBF010000001.1, read on the forward strand.
GTGCCCGTCCCCAGTAGGCGGTGGCGAACTTCGCGGGCTCGATTCCGACGCACCTCGCCAGCGCCGGACGGTTCCGCCCGCCCGGCGCCGGGGTGGTCACCGTCGATGGCGGTGCGGTCATGTCCGTCGACGTGGTGCCCGTCGCCGTCGCGGCTGTCAACGCTTGTTGGCGCCGCCGTCGGCACCACCGTCGCGGCCCGCCGGGTTGGCCCCACCATCGGCCGGACCCTCCTGGGACTTCGGACCCGCGCCGCCGTCGGCACCACCGTCGCGGCCCGCCGGGTTGGCCCCACCATCGGCCGGACCCTCCTGGGACTTCGGACCCGCGCCGCCGTCGGCACCACCGTCATGGCCCGCCGGGTTGGCCCCACCATCGGCCGGACCATGGCCGGCGGCGGTACCGGTGCTGCGGATGTCGTCGTCGTCGAGTTTCATGCTGCCCCCTGCGGTTGTTCGACGCCCGTCGTACGCGACGGGGCGATCGTGCCCGCAGTTCCTACCCGGGCCGGCCGGCCACTAACCTCGCGGACGTCACGAACCAACGGGATGCCGGAGCATCCGGATATCGCCCGCACCGGGTTATGGCGCCCGCCGCAGGTAACGGCTACCCCGTGGCTACGAGACCGGTACGGACCGGGTGCGTACCGGTCGAGCGGAGGCGCGGTCCGCTGCGGAGAACGGCTCACCGGTCCCGGTACGGGGCGCAGCTGTCGCGGACCACGAGCTCGGTCGCCAGTTCGACCCGTGGGGTGTCCAACGGCTCGCCCTGGGCCAGCCGCAACACGGTACGCGCGGCCAGCAGGCCCATCTCGGCGAGTGGTTGGCGGACCGTGGTCAACGGCGGCGAGGACCACCGTACCTCGGGTAGGTCGTCGAACCCCACCACGCTCACGTCGTCGGGAACCCGCAGCCCGCGCTGGCGCAACGCCTCGTACGCGCCGAGGGCCATCTGATCGCTGGAGGCGAAGATCGCGCTGGGCCGTTCGTCGAGGTCGAGCAGGGCGTTGGCCCCCTCGAAGCCGGATTCGTGGTAGAAGTCGCCGGGCACGATGTAGTCCGGACGCAACGGGATGTCGGCGGCCTCCAGCGCCGCGCGGTAGCCGTCGAGCCGGGCCCGGCTGCACAGCAGTCGCGGCGGGCCGGCGATGAACCCGATCCGGCGATGCCCCAGCGAGATGAGATGCTCGGTGGCGCGCAGCCCGCCGGCCCAGTTTGTCGCTCCGATGGTCGGGATGTCCAGGCTGGGTACGCCGGCCGGGTCGACCAGCACCATCGGTACGTTGAGTCGTCGCAACTCGGTGTGCAGCGGCGGGGCCAGTTCGCTGGTCACCAGGATGACGCCGTCGGTGGCCCGGGTACGCAGGTTCTGCAGCCACTGCCGGGTCGAGGTGGAACGGCGGTGGATGGCCGAGACCACGGTGCCGACGCCCGCCGCGTGGGCGACGTCCTCCACCCCACGGATGATCTCCACGGCCCACGGGCTGTCGAGGTCGTTGAAGACCAGGTCGATCAGGCTGGCTCCGGATCGTGATCGGGTCGCCCGTCGACGGTAGCCGTGCCGTCGGAGCAGTTCCTCGACCCGTTCTCGGGTCTGCGGCGCGACGTCGTTGCGACCGTTGAGTACGCGTGAGACCGTCGGTACGGAGACGCCCGCCTCCTGGGCGATCGCGGTGATCGTGATCCTGCGTCCTTCGTCGACCGTCACGGCAGCTCCTTCGTCGAGGCTCCAGCGTAAGACCGGGACAGGTCCAGCCTGAGACCGGGACCTGCCGGGCCCGGAAACCGACAGTTCCAGCCTGGGGCCCGAATTTTCCGGAGCCGATCTGGCCGGACGCGCGGGAGCCCACCTGCCATCTTGCCTGATCCGAAAAGCGCTTGGCGGCCCGGCGGGTCGGTGTCACCACCGAGGGGTGGACCTGGACCGACCCGGCGTGTCGCTGACGTGTTTCGGAATCACCTGGTCGCCGGCGGGCCGGCAGCCGCTGAATCGTCGCGGCGTCACGGGGTCGTCGCCCGGCGCAGGTCGGGACGAATCCCGGCAAGTTGTAGGGCGGCACGACTCGACGAGACCGCAAACTTCCGGAAACATGTCGGAATACACGGCCGTTCCGGCCCGCAGGTGTGCGATCTGGCCGGGGGTGGCTCCGATCGACAGGAGACTCGGGTGAGCAGCAAGGATGACGCCGTGGACGGCAGCCGAACCAGCACGGATCCGGCCGAGCACCCGGATGGTCACGCCGCCGCGACAGCGACGAGCAACGGCTCGGCGTACGCCGGCACCGGCGAACCGGTACCGGTCTGGCGAGACCGCACCATGCCGGTCGAAGAACGGGTCTTCGACCTCCTCGGCCAGATGTCGCTGACCGAAAAGGTCGCCCAGCTGTACAGCTTCTGGATGGGGGCCAACGCGAGCGTCGACGACATGGCACCCCATCAGCACGATCTGGTCGACGACTCGGTCGACTGGAGCGACCTGCTGCACACCGGACTCGGCCAGTTGACCCGGCCGTTCGGCACCGCGGCCGTGACACCGATCGAGGGCGCCCGGGCGCTGGCCCGGCTACAGACCGAGATCGCCGCCGGCAACCGCTTCGGCATTCCGGCCCTGATCCACGAGGAATGCCTCACCGGGTTCATGACGTGGGGCGCCACCGTGTACCCCACACCGCTGGCCTGGGGAGCGACCTTCGATCCGGAACTGGTCGAACGGATGGCCAACCGGATCGGTGCCGACATGCGGTCGGTCGGGGTGCACCAAGGGCTGGCCCCGGTGCTCGACGTCGCCCGCGACCCCCGCTGGGGCCGTACCGAGGAGACGATCGGCGAGGATCCGTACCTGGTCGCGACGATCGGTACGGCGTACGTGCGCGGGCTGGAGTCCGCCGGCATCGTCGCGACCCTCAAACACTTCGCTGGATACTCGGCGTCGCGCGCCGGCCGCAACTTCGGCCCGGTCGCGGTCGGCCCGCGCGAGTTCGCCGACGTCCTGCTCCCGCCGTTCGAGATGGCGGTACGCGAGGGCGGCGCCCGTTCGGTGATGCACTCCTACGCCGAGATCGACGGGGTCCCGTCGGCGGCCGACGGCGGTCTGCTGACCGATCTGCTTCGTGGCCGGTGGGGGTTCACCGGCACCGTGGTCGCCGACTACTTCGGCGTGTCGTTCCTGGAGCTGCTGCACCGGGTGGCGGACGGCCCGAGCGAAGCGGCGGCTCTGGCCCTGACCGCGGGGGTCGACGTGGAACTGCCGGCGGTCCGGTGTTTCGGCACCCCGCTCGTCGCGGCGGTACGCAAGGGCACCGTGCCGGAATCGGTGGTCGACCGAGCCGTGACCCGGGTACTGCGGCAGAAGTGCGAACTCGGGCTGCTCGACCCTGACTGGGATCCCACGCCACCGATCCTGGCGTCACCGGCCCAGACGTCGGCGGACCGACCCGTCGACCGGACGGCGCTCGACGGTCCTGACAATCGGAAGCTGGCGCGCCGGCTGGCGGAGGAATCGGTGGTCCTGCTGGCCAACGACGGGACTCTTCCGCTGCCCCCGGAGGCCCGCCTCGCGGTCGTCGGTCCGCTGGCCGACGACGTCACCGGGATGCTCGGTTGCTACACCTTCCCCAGCCACGTCGGGACCACGCCCGCCGGTGTGGATGACGACCTGGGCATCGGTACGGTCCTGGCCGGGCTCCGAGTCGAGTTGCCGCAGGCCGTGATCGAGCATGTCGCCACCGGCGGTGTCGATCTGCAGGACACCCCGAGCATCGTGGTGGCCGCCGACGCGGCGGCCCGGGCCGGTATCTGCGTCGCGGTCGTCGGCGACCGCGCCGGCCTGTTCGGCAACGGCACCTCGGGAGAAGGGTCCGACGCGGTCGACCTGGAGCTGCCCGGTCGCCAGGGGGAGCTGATCGAGGCGCTCGTCGCCACCGGCACCCCGGTGGTGCTGGTGTTGCTGACCGGGCGACCGTACGCGCTCGGCCGGTACGCCGACCGGCTCGCCGCGGTGGTCCAGGCGTTCTTTCCCGGCGCCGAAGGCGGCCGGGCCGTCGCCGGCGTCCTCGGCGGCCGGGTCTGCCCGTCCGGTCACCTGCCGATCGGGGTGCCTCGGACCGCCGGCGGACAACCGGCCGGCTACCTCAGCCCGCCGCTGGGACACCGTACCGAGGTCAGCAACATCGATCCGACTCCGTTGTATCCGTTCGGGCACGGCCTGTCGTACACCACGTTCGAGTGGTCCGCGCCGCAGATCGACGGAATCGACGTGCCCGACCCGGATTCCGGCGGGGCGGATCACCCGGCGTCGTGGCTCGACACCCGGCCGACCGAAATCGGCACCGACGGCGCGGTCGACGTGTCCATCCGCGTCCGCAACACCGGCACGCGGGCCGGGACCGAGGTCGTACAGCTGTATCTGCACGACCCGGTGGCCCAGGTGACCCGGCCGGTCGCCCGACTGATCGGGTACGCGCGGGTGCCCCTGGAGCCGGGCCAGGAGCGCCGGGTCGACTTCACCGTTCCCGCCGACCTGGCCGCCTTCACCGGCCGGGAGGGCCGCCTCGTAGTGGAACCCGGAGACCTGCACCTACGGCTGGCCGCGTCCAGCGAACGGACCGTCCGCCAGGTGTCGATCCGACTGGTCGGCCCGTATCGGCAGGTTGATCACCGTCGACGCCTCACCTCACAGGTGACGGTACGGTGACCGTGGTGCGCGGCCGCGGCCCGTACCGGTCGGGGCGGACGCCCCACCGGACGGCGACGGCTGCCGATTCGTCATCCGGCCAGCAGGCCCCGCAGGTCCGCCGGCAGGTTGCTGTGCACGTCGTCCCATTCACCCGCGCTGACGTGCCGGCGCAACACCTGGGTCACCGCTTCGATGACCCGTACCGCTCCGCCGTCGACGTCGAAGCGGACGTCACGCCGTACCCGGGCGACGAAGGCGTCGCGGTCCAGCTTGACCGGGACCGACGCCGGCTCCCACCCTTCGTAGTACAACCCCCGCACGAGCAGCGGCAGCTGGGCGCCCAACTGCACCGCCTCGGTCACCGGAAGTCGGTCACGCAGCGCGTGCAGGACCGCGGTCAGCGCGGCGTACGACTGGTGTCGTCGCTGGGCCGGCCACCCGAGAAGCTGGTCGATCTCACCGAGCATCCGGTTGGTCTTGTCCACCGTCGCGTCGACGGTGGATAGCTGAGCGGTGGCCATGGTGGCTCCCCCTGTTCGCGGGTCGGTCGGGTCCTGGGGGGCAGGCATATCGTGGCAGCACCGTGGATGAGCGGCGGTCGCCCGTACCGGGTGACCGCCGCTGCGGGTCGGCGGACATCGCCCGGCCGGGATGGCCGCCGTCAGGCGACCCGACGCTCGCGCGACTGTTTGCAGGCGACGCAGGTCGTGGCCGATGGATAGATCTCCAGCCGCTCCACCGGGATGGGTTGGGCGCACCCTTCGCACCGGCCGTAGTCACCGGCGGCCAGTCGGGCCAGGGCATGCTCGAACTGGGTCCGACGTTCCGCGATGGTGCGGATCAACGACTGGGCGGCGTCACGCTCGGCGGTCTTCGTCCCGCTGTCCGCCTGATCGTCGCCGGCGGTGTCGCCGCCTTCGATGAGCCGTAGTACCTGGCTCTGCGCCACCGCCTGCTCGTATTCCGCGCTCAGCTCCTGGTAGCGGTGGTGCAACGCGGTCCGAATCCGGCGACTGTCAACAGCGGCCGGCTCCGGTTCGGCCGTGGCCAGCACCGCCGTCTGGACGGGGGTGTCCACCTGTTTCCCCGCATCGTGCGTCAGCATGCGCCCATCCCCCTTCGATCGAGTACGGCGGCCCGCCGACGCTTCTGCCAGCCAGCGGTCCGCCGCGAAGATCGGCCTCATACCCCGGGCGTCGGGGCGGCAAACCCGGCGGTGGGCGACGACTTCAGCCCGCCCGGTCGATGGTGATGCGCACGTCGTCGGCGAGCCGGTAGCCGACACCGTAGACGGTGGTGATCAGTGGCGTCTCGCCGACCTTGACCCGGAGCCGACGGATGTGCACGTCGACGGTACGGACCCCGGTGTGCTCGTAGCCCCACACCGCGGCGAGCAGCTGCAGCCGGGTGAAGACCCGGCGTGGATTCTCGACCAGGTGCAGCAGCAGGTCGAACTCGAGCCGGGTCAGCGGCAAGGGCTCGCCGTCCAGTAGCACGGTCCGGGAGGCGACCATCACATGCAGCGCGGTGGCGGTCGTGGTGGCCCCGCGTCGGGGGTGGTCGGTACCCGAGGTGACGCGGCCGGCCCCCCGCTCGGCTTCCACCGCGACCGTGTCCGGCCAGGGGTGGTCGGTGCCCGGCACGGTGACGGTCGCCTCGCCGCGTTCGACCAGTTCGCGGGCGGCGTCGAGCAGTCGGCGGGCGGTCGGGGTGAGTGCGTCCTCGCCAGCGGCGATCGGGATCGACACGGTCACGGTGACCATCGCCACCGCTGGGCCGCTCCCCCGCCGTGGTGCGCCGGGAGGACGAGAGGCACCAGACGGCGGTAAACCGGACCACCCGGCACGTGGCGAGGCAGGACTGACCGACATGGTCCTCCTTGGCAGGTCCGGCCGGGACATCTCCCGCCGTCAGGTACCCGTGGGAGCGACTCCCCGGTGGGACACGGCGACCAGCACCGGACACAACAGACAGGTGTGCACCGAACGGCCCCGTACGCACCGATGTTCCCGGCCGACGGGTCTGCGGTCAATAGCAGACGGTGTTGCGGGAATGTGATGATTGACAAACGCAACGTAATCGATTGCTCGCTCTAGATACCTGATCTCGATGCTATTGGCGACCGGGCAGGATGCTCACATGCGCGCAATCGTCGCCGGCTTCGCCGCGATCTGGTCGGTCACCCTGATCGGCTACCTGATCGGCCGGTACGACCTGCTCGGACCAGACGGTACGACCGTTCTCGCGCGGCTGACGTTCTTCGTCGCCACCCCGGCACTGCTGTTCGTCACCCTCGCCCGCAGCGACCCGACCGAACTGTTCAGCGGAATCTTCGCCGCCTACCTGGCCAGCAGCGTCGTGGTCGCGGGCGGCTATCTCGTCGTCGCGCGCGGCATCTGGCGCCGGCCGGCCGGTGACGTCACCATCGGCACGCTCGGCGCCTCCTACGTCAACGCCGCGAACCTCGGCATCCCGGTCGCCGCCTACGTCCTCGGCGATGTCTCCGTCGTCGCACCGGTGCTGCTGTTCCAGGTGCTGGTCGCCGCGCCACTGGCGCTCGCCGTACTCGACCTCGCCACGGGAGGCGGACGGCCGTCGCCACGACGGCTCGCGTCGCTGCCCGCCCGCAACCCGATCATGGTGGCGTCCGGGGCCGGACTGGCGCTGGCGGTCACCGGCTGGCGTCCCCCTGACGAACTACTCCGCCCGTTCGACTTGCTCGGCGCCGCCGCCGTGCCGTTGGCACTGCTCGCACTGGGCATGTCACTGCCCGGTAGCCGACTCCTGGCGTCCGGCGTCGACACCCGCGAGCGCTACACCGCCGTCGGGCTCAAGGTCTTCGGCCAGCCGATCGTGGCGTACCTGATCGGTCGCTACGGCCTCGGACTGGCCGGACCGGCGCTGCTCGCGGCAGTGGTCACGGCGGCGCTACCCACCGCGCAGAACGTCTTCATCTTCGCCACCCGCTACCGGCACGCCGAACGGTTGGCTCGGGACACGGTGGTGCTGTCGACCATCGCCACCGCCGTCACCCTGCTGCTGATCGCCGCCTGGCTGGCCTGAGCCGGCACCCCACTGTCGCGCCAACGACGGGGCCAGCGCCTCTCCTTGACGCACGCCGGCGGCCAGCACCGCGGCGCGGTCGGTGGGATCGTCCGAGTCGGAACCGATCGCCGCAACGGCCACCGGCGACGGCCGGACGAGCACCGACAGCGCGGCCTCGGCCCGCCGCGCCAGCGGCCCCGGCTCCGGCTCCGGAAAGAGGTCGTCCAGCGGTGCCAGGACCAGCGCCACGTCGGCCTCCGCCGCCAGGTGGGCGTTGGTCGTCGAATGGACGCAACCGTCGAGATGGCGGCGACCCACGACGGCGACCGGCGGGAACACCCCGGGTACGGCGCAGCTGGCGGCGAGGGCGCTACCCAGCGACACCCCGTCGTCGGCGTCCCAGGACACCTCCGCGCCGGTGTGGGCGTCGACCGCGACGATCACCAGACGAGGGACTCGCGGCCAGTCCCGTACCGGAACGATCTCCGCGAGCGTCTGCCGCTGACGCTCGGGCAGACCGGATCCGGCGGCGATCGCCAGCCGACCGATCTGGGCCCGGACCTTGGCCGAAGGCAGCTCGGCGTACCCGTCGATCCGGTACGCCTCGGCGACCAGCTCCAGATGCGGCCGTCCGGCGAGGGCGCCTCGCACGTCCGCGTGCACGGCGAACCGGGCCGCCTCGGCGAGGCTGCCACCCGCGATCAGCACACCCGCGATCGCACCCGCCGAGGTCCCGACGACCAGATCGGGCGCGGCCAGACCGCGGGTCGCCCGCGCCACCCCGGCCAGCACGCCCACCTGCCACGCGATCCCGGTGATCCCGCCACCGCCCAGCACCAGCGCACGCCTCATCGACGCCCCCCTGACCTCCCGCCGCCGCGAGGGACGACGGGCACCTCTCGACCATCCGCCGCGATCGGCGCCTCTCGACCATTCACCGCGATTTCGGTTGCCGTACCAACACCCACCGCAACGATCGATTGGTGAACGAACGCCGACCCACTGGCGAACGGCAGGCGAACGGCGTCGCCGGTACGGCGATGGTCCACGCCGAACGTCGCTTGTCACTCGGGTGGGCCTGGACCGGGCAGCTGCCCGGTCCAGGCCCACCCGCGGATCCTCGTCGTACGGTTCAGACCGGGCCGGTCCTCACGCGCACGGGGACCCGTTCAACGCGACACCACTCGGGCCCGGGTTCGACGAACCACTACCGATGAACCCGATCGACGTCGACGCGCCTGGCGCCAGGCTCTGCGCCCAGCTCGGCGCGGTGGCGGTCACCGTACTGCCGCTCTGCGACACGGTGGCGTTCCAGCCCTGGGTGACGGAACTACCGCCGGGCATGGTCCAGGTCGCCGTCCAGGGGCTGATCGCCGACGAGCCGGTGTTGGTCACCGTCACGGTCGCCTGGTATCCGCCGGACCAGGAGCTGTCCACCCGCACGGCGGCGGTGCAGGCTCCCGCAGGCGGGTTCGAGGTCGGGGCAGCGGTGGTCGGCGGCACCGTCGTCGGCGGCACCGTCGTCGGCGGCGCGGTGGTCGGCGGCACCGTCGTCGGCGGCGCGGTGGTCGGCGGCGCGGTCGTCGGGTCACCACCACCGACGAAGTTGACGTCCGAGCAGTTGTAGAACGCTTCCGGGCTGTCCGACCGCTGCCAGATGGAGTAGATGATGTGTCGGCCGCTCTTGTTGGGCAGCTGCGCCTGCCACGAGTACTCCGCCCCCGATTCCCCGCCACCCAGCGGCGGGTTGGTCACCTGGTCGAACGGTGCCGGCTCCAGATCGGACCAGCGCAACGGCTGGTTCGGGTTCCAACCGTCCTTGGTCACGTACTGGTACCAGGTACCGGGATGCGGCGCCCAGGCGTTGTACTTGAACGTGACGCTGGCTCCTGAGCGCAGAGTCGTGGTGGGCCAATCGGTCCGCGCGGCGTTGTAGGCGGCGTACTTGTCCGTTCCGGCGCCGCAGAGCTCGCCGTCGGGGATGATCTCCTGGTGCCGGCCGCCGGCGTTGCCGATCAGGACCGCGTAGAAGTCCCACAGCGGCTGCTTGCCGCCCTGGGCCACCGCGTCCACACACGCCGGGTTGGTGGGGTAGAGATCGCCGCCGCCGGCGGCCCGCCCATCGACATAGCAGGCGTAGGTCCTGGTCGCCGGGTAGACGAACGCCCCGTGGGCCATCGCCGCGTCCGGCTTGAGCAGGAGCGGAACGCCGGTGCCCAACACAGCTGCGGCGGCCACGACCGCCATCTTCCGTCGAATTGTCACAGAATTCCCTTTCAGTGGCTGCACCCGTGCCCGCCGGGACGAACCGGCGTCGACGACACGGGTACGTGGGTGCGGGGCTGGGCAGCCATGCCCACCGATCCCACACCCGATCTGTCCGACGATGCGCGCTGCGTCGTACGGCCACTCTGGAAGCGTTGCCCTGGACGCTCCCGGCCCGGTACACCGTGACAGCGCGCGGCCACTCGCGACCGCCACGCACCGACATTGCACCATGATCCGACGCAGTGAGCAACGTGAATGCGGGCATGGCGCTGGGCCGGGCCGCCGACCGCGTGCGGTCGGCGGCCCGGCCCAGCGCACCGTCAGGACCGGTGGTGAGTCGTCTCGCGCGTCACCAACTGAGATACCAGGACTGCGTCTGTACGTTGAGCTCGGGGAACCGGACCAGCTTGGCACTGGCGGTCCGCCAGTCGCGGATCTCCAGGACGTCCAGGCCTTTCTGGATGTCGCTGGAGTAGATGTATCCGTTGTAGTAATAGGTCGACCACGGCCCACCGGTGACCCGGCGCTCCAGGTCGAGTGGACCACGCTCCCAGAACCCGATCTCCACCGGAGCAGCGGAGTTGGTGAAGTCCCACACCGAGACACCACCCTGATACCAGGCCTGCACCATGATGTCGCGGCCGAGCACCGGGATCAGCGATCCGTTGTGCGCCACGCAGTTCTCGGTCGGGCCGTTGGTACGGGGGATCTTGAAGTAGCTACGGAACACCAGCGTCCGGGCATCTGCCGTACCGGTGATGTCGTAGATCGCGTTCGCTCCCCGCTGTGGACCGATCTCCGGGTTGCACGTCGCCGAACCACCGCCGCCGAGCTCGTCGGTGAAGACCACCTTCGTGCCGGAGTTGTTGAAGGTCGCCGAGTGCCAGAAGGCGAAGTTGGTGGTGTCGCGCACCTGGTGGATCACCCGGGGCGCCTCGCGGTCGGCGATGTCCAGCAGCACACCGTCACCCATGCAGGCACCGGCGGCGAGGTCCTTGGCGGGGTAGGCGGTGATGTCGTGGCAGCCGCTCGTGGTCGAGCTGCCGTTGCCGCCTGGGTTACCGCCGTCCGGGAACAGGTTCGGAGTGTCGATGAGCACCGCCTCGGTCGGCTTCTTCAGCGGGACCTTGATGATCGAGATGAGGTCGTGCGGCGGTTGGCAGTCGGGAAAGCTCGCCGACGGGCTGTACGACGAGACGTAGATGTAGACCGACTTGCGGTTCTTCGCCGGCACCAGGGTGTGCGTGTGGGAGCCACAGTTCGTCTCGACCGACTTGATGTACCGGGGGTTCTTCTTGTCCCGGATGTCGAAGATCTTCATGCCCTCCCAGGACTCCTTGACCGACGCCGACTGCGAGACGCTGTCGCAGGAGTCGTCGCTACGAGACGAGTCGGTGGAGAGGAACAGCAGATCGCCGTAGACCGAGATGTCGTTCTGCGCGCCGACGCAGACCACCTGGGACACCAGACGCGGCGCGCGGGGGTCGCCGATGTCGTAGATGACGAAGCCGTTGTAGTTGCCGACGAAGGCGTACCTGCCCTGGAACGCCAGATCCGAGTTCAGGGCCGATTCGGTGTTGAACGGCGCCGGTTTCGGCAGGTTGGCGATCTGACGCAGGTTGGGACTACTCGCGATCTCGTCCACGCCGAGCCCGGGATCGTCCGTGGCGTCGAGTGTGCGCTGCGCGAGACACAACTCGACGGCGAGTGCGTCGGTCGCATCGGCACAGTCCTCGTCGAACGGCGTCCTGGCGTGGCTCGGCGTGGCCACCGCGACGCTGGTCAGCAGGGTGACGATCGCCACCACCGCGACGGTCCGGAGCTGCCGCAGCCCTTGTGGGGAGCGTGTGATCATGTGCGGCACCCTTCGAAAGGGGTTGATGATGGAGCTGACCTTACCGTTGAGTTCCCGGCATCGATGTGATAGTCATCACATCGATGCCATCCGACTCCGTGGATAGCATCGCGGCAACTCCACTGGGGGGCATCGTTGAGTCGACACCGTCGTCACCTGCTGGTGATCCTGCTGACCGCCACGGTGGTCGGTACCGCCATCGGCGTGTCCCGGATGGCCGATTCCGGACCCGGCACCCAGGAGCCTTCCGGTGTGGACATCCAGTCGGCTGGTGACGCCGCCAGCGACCCGCCGGTCATCCTGCCGGGCAGACCGGGCGAACCGGCCGAGGTACGTCCGGGATCGGACGTGGTCATCGATCCACCGCAATACAACGCGGTGGACACCTGGTACGTCCAGATGATGATCCCGCACCACGATCAGGCAGTCCGGATGGCGTCGCTGGCCGCCGGCCGCACGGACAACCCCGCCGTCGTCGCCTTCGCCGACCGCATCCGGGCCGGCCAGTCTGCCGAACTCGACGTCCTGCGCGGCTGGCTGCAGGACAGAGGCCTGCCGGCCGGCACCCACGACCACGCCACCATGCCCGGGATGCAGACGTCCGAGGCGATCCGCCGACTGGCCGCCGCCCGCGACGGCGAGTTCGACCGACGGTTCGTCGAGATGATGAGCGCCCACCATCAGGGCGCCATCGACATGTCCACCCGGGTACTACAGGCCGGCAGCGACCTCGCGGTAGAGGAACTCGCGACGGCGATCGCCGCCGAGCAGGCGGTGGAGGTCGATCGGATGCGGGACATGATCGCCAGCTGAGCCCGTCACGCCCTGCGCCCCCGGGCCGTCTGTCCGCCCTGGACGTCCACCGTGATCCGATGGTCGAGGTCGGTCACCGACGAATCCCCGGAGTGGCGCAACAACGCGCCGACGTACCGCAGGCCGACCCCGCCGACGCCCAGGCCGACCAGCTCGACCAGCAGCAACGCGGGTCTCACCAGCACGACGGTGGTACCGGCGCGGATCAGACAGACCAGCAGGAACACCGCCCCCATGCCGGCGGCGAACAGGTTGAAGCGCACGAGTGCCGACCGGAAGGCCCCGGCGGGCTCGTCCCACAGATCGATCAATCCCGCCCCCGTCGTGACCGCCATCGCCACCAGGCCGGCCACCATCGTCCAGTAGCCGACCTCCCCGAACAGCGTCGGGCCGCCAGCGAGCGTCGAGACGTCGAACAACGTGGCGCAGACGAAGAGCCCGAGGGGTAGCGTGACCAGCATCGGCTGGATCGGATGACCGGGCACCCGCTGTCGGCTGTCCATCGAACTCCCGCCTTTCCGCAGTTCGTCACGCTGTCGCGGCGCCGTCACTCCCGAGTGTGCTCCTGGTCCGACCGGACCGCCACTGTGCACACCCGTGGGGCTCACCCGCCAGTGCGCTCCACCGAGGAGACGAGCCGCTCGGCTACCTCGGCCAGCGGGATGGCGGTCGCCGCCGCGGCGTCCTGGAGCACCTCCAGCGCCTGCTCCGCCCGGCAACGGCGCTGCGTCATCACCACCCCGATCGCCTGGCTGATCACGTCACCGTGCGGACGGGTCGGGTCGACCCGGTCCGCCTCGCGAGCGCGGTCACGGACCGCGCTGAGCAGGAGTCCCGCGTGTTCGGCGAGCAGCATCGCGGTCAGTTGCTCGCGAGCGGCGAGCGCGCCGGGACGCTCGGCGTACAGGTTGATCGAACCGATCGCCTCTTCGTCGACGTCCACCGGCGCGCAGAGCACCGCGTGGATGCCCCGCCCAGCCGCCGCCGAGGTCCACCGGGGCCAGCGACGATCGTCCGTGAGGGACGGGGCGAACACGATCTCCCGGTCCCGGATCGCGGTCATCGCCGGGCCGTCGGCGGCGTACTGCAGTTCGTCGAGGTCCTTGATCAGTGGATCGGAGGCGGTGACCGACGCGGGTTGGCCGGCCCGCAGCACGCACACACTGGCGTACGCGACAGCGGGCAACGCGTGCCGGGTGGTTCCGGCCAGGTGGTCCAGCGCGTCATCGAAATCGACACACCGGATCATGCCAGCGGTCAGTTCGCGAAGCACCGCAGCGGTCTCCACGACCGCCAGTCCGGCGGAGTCCCACTGATCGGTCCGCTTCACCGGTCGGCGACCGGACGGGCGGCACCGCCGATCGGCGGGCAACCGCTGGTGTACGTCACCTCGGTCATCGGATTGTCAACTCCGGTCTCCCGTCAGCGCCCAGACTCGACCTGCCAGTTGCGAACTTTAGTGCAATCTGTCGCTTCCGGGGACGACCTACCCGAGTGCCTCCCGATCACACCGCACGGCGGGAACTCCAGCTGATCCGCCGCGCGGGCGGGAACGGCATCGCGGTCACGCCCGACCCGCCAGACGACGCCCGACCGAGGAGATCAACCGGTCCAGCTCGGATCCGAACGGGTTGTCGTGCACCAGGTAGGTCCAGGTGGCACTCGGTCGCACCAGCTGCGCCTGGTCCGGCTGCCAGTCGTCGTCCAGCTCGGTCTCGGAGAACGTCTCCACGGTGCGTGCCTCGATCTCCGGTACCAATCGGTTGAAGGCCGGAACAGCCGCCCGGTGAAACTCGTCCAGCGGATCCAGCCGGCCCAGCGCGCGCAGGTGCACACCCTCGCGGACCTCGGACAGTTCCGCCAGGTGCTCGGCCCAGAGCCGGTCGAGGTGGTAAAGAGCGATGCTGCGGGCGGCTCGGGACAGCACGTCCTCGTCGAGCTCGGCACAGCGCTGCGGGAAGCGCTCCATCAGCATCAGCGCGGCGACCTCGGTGGTCAGCAGCCGCTCGCGGCGTTGCGCCAGCGCCTTGCGCTGTTGCTCGATGACGACGCTGTAGCGCCAGGTGTTGCGATGGATCTCGTAGTCGACTCCTTCGGCGATTCGCTGCGCGTGCTCGATGGCGAAATCGACCTGTTCGTCCTGCACGATGCCGTCGGCGGTCATCCGGGGCGACGGTGGAATGGCGTCCGGGGCGTGCCGAACCACCAGGTCGTCCTCCAGGCTGACGAAGAAGACCGAACCACCCGGGTCGCCCTGCCGGCCCGCCCGGCCCCGCAGTTGGTTGTCCACCCGTCGGCTGTCGTGCCGGCCGCTACCGATGACGTACAGCCCGCCCAGTTCGGCGACCTGATCCCGATCGGCCTGGTCACTACCGCCGAGCCGGATGTCCACGCCACGACCGGCCATCTGCGTGGACACCGTCACCGCGCCCAGCGCACCGGCCTCGGCGATGATCGCCGCCTCCTCGTCGTCGTTCTTGGCGTTGAGGACCACACAGGTCACTCCGGCCTCGGCCAACGCCGCGGCCAGACTCTCCGACTCCTTGACGTCGAGCGTGCCGACCAGCACCGGACGACCGGTGGCGTGAGCGGCGGCGATCTCGGCTACCAGCGCCTCGTCCTTCTCCGCCCGGGTGGCGTAGATCCGATCCGGCTCGTCGACACGGACGTTGGGCTCGTGCGGCGGAATCACCGCGACTTCCAGTTTGAAGAACTCCCGAAGCTGGTCGCCGACGAGCACCGCCGTGGCGGTCATGCCACACAGGGTGCGGTACATCCCCACGAACGCCTGGACGGTGATCGTGCCGAGCACCTCCCCTTCGGCGGTCGCGTTCAGGCCTTCCTTGGCCTCGACCGCCGCCTGCAGGCCGTCCGGCCAGCGACGTCGCTGCGCGACCCGGCCCCGCATCTCGTCGACCAGTTCCACCGCGCCGTCCCGCACGATGTAGTCGACATCCCGCTTGAGCAGGGCGTGCGCGTGCAACGCGACGTGGATCGCCGACAGCTGCCCGACGTTGTCGTCGGCGTACAGGTCGATGCCGGCCAGCTTCTCCTCCACGGCGGCCAGGCCGGCGGTGGTGAAGGCCACGCTCCGACCGTCGTCGGCCACCTCGAAGTCCCGCCCCGCCCGCAGATTGCGTACCAGCGCGGCGGCGGCGTGCACCGGGTCCTGCTCGCCGGGCACCGCACCGGCCAGCACCATCGGCACCCGCGCCTCGTCGATCAGGATCGAGTCGGCCTCGTCGACGATGGCGGTGGCCAGCGCCGGCTGGACCCGGTCGGCGATGTCGGTGACCAGCTGGTCACGGAGGAAGTCGAAGCCGGCCTCACTGACCGAGACGTAGGTGACGTCACGCTGATAGGCCTCGCGCCGCTGCTGCGGCGTGCTGGCCTCGGTGACCCAGCCGACGCTCAGACCCAGCAGCCCGTACACCGGAGCCATCCATTCGGCGTCCCGGCGGGCCAGGTAGTCGTTGACGGTGAGCACGTGCACCGGGGCGTTACCTCGCCGGACGTGGCCGTAGGCCGCGATCGTCGCGGTCAGGGTCTTGCCCTCACCGGTCGCCATCTCCGCCACCTTGCCGGCGAGCAGCGACATGGCGCCCAGCAACTGCTCGTCGAAGGGGCGCTCGTCGATGGCGCGCCGCGCCGCCTCGCGGCCCACCGCGCACAGGTCGACGAATTCGCGGGCCTTGTCCGCACGGGCGGTCAGGGCCATGTCGTCGAGCTCCCGTAGCTCGTCTTCGCGCGCGGCGATCGCGGGTAGCAACTTCTCCAGCGGCGCGAGATCGACGGTACTGCCCGGCCGCTGGAGGAAACGCCGGAACCGACTCTTCAGACGATGCGACACACCCATGTCGGTCAACGCTACGCGACGCGGCGACGATCGGGCGCCCCGGCCGGGCACTGTCGTCGCGAGCCCGCCGGGCGCGGGCAGGCATACCCGGGTTCCGCCCGGGTAGCCAGGAGCCGGCCCAGCGTCGGCACCGAGGAGTGGATCATGAGGTACGCGCGGCAGACCGTCACTCCCACGGTCGGAGACTGGACGGTCCGACGCACCGCGTCGGCCCGCCGATGGGCGCCCTGGGAACTGGCGTCGGTGAAGGCCGGCCACCGGGTGAGCGTCGTGTTGCCGGCCCGCGACGAGGAAGCCACCGTCGGGGCGATCGTCGGGGCGATCCGCGAGCATCTGGTCGACCGGGTTCCGCTCGTCGACGAGATCGTGGTGGTCGACTCGCGGTCGCAGGACGCCACCGCGGCCGTGGCCGCCGCGGCGGGGGCGCGGGTCGTCAGCCAGGACGAGATGACCATCGGGCTGCCCCGGTTGGAGGGCAAGGGCGACGCCCTCTGGGCCGGGTTGGCCGCCAGTGACGGCGACCTGATCGCCTTCGTCGACGCCGACCTGCGGGAGTTCCAGCCGGCGTTCGTGACCGGCCTGCTCGGTCCGCTGCTCAGTGACGCTTCGGTCAGTTTCGTCAAGGGCTTCTACCACCGGCCGCTGGTGCGGTCCAGCGACGTGGAGGCCGACGCCGGTGGACGGGTCACCGAGATCATGGCCCGCCCGCTGTTCAATCTCTTCTGGCCCGATCTGGCGGGTTTCGTGCAGCCGCTGGCGGGCGAGTACGCCGGGCGCCGGACGGTGTTGGAGCAGATCCCGTTCGTGTCCGGCTACGGTGTCGAGACGGCGATGCTGATCGACCTGCTGGAGCTCTGCGGGTTGGACGCGTTGGCCCAGGTCGACCTCGGCGAGCGACGGCACCGCCACCAGAGCACCGAGGCGCTGGGGCGGATGTCCGCGCAGATCATGCTCACCGCGTGGTCGCGGCTATACCGCAAGGGGTGGGTGATCTCGGAGTACCCGCCCGGCAGCCTGATCACGCAGTTCCGCCGGGGCGGAGCTGACGCGTTGAGCAACCTCGACCGCGAGATCGTGGTGAGCGACGTGTCGGTGCGGGAACGGCCTCCGTTGGGTCAGCACCGGCGGTCGCTGGCGACGGCGGCCGGCTGATCAACGCTGCCGGCAGCGTTGATCACGCTGCCGGCACCGCCGGATCACACCGCTGCCGGCCCTGCACCGCCGGTGCGCCGCTCCGCCGGCATCGGCTCCAGACGACGGCACGGGTCACTTCTTGCTGTCGGCCTTGGGCTTGGTGGCGCTGAAGACGACCACTCCGACGACCACTCCGACGAGGGCGATCGCGCCGGCGTTGGAGGTGTCGTCACCGGCTCCGGAGACACCGAAGCCGAAGGTCACGACACCCGCGACGACTGCGGCGACCAGACGATTACCACGTTGCTTCACATTGCGGATGTTAGCCACTTTTGTGCTGTAATCTGCCTGGTGCCTCGATCGGGTGACGCGGGCCCGGTGGGCCGATCAGCGCTCTGCCTGATCAGCGCTCTGCCCGCTCAGCTGACGGCTCGTCGAAGAGCCCGGCCAGGCCGGCGACGGCGAGGCTACGGCGTACGTAGGGCTGCGGCCGGGCCAGCCGCAGGCGTATCCCGGCCCGACGCGCCACCTCCTGGCTGGCCAACAGAGCGGCGACCCCCGAGGCGTCCACGGACGGTACGCCGTCGAGGTCGACCAACACCTCGGTCTCGGCGCAGGTGCGTACGGCGTCGGCCAGGCCGAGACGGACCTGCTCGGCCGAGTCCCGGTCCAGATCGCCGCGCACCGTGACCCGGACGCGGCTGCCGGCGCGGTCCACCGACAGGGTCAGCGACGCGACGTTGTCCGGTTGACCGGTGCCGGACTCCCAGCGGGGCGGGGAGTCGGTCAGCATCGCCTGACGCAGCCAGGTCAGGGTCCGGGAGAGCAGCCGTGAGACGTGCATCTGGGAAATGCCGAACTCAGCGGCGATGTCGGACTGCGTGTAGTTGCCGTAGAAGCGCATCGCCAGGATCCGACGTTCCCGGGCCGGGAGCCGGTAGAGCAGGTCGCTGACGGTCAGCCGGTCGTCGACCGACTCCAGGTCCGCGTCGAGTGCGCCGAACATGTCACCGAGTTCGGCCGGTCCGTCGTCACCCACCGGCCCGTTGAGCGAGGCGGGCGTGTAACCGGCGGCCGACTCCAGCGCGGCGAGGATGTCCTCTTCCGAGGTCTCCAGTCGCGCGGCCAGCTCGGCGACCGTCGGTGACCGGGACAGTTCACTGGTCAGTACGGCGGTCGCCTGGCTGACCTCGATGGTCAGGTCCTGGAGCCGACGGGGCACGTGCACGCCCCACGTACGGTCCCGGAAGTGCCGCTTGATCTCGCCGGTGATCGTCACCGCCGCGTACGCGGTGAACGAACCCCGCTCCGGGTCGTAGCGGTCGACGGCCTTGACCAGGCCGAGGCGGGCCACCTGCTCCAGGTCCTCCAGCGGCTCGCCCCGTCCCCGGTAGCGGCGGGCGAGACGACCGGCGAACGGGAGCGCGAGTTGGACGAGCTCCTCGCGTGAGCCTCGGCGTTGGTTCTCCGCCTGGTCGGCGAAGCGGGCCGCGTAGGACAGCGCGGCACCGTCGAGATCTTCCAGTACGTGTTCCGAGCGCGTTGCTGTACGCTTTTGTCCGGACATTCCGCCCCTCCCGGGTGATCCGGCTCCGAGCTACGCATTCCGGTACATGGGATCGACCGGTCCCGTTCCACGTGCCCCGGTCGTGATTCCCCGCCGCGACCCGTCACCTGCCGTTCACTCCCTACGCCGGACCTTACTGCCCGTGACCGAGCGGCTTCGCGCATAGCCAGGAAAAGGCGTGGAAATTCCATGCCGGAATCCGCTCACCGGAACCACCGACCGGGAACCACCGACCGGGAACCGCCATAGGCCCCGCTCGGCTCAGGCGGTCGACTGGTCCGCGTACCGCAGCACGGCGCCGACGCCGCCGTCGAGGTCGGCTTCGTCCGGTCCCACCAGCACCAGATCGGCGTCGGTGGCGGCCAGCGCACGCAGCAACGCGGCGTCCGCTCGGACCTCACGCGCCTCGGCGACCGACATCGCGCCCAGTTCGCCGGGCTCCAGCGCGATCTGGGTGGCCTCCGGGCCGATCCACAGCCGCCGGGTCGACGACGGATCATCGACCAGCAGCAGCGTGTCCACCTGAGCCCGCCGCAGCGCCTCGACGACGGCGGACAGCCCGACGCCGCGCCCCTGTTGGGCGCCGAAGCGGTCCAGCACCCGCGCGGAGCGCCCGGCCGCGACCTCGGCGATCGCCTGGATGGTCACGTCGGTCAGCGGCTCCGGGTCCGCGCCGAGGGCACGCGCGCCGGCATCGGTTTCGACGGTGCGTTCCTGCCAGCGTCGCGGCAGCTGGGCGATGAGCAGCCGCCGTGCCTGCGGATCACCCGCCACCACGAGCACCTCGGCACCCACCTCGTCGGCGAGGGCGGCCGTGGCGACCGCGCTGTCCCCGGCGTTGCGCCGCCAGCTGACCTCCGCCGCGCGTTGGAACCGCGCCTGCGACCACGCGCCGGGCTGGACCTTGCGGATCGGGTACGCGGCGGACCCGTCGACCGAGAGCTGCCGGGGCAGCGCACCGGCACTGACCGCGTCGACGTCGGCGCCGGTACGGCTGACGAGTACCCGCAGCCAGCTGATCTCCTCGCCCCGCTGAGCGACCAGTGGCATCACGTGGGGTAGCGGTCCCACCGTGGCCAGGTCGCGGCGGGGTGGCGCGGACAGGTAGTCGTGCATCATCACCTCGCCGCCGGCGGCGCCCAACGCGAGGCCGTACTCCCCCGGCCGAGGGACGTGTCGCCGCAGCGCCAGGTCCATGGCCCGAACGGTGTCGGGATCGGCTCCCTGCTCGTCGAGACGGTCGCGCAGGGACCGCCACCGCAAGTTCAGCGCCTCGGCGGCGTCCTCGGTGTCCCGGGACGCGTCGAGGTAGACCGAGGCCCACGGTCCGGGGCGGGCGTAGAGCGGTCGCAGGAAGGACAGGTCCATGGCAGCACCCCCTCATCTCACGACCGACATACCCGGCTAGGTCCGCCAATCACCTCAAATCTCCCGGTAATCGCCCGCTGAGCGCCATTCACTCATGGCATTCACGTACACCCATCGATACAATGCGTAAACAGTCACAGACTTTGGGTGGTGATCGATGGATCCCGAACTCTTCCCGGAACGTGCCGTCCACCGCCCAGGACCGATCATCACCGGACACGTGGTCCGGCTGGTCGGCGGCTACTCCCGCCCGATCAAGGTGGGGCAGCCGGTCCTCGTCGGGGTCCTGGCCGCCGCCGGCGTGGTCCGGGTGCTGAGCGCGGCCATCTCCTCGCTCCGGCTCGCCGGAAGCGGTTCCACCGCCGGCCGACGCAAATGGAAGGAGCTGCGCAACGGCCCGGAATTCCTGGTCACGCCGCTGCACATCCGAGACACCAGCGGCGTGCTCTGCGAAATGGAGATCCACGGACACGTGCCGCAGAGCGCGCTCGACCCCACCGACCACGTCCAGGTCACCGTACGGCGGCAGAAGGACCCCGAACTGCCGCCCCGGGTCGAACGGATCGTCAACCTCACCACCGGGCAGTTCCTCACCCCCCGTACCCCGACGGTCTGGTCCCACCTCGGACCCGCACTGCTGTTCCAGGCGATCCTCGGTGTCGCGCTGCTCGCGGCCGTCGGCGCGGCGGTCGTCGCGCTGGCGCGCACCGGTGGGTGATCCACCCATGATCCACCCAACCGCCCATCCCTCTGGCGGATGAGTCCGCCCGACGGCGTACTGCGTGAGACGTAGGCGACTGACCCACGGCCGGGCGACGCCAACCGTGACGGTCTCGGAGATCATGAGGTGATGAGGACGTCAGCCGGGCGACAGGCCGCTCGTGAGTGATCTGCTGATCGCGGTCGCCTTCGCGGTCGCCTCCGCCGGCGCGTACGCCCTCGCCGCGGTGTTCCAGGAACGACTCGCGGTCCGGCTTGGCGCGCAGGCACCCTGGCGAAGGACCCTACGAGCGCTGCTCGGCGCACGACGATGGTGGCTGGCCGTGGCGCTCAACGGCACCGGCGCCCTGCTGCACGTCGCCGCGCTGGCCTACGGACCGCTGTCGGTGGTGCAGCCGCTCGGCGTACTCACCCTGGTGTTGGCGTTGCCGATCGGCGCGGCCCTGAGCGCCCGACGGGTCGGTGCCCGCCAATGGCAGGGTGCCGCGTTGACCATCGTGGGGCTGGCACTGCTGCTCCTGCTCATCGTTCCGAGTAGCGGCGAACGTCTGGACGGCGCGGACGGGACCATCTTGATGCTCGCCGGCGGCGGAGTCGTGGCCGTACTGACGACCGGTGCCACACTGGTCCGCAGAGCGGTGCCGCGCAGCCTGCTGCACGCCACTGGGTCCGGCGTCGCGTTCGCCGTGGCCTCCGCGTTGACCCACGCGGTGACCCGCGAGTACGACGCCGCCGGGCTCCCGGCCCTGGTCACCCCGCTGATACCGGCCATCGGCGTGATGGCGGTCGCCGGGGTGCTGCTGTCCCAGCTCGCCTACCGGGGCAGCGGGCTCGGCGCACCGCTCGCCACCGTCACACTGGCCAACCCGGTCGCCTCGGCGGTCATCGGAGTGGCGTTGTTCGACGAGCGATTCGCCGCCGGCCCGGTCGCCGCCGCGCTGTTGGTCGTGGCCGCCGCCACCGCTGGTGCCGGCATCCTGTTGCTGGTGCCCGGGGAGAAACCGATGGCCCCGGCAGACCCACCCGCCGGATCGGACGCGGAGCCGCCGCTCGACCCGCGATCCGGGTCGCCCCGACCCGAGGCGGAGGTTGCGTCATCCGCCGACGGCGTGCCGGGAACGGGCAGGTCCCGCGCGTCGCGGACCTCGGCGCTGTGCCGCCGCTGACGCCGAACCGCGCGGAGCCGCCGCTGACGCCGAACCGCGCGGAGCCGCCGCTGACGCCGTGACACAGCCGCCCGAGGTGTCTTCGGTCACCTCAGGGCGGTTTGGGGATGCGGATCCGGCGCGGATGCCTTCTCCTTGACGCAAGGGGCACTCGAGCGCACCGCGGCGCCGGATCCCCGTCCCGGCTGTCAGCCACCTTCCGCACCACACGCACCCGCACCATTCCTCACCCTGCCCTGCCGCCATCGGCACCCGTTTCCGCCTGCATGGATGGAGAGATTGCGATGACCCCGCGGGTCGGCGACCAGTTCGCCAACGCACTGGTCACCCAGGACGGTCCGTGCCGTCCGGTCCCGACGTCACGTCCACACCCGCCGCTGCCGACCGACGGCGCGGGCACGAACGCCCGGCACCGCATCCTGATGTTGTCCTGGGAATACCCGCCGGTACTGGTGGGTGGGCTGGGCCGGCACGTGCACGCCCTGTCCGTCGCCCTGGCCAACGCCGGCCACGAGGTCACCGTCGTCACCCGCCACGCCCCCGGCGCACCCCTCGAGGAATACGCCGACGGCGTACGCATCATCCGCGCCGCCGAAGACCCACCCCTGTTCCCCCTGGCCACCCCCAGCCTCCTCGCCTGGACCATGGCCTTCAACCACACCCTCACCCGCGCCGCCCTACGCGCCACCCAGTCCGCCGAATACGACGTCATCCACGCCCACGACTGGCTCGTCACCCACACCGCCATCACCCTCAAGGAACACCTCGACATCCCTCTCGTCGCCACCATCCACGCCACCGAAGCCGGCCGCCACCAGGGCTGGCTGCCCAACGAGATGAACAAGTCCATCCACTCCATCGAGCACTGGCTCGGCCACGAGTCCGGCCGGGTGATCACCTGCTCCGGCTACATGCGTGACGAGGTGATCGACCTGTTCGGCGTACGGCCCGACCGGGTGGACGTGGTGGCCAACGGTGTCGACGCCGGCCGCTGGCAGGTCTCCCCCGACGCGGTCGCCGCGGCCCGCGCCCGGTTCGCCGGAGACGGTCCACTGGTCACCTTCGTCGGCCGGCTGGTCTACGAGAAGGGCGTGCAGCACCTGATCGCCGCCCTGCCCCGGCTGCGCCACCGACACCCCGGGCTCCGCCTGGTGATCGTGGGCGACGGCCCGTACCGGGCGGAACTGGAGGCCGAGATCGACCGGCACGGGCTGCGGAACGCCGTCAGCCTGCCCGGCTTCCTGGGCGGCACCGACCTGCCGGCGGTGATGGCCGCCTCGGACTGCTTCGCGGTGCCGAGCATCTACGAACCATTCGGCATGGTCGCCTTGGAGGGCGCCGCCGCCGGTGCGCCACTCGCCGTCGCCGCCACCGGCGGGCTCGCCGAGATCGTCGAGCCGGGCGTCACCGGGATGACCTTCCGGCCCAACGACCCCGACGGGCTGGCCGACGCGGTCGGCACCCTGCTCGCCGACGCGGACCTCGCCCGGCGGGTCGCCCGGCGGGCCCGCCGGATGGTGCACGACCAGTACGGCTGGTCGGCGATCGCGCATCGTACCGCCGCCACCTACTCGGCGGCGATCACGCAGTCGTCGGCATTCACCACGGAACGGGCGGCCGCCCGGATGGCGCAGGGTCAGACCACTATCGTCATCCCGGACGGAAATCTCCTCGCCGGTGCGGGGAGCAGGTGACCTCGACCGGGGAGGCTGCACTGATCGACACGATCAGCGACTTCGACCTGTACCTGTTCGCGCAGGGCCGCCACGAGCAGTTGTGGCGGATGCTCGGCGCCCACCCCCGGGCCGGCGGCTGCCGGTTCGCGGTGTGGGCGCCGAACGCCCAACAGGTCCGGGTGATCGGTGACGGGCCGGGCTGGGGTCCGTACGAGGGGCACGCCCTGGACCGGCTCGGCGCCAGCGGGGTCTGGGCGGGTTTCGTGCCCGGCGTGGTGGCCGGACAGCGGTACAAGTTCCGGGTCCAGGGCGCCGACGGCACCTGGACGGACCGGGCCGACCCGATGGCCAACGCCACCGAGGTGCCGCCTCGGACCGCGTCGGTGGTCTACCAGTCCGGCTACGTGTGGAACGACACCGACTGGATGACCCGCCGGCGCGGCGACCACCACGCCCGGCCGATGGCCGTCTACGAGGTCCATCTCGGCTCGTGGCGGCCCGGGCTCGGCTACCGGGAACTCGCCGACCAACTCGTCGGCTACGTCACCGACCTGGGCTTCACCCATGTGGAGTTCATGCCGGTGATGGAGCATCCCTTCGGTGGCTCCTGGGGCTACCAGGTGACCGGCTACTACGCGCCGACGTCCCGGTTCGGCACACCGGACGACCTGCGCTACCTGATCGACCGGCTGCATCAGGCCGGGGTCGGCGTGTTGCTGGACTGGGTGCCGGCGCACTTTCCCCGCGACGCCTGGGCGCTGGCCCGGTTCGACGGCACCGCGCTGTACGAGCATCCGGATCCACGCCGGGGTGAGCACCCGGACTGGGGTAGCCTGATCTTCGACTACGGCCGGCCGGAGGTCCGCAACTTCCTCGTCGCGAACGCGCTGTACTGGCTGGAGGAGTTCCACGTCGACGGCCTGCGGGTCGACGCCGTCGCATCGATGCTCTACCTGGACTATTCCCGTGGTCCGGGGCAGTGGCTGCCCAACGCCGAGGGCGGCAACGCCCACACCGAGGCGATCGAGTTGCTCAAGGAACTCAACGCCACCGCGTACCGGCAGCATCCGGGGATCGTCATGATCGCCGAGGAGTCCACCGCGTGGCCCGGCGTCACCCGGCCGACGGACTGGGACGGCCTGGGATTCGGTCTCAAGTGGAACATGGGGTGGATGCACGACACCCTGAGCTACCTGGCCCGCGACCCAGTGCACCGTAGTCACCACCACGACGAGATGACCTGGCCGGCGGCGTACGCGCACACCGAGCAGTTCCTGCTGCCGATCAGCCATGACGAGGTGGTGCACGGCAAGGGCTCGCTGACCGCCAAGTTGCCGGGTGACCGGTGGCAGCGGTTGGCCGGGCTGCGCGGTCTGCTCGGCTACATGTGGGCCTTTCCCGGCAAGCAACTGCTCTTCATGGGCTGCGAACTCGCCGACGAGCATGAGTGGAGCGAACAACGAGGGCTGGACTGGTCACTGGCCGCCGACCCGGCGGTGGGTGGGATCGGCAACCTGCTCCGCGACCTCAACCGGGCCTACCGGGACTGCCCCGCGCTGTGGGATCTCGACGTCTCCCCCGACGGGTTTCGGTGGATCGACCACACCGGCGCCGCCACCAACGTGCTGTCGTTCCTGCGGTACGCCAGTGACGGCGGTGTGATGGCCTGTGTGGTGAACTTCTCCGGCGTGCCACGGCACGATCACCGGGTGGGTCTGCCCACCGGCGGCGACTGGATCGAGGTGGTCAACACCGACGCACAGTGGTACGGCGGCTCCAACGTGGGCAACATGGGCGCGGTCCGGGCCGACGGTCCACCCACGAACGGGCAACCGACGTCGGCGCTGGTCCAGGTGGGGCCGTTCGCCGCGGTCTGGTTGCGGCCAAGGCCGACGGCCGACGCCACAACGACCGCAACGACGGGTGCGACGGGTGCGGAACCCGGGA
Source organism: Solwaraspora sp. WMMD406 (assembly GCF_029626025.1). Lineage (NCBI taxonomy): Bacteria > Bacillati > Actinomycetota > Actinomycetes > Micromonosporales > Micromonosporaceae > Solwaraspora > Solwaraspora sp. WMMD406. The sequence continues at coordinate 4,485,325 of NZ_JARUBF010000001.1, forward strand.
CGCGTGGACCTGACGGCGGAGCCGACGCCGACTCGGCGGCCGGCGCGCCCGGTCCGGCATCGGCCGCCGGTCCGGCGGCTGTCGCGCCCGGTCCGGCGGCGGAAGCCGGACTGACCAGCGGTACGCCGATGTCGTCGACCTGACCGCGCACGACGACGGGCCCGGGCACACGACGACGGCCGGTCGGCGATACGAGACGAGGTGGGTCTCGTACCGCCGACCGGCCGTCGGTGTCCGATCAGTGGGCAGCCAGCGGATCAGGACTGGTCAGCGCTGGTCGACCGGGACGAAGGCACGCTCCTGGGGTCCGACGTAGAGCTGCCGGGGTCGACCGATCTTGTTCGACGGGTCGCTGATCATCTCGCGCCACTGGGCGATCCAGCCAGGGAGCCGGCCGAGCGCGAACAGCACGGTGAACATCTTCGGCGGGAAACCCATCGCCTTGTAGATCAGACCGGTGTAGAAGTCCACGTTCGGGTAGAGCTTGCGCGAGACGAAGAAGTCGTCGCCGAGCGCGATCTCCTCCAGCTGCATGGCGATGTCCAGCAGCGGATCCGGCTTGTCGAGCCGGCCGAGAACATCGAGCGCCGCCTGCTTGACGATCGCCGCCCGAGGGTCGTAGTTCTTGTAGACCCGGTGGCCGAAGCCCATCAGCTTGACACCGCGTTCCTTGGCCTTGACCCGACGGACGAAGGCCGGTACGTCCCCGCCGGCGGCCGAGATGTCCTGCAGCATCTCCAGGACCGCCTGGTTGGCGCCGCCGTGCAGCGGGCCGAACAGGGCGTTGACCCCCGCGGAGACGGACGCGAACAGGTTGGCGTTGCTGGAGCCCACCAGCCGTACGGTCGAGGTGGAGCAGTTCTGCTCGTGGTCGGCGTGCAGGACGAACAGCATGTCGAGCACCTGTGCGGCCACCGGGTCGATCTGGTATTCGGTGGCGGGTACCCCGAACGTCATCCGCAGGAAATTCTCGACGTAGCCGAACGAGTTGTCCGGGTACAGCAGCGGCTGGCCGATCGACTTCTTGTGCGCGTACGACGCGATGGTCGGCACCTTGGCCAACAGCCGGACCGTGGAGATCTCCACGTGGTCCGGGTCGAACGGGTCGAGGCTGTCCTGGTAGAAGGTGGACAGGGCGCTGACCGCCGAGGAGAGCACCGCCATCGGGTGGGCGTCGCGGGGGAACCCGTCGAAGAATCGACGCATCTCCTCGTGCAACATGGTGTGCAGCCGGACCCGCTCACTGAACTCCGACAGTTGGTCAGCGGTCGGTAGCTCCCCGTAGATCAACAGGTAGGTGACTTCGAGGAAGGACGCCTTGCCCGCCAGCTGGTCGATCGGGTATCCGCGATAGCGCAGAATTCCCGCGTCGCCATCGATGTAGGTGATCGCCGAGGCGCACGACGCGGTGTTGACGTACCCCGGGTCGAAGGTGACATGTCCGGTTTCCTTGAGCAATGCGCCGATCTCGATCCCGGCTGGGCCCTCGACGGCCGGCTGCACCGGCATCGACATCTGGCCACCAGGATGGTCTAGCTTCACATCCGTCATATGGTCCCTCGCTTCGCCGGCAGATCTTCGTCGAGTGCCTGACTTTCACCGTAATCGTGCGGCGAGGTTACGCCACCTTTACCGGGCCATGGTGAGGGATGCGTCACCCCATTCAGCAGTGCAAACCCGCCATAAAGGTCGTAACGTGCGGTCACCTTGCATGGCTGCCACTACAGCGGGCCTGGCCTCGCCACTTACAGTCGGCGCAACTCGGTTCCGCCGGCGGCGACCTCGAACAGCTCCAGATCGTTGGATCCCGGCCGGAACAGGGACTCGTCGTCGATCAGGGCGGCGAACCGTCGCCCGCTGGCGTCCGGCGCCAGCGCCGGCACCACCGCGGCGATCCGACCATTGACCGCGACCGCGATCGGCGCGCCGGTCCGCACCGAGGCCGGCAACCGGCCGTACGGCAGCAACGGCAGGTCACCACTGTCCGGATCGACGTCGGCGAAATCCTCGATGGTGGCCACCTCGGCACGTACGCCGGAGTCGACCACCGACAGCCCGCCGACGGACCTACCCACCAGCTCCGGATGGACGGCGGCCGGCACCGGCGGGCCGGCCCGACCATCGATCAGCGCTGCGAAGGTGTCCGGTCCGGGTACGCTCACCGCCTCCCCTGGTACGTCCCGGAACTCCTTGTCCACCCGGTCGCGCGGTGGGCACGCCGCGCACCGACCATCGACCGGGAAGGGCAGCCGTACGCCCGCGTGGTCGGCGATGGTCGGCAACAGGTCGACGTGTTCCCAGTTCTGGTCGTCGACACGTCCCGCACGCTGTCCCGGCTCCTTGACGAAGGTGGGCACCCAGAGCACCTCGGCGGGAGCGGCCCGTACCGCGCCCATCCCCCGGCCCTGCTCGCCGAGCGTGAAGCTCACGCCATGGTCAGCGGTGACCACCAGCAACGCGTCGTCGTACTGTCCGCTGGCGCGCAACGCCGCCAGGGTCCGGCCGATCAGACCGTCGGTGTAGCCGAGCTGGGCGAGGTGGCGCTGCCGGGCCAGGTCCACCCAGCCAGCGCCCTCGTTCGGCAGATCACCCGGATCCGCGTACCGCACTCCGGACGGCAGGTAGGTCCACGGGGCATGCGGCATCAACAGATGCAGGAAATGCAGGGTCGGCGCGTCGTCCGGGACGGACAGGTCGTCGATGAACTCGGCGAACCTCGCCGGTTGGTTGTCGTCGAGGGTGTGAAAGCGGAACTTGGGGTCGGTGGGTCCGGACGCGGCCGGGCTGGCACCAGGCTCCGGGACGCCGACGGGATCGGCCCCGGCCGCCGATCCGGCGAGACCGGTGTCGCGGCGGGTCGGCTCGCGGAAGCTGGCCGTCGGATCGTCCTGACTGTCCACCGGAGACATGATCTGCCCGAGCAGGGTACCGGTCTCCTTGAACAGCACCGACCATCCACTGCCGCCGATGCCAGTGTCGGTGACGCAGACCTCCGGCGGACACAGTTCGGTGATGCTCTCCTGCGCCCTGATTTGATAGGCACCGCCGAGTGCGGTGAACAGATTGTCGGGATGTCGGGAGTAGTGCGGCGCCACCGACTCCTGGGGATAGCGTCCGGTGAGCATCGCCGGCAGGGCGTACGGGGTCCAGCCACTGACCGCCGTCGAGTTGCGGTACCAGGTGGAGCCGGCGGCCAACTCGGCGAAGTGCGGGTAGCGGTCCGCGTCGATCCGACCATCCGGGCCGAGCAACGACACCAGTGGCAGTTCGTCGAGGATCAACACCACCACCGGTGGATGGTCGGCCGTGGCGGCCTCGGCGGTCCCGGGTCCGGCGCTGTCCGGTCCGGTGGCCAGCACCACCGCCGATGCGGGTGAGGCGAACACGAACAACGCCACGAAGACCACCGGACCGACGGCCGCGAGTCGCAGAAGCTGACTCAAGGGGGACCATCGGCGCAACGCCCAGGTGACGCCGCCACCGACCAGCACCGCCGGTACGATCAGCGCCAGCCCGCGCAGGGGCAGCAGGTGTTTGCCGATCTGCACCGCCAGGGCGATCATCAGCACGGCGACCGTGGCCAGGTGGGTGATCTCGCGCGCCCGATCGCCAGCCAGCCGGGCGAGCAGCCCCGGCACCCAGCAGACCAGCGGCGGTACGATCGTGTAGAACGCCACCAGCAGCACGATCTCGGCGGTCGCCGCATCGTGGAACAGGAAGAAGTCGGGACTTCGGCCCATCACGTCGAGCAACGGCGCGACGACGACCAGCCCACAGAGCGCGACGATCTCGACGAGCCGGCGCAGTTCCGCCGTCCAACCGCCGACCGCCGACGGCGCGCCGACGACCGGCGTCGGCGCGCCGTCGCCCGCCGAGGCCGCGGCGTCAGGCACGACGCGGTGTCCCGACGTACAGGGTCCGCGTGCCGGAAGGCAGCTCCTCCCGCCGGGTGATCTCGCAGCGCTCGGTCAGCAACCGCTCGAATTCCGGCCGGTGGTAGTCGGCGAACAGGCCGGCCGGCTTGTTCGCCAGCAATTGGCGCGCCATCGGATCATCCGGATGCACGAACTCGACGATCAGCTGCCCCGCCCCCGGCCCGGGTGCGGTGGGCAGCAGCGCCAGCAGCCAGTCCAGGATTCGCGGCAGCGGCACGTTTCGGCCGATGGCCAGGTGGTGGATGACCGCCAGCGCCAGGACCGTGTCGGCTCGGGCTCGGGTGCCGAACGGCGCGCGCTCGGTGCCGGCCCAGCCACCACCGGATGACGGGTCGGCCAGGTCCATCAGGATCGGCAGGATCCGATTTTGTCGTGCACCGCGCAGATCGCGGTAGAGCGTGTCGACCACGGCGGGGTCGCTCTCCACCGCGACCACGTACCGGGCGTGTCGGGCGGCGAGCCGGGAGTAGGTGCCGTCGTTGGCGCCGAGGTCGAAGACCAGGCCCGGCCGGCTGCTGGCCAGCTCGGCGTCGACGAACGCGGTCTTGGCGTCCCGGTCGGCCGGCGAGTAGGTGCAGGTCTGCTGGTAGTTCACCCAGTGGCTGCGGGCAGGCGCCCAATCGAGGCGGTCGACCAGCTTGGCGACCGCGCGGACGGTGGCCTGCACCAGTTCACGGGAGAAGCCGGCGTCGCGAATCTCGGCGCGCACCGCACCGGTGGTGGCGCTGGCGTTGCGGGCCTGCATGGCGTCGTGCAGATGCACGTGCTTGAGCACCCCGGCCCGTAGCCGCCGGGTACCGCTGAACAGCCGACGCATCTGCCCCGACTCGATGCCGTCGATGCGTGCCCGTAGCCAGGGCTGGAAATCGAGGTCGAGATGTGCCTGGAGCAGCAGTGGGTAGAGCATGGTCTGGCAGAACTGCCGATATCCGGCCCAGGGCTCACCGTCGCCTCCGGGTTGGAACGACCCGACGTCGATGAAGACCGGCTCAGCGCCCCGCCACTGCAGGTTGTAGGCCGAGCCGTCCCGCATGGTGACCCCGTCGGCCAGCGCCGCCTGCAGGATCTCCAGATGCAGGCGGGCGGCGTCGCGCAGCATGGCGAAGGACCACTCGTACGGATAGCTCACGAACGGTACGCGTTCGTGCCGCAGCACGGTGGTCCAGCGGCCGGCGGCCTCCGGCAGATCGGTCAGGTCGGCGGTCTCGGTGCCGATGACCTTGCCGGCCGCGATCAGCGGTGGCAGGAACGCGCCGCCGCTGATCGTTTGCCAGTCCTCGGCCGCTTGCGGATCCATGCCGCGCAGAACCTGGTCCCCGACGTAGAAGACCTGGTTGGCCGGGTCTCGGAAGGAGCCGGGTTCGGGGCGTGCCGTCGAGAGGGGAGTCTCGGAGATCATCGAACCGGAGTCACTCAGTCTTTCTTGGTGGGCTGCTTGCGGAACCGACTGACCAGCCTGCGCCAGTAGAGCTTGGTGGCGACGACCATGCCGGCCGCACCAGCCACCACTGCCTGGACGATCAGACTGCCGGAACCGGCATCCAGGTAGGCCAGGTCCATCCGCCGGCCACCTCCCAACTGTGTTCGGACTCGCAACGACAGGTACGGCCGCGCTGGCGGGCTGCCGCGCGGCGACGGTCGAGTCGCCGCAGAGTCACCCCTTGTTGGCCCCTACGCCAACCCGCCGTCAACAGACGTACACCACACCCTACGCCGTCAACCTCACCGGTACCGCCAGCCCCACCACTCGCGGCGGGACGCGGTCGACGAAGTGCGGCCTGATTCACGGCGCCGTGGGCGTTTCGCCCGATTCGTCACGAGCGGTGACCTGGCCACCGATCGACCCTGACGGCCATCAGCAGGAGATGTAACGGTTCCGCAACGGCCTCGTTCCGTTCACCTTCACCCCGGCGGCGACACTCGCCGATCATCACACCGACATCAGGTGGTCATCATCCGCACGACTCGCGGGTCGGACCGGATCAGCCCGGGTCGGCGAGCACCGCCGGCAGGTCTCCCGAATACAGCACGCCGAGTCGCGCCGTCGCCCGGGTCAACGCCACGTACAGATCGTTGTGACCGCGCGGCGACTCGGCGAGGATCCGTGCTGGGTCCACCACCAGCACCGAGTCGAACTCCAGCCCTTTGGCCTGCGCGACGGTCAACACCACAACCGTCGCCGTCAGGTCGGGTTGGTCGCCGAGCGCGACCTCTGCCACCGACTCGTCGACCGCCGCGCCGAGCTCGGCAGCCGTCCCCGCCGGCACGATCACACCGAGGCGGCCTCCGCCCACCTCGGGCAGCTCCTGACGCACCAGCTCCACCAGCCGACCGGCCAACCGACCGCCGTCGTCGACCCGCTCCCACCGGGGCGCGACACCGGATTCCCGGACCGCGACCGGCACGGCCGCAGTCGGGTCGATCGCCGCCAGCACCCGGGCCGCGACCGTCAGGATCTCGGCTGGTGTCCGATAACTCACCGCCAGCTCGGCGAGGCGCCACCGGTCGGCGACGTACGGCGCCAACAGCTCCGACCAGGACGCCGCCCCCGCCAGCGTGCCGGTCTGCGCGACATCGCCGACGATGGTCATCGACCGACTCGGGCAACGCCGCATCAACAGCCGCCACGCCATGGCCGAGAGTTCCTGCGCCTCGTCGACCACCACGTGCCCGAACGCCCAGCGACGATCCGCCGCCGCCCGTTCCGCCGCCGTACGGTGGTCCGTCTCCTGCTGGCGGGAGGCCAACGCCGCCGCGTCCACCACGTCCGTCGCGCCGAGGATCTCCGGCTCCGCCTCGTCTTCGACATCGATGGACTCCGACCCACGCAGCACGTCGAGCGCCTCCTCGGCGTATGCCAACCGCCGCTGGCGTTGCTGCTCCGTCCGGGCCCGCTGCGCGCTCTCGTCGACCCCGAGCAGTTCGGCTGCCTCGTCGAGCAACGCGACGTCGGCCGGGGTCCAGCCGCCGCCGGGGGCGCGCCACAACAGGTCGTGTTCGCTCGGATCGAGGTGGCCTGTCGCGGCGGCGGCCAGCCGCTCGGTGCTGGCGTAGAGATCACTGAGTAACCGCTGCGGGGTGAGCACCGGCCAGTACCGGTCCAGCGCCGTCTGGACAGCCGGGTCGGCTCGCAGTTCCCGGCGGATGTCGGCCAGGTCGGCATCGGCCAGCACCTGGGGGTCACCCGGAGCGTCGTCGCCACCGAGTGGGTCGTCCGCGTACGGGTCGACGTCGATCTCCTCGGCGATCTGGGCGGCCAGGGCGTGCACGACCTCGGTGTCGAACAGCGGACGTGCCAGGTTGTGCAGTCGACCCGACCGGCGGGTGTGCTCCCGGGCGTCGAGACAGATCTGCGGGGTGAGGCGCAGGACATGCCCGTCGACATCGATCAGTACGGTGTCGGACGGCACCTCCTGCCGGTCCCGTACCGCCGCCGCGATGACGTCGGCCATCACAGCGCGACCCTTGATCTCGGCCACCGGTGCCGACTCCGCCCGTCGGGCGGTCACGCCCGGGAAAAGGTCTCCCGGGGTGCGCAGCAACACGCCGGTCTCGGCCAGTGAGGGCAGTACCTGAGCGATGTACCGCAGGAACGTCGCGTTCGGACCCACGACCAGCACGCCTCGGCTGGACAGTTCCCGGCGGTGGGTGTACAGCAGATACGCGGCGCGGTGCAGCGCGACAGCCGTCTTGCCGGTGCCAGGTCCGCCCTGCACGACCAGCACGCCGTCGACTGGTGCCCGGATGACCTCGTCCTGCTCGGCCTGGATGGTCTGGACGATGTCCTTCATGCGGCCGGTCCGCCCGGCCGTGATCGCCGCGAGGAGCGCGGCCTCACCGGTCAACAGGCTGCCGGGCTGGTCTCGGGCGAGTTCGATGTCGAGCAACTCGTCGTCGATCGCGGTGACCGTACGCAGCCGGCTACGGATGTGGCGGCGCCGCCGGACCCCGTCCGGCGCGGCGGCGGTGGCGAGGTAGAAGGGACGGGCGGCCGGCGCCCGCCAGTCGATCAGCAAGGGCTCGTAGTCGCCTTCGTCATCGAACAGACCGATTCGACCGATGTAGCGGTTGGTGCCGTCGATCAGATCGAGCCGTCCGAAACACAGACCGTTGTCCACCGCGTCGTACAGGGCGATCCGGTCGCCGTGCAGCGCGACCGCGCTTTCCCGTTCCGAACGGGCCTGCGGCGTACCCCCGGTTTGTCGTAGCGCCGTGGCCAGGCGCTGCTGTGCCTGGGTCCGCAAGGCGTCCAACCGGCCGTGCAGCATCGTGACGTACCGCTGCTCACGGGTGAGTTCGGCGGCTCGGTCCGCGTCGTCGATGCCTTCCCGGCTGGACGTACCCACCGCACTTGACAAGTGTGCCCCCTGATTAGTACGTTGCCCGACGTAGGCACCTCAGTAGAGGTGTCCATTTTGTCTTGGTCGTTCGCCCATGGCACGCCATGGAGCGCCAACCATAACGCGCGGATCGGCCTTGCGCATATCTCCTCGCGCGGGCGTCTCCTCGCGCGGACGCGGCGCGTCCGGCAAAGGCCCACTGCCCGGCATCCACCCCACCGGCCGGCACCGCCGCGATCCGTCGAGATCGCCGTCGTTGAGCCGTCCTTGAGCCGTCGTTGAGCCGTCGTTGAGCCGTCGAGATCGCCGTCGTTGAGCCGTCTCACCGGCCGCACGGCCGGATTCGAGATCGTTTCAGCACTGGTCCGGGGGGTACGCACCGCACGCCACGACGCGGGTGAGGGGGCCATGATGGGCGAGGCGGACACCTGGAACCACCGGGCTGCGGCGACCGCGCGAGGCGGTCGGGTCCAGACCGACGACGGCGCGTTCTCCAGCCGGCTCTCGTCGCCGCTCGCCCCACCTGGCAGTGGGCTCACCCCGGAGCACCTGCTGGCGGCGGCGTTCGCGACATGTCTGCATCACGCCGCCGCGGAAGCGGCCACCGAGATCACCAACGAGCCGCACACGGTCGAGGTCCACGCCGAGACCCGGCTGCGCCGTGACCCCGACGGGCGCTACCGGGCCGAGGTACGGGCCAGTGTCTCCTCCTGCGGGCTGTCGCCGGACCAGTTGTCGGCGCTGGTGAACCGCGCCGATCAGCTCTGGCCGTTCTCCAGCTCCGGTGACGTACGGCACGCGCTGCACGTGGTGGCGGGCCGCGTCGAGGAGAACCAGCCGCAGGCTCAGCTGAGCTGACCCAGGTTCGCGGGTCACCGTCGGAACCCCGCGAAGACCGCCCGATGGTCGCTGGCCGGGGTCCGGACCACCCCGGCGGCGGTAGCGGTGAACCCACGGTAGAGCACATGATCCGGCCGGGTCACCGGCAGTGGTGCCGGCCAGGTGAACCCAGGGCCACTCCCGGCGTCGGCCTGGGCGTCGCGGAGCAGATCGGTCAACGGGGTGATCACCCGGTCGGTGGTGGCCGTGTTGAAGTCACCCACCACGATCAGACGATCGGCCCGTTCCTGGCGCAGTGTGGCGGCGAGAGTGGCGACGGTCCGGTCCCTCAGCACGGTGTCACCAGCTCGGGCCGAGCCGAGATGCACGACGTAGACCACGATGTCGCCGGTGGGTCCGGCGACCACGGCTCGTAACGCCCGGGTCCAGTCGAGCCCGGTGTCCACGCCGACCGCCTGCTGGATCGGCCACCGACTCCACAGGGCGACGGTGGAGAGCACGACACGGTGTGGATACCGTGGAGCCAACGCGGCGGCGATCGGCCGATGGCCGTGTTCGGAGATCTCCTGCAGAGCGATCAGGTCCGGATCCGCGTCGAGCAACACGTTCACGGTGGCAGCCGGGTCCGGATTCCCGGCCCGCACGTTCTGGCTGATCACCGTCAACTCGGCCGGGCCGTCGGCGGGCCCAGGCAACCAGACGATCCCGAAAGACGCGGTCCAGACGACCGTCGGCACCAGCACCGAGCCCAAGGCGGGAGCGGACCGACGCAGCAGCGCCACCGCGACCAACGGCATGATCCCCAGGCCGAGGAAGGGAATGACGCTGTCCAACAGACTGCCGAGGCCACGAACGTTGGGGACGAACTGGTGACCGGCGAGCAGGCCCGCCAGCAGCAGCGCGACGGCACTGGTACGGGCACCTCGGCGATGGGTGGGACGGGCCGCCGCGTCACCGACGGCAACGTCGATCTTGTGGGTGGTCACCGCGTACATGGTAGCGGCCGGCCGGAAGGGCGCTCCACAACGGACCGACGCCGCGCGGCGCGGTGGTGTCGACTCGGTCAGCCGGAGCTGACCCGGCGTAGCCGGGGCATCCGCACGACGTTCGCCCCGGAATGCAGGCTCGGCGCCAGCGTTCCCGCGACCCCGTCACGTCCCTTACGGAGGGTGTCGAGCACATCGGTCAGACCGGCCGCCCCGGGCCAGAACAGCCGGCCCTGGCCGGCGGTGCAGCCCATCTCCCACAGCAGCCGGCGTTGGCCCGTCGTGGCCACGCCGGTGGCCACCACCAGATTCGCCAGATCACGTCCGAGTCCGACAAGCGAAGGAAGCGCGGCCGGCGAGTTTCCCGAAGCCGCCAGCGCCGGATGGTCGATCTTGACCAGGTGGACCGGGATCCGCAGGAGCGCCGCGAGCGAGACGTCGGAGGTGCCGAATCCGGCGAAGGCGATCCGGACTCCGTCGTCGTGCAGCTGGTCGAGGGCCCTGGTGGCCAGGTCCGGACAGTTCGCCCCGCCGGTCTCGGTGAGCTCGATGATCAGCTGGTCGGCGGCGATTCGATGAGCCGCCAGCCGCTGCCGGATCTCGGTGGGGAACGCCGGGTCGAGCAGGCTCCGCGCGGAGACGCAGACCGACACCGGAAGGCGGAATCCGGCGTCCTGCCAGACCCGCGCCGCCGCCAGCGACCGGTCGACCATGCTCCGGGTGAACTCGGCGAGCAGTCCGGACCGCTCGACCAACGCCAGCATCCCGGTGGCCGGCTGGTCACCGAGCTCCGGCTGACCCCACCGGACGACCGCGTCGACGCCCAGTGCCGCCCCACTACCGAGATCGACGATCGGCGCGAAGCCGATGTCGAACCGGTGTTCGCTGACCGCACCGGGAAGTTCACCCCGCAGCGCCAACCGGTGTGGATCAGCGGTGTCCCGGCTGCGGTCGTACCGGGCCAACGCCCGTCCGGCATCCTTGGCCTGGTACATCGCCACGTCGGCCCGGCGCAGCATCTCCTCGGTACTCGAGCTGCCGTTGGCGGTGGCGAGACCCGCGCTGGCCCGCAGGCTCACCCGGATCCCGTCGAGGTCCATCGGATCGCGCAGCACCTCGAGGATCTGGCGGGCGTCGTGTTCGGCCCGAGCCGGCGCGGAGTGCCCGTCGAGGATGACAGCGAACTCGTCGCCGCCCAGCCGGGCCACCAGGCCGTCACCCGCCGCCCCGCGTAGCCGGTTCGCCACCTCGATCAGGACCTGGTCACCGGCGGAATGGCCGAGGGTGTCGTTGACCTCCTTGAAGTGGTCGAGATCGATGAGCAACAACGCCGTACTGGGCAGACTCCGCCGGTCGGCCAGTGCCGCCCCGAGGCGGTCGCGCAGGTGGCGGCGGTTGGCGAGGCCGGTCAGCGGGTCGTGGGTCGCGTCATGTTCGTGGCGGGCGGCGAGTTCGGTGGCCTGCGCGTACGCGATCGCGTTGCGGATCGCCGTGGTGAGCGCCGCGCCGAAGGTGCGCAGCGTGTACCGCTCCCGGTCGGACAGCCCGGCGGTCGGCAGGACCAACCGCAGCACACCCGGACCGGTCGGTTCCGGTCCGATGGCGCCAAGCGGCACCGTGACGGGTTCACCAGCGGAGGGTGGGCCGCCGGCTCCGGCCGGGCCGTCGTACCGTAGGCCGTGCTCATCGCCCCGGATCAACCGGCGTTGCCCGGCGTACTGGAACTCGATCTCGACCAGCCGCGCGGAGAACAGCCGGGCCGCTCCGTCGATCGCGGTCCGCAGCACCACGTCGAGGTCGACGGTGTTGAGCGCGTCGGTGGTTTCGGCCAGCTGCCGCCAGGCCGAGCGCTCCTCGCCGAGGTGCAGCCGCCGCCGATATCCGGAGTGCAGCAGCAAGACCGCGAGCGGGGTGGCCACCAGCAGTCTCGCGTCGATGGCGGTCACCAGCACCGTGGCCAACGCCAACACCAGGGTCGCGGCCTTGACGCCGGCGCGAACGCGGGCACCCCGCTGGACCACTCGCCGCCAGGGGGTCCGGTCGGCCAGCGCGACGACCGGCACCGGTACGGTCTCGTCGACCACGGCGTAGACGAGTGCGGCGGCGCACAGCGCCACCACCGTGGTCGGCCAGGAGTCGGCGAGATGTCCGGTGGAACCGAGTACCGGGGTCAGCCCGATCCAGCCGGCGGTGAGCGCCGCGGCGAGTGCGGCGATGGACTCCTTGGCGGCGGCGAAGGCGACCTTCGCGGGCGCGGAACCGACGACCGACCGACCGACGCCCACTCCGACAGCGGTGCAGACGACCACCCAGTGTGTCGGCAGCACGGCCACCGACACCAGCACCGCCGCGCTGGTCGAGGAGATGCCCTGAGGGGTACGGGTACGGATGGGCACGGTGCACCCGCTGGCCACGGCGACCAGGCTGGCCAGCACCACCGGGTAGTAGAGGGCCGGACGGCTGGGTGGTGCCTCGATCCCGGACACCGCCCATGCCACCGTCACCAGGCCACAACAGACGATCAGACCGACGATCGGCGCCAGCCGCCGGTCCATCCCGTCGCTACGCACCGTAGCTCTCGCCTCGCTTCCTGGCCGAACAGAACCATCTACATAAGCCTCGCGTCAGCGTCTCATAACTCACCGTCCATAGAACAGGTCCGGAGTCACAGCCAATCGTTGTCACGCATCTCGCCACCTCCTCCGATCTACTCGATGCAGTGGAAGGATAAGCAACGTAAGTACCGGTTGGTATAGCTAAATGTCTTTTGCCCCACTAATCGACTATTATTGCTAAATGAGCGCAGAGCGCCTTTAGGAACCCACGGGACCACATCGGATACTCCGCGACACCACTTTCCAAAGTGATCAGTGCACAACGGATGAATCCGAGACGAACCCGGACGACACCTCGGCCGTCAAGGCACGATCGGAACCCCACCCATCACCACGAACTCCGCGCCCGACGGGCGAACCATCACCCTCGCGCCACTGACCAGAGCGCTCGCCGACCCGCACGCAGGAAGGCACCCGCCCGAGGGAAATCACGAAGAGTCTCGACATAAACACTGAGGGTTCTCATCACGCCGGCAACGGACACTCCGCGAGCGGCGAGTACGTCGCGTGTCCACCGCATCGACTCGGTGAAAAGCTGCTCGTCGTCCACATAGACGGCGGCGGCCAGGAAGTCGACGATATGCCCGAGGTCGGCGACGGTCGCGTCCCATTGGGCAACCGTGTAGTCGGCGACGCTCGGTTGCCTGCGCCGCAGGTCGTCCAACCCCAGATCGATGATCTCGGCCCGTCGACTGATGAGTCCGACGTACTCCTCGCCGCCGAGCGAGCCGGTCCCGGTGCCCGGCCCGGAGAGCGCGTCCCCACCCTCGGCCAGCAGATCGGCGGCCCGGCGGGCGTCCGACGCCCAGACCACCCCGAGCTTGCGGGCCCACCGCCCGTCCGGACCGAACCCACGCCCACCCACCAGGATCGGCACGTCCGCGCGGCGGCACGACTCGATCATCCGGTGTGCTTGGGGAAGTCGCATCGGCAGCGCGCAGGCCAACGCGAGCGCGGACGCGTCATGACGATGCAGGTACCCCATCAGGTGCACGGCCGGCACGCTGGCCCCCAGAAAGGTGACCTGCCAACCGCGCAGCCGTAGCACTTCGGCGACCAGCCGGGGTGGCAGGGCATGCCACTCGCCGTCCATGCAGGCCACGATCACCCGGCCCCGGTACGGCCGTGGTGCCGACCTGGTGGTGACGGCGGAGACCACCAGCTCACTGATGTGGGTCGCGGCGTGTTCCTGAGCGACCGACCACTCGTTGCTCTGCCACCAGCGGCCCACCTGGACCTGCGCCGGTACGATCAGCTCCAACAGGACCGATTCCGCCGCGACCCCGGTGGTGAGCAGTTCGTCGGCGAGTTCCAGCGCACCGATCTCGTCCGCCGCCGCCAGACAGGACAGAAAGGCTGGATAGGCGCTAGCCAGGTCTAAGGTGGACGGGGCCGCCACTACCGGCCTGCCTCCGGTTTCGCCGGGCCCGAACCGCCTACCGGGTTCGCCTGGGAGGGACCGGTACCGGTGATCGTGTCGGGCACCGCGTGCAGGTGCCGACCGCGTGCCCTCGATGACGGCCGATCGGCACGGACCGCGAACACGGCGATGTCGTCGTGTTCGCGACCCGCCAGCCAGTCACCGGCCAGCTGTTCGACCCGCTCGGCGAGCGCCGGGGCCGGCATCCGGTGACAGCCGCGCAGGGCGTGGACGAGCCGGCTGAGCCCGTACTGCTCGTCGCCGTAGCGACCGCCCCGGGCCTCGGTGACGCCATCGCTGTAGAGCAGGCAGGTCTCCCCCGCCGCGAGATGCACGGCGACCTGACCGATCCGGGGATCCGGCACCACCCCGATCAGCATCCCGCTCAACGGCACCGGCTCGACCGTGCCGTCGGCGCGCAGCACAAGCGGCGGTAGATGGCCGCCGCCGGCGAGGGTCACGGTCACCCCGCCGTCGCGCCCCGGCTCGGCAACCCCGAGCACCATCGTCGCGAACCGGCCTTGACCGTGTGCCTGGGTGGTCTCCAACACCGACTCGTTGAGCAGCCGCAGCAGCTGCCTCGGGTCGGTCTCGACGTTACGCAGTGCCTGCAGGCCCTGCCGCACCTGGCCGGTGAAGACGGCCGCCTCGACTCCCTTGCCGGAGACGTCGCCGAGGAAGAACAGCGTGTTGCCGTCCGAGAGGTCGAAGGCACCGTAGAAGTCGCCGCCGATCCGCAACGACGACTGCGCCGGCCGGTACGCCGTACCCCATTGCAGCCCGGCGACCGGCGTGGGAGCGGTGGGCAGCAGGCTCGCCTGCAGAGTCTCGGCGATCTCGGACTGATGCCGGAAGAGCACCGCCGCGTCCAGCGCCGAACCGGCCCGGGCGGCGAAGCCTCGGAGCAGGTGATCGTCGGCGTCGTCGTACTCCGCCGGACGAGATCGTACGACGACCAGCACCCCGGTCGGACGGGCACTGCCGGGCAGCCCGGTGATCCGCGGCAACGCCTCACCGGCCTGCGCCTCGGTCAGCCAGCCGACATCGACCAACTGTTCGGCGAGCCAGTCGACCGACGTGGGCTCGACCCCCGCCAATGCTTCCGTGAACGCTGGTGGCAGTTCGGCCATCGGCACCATTCCGCCGTCGACCTCGGGCCTGGTGCCCGCTGCCCCACCGCGCGCCCGCCACCACTGCGCCCGACCTCGGCGCGGAGCCAGGACCAGTATCGCCACCTCGCCCAGTGTCGGCACCGCGAGCCGGACCGCCGCACGGGCGGCGCGGTCCTCGTGCAAGGGGTTGCCGAGTTGCTGACTGGCGGTGGCCAGGAACATCCATCGCGCCCGTTCCGCGAGCAACGCGTCGGATCGGGCAGTCGAGTCGGTGGCGTCGTCGACGTACCAGCCGATCCGGTCCGGGCCGAGGGTCACCCGACGCAGCCGCAGCCGGTGCCCCCGGTGACTCAGCTCCGCCGGGGTGACCTCGGCGGCCATCGCGGCGGCCAGTCCGGGGATGCCGCTGGCCGCGACCACCTGGTCGGACGCGAGTTCGGGCAGCAGCCGGCGAGCGGTCGCGTCAACGTGTCGGACCACGCCGGCACCGTCACAGACGACCAGGCCCTCCCGGAAGTTGTCGATCACCGCCTGATCGACGATCGCCGGCTGGCGAAGCAGATCAGCCGGCGCGCACCGTACCCCGGCGGCGGGCAGGCCCGCACCGGAAGCCGTCGATGCCGTCGGCTCTGGTGCCCGGACCGACCCGTCACCCGAATCGCAATTCGTGACGTCGGCGGCGCTCACCAGCCAGACCCACTCCTCACGTTCATCGACACGACCGCCGGCATCATGGTCACCGGGGTCACTACTCGTGCTCCACCCTACGCGGGTCACCGGCGACCGCCACCGGAGCGCAAAGCAACTACTCTCAGTTGAGATAACCAGGACACACGGCGATCGGCGCGCCATGGATCACCCGCCCGCCGCGCGAACCATCGCCACCGGGATTAGCCTGGTATGGGCCGGACCACGGAATCCCACCCGCCCGACACCGACGAGGGCGAGCGTCCGGTATCAGGCACAGGGTCCTGTTATCAGGCAGAAAGGCAGAATCGGTGATTCCTGACGGCCGGAACGCCACAGCGACACCCCTGGCGATGACTGTCGACACGACTACCGACGGTCAACCGGTGCTCCGGCTCTCCGGCGACCTCGACTTCCAGACGGCCACGACCCTGCGCGAGCAGATCGATCGACTGATGACGCGGCCACCGACCCGACTCGTACTCTCGTTCGCCGGGCTGCGCTTCATCGACAGCACCGGCTTGGCGGTTCTGGTGCACGCCTGGCGGCTGGCACATCCCCTCGGCACCCGGATCGAACTCAGCGAGGTTCCCGCGTTCCTTGCCAGCGTGCTGGACATCACCGGCGTTGGTGAACTGGTGAACCGACCGGCGGCCGCTGTCGACGACGACGCCAGCACCGCCTGACGGCGGCGATGCCAGCGACTGGCCCCAGTGAGACCAGCCGGCGGTCGGAGACTGAAGACGCCGACCGCCGACCGTTGGCTGAGGAGACGCCCCCGGCAGGAACCGCGGTCAGCCGGCCGCGACAGCGGGCAGCAACTGCTGACTCGACCGATCGGCCGCGTCGGCCACCTCACTGGGCGACAGCGGCATCGCACGCTTCCACCGGTGGTAGATCCGCTCGTATCGGGCGGCCATCAGATCCGGCGAGAAGGAATCCCGGACGTGGTCGGCGCAGACCGTCGGGTCGATCCCGCTCGCCTGCCGAATCCCGTCGGGAAGTTCCCTGGGATCCGTACAGATGATGCCGGTCTCACCATGGCGGACCACCTCGGGTACGGCGCCCCGATTGAGCGCGACCACCGGAGTACCGCACGCCATCGCCTCCAGCATCACCATCCCGAAGGGCTCCTCCCAGCGGATCGGCATGAGTAGGCAGCGCGCCTCGGCCAACAGACCCCAACAGCGCTGGCGGTCGGGATTGACCAACAGTTCCACGTCCGGGCCGAGCATCGGACGGACGACCTCATCGAGGTAGCGCTGCTCCGACGGCTCGGTCGCCTTGCCCGCCAGGACCAACCGCGAACCCGCCTCGCGGCAGGCTTCGATCGCCAGGTCCGGACCCTTGTCCGCCGCGAACCGGCCCAACCAGAGCACCGGTCCGTCGGTGGGTGCCGGTTTAGCCGACACGTCGGTCGACAGCCCGTTGTGCACCGTTGCCGTCCAGGGCAGACCTGCCCCGACCCGGCGCTGGGCGTAGGAAATGGACACCAGGGCGACAGCACGGTCGATCCCGCGCAGATACTCGCCAAGTTCGCCGTCGGGTGAGTTGTGCACGGTCACCACGGTCGGTACCCGGCGTTGCGCCGCGGCCAACGGGCCCACCGTGGTGTGGTCGTGCACCACGTCGAAGCTGCGATCCTCGATCAGCCGGTCCACCCGGGCCAGGTGCACCAGTTCGGGTAGCGAGTGGCCGAGCCGGTCGGCCTGCGGCTCCCGGACGGTGCTCACGAAGTTCGCGGCGGTGCCGGTCTTGCTGCCCGCGCCGAACAGGGTCACTTCGTTGCCTCGGGCGACCAGGGCGTCGACAAGCGCGGCGCACACCTGTTCGACGCCCCCGTACCCGGGTGGAGGCAGTTCGTAGTACGGCGGGACGATCATGGCGATCCGCAATGCCGTGTGGTGCTCGGTGTGCGTGGACGGGATCTCGTTCACGGCGCACCCCCTGCGCTCAGCCCGGCGCTACGGCCGGATGGCATCGGTTACCCGGCTACCGACGGATAAAAACGGATATATCTGGGAGTAAGCCGAAGCGAGCCGGACTGTGGAACGCACGGCCGCAGGACCCGGCCGCCCGTGGGTGGGCCGCCAGCTCGCCCGGTCCAGGCGATGTGCGGCGTTAGATCCGGCCGGCTCGGGGAACGCCACCGCGACACACACGCACCGCTCGCCACCTGGCGGTCGGTCCGACGAGGGGGTGGCCGATGCGCACAGCCGGACAGGACACCATGGCGGACCAGCGCGGCACGCCGCGACCCGACAGCCTGACCGGCACCGAGGCGCTCCCCCTACTCGCGTCCAAGATCACCCAACCCGACCCGCCGACCGGTCTGGTGGACCGTCCCCGGCTCCTCGCCCGGCTGGACGCCGGCGTCCACACGCCGATCACGCTGCTGGTGGCACCGGCGGGTTGGGGCAAGACGACGCTGCTCACGACCTGGTTCGCCCAACACCGGACGGCGACGGCGATCACGGCCTGGCTGACCCTCGAGCCCGGTGACGACGCCGACCGGTTCTGGACCTACCTGCACGCGGCGATCACGGACGAGATCTCGCGCCGGCTACCGGACCACCCTGCCGTGCCGCGACCGGGAGCGGCCGGCACCGGCGACTACCTGCCCAGGTTCGCGGCGGCGATCGCCGCGCTACCGGAGCCGGCTGTCGTCGTACTCGACGACTTTCACACCGTGACCGACCCTCGGGTGACCGGTGGGCTGGAGTTCCTCCTCCGGCACTGCCGAGGCCGGCTCCGCTTGGTGATCTCCGGTCGAACCGAACCGGCGCTGGCTCTGCATCGCTGGCGACTGGCCGGTGAACTGACCGAGCTGCGCAGCGGCGACCTCGCGCTGACCATCGCCGAGAGCGCCACACTCGTCACCGAGCAGGGCGGCGGTCTGTCGAACGAGCGGATCCGCGAACTCCACACACAGGCCGAGGGGTGGCCGGCCGGGGTACGGCTGGCCGCGCTGGCACATCGCCAGGTCGAGGAAGCCGCCGCAGCTCGGCAGGGGGGCGACGGCCCCGGTATCGGCCTGGTCGAGTACCTCAACGCCGAGGTCGTCGCCGGGCAGTCCCCGGCGGTTCGGGAAACGTTGATCCGTACCGCCCTGCTGGACCGGATGTGCGGCGATCTCGCCGACGCGCTCACCGGCCGACACGATGGCGACGAGCATCTCGCCGCGGCGGTCCGCGAAACGGCCGGTTTCGTCGTCCGGGAAACCCCCGGCGCGGTCGTCCGTGACGCGGCGGGCATGGCCGTCGACACCGCCACCGGCACCGTCTGGTACCGGTGTCACCAGATGCTCGGCGACGTGTTGTACGCAGAGCTCCTCCGGCGACAGCCGGACGGACTCGTAGACCTGCACCGGCGGGCCTTCGACTGGTACCGAACGCACGAGCGCCCGGTGGCCGCGCTCCGCCACGCCATGGCCCTGGCCGGAACGGGGGCGACGGACTGGCAAGTGCCCGCCGCACTCGCCGACGCCCATTGGCCGGAGCTGCTGCTGTGCGGCCACGAGGACGCCGGCCGCACCGCTGTGCCGACGGCGGTGACGTCCGACGATCCGGCGCTACGGTTGGCCGTCGTCGTCGACCGCCTGGAGACGGCAGGTCGCCTGGAGACGGCAGGTCACATCGTGGCACCGCCCGACGGACCGGGATCCGACGATCATCCGGCGTCGACGGCGCTGCACCTGGTGACGGCGCTGGCCCGGGGCGACTTCTCCGACGCGGTGACGTACGCGGGCCGGTTGCTGGCGATGACGGGACCAGCGACGACGGCCAACCGGCGGGGACACCGGGTCGCCCTGGTCGCGCGAGGTGCCGCCCAGCTCGGACTCGGCGACCTGGCCCGAGCCGAACAGTCCCTGATCGCCGCACGCGCCGACGACGGCCCCCACCGCTGCCCGGTCCGCCTGGCCACCGGGCTGCTCGCTCTGATACACGCGTGGCGCGGTGACGTGACCCAGGCACAGCGGACCGGCCAACAGGCGCTCGCGCTGCCGAGTTGCGCCGGCCGCCGGTGCGCCGGCCACTCGGCCGCGGCCCACCTGGCGTTCGCGCTGGTCGCGCTGCACCGCGACGACCTGACCGACGCCGCTCGGCACCTGGACCAGGTGCTCATGCTGGCGGTCCCCGGCGCGGACGCCGCCGTCGGTCGGTTGGCCGCCGTGGTCCGGGCCCAGGTCGACCTCGCCCACGGGGAGTACGCCGTCGCGACCTCGGTGCCGGACCAGCAACCGCCGCCCCCGCACGACCACCTGGAGTACGCCCGCCTGGTCATCGTGGCCGAGGCACGGATGGCCTGTGGCGACCTGGGCGGCGCCCGCGCGCTGCTGACCATGCTCACCGGCGGTCGACGCCATGCCGACCCGGTTCCGCGTGCACGCGGCACGATCGCGCTGGCCCGGTTGCACCTACTCAGCGGGCAGCCAGCGGCAGCGCTCAGCAGCGTCCCCGACTGGTCGCCGCAGGCGACCCACCAGTTGAGCACAGTGGACCGGATCGACGCCGGGCTGGTCGCGGCCGTGGCCACCCGCGCGCTGGGCGACCACCGGCGGGCCAGGGAACTGCTGGAGCGGGTACTCGACCTGGCGGAGCCGGACGGGCACCGGCGGGTGTTCCACCACGGCGGGTCACCCGTACGGGACCTGCTGGTGGACCATCTCGACTCCGGCACCCGGCACCGGGGGCTGGTCAACGATCTCGTGGACACCGCCGGCCGGCGGCACGCCGATCGGCATCGGCCGACCCCGACGCTGGCGGAGCCGTTGACCGACCGGGAACTCACGGTGCTGCGGTACCTGCAGAGCACCCTGTCCAACGGGGAGATCGCCGCCGAGCTGTTCCTGTCGGTCAACACCGTCAAGACTCATGTCCGCAACATCTACCAGAAGCTCGGCGCACCACGGCGGCGCGATGCGGTGCGTCGGGCCCGCGAACTGCGTCTTCTGTAGCACCCACCAGTGATGCCGCAGCCGACCTCCCCAGGAGGAACCATGACAGCGACGACGGCGCGCCGCAGCGACGACGACATCCAGCACGACGTCCTAGAGGAATTGAAATGGGACGCCCGGGTCCAGCCCAACGAGATCGGCGTGATCGTGCGCGACGGGGTGGTCACCCTGCTCGGCTGGGTGGACAACTACGGCAAGAAGTGGGCGGCCGAGCGGACCACCCATCGCGTACGGGGTGTGACGGCGGTCGCCAACGACATCGAGGTACGGCTGCCGAGTAGCGCCGAACGCACCGACGCCGACGTGGCCGGTGCCGCCACCCGGGCCCTGGAGTGGGACGCGTTCGTCCCGATCGAGCGTCTCGAGGTCACCGTCGCCCAGGGTTGGGTGACCCTCAAGGGCGAGGTGGAATGGGAGTTCCAGCGGCGGGCGGCCGAACGAGCGGTCCGCCGACTGTCCGGCGTACGCGGGGTGACCAACCTGATCGCGGTCCGGCCCCGGATCAATCCTTCCACGACGGAACTGCGCCGCAGCATCGAAGACGCGCTCACCCGCAGCGCGGCCACCGACGCACGCCACATCACCGTCGACGCCGACGGTGGTGACGTCGTCGTCGAGGGCGTGGTCCGGTCCTGGCTGGAACGGGAAGAGGCGGAACGGATCGCCTGGTCGGCTCCGGGCGTGACAGCGGTGAGGAACCGCATCGCGGTCGACCCGCAGCCGTGAGCGTGGCGACGGGGGCGTCAGCGGCCGGGCTTCGGAGGCCGGACCGAAACACGATCGTCGGACCGGTGGAGGCGACCGGGACATGTGGGACGAGCAGGTAGGGCGGGCCGTCGCGGCGGTCGTGGTCGCGATCGTCGGATCGCTGGCCCTGACCTGGATCTCCGGGCGGGTGGTACGGCATGCGGCCCGGGGGCGGTACGCCCCCTTTCTCAACACACTGCACCGGGAGTGTCACCGACCCTGGGGTGCCACGCTCGTCGTGTCCGGGACGCTGCTCGCGGTACCGTTCAGCGGGATCACCGGTGACCTGCGCGCCGAGGTACTGCACATCGGACTGCTCGCCCTCATCTACGCCGGTGCGTGGCTGGTCATCCGGATCCTGTTCGTCTTCGAGGACACGGCATTCCGCCGGTTGCCGGTGGACATGGCCGACAACCGACGTCGGCGCCGGGCCCGGACCCAGATCGGCCTGCTCCGCCGGTTGACCGCCGTGATCATCGGCATCGTGGCGCTCGCCGCGACCTTGATGACCTTCTCCCAGCTGAGGGCGCTCGGGGCGTCGCTGCTCGCGTCCGCCGGTGTCGCGGGCGTCGTCGCCGGTCTGGCCGCCCAATCGGTGCTCGGCCACGTGTTCGCCGGCCTGCAGTTGGCCTTCAGCGACGAACTACGTCTCGACGACGTGGTGGTGGTGAACGAGGAATGGGGCCGGATCGAGGAAATCCGCCTCACCTACGTGGTGGTCCGGGTGTGGGACCAGCGCCGGCTCATCCTGCCGACGTCCTACTTCACCACCACTCCGTTCCAGAACTGGACCCGCAACGAAGCGCAGGTGCTGGGTACCGTCGTCCTACACCTGGATTTCACCGCCGACATCGACGTCCTTCGCGCCGAAGCGCACCGGATCGTGGACGCGTCGCCGCTGTGGGACCGACGCGAGTGGGTGATGCAGGTGGTGGACGCCACCGAGACGACGATCTGTGTACGCGCGATCGCCTCGGCCGCCGACGCCCCGAGCTCCTGGGACCTTCGCTGCGAGCTTCGGGAAGGACTGTTCACGTTTCTCCGTAGTCACCACCCGGACTGGCTGCCCCGGGCCCGAAGCGAACTGGCCGGGCCGGTGGTCGATGATGCCGGGTCCCCGACGACGCCCGCCAGGTCGGGCGGCGGGTCGGGTCGTACCGCCGGCGGCACGACCGGCGGCCCCACCGGCGGTCGGCTCGGCCGTCCGGGGTCCGGCGGCCCCGATCCGGCGACCACCCGCGGCACCGGGCCGCGCGGCCGCGCGGCCCGAGCCGCCGGTACGCGCCAACTCGGCACCCGGGCGAGCGCTCGTCAGCAACAGATCGCCGACGCGGTCAGCCGGCGGACCACGCCCACCGCCGAAGCCTGACCGAACGGGCGGGCGGGTCGTGGTGGTGGTGGGTGCGTCTTGGGTGGGGGTGGTGGGTGCGTCTTGGGTGGGGGTGGTTGGTGCGTCTTGGGTGGGGGTGGTGGGTGGTGACTGGGTGCCGTCAGGCTTGGATCGGCGCGCTGAGCGCGGCCGCTACCTGGCGCAGTTCGGCGCAGAGGGTCCGTAGCCGATCCACCGGGGCCTGCTCGGCGAGCGCGCCCCGGGCATCGTCGAGCAGCATCCGGGCCCGGGCCAGCTCATGGACCGGGGCGCCGGTGTTCGACTCGGTGTCCAGACGCTGTTCCACCAGAGTCGTCACGATCTCCAACTCGCCACGCGGATCGACGTCGCCGGCCTCGACGACCACGGCAGCCGAATCACCCGGTTCGCCCCCGCCGGTGCGGCTGGCCGTCGGGCTGCTGGTAGAGGGGCGGACCGAGTCGTCGGTCCGGTCCCGCTCCGGTTCCTGGATCTCGGTCACCGTGATCGTCTGGGTACTGCCACTGTCGGCGTCGCGCGCCGACACGGTGACGATGCCGTCCGCGTCGGTGTCGACGGTGACCTCGATTCGCGGCACGCCGCGCGGGGCGGGCCGGATGCCGGACAGTCGCAGCCGGCCCAGCACCCGATTGTCGGCCGCCTGCGGCCGCTGTCCCTGCCGGATCACGACATCGACGCTGGTCTGATCGTCCTCGGCGGTCGAGAAGATCTGGGTCCGGCGGACCGGGATGGCTGTGTTGCGCTCGATGACGGTGGCCATCGTGCCGTCGTGGGCCTGCAGGCCGAGCGCCAGCGGCGTGACGTCGCGCAACCGGGTCGCCGCGCCGACACCGGTCAGCAGTCCGGCCTGCACCGCCGCTCCCAGGGCGACCACCTCGTCGGCGTTGATCATCAAGTGCGGCTCACGGCCGGACAACCGGCGCACCAGATCCCGTACCGCCGGGATGCGGGTGGCTCCGCCGACCATTACCACCTGGTCGAGTTCGGCGGAGGTGACCCGGGCGTCCCGCATCGCCTGCTCCACCGGGCCCCGGCAGCGGTCCACCAGATCGCGGGTCAGCTCGTCGAAACGCTGCCGCTCGACCAACGTCCGCAGATGCCGGGGCCCGGCCGGGTCAGCGGTGATGAACGGGAGGTTCACCTCGACCTCGGTCATCGCGGAGAGTTCCTCCTTGGCCCGCCGCGCCGCCTCGGCGAGCCGCTGCCGGACCTGCGGATCGGTGGCCAGGTCGATGCCGTGGTCCCGGTGGAACTCGGCGACCAGATCATCCACCAGCCGGCTGTCGAAGTCGTCGCCGCCGAGCTGCGCGTCGCCAGCGGCGGCCCGGACCTCGACCGTACCGTCGCCGGTGTCGAGCACGCTGACGTCGAAGGTGCCACCCCCGAGATCGACCACCAACACCGTCTGACGCTGCCGCAGGTGCAGCCCGTAGGCCAACGCGGCCGCGGTGGGCTCGTTGATGATCCGCAGGATCCGCAGACCCGCCATCCGACCCGCCTGGCGGGTCGCGGTGCGCTGAGCGTCGTCGAAGTGCGCCGGTACGGTGATCACCGCGAGTCCGACCCGCTCCCCGAGGACCTCGGCCGCCTCGTCGACCAGGCGACGCAGCACCATGGCGCTGATCTCCTCCGGGGCGTACCGACGGCCCCGGACGTCGAAGCGAGTCATCCCACCGTCACCGACCACGTCGAAGACCACCGCCGCCGCCTGACGGGCGACCTCGTCGTAGCGACGGCCGGTGAAGCGTTTCGCGGAGTAGATGGTCCCTTCCGGGTTGAGCACCGCCTGCCGTCGGGCGGGTTCGCCCACCAGTCGTGCCCCGGCCTCGGTGAACGCGACGACCGAGGGCGTCGTCCGGGAACCGGCGGCGTTCGGGACCACGGTCGGCCGACCGCCGGACACCGCCGCGATGACCGAGTTGGTGGTCCCCAGGTCGATTCCTACTGCCTGCGGCATGGCCACTGCCCTTCGTCGAGGTGGCTGGCGTACGCGCACCGGCAGGCGTGGTCGTGTCCACGCCGGCAGCGTCATGATGTCCTCGGACCGGATGACGCCGACTCACCCGTACCGGACGAGCGACCCGCCACCGCCGACCGCGCATGACAGCTGACCGCCGACCGCGCATGACCGCCCGCCACGGCGGGTACCACCGCGGTCATGACCGACGCGCTACGACTGCCGGACTACGTCACGGGACTGGACTTCCCACTGTCGCGGGAGGATCTGGTCCGCCGGGCCCAGGAACTCGGCGCGGACACCGCGCTGCTGCGGGCACTGCGGTCGTTGCCCGCCGAACGGTTCACCAGCGCCGAGCAGCTCCTGGCGGCCCTGGGACAGCCCGGTTGACCGGGTCAGCCGTCACAGGTCGAGCTGGATGTCCTCGGCTTCGTCGATCGACCGCAACGGCGTCACGGTGGCGTAACCGCCAGCGAGGTCCGCCAGATCGGTACCGGGGGTCAGGCGGGCACCGGTCTCCTCGACCGAGGTGCGCAGATAGCCCTCCCCCGACTCGGCGATCGCCATCTGCACCTGCCCGAAGGACGCCAGCCGCGCCCGGCGTAGTCCCCGCAACCGGTCCGCCGGTACGTCGGGCGCGTTGACGTTGAACACCGTCCCGGCTGGTGCCCGCCGCAGCATCGGCAGCAACCGCCCCAGCAGCTCGGCTGCCGTACCCCAGTGGCGGATCTCGTCGTCGGTGTCGTCCAGCGCCGCGATCGCCGTCACCCCACCGGACGAACTGGCGGCTACCGGCGACAGCACGTCCAGCGAGAAGGCGATCGCCCGTTGTCCCTGCCCGGCTGCGGTGAGCGCCGCACCGACCGTCCCGGAGTGGATCACCGCGTGCCCGGCGTTGGCTCCCCGGTTGATCCCGGAGAGCACGATCTGCGGCGGCGGGCCGAAGGCGCCGAGGGCGGCGAGGACGACGATGTAGCTCGGTGACGCGCTCACCCCGTACGCCGGCACGTCGTCGAGCCCCGGCAGTGGTCGGCGCTCGACGAGGACCCTGGCGTGGTCGGTGATCGCGGTCATCGCCGCGCTCATTCCGCTCGCCTCCTGCAGCGGGGCGGCGACCGTCACCTGGCAGCCCTCGTCCACCGCGGCCACCGCCAGTCGCCGCAGTCCGGGCGCGTCGATGCCGTCGTCGTTGGTGATCAGTACCGTTGGTCCTGCGGTCAACGCTCCCCCTCTCCCCCGCACCACGGTCACCTATCGGGCCTGGACCGTCAACCGTCCGGTCCCCCTCAGCCGCTGAGCCCGGCGCGCCCGAACAGTTCGGCGTACCCGGACGGCAGCTGGGTGAGCACGTCGTTGAGCTCGCCGCCGGACACCGCCTCGGCCACCGTGGACAGCACCGCGCCCGCGTCCCACTGGGCCGTCTGCTCGGTCGCCCCGCTCGGTTCGGCGATCTGGGCCAGGAACTCGTGGACCGCGTACGGTATCGCCGGGCCGTCCTGGTCGAGCAACGCCGCAGCGGCCGGCTGCGGCAACTGCGCCGCCAAGTCCCGGGCCTCACCTCGATCGAGCCGCTGGCCGAGCACCGACAGCACCGTCTGGGTGGCCGATTCGGCCTCGTCCCGGTCGGCGTACTCACCACGGTCCCGCACCTTGGCCAAGAACTCGTCGTAGCGCATCGCTTCCTCCTCCTCCGTCCACCCGCCGCCTCGCCCGGCGTCCGAACGGATGCGGCGGCATCGGTCGACGACGGGTACCCGGCCAGCCGGCGCCGATGCGCGGCGCGGGCCACGTTTCGGACCCACCTCGCCGGGTACGCGGCGGCCGTGTTCTACGCGGACAGCTTCTCCAGCGCCCGACACCGACTGCACGACGGCTACCTCACGGTCACGGCGGCCGACCTGATCGCCACGGATCCGCGACTACGTGACCTCGACGTCGACGTCCGGTTCGACGGCGGCGTCGCACACCTGACCGGCGAGGTCGCCGACGACGACCAACTGCGCCGGGTACGGGAGGCGATCGGCCGACTGGCCGGGGTGCACGGCGTCTGGGACCGGCTCCGGGTCGGTGGCCGGGCGCCGGTGATCCTGGACATCGGCTGCGGTGACGCGCCGCAGTACCCGGGCAACATCGGGCTCGACCAGCGGCCCGGCAAGGCGGTGTCGGTGGTCGCGGACCTGCGCGACGGACTGCCGATCGCCGACGCCACCGCCGACCAGATCTTCGCGGTCCACGTGTTGGAGCATCTCACCGACTACCTGCGGCTGGTACGGGAGTGCCACCGGGTGCTGCGTCCGGGCGGGGTTTTGCACATCCTGTCGCCGTGGTGGCGGCACGTGAACGCGGTCGCCGACCCCACCCACCTTCGCTTCTTCGACCTGCAGACGATCAAGGGAATCTGCCAGCAGCCGACTCCGGATCGGTGGTATCCCCAGCACGCCTCCTGCGACGGCGCGACCGTCTTCGCCGACCTGGTCGCCGCCCGGCCGACCGATCCCGAGCCCGACCCCCGCCATCTGGCCCGATTCTTCGACTGACCCCGACGGCGGCGGCCGGGCCGGTACCGACGGTCGGACCCGGCCGGCCACCGAGGGGTACGCGTCGTAGCCGGCGGTGTCGACGTAGCGGCTTCTCGGTCCACCCGGTGCTGGGGTCGAATCTCAGACCAGCCCGCCAGCGGCCAGGACGAGCCAGGTCAGTTCGGGATGCAGGATGTCGCTGTGCGCGCCGCTCGGCGGCCCGCCACCGCAGACGACGGCGGAGGCGTCCACGTTGAGGATCCGGCGATGGCCGTGCCGGTATCGTCCCGACCGCCCGACCGCGCGGATCGGGTCGCGGGGAGCGCTCACCGCGCGAGCACCCCGGTACCCGAGCGCACCCCACCGTTCGCCGATGTCGGGCAACGCGGCGGCGGCGTCACCGGCGGCCATCGAAGCGAGCGGGTAGAAGATCCCCAGCGCGGCGTCGTGCACCGAGTAACAGACGGTCAACGGGCCGTCGACACGGGCCGGCAGCTCGACCAGTGCACCCGCCCGGTGGGCGGCGAACGGCAGCACCGGAGCGAAGGCAAACTGCGAGAACGCCGCCTGCAGCAGGGTCACCGACCGCACCGGACCCGGAGCCGGAGCCGGAGCCGCGCCGGGCAGCCAGGCGGCGGCGTGACAGACCAGCCTGGCCCCGAAGCTGTGCCCCACGAGATGCAGCCGGATGCCCGGCACGGCCGCTGGCAACCGGCCGAGCAGCGGGCCGAGTCCGTTCCGTCCCACCACACCGGCCCGGTTCTTCATCTGCCAGTACGTCAGCTGCCGCAACGCCTCCTTGGCACCGTTCCAGATCCCCCGCAGCGGATCGCCGAGACCGGCGGCGCCTCCGACGGCGTCGACCCCGGCCAGCGGAGCGTCGCACCGCCGTAGTCCGTCCAGGAACCTGCGATAGACCTCGACCGGGTCACCCTCGAGCATCCGGGGCAGGGCGGGCGTACCGGTGCCCCGGTCGCCGGGCTGGGCGGCGCGGTCGGCTTCACCGTCGGTCTCTCCGTCGGTCACTCCGTCGGTCTCTCCGTCGTCGAACCCCTCGGCCACCGTCGTGGCGAACTGCCGTAACTCGGTCGCGAACGCCCGTACCCGGGCGGTGGTGGGCGCGGTCGCGAGCAGGTGCGCCATCCGGTCCAAGGCCGGCGCGCCACGCGGGAAGGTCGCCCGCAGACCGTGCAAGGTGGCCGCGTCCAGCAGGGTCGTCACCGGCTGCGCGGCCCGTGCTCCCGAGCCACCGCCGGGTCCGACCTCGCCGCCTGGTCCGAGCCCACCACGCGGCCCGAGCCCAGCACGCGGTCGCAGGCCAGCGGCACCAGCGGGTCGGACGCCTCCCACCGCCGCCGCGCCGCCCGGCGACCCGACGCCGCGACCCGCCGCTGGTCCGCCGCCGGGTCGGGATGCCGACGGCGCGGCCGGTACGTCGGCACCGAGCCGGACCGGATCGACCGGCGCGTAGTCGGCGACCGGTTCGTCGGACCATCGCCGCGCCGGCCAGTGCACGCCGACCAGACCGAGGGTGTCCGCCCACGGGCCGGCCTGCCGCGCCTGCCGCGCGAGCAGCCCGAAGAACGCCTCGTAGAGTCCGGTCGCGATCGACCGGTCGTTGTTCCAGCCGTGGACGAAGACAACGAGGTCGGTCACGCCGCAGGCGCGCAGCCCGGCGACCAGCCGGGTCGCGGCCACCGGATCGGGGTCGCCGGCGGCGTCGAACCCCAGTTCCCAGTACGGTAGCCCGCCGATCCGCTGGTGCATGCCCGACTTCCTCCCTGGCCGTCCCCGCCGCCGTCACACCGACTGCAGGGCGCGCAGCAGATCGACCAATCCGTGTCCTTGGAACTGTCGGTCCCGGCCCAGCGGGACGGCGCTGGACACCATCACCTGTTTGACCCGCTCGGGCTGGCCGATGAACTCGCGCCGGACCGAGAGGAAGGCGGCGATCGCCCCCGACACGTGTGGGGCGGCGACACTGGTGCCGGATTCCTCCAGGTAGACGGCGGGCTGTGGCCCGGTCCAGCCGGCCAGCGCGGCGGTCAGCTTCACGCCGGCCGCGCAGGACACGATCCGCTCCCCCGGCGCGACCAGGTCCGGCTTGTGCCGGCCGTCACCGGTCGGCCCCTTCGAGGAGAAGTACGACACTCCGTACGTGTGCGGCATGTCGCGATGGGTGGAGCCGACGGTGATGGCCCGTTCGGCGTTGCCCGGGTCGTTGATCGTCATCCCGAGGGTGAATCGCGACGGTACGCCGAACGGCGCCGCGACCGATCCGTAGCCGGAGTTGCCGGCGGCCGTCACCACCACCACGCCGGACCGGACGAGCTTGTCCACCTCCCGGCAGAGCGGGGACTGTCCACACGCGAACCACTCCGGGTCGAACTCGTACCCGACGCTCAGGTTGACACCGTGGATCCGCATCACCCGGTCGCTGCCCGCGTTGACATGGCGGACGTACGCGAGCGCGCTGATCACCCGGGACACCCGTTCGGTCAGACCGCCGCCACCGTGCAAGACCTTGAGGCTGACGAGCCGGGTCAGCGGCGCGATGCCGGTGAGCGGCTCCGCCGCGGTGTACGGGCGGGGCACCTGGATCGGTTCGTCGGGGTTGTCGATGTCGTAGTGGTTCTCGATGACCCGTACCACCCGGTCCGGCTGCTCTCGCGCCCAGCCGTCCAGCCCACCGGCGATGATTCCCGCGACGTGGGTGCCGTGCCCGGTCTCGTCCACCAGCGCTCCGTCGGCGCGGGGCGGCCCGACGGCGGGGAAGGTCCGGTGCAGGTCGCGCACTTCCGGTGCCGTAACGGTGGCGTGGCGGGAGAAATGCGGATGGGTGGCGTCGATGCCGGAATCGACCACCGCCCAGACGATCCGCTCGCCGAGGGCGGCGAAGGTACGCCGGGCCGCGTCGGCCTTGATCGTCGCGGTCGACACGTCGATCTGCTGCGCGACCGGGAAGTCCGGCCAGACGCGGTGCACGCTGCGCCGGGCCGGGTCGCCCTCGACCGAGTCGGCGGCCACCAGCCGCTTCATCTGGTTGACGCTCAGCTCGCCGACGGCGTACTCACCGGCGAGCGGCTGCGGATGGCGGCCGGCCGTGACCCGGAACCACAAACCGGCCAGCTGGTCCATCGCCCGCCGGGCACCTCCGTCGAAGTGCAGGTTGAGCGCTACCAGCACTGGCATCGGTTCGTCGGGATCGGCCGGGAATCCGATCCGCCGACGGCCACTGGGCCGGCGTAGCGGCGCGGCGATGATCCCGGGTGCCGGCACCGCCACGGCCGGAGGAGCATCGGCCGGCGGAGCATCGGCCGGCGGAGCATCGGCCGGAGGAGCATCGGCCGGCGGAGCATCGGCCGGCCGGTGCGACGTCGTGGTCGGCCCGGTTCGCTCGGCCCTGCCCCCGGTTCGCTCGGCACCGCCCTCAGCCGGGACGGGCGGGGGTTCACCAGTAGAACCGCCACTAGCGGTCTGCTGGCGGGTGTCGGCCGAGTCGGTGTGGTCCGCCGCCCGGGCACGACCGGCCGTGGTGAGCACGAACGTTCGGGTTCCGCTGACCAGTCCGGCGCGCCGGAGCCGGTCGAGTGCGTCGCGCACGTGCTGGTGCCAGCGGGGTTCTCCGTCGCGATAGGTGCGTTCCGCGTCGGTCAAGGCGTCGCCGAACCGCAGGGCCACCTCCCGCAGCACCGGCGCCGTGCCCGCGATCGCTCGCGACCGCTGCGCCAGTACCAGGAGCGTCCGGACGTCCCATTCCTCAGGCTCCGCCATGGCGGCCCTCCCTACCGGCCGCCGTGTCGGCCGACCCATCGGACGACACGGCGGACAATACAAGCTTAGAGCGACCATGTGATTACTTGAAGTCACCAAACAGCCACGTTCGTGCCCGGTGCGGCAGCGACAAATTCCGAACCCGCCTCGGTTCTCCTGGTGGAGATCTACGGTGGGATAGCAAGACCGTCCCGTCACCCCCCTTTCTTCTGCGGGCGCTGGCCGAACAGGGAGGTGACGCCCCATGCTGGAGCGTCCGGCAGCCACCATCTCATCGGTGCGACGCCGCCGGATGGCGCACGCCCGGCATGCCTGGGCCTACGACGGACACGCCCATCTGGAGATCAGTACGGACGACGACGGTCGAGCCATCGCCGACGTACCGGCGCTGGAGCGCGCGCTGGAAGCCGTCGACGGAATCCACTGGGCGGCCTGGAACGGCGCCCTGTGCCGGATGGTCGTCCGGTTCGACCCCGACGTGATCAGCGGCAGCGAGTTGGTCGCCGCGCTGGGCACGGCGGAACGCCGAATCAACCCCCAGGCGGTCGGCAACACCCA
This sequence comes from Solwaraspora sp. WMMD406, assembly GCF_029626025.1. Taxonomy (NCBI): domain Bacteria; kingdom Bacillati; phylum Actinomycetota; class Actinomycetes; order Micromonosporales; family Micromonosporaceae; genus Solwaraspora; species Solwaraspora sp. WMMD406. The sequence goes on from NZ_JARUBF010000001.1 coordinate 4,517,141, forward strand.
TGTCGACGCCAGCCTCGGCAACGCCGTCTCATTGGCCGGTGACCTGATCGGCGCCGGGGCCGGAATCCTCGGCCGACTCCTACGGCTGCCGGCCATGCCGAACGAGATCGCCGCCCTACCGGCGGCCTTCGAACACGTCCCGCAACTCCGGTCCCGACTCCGTCGGATCCTCGGACCTGTCGGTGCCGACCTCGGACAGGCACTGTTCGCCACCGCCGTGGCCGCCGCGAGCCAACGACCGCTGACCAGTCTCACCGACGCCGTCCTGCGCGCCGGGCTGATCGCCGAGAACTCCGCCTACCACGACGTCTGGGCCAGCCGGGTCCACGAATTACACCGCGACGCGGCCAGCAGCCGGGCCGCCGTCCTGCCACCGACGGCGCGGCCCCGGCCACTGCCCGACGGGCCGATCGAGCGGTACGCCCAGCGGATGAGCACCCTCACCCTGGTGGCCGCCGGTATCCTCACCGTGCTGCCCGGGGGGCGGCAACGCGCCGCCCGGGTCACGGCGGTCGCGTCACCCCGCAGCGCCCGCACCGGCCGCGACGCCTACGCCGGGCAACTCGGCCGTACCCTGGCTCGCCAGGGTGTCGTCGTCCGCGAGGCGGCGGCGCTGCGCCGGCTCGACCGGATCGACACCGTGGTCGTCGACGCGTCGCTGCTGCTGACCGGCCGGACCTTGATCACCACCGTGCTCCCCGTGACCGGGACCGAACAACAGGCCCGCGACCAGGCGACCCGCCTGCTCGACGGCGACGGTGGCGGAGCCGACGGCTGGGCCCTGACCAGCCCGCGCCGGCTCGCCACCCCGGCTCCGGCGGACCTGGTCGACCACGCCCACGCCGCCCACGCCGCCGGGACGGACGACGGCACCATCGGCGACGAACTACTCGCCCTGAGCCGCCACGGTGAACTGGTCGCGCTGGTACGAACCACCGCCGAACTCGACCCGTTGGCCGCCGCGGTGACCGCGAGCGCCCGGCGGGTCGGCCGACTGCTGATCGCCGGACACTCCACCACACCGCAGGCCGGCACGGGCACCGTCGCCGGCAGCGCACTCGCCGCCCGCTTCCACGCCGAGGGCACCGTCGCGGGCGGCGGCAAACTGGCCGCGTCGGTACGGACCCTGCAGCAGGCCGGACACGGCGTGGTGTTGATCTCCGCCCGAAACGACGTGGCGCTGGCCGACGCCGACTGCGGAATCGGCATCATCCGCGACGCCGACCGACGCCCGCCCTGGGGTGCCCACCTGATCTGCGGATCGGGACTGGACAGCGCCTGGCTGGTCCTGGAAGGAGCTGTCCTGGCCCGGGCGGTCAGCGCCCGCAGCGCCGGGCGGGCGATGCTCGGCTCGGTCGCCGCCGCCGCGCTCGGGGTACTCGACGGCACGCCCCGTGGCGGCGCACGGGCGTTGCTGATCGACAACATCGCCGGGTTGATCAACCTCGGGGCCGGTTACTGGGCCGCACGTGAGCTCGGTCGCCGACCACTACCGGTGGCCGACAGCCAGGTCCCGTGGCACGAGATGTCCGCCGAGCAGGTGCTGCGTATGCTCGACAGCTCCGCCGACGGGCTCAGCGACGACCAGGCCCGCCAGCGGCTGGGCGAGCAGGACGCAGACGACACCGAGTCGGACCGACCACGCGGGCTGTGGCGGGCGGCGGCGGCCGAACTCGACACCCCGCTGACCGCACCGCTGGCCGCCGGCGCCGGGGTATCCGCGTTCACCGGTTCCACCGTCGACGCCGTCATGGTGCTCTCGGTGATCACCGCGAACGCGCTGCTCGCCGGAGCGCAGGAGGTGACCGCCGGGCGGGCGCTGCGCCGGCTGCTGCGCGCCAGCGCGCTGCGGGTACGGCTGCGGCGCGACGGCAGTCAACGGATCGGCCCCGCCCAGGAACTCGTCGTCGGCGACCTGATCTGCCTCGAACCGGGCGACTCCGTGGCGGCCGACTGCCGCCTGATCACCGCAACCGGCCTGGAGATGGACGAGTCCAACCTCACCGGGGAGTCCGTCCCGGTGAGCAAGTCGGCCGCCGGTAGCGGCGCGACGGCCATCGCCGAACGCACCAGCATGGTCTACGCCGGCACCACGGTCGCCGCCGGCACCGCCACGGCCGTGGTGGTGGCCACCGGACGATCCACCGAAGCCGGTCGCAGCGCCCACCAGGTACGCGACGAGGCCCCACCGGGTGGAGTCCAGGCCCGGCTGCGGCAGATCACCGCCGCGTCCGTACCAGCTGCCCTGGCCGCCGCGGTCGCCACCCTCGGCAGCGGACTGCTGCGGGGGCGGCTCGCCGAATCCGTCAACTCGTCGGTCGCCCTCGCCGTCGCCGCCATCCCCGAAGGACTCCCCTTCGTCGCCACCGCGGCGCAGCTCAGCGCCAGCAAACGCCTCTCCCGGCACAACATCCTGATCCGCGATCCGCGGGCGATGGAAGCTCTCGGCCGGGTCGACGTCATCTGCTTCGACAAGACCGGCACCCTGACCCAAGGCTCGATCGGTCTGCACAGCGTTTCCGACGGCCTGCGCGGCGAGCCGGTCGACGCGCTGACCGCCGGTCACCGACACATCCTGGCCGCAGCGCTGCGCGCCACGCCCGTACCGGATGGTGATCAGAAGTTGCCGCACCCCACCGACCAGGCGGTGGTCACCGGCGCACAGGACCACGGCGTCGGAATCCGCGACGGCGCGGACGGCTGGCAACTCGTCGCCGAGCTGCCGTTCGAGCCGGGACGGGGCTTCCACGCGGTTCTCGGCGCCGGTCCCTCCGGCGCGACGATCTGCGTCAAGGGCGCGCCGGAGACGGTCCTGCCGCGCTGCGTCGACTGGCGACGCGGTGACGAGGTGGTCCCGATGGACGAGGCGCACCGCCGCGACGTCGAAGCGGAGATCGACCGCCTTGCCCGTAACGGGCTGCGGGTACTCGCGGTCGCCGATCGCGACGCCTCGCAGCGGCGTGACCTCGCCGACGACCGGGTCGACCGGCTGGTCCTGCGCGGACTACTCGGACTGGCCGACCCGCCACGCGACAGCGCCGCCGAAGCCGTACGCCGGCTCCGTCAGGCGGGCATCACCGTGGTGATGCTGACCGGAGACCACCCCAGCACGGCCGAGTCGATCGGCGCACACCTCGGACTGCTCAACGGCAGCGAGGTGGTGACCGGTGCCCAACTGGACGCGACGAGTGACGAAGACCTCGCCGACCTGGTCGCCCGTACGGCGGTGTTCGCCCGGGTCAGCCCGGCCCACAAGGTCGCGGTGGTCAGGGCGTTGCGCCAGGCCGGACGAGTGGTCGCGGTCACCGGTGACGGAGCCAACGACGCACCCGCCATCCGGCTCGCCGACGTCGGAATCGCGCTCGGCGATCACGGCACCAGCGCCGCCCGGCAGGCGGCGGACATGATCGTCGTCGACGGCCGGATCGAAAGCATCGCCGAGGGGGTGACCGAAGGCCGGGCCATGTGGGTGTCCGTACGCGAGGCGCTGGCCCTGCTCCTCGGCGGCAACCTCGGCGAGATCCTCTTCTCGGTGGGCAGTTCGCTGATCTCCGGCCAGCAGGCACTCAACCCACGTCAGATCCTCTTCGTCAACTTGATGACCGACCTGCTGCCCGCGATCACCGTCGCCGCGCGTCCGCCACGCGGGGTCACCCCGGACGAACTCGCCCGGGAGGGACCGGAGTCGTCACTGGGCGTGAGCCTCAACCAGGAGGTCGCCCGGCGGGCGGCGGCCACGGCACTGGCGACCACGGGCGGCTGGCTCGCCGCCCGGCTGACCGGAACCCCGGCCCGGGCCAGCAGCGTCGCCTTGGCCGGTCTGGTGGCCGCGCAACTCGCCCAGACCGCGGTGGCCGCCAAAGGTGATCCCCTGGTGTTGGGTGCCGCCGGAGTGTCGATGGGTGCCCTGTTCGGTGTGGTGCAGACCCCCGTGGTCAGCCAGTTCTTCGGCTGCCGGCCGCTGGGGCCGGTCGGCTGGTCCATCGTGGGCGGATCGGCGGTGGCCGGCGCCGGGCTGGGTCTGCTGCCGTTGGAACGCATCCAGCGGTTGCGGCGCACCCGGATGGGGCGGTTCACCGTCGACGCCACGCGTCCGCTGCGGACCCGCCGGGTCCGGCGGACGGCACCGAGGACGGCGCACGGCCTACGACCGGTCGGCGACCGTGCGTTCCAGGCCACTTGATCCATCCTCGCGGTCCCAGACGTCGTCGCGGTCCGAACCAGCCCGGCTTCGCCGGCAGCTCCTGGTCGTGGTCTGCCCTGGGCTCGGCACCGGACTCACCGTCGGAATAGTCGAATCCGCGCTGCTGGGACCGTTGGCCGGCTGGGCCGTCACCGCCGCTGCCTACCTGGCGTTGCGCTGGCCGGCGATCTGGCGGTCAAACGCGGCGGCCACCGCCCGCGCGGTCGACCAGGTCGACCCGGGCCGGCTCCTGGCGGACACCGTACTCGTCGGTGCCGCACTGGCAAGCCTGCTCGCGGTCGTGGTGGTGCTCGGCGCCCCCCGAGTGGCGCACGATCCGAAAAGCACCTGGCACATCGCGCTGAGTGTGCTCGGCGTCGTACTCTCCTGGGCCGTGATCCACGAGGTGTTCACCGGCCGGTACGCCCGGCTGTACTACGGCGACCGCGCCGGCGGCATCGACTTCCACCAGGACCAACCGCCCCGATTCAGCGACTTCGCCTACCTCGCATTCACCATCGGGATGACCTTCCAGGTCTCTGATCCCCAGCTCACCAGCAGCCCGATGCGCCGCGCGGTGCTCTGCCACGCGGTGCTGTCGTTCCTGTTCGGCGCGGTCATCATCGCGGTGCTGATCAACCTGATCGGCGGCTTGGTACGGTGAACCAACGCCGAACGCGCGGATCCCGGGCCCGGGCCACAGCCCCCGGTCACGGTTCACCAACCGGCTACGCCGCGTCGCGGCATCAGGACGGCTACGCCGCGTCGCGGCATCAGGGCGGCTACGCCGCGTCGCTGATCTGGCGTTCGAATCGCTGCCGCAACGTCTCCGCCCGGTCCGGATCGGTGAACCCCCGGAACGCCTGCTCGACGAACTGCGGCGGCATCATCACCTCGACCTGGCTCCGGAAGTCCTCGTCGAGTTTGGTCACCGTCAGCTCGGGCGGGTCGGTGAGCCGGGCGACGATCGGTCCGGCGTTCATCCGGGAACGGATGTACGGCGTACCGGGCGTACCGGTGGCGCACAGGTAGTAGCCGTAGGCGGTGCCGGCCCCGCTGGCCGTCGCGGTGTCATCGGACTCCAGATGCCACACCTCGACGACACACAACATCCGTTCGTCGGCGTTGACCTCGTGCCCGTGCGCGGCGTGCTCGTCAGTGGTCGACTGCTCGATCGCGGTGGCGATGCGCGACGCGGCGTCGGCACGGCGCTGCTCCTCGGTGACCACCGGCGTGGCCGCCGCGACCGAGTAGTACAGGCCGACCGACAGCACCGCCAGGACGAGGGCCTCGGGCACCAGCCACCAGGTCCGCTGGAAGCGGCGCCGGGACACCCCCAGCGAATCGACATCTTTCGACATTCAAGCAGTGTCGCAGCAGAACCGGCCGAGGGAAAGCCACCGCGTCAGCGGGCCAACTCGGCCACCTGCTGATCGAACTGCAGACTATCCAGCCAGCCCCGGTGCACCATCGTGCCGTCGGCGTCGAGGAACACGTACCAGCTCTGCTCGGTGATTTCGAACTCGCGCCACACCGCGCCATCGGTGTCCCGCAGGTGCGGAAAACCGTACAGGTCGAACTCCTCGACGAAGTCGCGCATCGCGGCCTCCTCGCCCAGGCCGGCCACGCCGACGACCGACAGGCGCCCGCCGTACTCATCGGCGACCGAGGCGACCGACGACGCCTGTCCCGCGCACATCGCACACCACGGTGCCCAGAACCAGAGCACCGCTGGTCGGCCGGCCAGGCTCCGGCCGTCGAAGGTCGCGTCGTCGAGCGTCGGCGCGGTGAAGGTCAGATACGCCGGCAGCGGATCGGGAACCTCGGCGGCCGACGGCCGAGCGTCGACGTGACCGGGGGCGGTGGAACCCGCCGAGACCGGTCGATCGGCCGCGCTCGGACCAGGCCCGCATCCGGTCACCACCAACACCACCGCGACCAACGCGACAGCGATGATCCGGTCACGCCACACCGTGATACCTCCCGAGGCCGCCGACCGCTGCCGGCAGTCGCCAGTGCCAGCAGTCGCCAACCGTCCCTGGCCAGTTGCGCGCCGGACGCGCTAGTGGCCGCCCTTGCCCTCACCCGAGGCGCAACGCCAGCGCCGGACACATGTTGACCGCCTTGCGGGCACCCGGTTCGAGCCACACCGGCACCGGGGACGGCGGGAACGCCGGGTATCCGTTGGCGTCGAGCCGAATGAACTCCGGAACCACATGGGCGCAGAGCCCGTGCCCGTCGCAGCGGGTCCAGTCGACGCTGAGCCGTTTGGTGCCACCGGACGGCGCGTCGGCGGGCAACGGCAGGATTCCCTTGACCTGCTTGCCGCACCCGTCGCCCTGAGCGTGCGCGGCCAGGTCCTCGGCGAAGACCTCCAGGGCGGAGATCGCGAACCGTGAGGTGCCGTCCGGGTGGCTGCAGGCACCGCGACCCTTGACCACGCTCGCCGCCGCCCGCACCACGTCGACCGCCGCGCTGCCGATCACCAGGGAGTCGACCGCCCGGGCCAGGTCCGGCAGGCCGAGCCGACACGGGCCGCACTGGCCGGCAGACTCTCCGGCAAGGTAGTGCACCACTCGCGCGACCTCACCCAGTGGGCAGGTTCCTTCGCCGAGCGGAACGGTGATCCCCGCCCCGAGCGTGCCACCGACCCTGGTGAAACCCTGACGGGACACCTCCACGGTGGCCACCGCCTCCGGTGTGATCCACTTCCCGTGGAATCCACCAATCAACAGCCCGGGTCCGACCGGTGCCTCACACAGCTCCAGGATGTCGAGCAGCGGTGTGCCGGTCGGACATTCCACCACCGCCGGCCGGGCCGCCGACCCGCCGATGGTGAGCAGCACCGTCCCCGGTTCGTCGGGCAGACCGAGCGCGGCGAACTCGTACGGTCCGAGTCTGGCCGCAACCGCCAGCTGCGAGTAGGTCTCCGCGTTGGACAACAGCGTCGGCAGACCGCTGACTCCGGAGTCACTGGCCCGGACCTTCACCCCGGGCGGGATGTGCGGCAACCCGTTGATCCCGCGTACCAGGGCACCTCCCTCTCCGGAGATGAATCGGTGCGGGACGGTGACGATGCTGGTCGGCGCGGGCATCCGACGTTCGGCCAGGGCGGCGGAGAGTGACGCACCACCGACACCGTCGTCGGCGACGCCGATCACGATCTCCTCGGCGTCGAGCGCGAAGGCGGCCAACGCGGCGCCGTCGAGGATGAGGTGCGGCGCGCGGGTGAGCAGGACCTTGTCTTTCCAGCTCGCCGGTTCGCCTTCGGTGGCGTTGACCACGACCACGACGGGCTTGTCCTGCTTCTCGGCGGAGTCGACCACCGCTTGGACCTTGCGGTGGAACGGGAAGCCCGCACCGCCGCGGCCACGTAGCTCGATCGCCTCGGCCAGCCGGATCAGGTCGGCCACCGACAACGGTCCGACCCCGCCGTGCACCTCCTCGTGCGCCCGCAGGTCGAGCCGCCCGAACTCCTCGAAGCCGGCGGTGAGCCGAGGCGGGCCGATGGTGGCTACGGGGGGAACCGGTGCCGCTCTCAATTCGCTTCTCCTCGAAGCTGGGTCCAGTACTCCTCATCGAAGTCGTCGGAGGCTCCGCGACGGCGGCGGGACCGGCGACCAGCGGCCGGGTCGGCTGCGGCGGCGGCCCGCTTGGCGCGCCGGGACGCCAGGTCGACCAGGGTGGGAGTGTCATCCGGTGGCAGGTAATCGTCCTCTGGCTGGCGGGTGGAACGAGGTGGCGGGACCGTCTCCTCCTCGTCGGCACGGCGGCGGGCGGCGCGGCTGCGCACCGGCTCCGCCGAGACCGGACGGTCGTCGAATCGCCCCCGGGGGCCGGCGCCGGAGACGGGACGTTCGTCGGCGAACCGGCTACGCGCGCCGGCACCGGACACCGGGCGGTCCTCGGGGGCGTAGCGACCACGGGACCCGACCGGCTCCTGCGTCGAGCGCCGCGGCTCGTACCGGCGGTCGTCGACCCCGTCGGTGAATCGGGCGTCGGCGTCGTAACGGGTGTCGGCGTACCGGGCGTCGTCGGCGGCGTAGCGCCGGCGCCCGCTGTCCGGCTCGGCGTAGCGGCCACGGCCGTCGTCGGGCTCGGCGTAGCGGCGACGGGCGGCCGTGTCGTCGGCGTAGCGGCCACGGCCGTCGTCGGACTCGGCGTAGCGGCCACGGCCGGGGATCTGTTCGTCGTCCCAGTCGCGGTCCGGCTCGGCCACGGTGGGTCGCGGACGCGGGCTCGGCCGTGGTACCTCCGGCACCCGATACCGGTCCGACGACGTCGGTTGGCTCGTCCGGGCCGTTGCGCCCCGGCCCGCGCCGACCGGCGCCCAAGAGTCGATCATGTCGGCGGCGCGGTCGCCGATCGACGCGAACCGGCTCGTCACCGGCTCCAGGCTGATCTCGTCGTCCCGGCTGCCACGGCGACGGGCCGAGCCCGACCCGGTACGGAGATCCTCGGCCATCTTGCCGACCGGTTTGATCGACGTCCCGGTGGCCTGCGACACGAAGGGCTTCTTCTTGCCGACGCCGGTGGCGAACCGGACCAGTAGCGCGATGACCACGAGCAACGCGCAGCCGAGGTAGCTCAGGGTCACCCAGGTCGCTGGCGGACGCCCGGCGCTCAGCCCGTGCAGAATGCCGATCGGCCACGCGGCGTAGGCGCCACTGTGCAGGGCCCGCCACATCCAGGGTGGACCCACATCGACGAATCGCGCTCTGGCCAGACCCGTCCAGAGGATCGCGAACAACAGATAGGCCGCCACGGTCCCGAACCCGACGTAGATCGCCTGCCCGCCGCCGAGGAACGGGACGAAGGCGCCGACCGCCGAAACCGCACCGGTGGTGATCTGGGTGACGATGTGCAGCACCAGGAACGTGATCGACATGATGCCGGTGGTGCGATGCGCGGATTGCAACAGCACTCGATGCCGGGGCAGCAGCACGATCCGGTCGGTCGCGAGCAGCCCGATCATGACGGTGATGCTCAGCGCGACGAGCGCGAACACGCCCCCGAAGAAGTCCATGAAGAAAAACGCGTAGACGTAGGCGATCCGGCCGGTGGGAGTCAGCATCGCCAGGGCCCAGAAGGCCGCCAGTACCGACGCCGAGAGCGCCAGGACCGACAGTCGCGAGGGTTGCCGACCCCCGGAGAGTTCGGGCCTGGGGCCGGCGGGTCGCTGGTTCTGCTTCGTCCGCGCCATATGCTCCTCGATCTCCCGCTCGGTGCCATCCATGCGCTCGGTCGTCCGGGCTGTCCGCCCGGTCGCCGCGAGTGCCTGCCCTTGGCGTGGCGCCGGAGAAACCGTACCGCTTCCCGGTCGTCCCACCCGCCCCAGCGCCCCGTCCCTCACCATCTACGTAGCGGAAGCGCGTACGGATGAACCGCTTCGAGATTTGCTTGTTCCCCGGACGTTCTGCCGGAATCGTCCCGCTACTTCCGGGTCCATCGACGGCCACCCCGCCTGTCTGGATAACAGAGAGTCACTGTCCGATCACGACAGATCATAAGTGGAAATTAAGACGCCCTTCCGGTTCCGCGAAGAGAGCGGAACCGGAAGGGCTGGTTCCCGGGTGAGCGGCGGGAACCGGCTTGGCGCGATCCGAGCCATCGCCTGCGGTCGGACAGTCGCACCGCGCGGCCGACGATGACCGGGCGCCCGTGGGGTCAGCGGACCCGTAGTTGGTCGCCTGACCAGCCGGGTCGGGTCAACCGACCACCAACGAGCAGGTGGCCAGCGGTTCCAGACCCACCGGCCGCTGCGCCTGCCGACCGATCGAGATCGCGATCCGGTCGATCGTCGCCGTCCGCTTACTCGCCAGCGGACCGAGGATCGCGTTGTTCACGAAGTTCGGACCACCCTGACCCTGGCTACTGGCCAACCGCGCGTTCGCCTCAGCCAGCTGCGTCTCCAGCAACCGCAGGTTCCGATCCACCTCCACCCGAGCCGCCGCCGGCACCGCCGGCAACCGATCGGCGACACTCGGACACTGGATCACACCGACCGAGGAGGACTCGGAGGTATCTGCAGCGGCGAGCCCGAGCCCGGCGCCCATGATCAGGGCCGCCAGTCCGAGGGTGCCGGCCACCTTCCACCGCCGCGAGTTCAACGGCGACGGACCGACCGGGTGGTCGACCCTACGCCGAGGAGAACGTGAGTACATGCGACTGACAACCCAACCCTTCTGGGAACAGTTGCCGGTGGCCGCGCCGCTCGATCGTCGGCTTACCGGCGGGTGGTTCCACCCGCGCCCGGCGACACCCCGAGCGTGGGGCCGCCGGACACTGCGTGAGACGTTCCGGTCGAGGCGTCGGCGATCTTCGCCGCCGTCTCGACCATGCATACGTCGGTCCCACGGGGACGGTTCAACCGGTCGCGCAGAACGTGAAACAGGCCGAGCCGCCGCAGGGGACACCGATGCCCGCCGCGCGAAACGGTCCCGGGGTACCCGGACACGACCCTTCGCGGGACGTCCAAGAATGAGGTGGGGCGACGCAGCCGACTCTTGCGGGAGACCGACGTTAAGGCGCGCCGCCCCGCTTAAGAACACTACTCCCGTACCCTGCGAAAAGGATCGCTGGACTCGCTGTAGCGATCGAGCAATTGCTTGGGTTTCCGGATTCCGGCGTTCGGCCGACGGCTGATCAACCACTCAGCCTGCCGCCGCGGGAGACCCACGGGCGGGGCCCACGGGCGGGACCGCCCGTCGGGCGGAGATGCGACAATCACCACGATGTCCGCGCCCGAAGCACCTGACCCGTTGACCCCGGACCTGCTCGCCTTCTGGCAGGAACGACATCTGTGCACGCTGACCACGTTGCGCCGCGACGGCAGCCCGCACGTGGTGCCGGTCGGAGTGACCTTCGACCCGGACACCGGCACCGCCCGCGTGATCACCTCGGGACGGTCCCGCAAGGCCGCTCACGTCCGTGCGGCCGGCCCGGCCGGCGCCCGGGTTTCCGTCTGCCAGGTCGACGGCCGGCGCTGGTCCACGCTCGAAGGCCGGGCCTGGGTGCGCGACGACCCGCAAGCCGTACGGGACGCCGAGCAGCGGTACGCCCGCCGCTACCGGGTTCCCCGGCCCAACCCCGACCGGGTCGTGATCGAGATCGCGATCGACCGCCGCCTCGGCAGCCTATGACGGCGGGCCGGCCGCACCGCGCGTAAGGTCGACGCATGAGTACGGAGACGTCGGGAAGCATCCGGTACAACGCGACCGTGGTGGCCGGCGCACAGCCGGAGAGCATCCTGCTACCCGGCCACGACGTGCCGTTGGGCCGCTACACGACGGTCCGGCGGCTGTTGCCGCAGCGGCCCCGGCGGATGGTCGGCGCCTGGTGCTTCGTCGACCACTTCGGGCCCGACGACGTCGCCGGCCGGCCCGGCATGCAGGTCCCGCCGCACCCGCACACCGGGCTGCAGACGGTGACCTGGCTGGTCGACGGCGAGATCCTGCACCAGGACAGTCTGGGCAGCGTCCAGCCGATCGTGCCGGGGCAGCTCAACCTGATGACCGCCGGGCACGGGATCGCCCACTCGGAGCAGTCGCCGCCGGATCATCCGCCGGTGATGCACGGGTTGCAGCTGTGGGTGGCGTTGCCGGAGTCGGCCCGCCACGGCGCGCCCCGGTTCGAGCACCACGCCGCACTGCCGCAGGTCACCGCCGACGACGCGCGGATCACCGTCGTGGTCGGCGAGTACGCCGGCGCCCGGTCCCCCGCCGAGATGGCCAGCCCGATCGTCGGAGCACAGATCGACATCGACACCGACGCGCCCGTCGCGCTGACGCTGCGCGACGATTTCGAGTACGCCCTGCTGGCGATGTCCGGCACGGCCAGGGTCGACGGAGTGGAGCTGGCCCCGGGCGGGCTGCTCTACCTGGGCGAGGGCCGGTCCGCGTCGACGGTGACCGCCGGCGGTGCCGCCCGGCTGTTCCTGCTCGGCGGCGAACCGTTCGACGAGCCCCTCGTCATGTGGTGGAACTTCGTCGCCCGCAGTCACGAGGAACTGGTGGCCGCCCGCGACGACTGGGCGGCCGGCCGGCGGTTCGGCACGGTCACCGGCTGCGTGGTCACCCCACTGCCGGCCCCGGAGATGCCGACCACCCGGATCAAGGCCCGCGACCGGCACGGCCGCACGGTCGACTGACAGCTGGCCGCCCCGTACGCCGACCGGGTGCATCATGTACGGATGTCACAGTCACCACCGCTCGGCACGCCGTTCTGGCGGTTCTGGAGCGCCGCCAGCCTGGCCAACATCGGCGACGGGATCCGGGTCGCCGCGTTCCCGCTGCTGGCCCTGTCGCTGACCGGGGATCCGCTCGGACTGGCCGTCGTCGCCACCGCGCAGACCCTGCCCTGGCTCGTCGCCGGGCTGGCCGCCGGTGCGCTCGCCGACCGGGTCGCACCCCGTACGCTGCTCGCCGCCGCCGACACGGTGCGTGCCCTGATGCTGGTGCTCCTGGTCGCGACGGTGGCCACCGGCACCGCCACGATCGCGCTGGTCGCCGCCTGCGCTTTCGGTCTCGGCGTCGGCGAGGCGGTGCGGGACACCGCCGGCCAGGTGGCGGTGCCGAAACTGGTGCCGCCGGCCGCGCTGGAGCGGGCCAACGGCCGGCTCACCGCCGGCACCATCGTCGGCAACGAGTTCGTCGGCCCACCGGTCGGCGCCGCGCTGTTCGTCGTCGGCGCGGCCGTACCGTTCGCGGCCAACGGGGCCAGCCTGGCGCTCGCCGTGATGCTGGTGCTGTCGTTGCCACTCAGCCTGGCCCGTACCACCACTGCCATGGCCGCCGCCACGACCACCGTCACGACGGTCGGCCCGAGCATCCGGGCGGGGCTGCGTTGGCTCACCCGGCACCGGACGTTGCGCGCCCTGGCGCTGGTGGTCGCGGCGGTCGCCGCCGCCGACGCGGCATGGTTCGCGATCTTCCTGCTGTACGCCCGGGACGTGCTCGGTGTCGGCGCGCTCGGCTACGGCCTGCTGCTGTCCGCCGGAGCCGGTGGCGGGCTGGCCGGCGCGTTCCTGGCCGACCGGCTGGTCGCCGGCCGGCGGCACCGGCTGGTGCTGGCCGTCTCCCTGGCGGTCACCGCCGGAGTGCCGGCGCTGCTTCTCGCCGTACCGCAGATCTGGGTGGCGGTGGTGGTGACCGTGGTCTCCTCCGGTGCGTTCGCGGTGCTGAACATCTGCGCGGCGACACTGCGGCAACGCACCGTACCGGACGGTCTGCTGGGACGGGTGACGGCGGCGTCCAAGACCCTGATCTACGGTGCCGCCGGCGGTGGCGCACTGCTCGGGGGCGCGCTGGCCGCTGGTGTCGGGTTGGCTGCCCCGTTCGGCTTCGCCGCTCTGGTGGCCGTGGTCGCGGCCACCGGCTGGTGGCTGGCCACCCGGGGCGACGTGCCGTCAGCCCGGCCGGCCTGAGCGCCGGAGCGGTCGACTGCCGGCGGTGGCCCGTACCCGTCCGGACCACCGTCATCGATGGTCGTCGTTGTCCGGCCGGCTGGTCGAGGCGGACCTGCTCGCCCAGCGGTCAGATCCGCGCGGCGGTGAGGAACTCGTGAGCACCGCGTAGTCGGGTGGTCAGCCGGGCACGGGTACGGGCGCAGTCCAGCCGCAGCTCGGCCGGTCCGGGGACGTCGCTGGCGGCACGGAGGCCGGTGGGCAGCGCGGCCGGGTCGAGGCCGTCGCGGCGCGCGATGAGCACCCCGAGGTGGTGCCGGCTGAACGCGTCCGGGCCGGCGACGTGGTGGACCCCGGAGTACGGCGACCCGGCGAGTTCACACAGTGCTGCGGCGAGGTCGGTGACATGCACCGGGCACCGTACGTCGTCGGTGAACAGCACACCGGTGCGCACGCCGGCCGCCAGAGCGTGCACATGTTGCTCGTGGACGGACTCGCCGTACCCGATGATCAGTGACGTCCGGGCGATGACGGCGTGAGGGGTGATCGCCGCGACCGCCGTCTCGGCGGCGGCCTTGGCCGCACCGTACGGCGTCGTCGGGTCCGGTGGGCAGGTCTCGTCGTAGGCGCCCGCCGCGCCGGCGAAGACCGCGTCGCTGGAGACGTGGACGAGCCGGGCCGCCACCGCCCCAGCGGCGAGGGCGACATGCGCGCCGCCGTCGGCGGTGCTCGCCCAGTCGTTCTGACGATAGGCGGCGTTGACGATCACGTCGGGTCGAGCCGTGGCGGCGACGCGGGCGACATGGTCGCGGCGGCGGACGTCGAGTGCGTGCCAGTCGAGGTCGCCGCCGGGCGGATGGCGGTGAAAGGTCGCGGCCACCTGGTGCCCGGCGCGCCGTGCCTGACGGACGATCTCCCGGCCGAGGAATCCGCTGCCGCCCACCACGAGAAGCCTCATCCGAACACGGTAGGCCCGGCGATCCGCCCGCGTGTCGCGCGCTACGTCGGCCGGTCGAGGCCGGCCCGGACCCGGCCGGTCTCGTACGCCCAGATCGCGAGCTCCACCCGGTTGCGGACGCCGAGCTTGGCCATCAGGGCGGCGAGGTGGCTCTTGACCGTGCTGAGGCTGATGTGCAGCTCGCCGGCGATCTCGGTGTTGGTGCGGCCCCGGGCGACGGCGACCAGCACCTGCTCCTCACGGTCGGTCAACGGATCGAGCGGCTGACGGGCCGGTCCCACCGGACCGGCGGCGGCGAAGGCGCCGAGCAGTCGGGTGGTGACCGCCGGCGCGATGAGTGCGTCACCGACGGCGGCGGCCCGGACGGCCTGGGTGAGCAGCGCCGTACCGGCGTCCTTGAGCAGGAAGCCCCGGGCACCCGCGCGCAGCGCGGCGTAGACGTACTCGTCGAGGTCGAAGGTGGTGATGACGACCACGGCGAGCGGGTCGACGACGCCGGGTCCGGCGAGGCGGCGGGTGGCCTCGATACCGTCCACGTCGGGCATCCGGATGTCGAACAGGCACACGTCGGGGCGTAGCCGGTGGGCGAGGTCGACCGCGCGGCGGCCGTCGGCCGCCGCGCCGACGACGTCGATGCCGGGCTGGGCGTCGAGGATCATCGTCAGCCCGGTCCGGACGATCTCCTGGTCGTCGGCGACGACCACCCGGATGGTCACGTCCCGGCCCGGCCGGCCGGAGCGTGGCGGGGCAGGGCCACGGCGACGGTCCAGCCCCGGCCGTGGTCCGGACCGGCGTCGCAGGTGCCGCCGAGCAGCGCCGCCCGCTCGATCATGCCGACGATGCCGAAGCCACCGCCACCGGCGGGTCGGGCCGTGCTGGTGTCGCCGTCGTCGCTGACCCGCAGCCGCACCGCGTCGGCGTCGGCGTCGACGCGGACCTCGATCCGGGTGGCGTGCCGGGCGTGCCGGCGGGCGTTGGTCACCGACTCCTGGGCCAACCGGTAGACCGCTGTAGCGACGGTCGACGGGATGTCGTCGAGGTCGCCGTGCAGGGCGATGTCGACGACCGGCCCGGGCTGGTCGGGGCTGGCGAGTCGGGCGATGTCACCGATTCCGGGGTTCGGGGTGAGGTCCGTCGGGTCCAGCCGCCCGGCCGGTTCGCCGTGGCGCAGGCCGCGCACCATCAGCCGCATCTCGGCCAGGGCGCGGGTCGCCTCGTCCTCGATCACGGCCAGCGCGTCGAGGGCGGCCGCCGGTCGGGTCGGTGCCACCGCGATGCCCGCCTGGGCGCGGATCGCCATCGCCGACACGTGGTGGGCCACCGTGTCGTGCAGGTCGCGGGCGAGTCGTTCGCGCTCGGCCGACTTTGCCTGGTCGAGTTCGCGGGCCCACAGCGTCGCCCGGTACCGCAGCGCGGTGGCGACGGCCATCGCGGCGGACACCACCACCGTCCCGCCGACCAGGTCGGCGAGGTCGAGGTGGCCCACCGCCGCCGACAGGCCCATCTTGGCCAGGATGATCGCCGTACCGGCCACGATCTGCCGACCGGAACCCCAGCGGTACAGCGCGTACGGCAGGATCAGCAGGTAGACGCCGGTGACCAGCTCCGGTTCGTGGCCGACCAGCAGTGCGGCCACGGCGGTGACCGGGAAGGCGACGGCGACCATCAGCAGTGGCCTGGTCCGACGCCACAACAGGGTCGGCGCCAACACCAGGGCGATGATCATCGAGTACGTGGGCGACACCAGGTCGGTACGGAGCAGTCCTTCGACGGTCGCCGCTACACCGACCGCGCCGAGCAGCGCCGAGTCCCGCCAGACCCGCGTCGGTGGGTCGGCGACGGCGGGCTCGGCCCACACCGACCGCAGCAGCGCACGCACACCGCGATCGTACGCAGCGGGCCGTGCCGGCGGACCGGCCACAAGTACGACGGGCGGCCCCGTCCAACGGCCGGGACGACACCGGCCCGTGCGGCGATGACCGGCGGCCGCGCCGCCGCGACGATCGAGCCATGTTCACACCCGTACCGAATCCACGGTCGACGTCACGTTCCGCCGGTCGCTCCACCGCCGCCAACTGGCTGATCCCCACCGGGCTGGTGCTGCTCAGCCTGGTACCGGTGGTCGCCGGCGGCCTGCGGCTGGCCGAGCTGGCCGGCGGGCCGGCCATCGTGCCCGACGGCGACCGGGTCACCGCCACCCCGATGGCACTGGTGACGCACATCGTCAGCGTCACCGTTTTCAGCCTCGTCGGCGCGTTCCAGTTCGCGCCGGGCGTGCGGCGACGCCACCGCGCCTGGCACCGGGCCGCCGGGCGGGTCCTGGTGCTCTGCGGGTTGCTCACCGCCGGGACCGGCCTGTGGCTGACCCTGTTCCTGCCGCCGGCAGCGGTCGACAGCGAGCTGCTGGTCGCCATCCGGGTGGTGGTGAGTGCGGCGATGGCGGCGTGCGTCGTGGTCGGTTTCGTCGCGATCCGGCGGCGCGACTTCGCCGCGCACCGGGCCTGGATGATCCGGGGGTACGCGATCGGGATGGGCGCGGGCACCCAGTTCTTCACCCAGCTGGCGTGGCTGGCCGTGATCGGCCCGGTGACGGCGTCGGGCCGGACCGGCACCATGGCCGCCGGTTGGCTGATCAACGTGGTGGTGGCCGAGTGGGTGATCCGGCGTCGCGCCGCCGGCCCTCGCCGACGACGCGACGCGGTACGGGTCAGCGGATCCGCTCGACCACGACCCGCCGGATGACGAACCTGCCCGGTTCCCGGACCTGTTCGAAGGCGGCATCGTTGAGCAGCACGCAACTGGCCGACGGGCTGGTCACCGTGACGGTGACGCTCCGGTCGTTGTCGAGGTTGGTCACCCTGAGCACGGTGCCGATCGGGAAGGTGCCACTGGACGCCGCCGGGGCGGCGTCCTCGGTGAACAGGGTCACCGTCGAGCCGGCGCAGACGACCTCACCGGTCCCGGGCGCACCGGCGTCCGGCGCGGCACCGGTGTCCGTACCGCCGGTTGGTGCCGGTTGCGGCGCCGCCGGGGTGGTCGGGGCCGCGACCGAGGCGCCGGCCTGGACGTCGGCGGTGCAGCCGGCGGCGGCCCGCCGCTGCTGGATCAGGTCGACGACGGCCTGCCGGTTGGCGATTCGGTCGACGGACAGGGCGTCCGGGTTGGCGCGCTGCTCGGCGATGAAGGTGAGGTTGTTGCGCAGCGCGGTGTCCAGGCCGGCGCAGTTCTCGCCCGCGTTGCCCAGCCCGGTGCCGACCGCGAGTCCGCCGCCGAGCAGGGCGGCGGCCGCCACCCCGATGAACACCTTGCGTGCCCGTCCGCTTCTGACGTCCCACCCGTACATGCGCCCGCTCCTCCCGGTCACCGCCGCGCGATCGCGGCCCACCCACCGGTACGGGCGGCGACGACGAGTGGACCTGCGTTTCGACTGACGTTTCGCTCAAGAAGCCTCACATAAGCCGGTGGGCCGGCCGCCGGTGCGGCAGGACCCCGGCGGCGGGCCGGCCAGTCAGTCAGTCAGTCAGTCAGCGGACGGTCTCGACCGCGACGACCGTCAACCTGGCGGGCAGTACGCCGTGCGCCAGCGTCGCCGCGAGCGTCCGGGCGGTGTCGGCGCCGAAGGCACCCGACAAGGTCGCGTCGCCGCGCACTACGTAAGGGACGTTGGGCGCGCTGAGCACCGTGTTGTCCAGCACGATCGCGATCTGCTGGTCCTCGCCGCCGGGCTTGCCGGCCGCCACCGTCTCCTCGGTCAGGGCGGTCCACTTGGGCTGGCCGGTCTCGGTGAACCGCAGC
The DNA here is from genome assembly GCF_029626025.1 of Solwaraspora sp. WMMD406. Classification (NCBI taxonomy): domain Bacteria; kingdom Bacillati; phylum Actinomycetota; class Actinomycetes; order Micromonosporales; family Micromonosporaceae; genus Solwaraspora; species Solwaraspora sp. WMMD406. Next base: position 4,535,480 of record NZ_JARUBF010000001.1, read on the forward strand.
TGGATCACCCAGTCGCCCGTGCTCTGGTGGAGCTCCGCCTCCGCCGAGGCCAGGTCGGCGCCGACGACCTTGGCGACGTCGAGCAGATATCGGGTGGCCTGCTCGGAGTCGCAGGCGGCGGTGGACGCGTCGAGACGGTCGAAGACACCGGCCGGCCGGCGTTCGAGCGTCGGGCAGGTGATCGCCGGCACCCGGTACTGCAGCTCCGGAGGCAGGGCCGCGACTTCGGCACAGGTGAGTCCGGTGTACGCCGCCACCGCCGGGTCGTCCAGCCGTACCGGCTCGGATTCCTCGCCGGGCAGGTCGAAGGCGGTGCCGAGTTTGTCCTTGGCGGAGGCGGCGACGGCGACCGGGTCGAGCCTACCCGGCGGGTCGTCCGTGCACTCCGTATCGGTCACGGGCGGTTCCTCGAGCCGGGTGGCGAGGACCCGCCGGAAGCTGAGGCTGCCCGGTGCCAGCAGCGCCTCGACCTGATCGCTCTGCTCGCTGGCAGCAGTGACCAGCAGGGTCTCGTCGCCGATCGCGGTGACCGTCGGCCTGGTCAGATCGGACTCGACCATCCGGTCCTGCAGGATCTGCTTGGTCTGCTCCAGCGCGCTGGTCGACGGCCGGTCGCCGGCCGGGCTCGACACCCGTACGGTGATCGCGACGTCGCCGGTGGCCGGACGCCCGTCCCATCGACCGAAGACCAGATAACCGGCGGTCGTGCCGGCGCTGACGACGACCACGGCCGCGAGCCCGAGTGCCAGCCACACCCGACGGCGGGAGATCCGATTCGGTGCCGGCTCGGGCGGTAGGTAACCTTCCGGCACATATCCCAGTCCGGGTGGCGCGACACGATAGTCTGGCGCTGGCTCCTCCGTGGACATGCGACCAGGGTACGGGAGGTACGCACGGGTGCGTCTCGGGTTGGACTTCGGCACGTCCACCACGGTCGGCGTGTTGCACCGGCCCGGCGGCCCGGTGACCCCGCTGCTGTTCGACTCGTCGCCGTTGCTGCCCTCGGCCGTCCATGTCGGGCCGGACGCCACCGTGCTCACCGGAACGGACGCCGAACGGGCGGCGGTCGCCTATCCAGCCGGGCTGGAGCCCAACCCGAAGCGGCGGATCGACGACGAGACCAGTTGGCTCGGCGAACGGGAGTACGCCGTCGTCGATCTGATCGCGGCGGTCTTGGCTCGGCAGTGGGCAGAAGCGTCCCGCGTCTGCGGCCGAGCGCCGTCGGCTGTCGTGCTGACCCATCCGGCCGCCTGGGCACGCACTCGGCTGACCGTGCTGTCCGAGGCGGCGCGACGGGCCGGACTGCCGCCGGTGACGCTGGTTCCCGAACCGGTCGCCGCGGCCGCCTACTTCGTCTCCGTCCTGGGTCAACGGGTTCCGAGTGGCCGGGCGCTGGTCGTCTACGACCTGGGGGCCGGCACCTTCGACCTCAGTGTGGTGCGCGGCGGCGCCGCCGGGTTCGAGGTGATCGCCACCAGTGGCCTCGACGACGTCGGCGGGCTGGATCTCGACGCCGTCGTCGTCGACCACGCCCGGACCCTCACCGCCCGGGCCAGCTCCGGCTGGGCCCGGTTGGACTGGCCGCAGACCAGTGCGGACTCCCGGGCCCGGCGGGATCTGTGGTGGGGCGCGCGGGCGGCCAAGGAGCTGCTGTCCCGGCACCCCCACGCCGATCTGCACATCCCGATCCTCGACGTCGATCTGCACATCACCCGGGAAGAGTTCGAGAAAGCCGCCCAGCCGTACCTCGACCGTACGGTCACCGCCACGCTCGACCTGCTGCGCCGGGCGGGGGTGGCACCGGAACACACGGCGGGAGTGTTCCTCGTCGGAGGATCCAGTCGGGTGCCGCTGATCGCCGCGCTGCTGCACCGGCGACTCAGGATCCCGCCCACCGTGATCGATCAGCCCGAACTGGTGGTCGCACAGGGGTGCCTGTATGTACCGCCAGCGCCACCGGCCGTGCCTCGACCGAGCGGACCCGCGGCGCCGCCCGGACCACCGGCGTTCCCGCCGCCCGGACCACCGGCGTTCCCGCCGCCCGGACCACCGGCTCCGGCCGCGCCGGTGTTCCCACCGACCACACCGCCAGCGGTCAACGGCGTCCCGCCGCGTGGGGTGCTGCCGGCGGACTTCCCGGTCCATCTCGTCGAGCTGGCGCTCGGCGACCGGGTCGGGTACACGGTCCGCACCTACGTCACCGACGACGACGGGTCGACGAGCGCGGTGTTCGCCAGTCGGCGGGCGCGGCTCCCGCTGTTTCCCCGTCCTGAGCAGGCCAGCGACCACGCCGCCGGCACCGATGACCACGACATGACCTCGGTGCTGCACTGGGAATCGTTGAGTTCGTCGATGGCCACGGCGTTCCTACCGCTGACGCCGGACAACCGGTACCGGCTCGATCTGGTGCCGGTCACGTTGGAACGGCACCCGAAGCAGTGGCTGATCGATCTGGTGATCGAGACGGGAAACGTGGCGCGCGAGCTGATCGCCGCGCTCGACATCGCCGACGGCCACCTGCTCCTGGGCGAGGGCACGTTGCTGGACCGACTCGACGACGCGCTGCGGGTGGCGAGCCGGATGCCGTTTCGACGTGGACGTCGTGAGCTGCTCGCCTTCGATCAGGCGCGCGTGGTCGACCACTGGCGACACGTCGTCGCGATGATCGAAAACCGGATCGACTGGCAGAGCTGACGTCGGGTCGGTCAGCCGCCCGACGGCGCGGCCGGTGCGCGGACGACCAACCGGTCCAGCAGCTCGCGGCTGGCGGCGGCCACGGCCGCCACGGCGGCGTCGAACGCCTCGGCGTTGTGCGCGGCCGGTTGCCGGAATCCGGAGATCTTGCGGACGTACTGCAGCGCGGCGGCCTCGATGTCGGCCTCGGTGACGTCGGTGGCGTACGGCTCACGAAGGGTCTTGATGCTTCGGCACATGCGTCCATCCTGCCGCATCATCGGCCGAGCCGGCGTCGGCGCCTGCCGACGCCGGCCCGGTCGGCCGCCGTCGATCTGATCACTCCCGCGAGGCCGGCTGGTCGATCCGGTCGGCCGCAGGGTGTGGTTGGTCGGCCGTCTCGCCGGGCTGACCGTAGTACGCGTCGCGCATGATCGCCTGCATGTCGTCGAGCATCGGCATCCGGGGATTGGCCGGGGCGCACTGGTCGTCGTAGGCGTTCATCGCCTGCTGCGGCAGACTGGCGAGGAACGACGTTTCGTCGACGCCGACCGCCTGGAACGACGGCTCGATACCGACCGCGTCGCGCAACCGTTCCACGGCGGCGGCGTACGACTCGACGCCTTCCTCCGGTGTCGCCGCCGGCAGGCCGAGCATCCGGGCGATCTCCGCGAAGCGTTCCGGGGCCCGGTAGTGCTCGTACTTCGGCCAACCGGAGAGCTTCGTCGGCCGGGCCCCGTTGTAGCGGATGACATGCGGCATCAGGATCGCGTTGGTCCGCCCGTGGGCGATGTGGAAAGTCGCACCGAGCGTGTGCGACATAGCGTGCACGATGCCCAGAAACGCGTTGCCGAAGGCCATGCCGGCGATGGTGCCCGCGTTGTGCATCTTCTCCCGGGCCTCGGGGTCGGCCGCGCCGTTGACGACCGCCCGCTCCAGATAGCCGAAGATCAGTCGGATCGCCTGCAACGCCAGTCCGTCGGTGTAGTCGTTGGCATAGACCGACACGTACGACTCGGTGGCGTGGGTGAGCGCGTCGAAGCCGCTGTCAGCGGTCACCACCGCCGGCAGGTCCGCCGCGAGCACCGGGTCGATGATCGCCACGTTCGGAGTCAGCGCGTAGTCAGCCAACGGATACTTCTTGCCGGTGACCGTGTCGGTGATCACCGCGAACGGGGTGACCTCGGCGCCGGTTCCCGACGTGGTCGGGATGCAGACCAGCTTGGCGAGCACGCCGGGTGCGGGGAAGGTGAAGGCACGCTTACGGATGTCGAAGAACTTCTCCCGCATGTCGGCGAAGACCACGCCGGGGTGCTCGTAGCGCAGCCACATCACCTTGGCGGCGTCCATCACCGATCCACCGCCGAGGGCGATTATCGTGTCGGGCCGGAAGTGACGCATCTGCTCCGCGCCGGCGTCCACCGTACGGATGCTCGGCTCCGGCTCGACCGTGTCGATGATCTGCAGGGCGACCCGCTCGGCGCGGCCCTGCAACACGGTGAGGATCCGGTCGACGAACCCGAGCCGGGTCATGGTCGCGTCGGTCACCACGGTGACCCGGTGCACGTCGGGCATGTCGGCGAGGTACCGGATCGCGTGCGGCTCGAAGTAGATCTTCGGCGGAACCTTGAACCACTGCAGGTTGTTGGTCCGCCGGGCGACCCGCTTGATGTTGAGCAGATTCAGCGCGGTCACGTTGTTCGACACCGAGTTACGCCCGTAGCTGCAACCGGGGTGATCCCGCAGACCACACCGGCCGGCTCGGCGATCTCCACGATGCCGCTGATGTCGTCGCGGCCGACCACCCCGACCGTCTTCATCCCGGCCATGCTGTGGGTGACGTGCTCGCAGGCGAACATGTTTTTGACCGCTTTGTCCTCGAACACGCCGCGGCCGGTCTCCGTCACGGCCAGCCGGGCCAGGTCGCTGTGCCGGCCCAGCGCCGCGATCGACGCCTTGCCGACGATCGTGTCGACCCGTTCCTGGTCGAACTCGGCGTAGTCGTCGAGCGCCTTCGACGCCGCCGCGACCAGGGCATCGATCGCCACCTGGGTCTCGGTCGGCGGGGCCGCCAGGACTGCGGTCATCCGGATCACCTCGTTCGGTCGGCACCGGCGGCACCCCGCCGCCGGCCCTCGACCTCATCGTCGACCCTGCGCCTGCCCACGCGCTGTTGCCGGTCGACCTCGATCGGCGGGACCTTCGTCCCGATCGGACGCCCGCGACCCGGGTGCGGTCAGTCGGCCGTCCGTGCCCCCGCCAGGGCCTGCGCCTTCGCCGGCCAGGTGGGCAGACTCGCCGTGGCGCGCATCCCGGCGGACCGCACGGCGGCCCGCAGCGTGGCCTCGTCGGTCTCGGCGAGCTGCTGATACGTACGGATCCCGGCTGACTGCAGGGCGGCGGCCATCTTGGGGCCGATCCCCTCGATGCGTCGGAAGTCGTCGGCGGGCGCGGATTCGGGTGACACGGCCTGGGTCGGCACCGCCGCGACCGGCTCGGCTGCTGCCACCGGCTCGGCCGGGACAGTGGGTTCGGCTGCTGCCACCGGCTCGGGCGCGGCGGGCGCCGCGGCAGCGATCGGTTCCGGTTGGGCCGGGCCGGCCGGCACCGCCGGGTCAGGCTCAGCCGGCTCAGGCTCAGCCGACTCGGATACCGCGACCGGTTCGTCGGTGACGGCGCTGGTGACGGGCGGGTCGGTGACCGCCGCGACGGCGGGCGCGTCCGTCACGGCCGGGGTCGACCCCACCGGCGGCGTACTCGTCACCGGGTCGGAGACCGCCTCGTCGCCGTTTGCCGTCCCTGGTTCGGCGGACTGCCCGGCGGACCCCGCCGACGGGGATCGACGGCTCATCACCAGCCAGCCCGCCGCCGCGCCGAGCGCAACGACGACCAGGAGTATCAGTACGTTCCCCGGGGACCAGTCCACGGCAACCTCCAGCACCGAAGTCGGGATCGCGAAAGGGTTTCGTCAAGGCCTTGCCGCTGTCAACCTACGGGCTGAGGCATGACACTGCTGCGGCAGGTGCACCCGCTACTCGCTGCCAACCGGTCCGGAACGGTGCGTGTCACGAACCTGCCGTCACCGGCCGAAGAAGGGTTTGCGTCCACCGTGCCGGGCCAGCTCCGCCTGGTCTGCCGTGGTCAGCCGGACCCGGCCGGTGACCGCCCGTACCAGGTGTGCCCGGTCCCACCCGCGAGCCGCGCGCAGCGGCGCGCCGGTGTGTCCGAGTGCCAGTGCCACCACCACATCCGCGCCGGGTCCGGTCAGACACGGCGGGAGACCGAGCGCGTCGGTGACGTCCAGGCCGTGTACGGCCGCCTCGACCACCCTGGTCGCCTGGAAGTCGGTGAGTGTCATCAGGTCGCCGTGCCTGGTCACCACGCGGCGATCGGCTGGTTGCGCCGCCACGAGTTCGGCGATCACGCTGGCGCGACGGGCCAGGTCGTCAACCAGGCGCTGAGGCGGTTCGGCATCGGCCAGCCGGCGCGCGTGGTCGATCCGGGCCGTGTCCTGTGCTGGTGCGAAACGGGCGTCGGCCACGTAGTACCCGGCGGCGGAGACCAACTCCGTGTCGTCGCCGGTCTCCGCCGCCGGCGCGCTCCGGCCGGATCGGTGCTCGGCGGTACGAGGTGCGTCGAGCAGCTCGGTGGTCCGACCGAGCGCTGTCACCGTGTGGGCCAGCAACTCCCGGACCGTCCACGGTGCGCAGCGGGTGGGCCGGTCGAACTCGACGTCGGGGACGGAGCGCAGAAGCGCGACGAGCGCACCTGCCTCGGCGCGGTACGCGGCGTCCACCTCGGCGCGGCGCCAGACCCGTTCGACCACCCGGAACCGTTCGGCCACCACGAGGGTCTCGTCGTCGACGGTGAAGTCGGGGCGGCCGAGCGACGCCCGCATCTCGGCGGAGTGCCAGAACGACTCGTGCCCGGCACGCCACCGGGCGATCGTCCGGAACCCCTCGCCCTCGTCGACGGCGTGCGCGAGATCCACCTCGGCGAGGGGCAGCGTCCGTACCCGCGGGGTCTCCAGCACCGCGCACGGCTGGTCGGCGGAGTCGACCAGCAGGGTCCGATCCCCGGGTCGGGGCAGGGGTTCCCCGTCGAGGTCGTACTGCGGCGCCAGCCCGGTGGTCGCGGTCTTGTCCCCGGCCAGGATCGCGTCGACCAGACGATCGCGCAGCGGTCCGGGAAAGGCGAATTCGGCTTTCGGTAGTTCGATCACCATGGCTCCTCGCTCAGGTGGTCCGACCGTACCGGCGATCCGGATTGTTCCGGTGCCGGGCAGGCCCGGCACCGGAACAATCCGGATGACGATCTCGGTGCCGTACGCCACGATGTGGCGATGACATCGTCAGACCGACCCTCGGTTGCGCTGCACCCGATGACCCAGACAGAGTTCGACGACCGATTTCCCCGGTTGTTGGAGGGCTACGCCGCGAGCCTGGTGCGGTCCGGACGGGCCACCAACGCCACCGCGATAGCCGAATCACGACGTCAACACGACGAGTTGCTGCCGGCCGGGCTGGCCACCGAGCGCATGCTCTTCCTGATCGCGCGGGCGGCGGATGCCGCCGACGCGCCACCGGTCGGTTGGCTCTGGGTCGGACTGCCCGAGCCGGCAGAGCACGACCGGCCGGCCTGGATCTACTACGTAGAGGTCGACGCGGGTCAGCGCGGCAACGGGTACGGACGGACCATACTGTCCACGATCGAACCGCTGCTCGCCGAACGTGGGGTGACCCGGATCGGGCTCAACGTCTTCTCGGACAATCCAGTGGCCCGCCGACTGTACGAGTCGATCGGATTCGCCGTCACCGCCCAGCAGATGATCAAGTCGATCGGTCCGGTCGCCGCGCGGGACGACATCGATCCGCTCGCCGGGCGGGACAGCGAGCTGTGACGCCGGCTCCGAGAATCGGCGGCGGCCGGGCGTCCCGACCGGTGATCGCCCGCGCCATGCCTGACCCGCCCTGCTCAGCCGGGCGGCATCGCGATCCGTAGGCTCACCGCACCGTGCAGGTCGAGCCAGACCTCGTCGGGACCGCGCACCAGGCGCAGCAGCACCCCGGCGCAATGCGGGCAGCGAGCGACCAGGCCCGGGGCGTTCGGATAGACCATCAGGGCCGCGAGCGGACCGGCCCGTCCGCAGCCGGCACAGCGGCCGACCGCGGTGGTGACGTCGACCGCGAAGATCTCGGTGAGCGGGCCGGCCAGCGCGTTGCCGTCCAGATGTCCCCCGTCACGCACCGCCGGGGCCGCCAGTTGTTCGGTCATCTCAACCTCCGGTGGGTCCGAAACGCTCGGTACGGACACGGCGTGGACCGTGTCCGAGAGCGACGAGGATGTCCGCTGCCGTCTCGACGAAACCAGTCGGACCGCAGACGAAACACATCGGTGCCAGTTCCGCGGGCCAGCCGTGGCGGTTGAGGTGGGCGACCCCGAGCCGTCCCACCCGGCCCGGCCAGCCGTCCGGCGCGTGCCGGGTGTACACGTAGCTGACGTCCAACCCGGCATCGTCGCGTACCCGCCGGCGCAGCTCGTCGGCGTAGTAGGCGTCCTGCGCTGTCCGTACCGAATAGACCAGCCGGAACGGCACCCGGCTACCGGCGGCCCGGCGGGCACGTATCATCGCCATCAATGGGACGATCCCGGAACCGCCGGCGACCAGGAGCACCGGATCGGCGGCTTCGGAGCGCCAGACGAACCAGCCGCCCACGGGTCCGCGAATCTCCACCGGGTCCCCGACCGTGTACGGTCCGGTCAGGTATCCGGAGACCTCACCGTCGGGGACCTGCTGCACGGTCAGCTCGACCCGATCGCCGTCCGCCGGTCCGGCGATCGAGTAGCTGCGCTGCGCCTGGTAACCGTCGTCGGCGGTGAGTCGGACGTCGACGTGCTGCCCCGGCAGGTGGCCGGGCCACCCCGGGACGTCGAGGATCAGCGTACGAGCGGTGGGGGTTTCCGGGCGGGCCGCTGCCAGCCGCGCCACGCGCCACCCCAGCCGGCCGGTCAATCGCCCTGGTACCGCTGCTCGCGCCACGGATCACCGTAGTCGTGATAGCCGGCGGTCTCCCAGAAGCCTGGTTCGTCATCGAGGAGCAGCCGGATCCCGTGTACCCACTTGGCCGACTTCCAGAAGTACAGGTGTGGCACCAGGAGCCTGGCCGGGCCGCCGTGCTCGGCGGGCAGGTCCTCGCCGTCGTAGCGGTAGGCGATCCAGGCCTGCCCGTCGGTCAGGTCGGCCAACGGCAGATTGGTGGTGTAGCCGCCGTACGAATGCGCGAGCGCGTACTCGGCGGCGGTCTCGACGTCGGCCAGCAGGGTGTCCAGTGAGACGCCTCGCCAGCGGGTGCCGAGCTTGGACCACTTGGTCACGCAGTGGATGTCGACCGTCACGTCGTCGCCGGGCAGGTCGAGCAGCTGCGCCCAGGTCCACCGGTGCTCCCGGCCGTCCTCGGCGGTGAGCACGAACTCCCAACCGGCGGTGTCGATGCGCGGTGTCGGACCGGCGGACAGCACCGGAAAGTCCTCGGTGAGGTACTGACCCGGGGGCAGGGTGACCGCACCGGGGGAACGCGGGCGGCCGTGGAAGCCGGGTGACACGATGCTCACCGGACAGTGGTACCACCCGCACGACCAGGTCCGCCAGCGATACCGGACTTTTTGACCCGTTGGTGCTCGCGCCGGGTCGCACGGTGCAGTGCGGTGCAGTGCGGTGCAGTGCGGTGCAGTGCGGTGCAGTGCGGTGCAGTGCGGTGCAGTGCGGTGCAGTGCGGTGCAGTGCGGTGCAGTGCGGTGCGATGCGGCCGAAGCGTCGGCCGTCACAGGTCGACGTCGGCCGTCACAGGTCGAACAGGTCGCGGACGGCTTCCTCGATCCGGGCCATGCTCGCGCCGGTGACCATGCCGACCCGTTCCGCACCGGAGCTTCCGGAGATCCGCCGCATCCGGTTGACCACCACCACGCCGGACAGCGGGTCGGTTTCGGCAAGCGGCACCACGAAGGGTGGCAGGGTGGTGGCACCCCGTTGCCGAACGATCGGCGCGCAGTAGGGTGCCGCCCGAGGGCGGTCGTTGTGGGTGTCACCGGACAGCACCACCACGCGGTAGCGCAGGTCGGAGCGCTCCCCGACGGTCCAGATCTCGCCGCGGTTCACGCCGCGTCAGAGAGGTCGGACCAGCCGCATTCCAGGGTGTCGGCGAGCTGGTCGAAGGCGTCGAGCTCGGCACGTACCTCGGGGTTGGCGGCCAGCCACTCCTCGTGGGCCCGGTCGGCGTCGCGGCGGGCCTCGCGGCGGGCCGCCCGGTCGATCCAGTCGGAGAGAGTGACCCCTTCCCGCTCGGCAGCGGCGCGTGCCTGGGCCAGGGTCTGCGGACTCAGACGCAGGGTGACCATCTCTGCCATTGGGCGATGGTACGTCCGGATGTCCTGGTACGCGGTACCGGGGCGGTCGGATGGTCGCCGGGTCGTACCGCCGCGAGGCCCGCCGCGACGCCGCCCGCCAGCGCCTTCCGACCCGCGTCGGCACGCGCCGTTCAGCACGCGCCCGCGTCGGCACGCGCCGTTCAGTCGTGCAGTTGCGCCAGATGCCGCATCTTGTTCATCGCGTCCAACGCTGCGACCTTGTACGCCTCGGCGAGTGTCGGGTAGTTGAACACCGCGTCGACGAAGTAGTCGATGGTGCCGTGGCAACCCATCACCGCTTGTCCGATATGGACGAGTTCGGTGGCTCCGGTGCCGAAGATGTGCACGCCGAGCAGCTGCCGGGTGTCCGGGGCGACCAAGAGCTTGAGCATGCCGTACGAGTCACCGATGATCTGGCCACGGGCGAGTTCCCGATATCGGGCCACGCCGACCTCGAACGGCACCCGGTTGTCGGTGAGCTGGTCCTCGGTGCTGCCGATGAAGCTGATCTCGGGGATGGTGTAAATGCCGATCGGCTGCAGTTGCGGCATGCCCCGCGCCGGCTCGCCGCAGGCGTGGTGGGCGGCGAGGCGTCCCTGTTCCATCGAGGTCGACGCCAGTGCGGGGAAGCCGATGATGTCCCCGACCGCGTAGATGTGCTCCGCGGTGGTCTGGAAGTTCTCGTTGACCCGCACCCGACCCCGTGAGTCGGCTTCCAGCCCGGCGCGCCCGAGATCGAGATCGGCGGCGACGCCTTGGCGGCCGGCCGAGTACATCACGGTGTCGGCGGCGATCCGCTTGCCGCTTTCCAGGACGGCGACCGCGCCACGGGGATGGCGTTGCACCGAGGCGACCTCTTCGCCAAAGCGGAAGGTGACTGCTAGATCACGGAGATGGTATTTCAGTGCCTCGACGATCTCCAGGTCGCAGAACTCCAACATCCGGTCGCGCCGTTCGACGACGGTCACCTCGGTGCCGAGCGCGGCGAACATCGAGGCGTACTCGATGCCGATCACGCCGGCACCGACCACGATCATCGACTGCGGGACGTGCTCGAGATTGATGATCCCGTCGGAGTCGACGATCGTCCGTTCGTCGAAATCGACACTGGCCGGCCGCGCCGGCCGGGTTCCGGCCGCGATGACGATCTTGTCGGCGGTGACCTTGTTGCCGTGACCGGTCGGATCGGTCACCACGACGGTGTGCGGATCGTCGAAGCGCGCGGTCCCGGTCATGATGCGCACCCGGTTACGGGTCAACTGACTGCGCGTAACGTCGATCTCACGCCCGATCACATGCTGGGTCCGAGCGGCGAGATCACTGACCGTTATGTCGTCTTTCACCCGGTACGAACGGCCGTAGACCTCGCGCTGGTTGAGCCCCGTCAGGTAGAGCACCGCTTCCCGGAGGGTCTTCGACGGGATCGTCCCGGTGTTGATGCAGACACCACCGAGCATGTGCGCGCGTTCGACGACCACCACCCGCCGGTCGAGCTTCGCCGCGGCGATCGCCGCCTTCTGTCCACTGGGGCCGGATCCGATCACGAGCACGTCGACGTCATACACACCGACCAGTCTGCCAGCACCGGGTTTCGAGCCGCTTACGCGGCCCGTACCCATCTGGCCGTACTCGATGCGATGGATGGGTCGCCCCGTCCGGCGAACAGCCCAGTACGGCACAGCGCGCACCCGGACGAACACGATGTTCAACGACAAATGCCGGTACGGGACACCGAGGTCCACTAACCGGTCCGCCAGGCCCGGAACGCGGCCAGCGACACCCGCTCCACCATCTCCACCCCCTGTCCCAGGGTGTCGTGGTGGTCGGACAGGACAGCCACCAACCAGTCGTTGTCCTCCTCGACGATCCGACCGATGCTGTTCACCAGCCACCGCCCGGCGTGCTCGTCGATCGTCACCCACCCGTTCTTCACCCAGACCTTCGATCGGGACGACCCCGCCCCGGCAGTCACCCCCCACCGCTGTTCCGACACCACGCCGCTCATCAGCTCGAGCACGAAGTCGCGGTCCGCCTGCGACAGCGGCCCGTCGGCGGTGGTCAGGGTCCGCAGCAGACGGATCTGGTCAGCGGCCGTGGTCGTGGTGGTGCCCCACGCGGAACGCGGCCGCGTCTCGGTCATCCCGAACTCGTCGTTCGCGCTGCGCAGGCCGGACACCCCACCGATCGACGCGAACAGCTCACTGGCGGCGGAGTTGTCGCTGACCGTGATCATTCTCGTGGCGAGCCGGCGCCGGTCCGCGCCGAGCGCGGATCCCCCCATGTGCAGCAACAGAGCGGAGAGGATGTCGACCTTGACGATACTCGCGGTCTGGAAGACCTGGTCGGCACCGATCAGGAAGCCGGCACCGGTGGGCTGGTCGACCACGGCGACGCTGAGCTGACCGGCGGCTCCGGCCGTGTACCGCCGCACCTGCTCCGCGGCGCGGACGGCCCGCGCCCGTTGCCGCGCGACGGCGTCGTCTACCGTCTCCGGGCTCGGACCGGGAACTTCCCGCCCGGGTGCCACACCAGCGGCGACCCGTTGTCCGGTGCCGGTGGCTGACTCCGGCACGGACAGCCCGCCGTACCGGCTCCAGCCGTAACCGGCGGCACCAGCGGCCAACAGGCCGAGGGCACCGAGGCTCAGCACCGTACGTCGGGAACGTCCCGACTCCGGGCTGGCGTGCCGTCCGGGACCTCCGCTGCGGACATCCGTACCTCGGCGGGGCTGTTCACGACGGCGGGGCTGTTCACGACGGCGGGGCTGTTCACCGACGAACCCGCTGGATCCCCACGCGTCATCTGTCCGACCTCGCACTCGCGCCGCCCTCCGAGCGTCCCGTACCGGCCCTGCGTCCACCGGTGGTACGGAGCCGCCGGACGGGTCGTTCAATCGCGGTCCGGTGTCTTCCGGCCACCGGGAACCGACCATCGGCACCCGACCATCGGCACCCGACCATCGGCACCGGCCACTCCGGGACCTGACGACGCGGGGGGACTCCGGCACGGCCCGGTGGACCAGGGGTGACGCCCGCCGGTCAGGTGGGCAACCAATAAGGTTGTTCCATCTCCCCGATCACGAACAGGCGGACCGACGATGGCGGACACGGCTACTGTCAGCGCGTTGAGCGCCGGTGACCATGCCTGTCTGACCTTTTCCGACCAGGAAGAGCGGCTCGACCTGGTCGCGGCGTTCGTCCGCGCGGGCCTGCGGGCCGGGCAGAAGGTCGTGTGCTGGACCGACTCGGTCAGCCCGGACGATCTGACCGGGGAACTCCACGACCGTTCGGTACGTCCTGGTTCGGCGTTGCGCCGTGGACAGCTACAGATCGGTTCGGCCACCGCGTCGCTGCTCGGCGGTGATCCGGCGGATGCCGGCACGATGGTACGGATGCTGGCCGAGGAGGTACGGCTGGCCACCCGGGAGGGATACCCGGGGCTACGGTTGACGGCCGACATGTGCTGGGCCACCCGGCCGTTCGCCTCCGCCGAGCAGTTGCTGGAGTTCGAGACGCTGGTGACCGACCTGCTGGCGCACGGCCAGCTCTGCCTGATCTGTCAGTACGACCGGGAACGGTTCGACGCGGTGACCCTCGCCTTCGCCGCACGGGTGCACCCCAAGACGGTGGCCGCGCAGGTGTACCTCGAACACCCGCTACTGCGCATCTGCCGGCAGTACAGTCCGGCGGGCGTACGGGTGGCCGGCGAACTGGACTACCGGCACAAGGACGTCCTCGAACTCGCGCTCGCCGAGTCCGTCCGGATCGACCGGCACGTGCACCTCAACCTGACCGGACTCGACTACATCGACGGCGCTTGCGCGAGCATCGTCGTGGCCGCCGCCCGTGCGCTGCCCCGGTCGCGCCGGATGACGGTAACCTGCCGGCGACTGGTGGGCACGGTGCTGTCCCTGGTGGGTGGGGATGACGTCAGCCAGCTTCGGGTACAGAGACGCCATGAGCAGCCCTGATCCGACCGCCGTCGACACCGACGGCCGGACCGACCTCGTACGGACGGAACCGGATCTCCTCGATCAGCCGTTCGATCAGGACGGCCTGTACGGGTTGCGGGCCACGCTCAGTGCGCACGCGCCCCGGCTGCGCGTCTCCCAGGAAGAGACCGAGCATCTGCTGATCGTGGCCAGCGAGTTGGCCACGAACGCCATCCGGCATGGCGGCGGCACCGGCCGGCTGCGGCTGTGGCGGCACGGGGACTCGCTGTACTGCGAGGTGAGCGACCACGGGCCGGGCATCACGGATCAGCAGGTCGGGACCGTACCGCCGAACCAGTCCCGCACCGGCGGGCGAGGCGTGTGGATCTGCCGGCAGCTGTGCAGCGATCTGACCATCGCCCACGGTCCTTCCGGCCAAGGGGCCGTCGTCACCGCGGTCCTGTCGGTCGGTGCTCCAGCGGCTCGACCGTGACGACCGGACCTCGACGCGGCACCACCGTGACGACCGGACCCCGGCGCGACGCGCCCGACCGCATCCGACGGGTGCGCATCACCAGGGCTCAGACAGCGAGGATCGCGACGACCGCGAGGTATCCGCCCAGGAGCAGGGTGCCCTCGAAGCCCAGCCGACCCCATCCTCGTACCTGCCGGACCAGCAGGCCGCCGAGCAGGATCGCGGTCATCAACAGGGCCGCGGCGGTCAGGAACAGCTCGTCGGGTCCGGCCGCGTGATAGAGCGAACCGCTCCGGTGGAACACGTCGCCGACGACCAGGTTGAGCGCGTCCAGGCAGTTGCCGCCGAGAACGGCGGCGACCGCGAGCGTCAGTGCCCCCCGGCGTACGGCGGCGATCGCGGTGATGGTCTCTGGCAACGCGTTGATCAGGCCCATCAGCACGCCCCCGACGAAACCGGCGCGCAGACCGGTGGCTTCGACGAGGCTCTCTCCGGCGAGCGCGATGGCCCATCCGCCAGCGGCGACGGTCGATCCGATCAGGACGAAACCGAGCCAGAGTCGACGCAGTGGCGTACGGTCCAAGCCGCCGTGACCCGCCGGACGGTCGGGACGCGTCTCCGTGGTGTCGACCGCTTGCCAGTACGGCGTACCGTCGGTGGAGTGAATGATCATGACACCGCCCACATAGCAGCCGACCATGACCACTGACACCGGATGGATTCCGAGCAGAGTGCCGTCCGGGGTGTAGGTGCCGACGAGCGCGAGCGCGAGCAGCGCCACCAGCAGGCACCCGAACAGGAGATTGGAAAGGGACGCGGTCGCGTGTTCGAGGTTGACCCGGCGATGGAACAGGTCGGCGACGGCGACCGCCGTGGTCTGCGCGGCGATCCCTCCGACCGCGTTGCTGTAGGCGAGCTGTGGCGCGTCGCCCGCAGCGGTGACAGCGGTCGTCACTATGCCGGACAGCGAGGTCACGAGCCCGAAGAAGACCGCGCCGAACAGCGCCTCGCCCCATCCGGTCCGGTCGGCGAGCGCGTCGCCGACCGCCACCAGCCGGATGCTGCCCACCACCGTGAGGGCCCCGGCGATAGCGAGGATCGCCACGCTCCAGGAGGCCGACAACACAGAATCCGACATAAAAGACATGTTTTCATATGTCGACCCAGGTGGAGGGCATTGCCCCGCAGGTGACATCCCCGCCTCGACCAACCACCGAGAACTCCGGATAACACTCGACCGCTCTCGTCCGAACTTGTCAGCGATCCCTCAGAAACACTTGCTATCTTCGGCAATCACCAAGATCCATTTTGGATCAACCGTCAACTCCGGGTCACCACGGCGACATCGCCCGGAGACACGCCAGTGAAAGGAATGTACGTGGTCTTCAAGAAGATGCTGGGAGCTCTCGGCATCGGCGCCCCCAGCGTCGACACCGTCCTGCCGAACCCCAACACCCGACCCGGCCTCGTGCTCGCCGGCCAGGTCAACCTCACCGGGGGAAGCCACGACGCCCGGCTCGACCAGGTCACGGTCAGCCTCGTCACCCGGGTGGAGGTCGAGGCCGGCGGCGAGGAACACGACGCGCTCGCGGAATTTCACCGAGTCGGGGTGGGCAGCGCCATCGCGCTCGGCCAGGGACAGCACCTGTCGCTGCCGTTCCAGATCCTGATCCCGTGGGAGACCCCGGTCACCGACCTGTACGGCCACCGGCTGCACGGGATGACCATGGGCCTGCGCACCGAGGTGGCCATCCCCGGGGCGATCGACCGAGGCGACCTCGACGCGGTCCATGTCCACCCCCTGCCGGTGCAGGAACGAATCCTGGAAGCCTTCGCCCGACTGGGCTTCACCTTCAAGGGCGCCGACCTGGAGTACGGCCGGCTGCACGGTGTGCCCCAGACGCTGCCGTTCTACCAGGAGATCGAGTACTACGCCGCACCGCAGTACGCCTCCGGGATTCGGGAGGTGGAGCTGACCTTCGTCGCCAGCGAACACGGTGTCGACATCGTCCTGGAGTTCGACAAGCGAGGCGGCCTGTTCACACCGGGTCACGACTCGTACGGACGCTACCGCGTCAGCCACGCCGACACCGACCGGGTCGACTGGACCGCCCAGGTCGACGGTTGGGTACGCGAGGCCCTGTCCCAACGGCAGGGTCTGCTCGGCGGCCATGGCCACCCGGGATACGGACATCCGGGGTACGGACATCCCGGTCATGGTGGGCATCACCGCGGCGGCGGGATGGGTGGCGTCGTCGCCGGAGCGGTCGGCGGCGCGGCGCTGGGCTTCGCCGGCGGCATGGTCGCTGGCGAGGTGTTCGACTCCTTCGGTGGCGACGACGACGGCGGCGGCGAGGAGTTCTCGGAGGAGTGATCGGCGGCGCAGGCCCTGGTACGCCCGCGTCCGGCTGGAACCAGCCGGACGCGGGCACCCTGGCCCCTACCAGTCGACGTAGCGAAACGCCACGAACGCCAGCGGCATCGACGATCGGTGATCGGCGACTCACGTCACGATGACACCCGTACGAGCTGGCGCGACGGCCGGGAATAGCTGCAAAAATAGCAGCATCAGCAATGACGCACGGCAACAGCGATAGCTGTGACCTTCAATTCCCCGGTAGCGCGGCTCGACCAGACAGTTGTCGAAGCGTTTAGTCATCCGCCGTTCAGGAATGTCGCCAGGTACGGCCACTCGTTTATCGACGGGCCGGCCGAGAGCCTCATCGAGGGGCACGGCACGCACTGCGGGCCGCGCCCTGCAGAGCCAGCGGCCGGCACAGATTACAAGAGATCGCCACGTAGTCGGTCGTTTAGTCCAACTCGGACAAAATAATTACGACCAGTGCAGAGATTCATGGCAGTCACTCGCAGTCGACCATTGCGATGTCGACCGATATTGATTTAGCTTGGGACGAGCTGACCGCCATACACGGCCAACCCGTTGCGAGCGGTGGCATTGGCACGACTGGCAAGGGTGGCGACGTTGCGTATCCAGGTCCTCGGCCAGATCTCCGCCTGGCGCCACGGTATCCAGCTGGATCTCGGACCGGCGGCTCAACGGGCCTTCCTGGGCCTCCTTGCGATCACGTGCGGCCAACCGGTACGGGAGGCCGAGATCAGGGCTGCCGTGTGGGCTGACCGACGGCCACCGCCGACCGCCCGCAACGTGATCCAGACACACGTCAAACATCTCCGCCGGCTGTTGGAGCCCGACCGGCGGCCCCGTACCCCTAGTACGGTGCTACGGCAGGTCGGTGACGGCTACGCACTCCAACTCCCCGCAGCGGCCATCGACGTGATCAGATTCCGTCAGTTGGTCACCGCAGCGGTCGCCACCCAGCGTGGTGGCGACCCGCAGCACGCCGCCGATCAACTCGAACAGGCGCTGGCTCTCTGGCAGGGTCCCCCCTTGGCCGACATCCCGGTGCTGGCCGGCCATCCCAAGGTCATCGCCCTCGTCGGTGAACGCCACGCCGCACTCGCCCGATACGGCGAGGTCATGATCGCCGCCGGACGCGCCGCCGACGCGATCCCGGCGCTGGAGGAGGCCGCCGCCGCGCAACCGCTCGACGAAGCGGCACAGGCTCGGCTGATCCGCGCCTGTCACGCCGCTGGCCGGCGGGCCAGAGCGTTCCGGGCGTACCACGACGTTCGACACCGGCTGGCCGAGGAACTCGGGGTGGATCCCGGAGCGGAGCTGACGGCGGCACACACCGCGCTGCTGCACGACGAGGAGCCGCAGGCGTCGCCGGGTCGCCGGGTGCCCCTCCCGCAGCCGCCGGATCATCGACCGGCTCTTCCCCGGCCGGGCACCGCCACGGCGGGCACCGCCGGGGCGCGACCGCGCCCACTGGTGCAGCACGACGAGCAGACAGGCACGAATCGGCGACCCGGGTCGGCCGTCGCACCCGCCCCGGCACAGCTTCCTGCGGACATCGCCGACTTCACCGGCCGGACCAGCGAGTTGAAGCAGCTCGACACGCTACTCGCCGACGCGTACCGACCGGCTGGTCCCACCAGCGGCGACCCGCCGGCGGTGGTCATCTCCGCGCTGTCGGGCACAGCCGGGGTCGGCAAGACCGCTCTCGCGGTCCGGTGGGCCCACCGGAACCGGGACCGCTTCCCGGACGGCCAGCTCTACGTGGATCTGCAGGGGTACGACGCGGAACAACCGGTCTCCCCGGGCCAGGCGCTCGCCGGATTCCTACGCGGACTCGGTCTCACCGGACCGGACCTGCCGCTGGATCCGGAGGAACGGGCCACCTGCTACCGCAGCCTGGTCGACGGCCGGCGGATGCTGATCGTCCTCGACAACGTGGCTTCCGCCGAACAGATCCGCCCGCTGCTGCCCGGATCACCGTCCTGTTTCGTGCTGGTCACCAGCCGCGACTCCCTGGCCGGGCTCGTCGCCCGGCACGGAGCTCGACGGATCGATCTCGACCCGCTGCCGTTGGCCGACGCGGTGGCGTTGATCCGCCGGTTGATCGGAGCCAGGGTGAGCGCCGAACACGCGGCGGCGGCCCGGCTCGCCGCGCAATGCGCCCGGCTTCCGCTGGCCCTGCGGGTCGCCGCCGAGATGGCCGCGACCCGCCCCGGTACGCACCTGGTCGATCTGGTGCGCGAACTGGCCGATCAGCACCGACGGTTGGACCTGCTGGACGCCGGTGGGGACCGGCGTACCGGCGTACGGGCGGTGTTCTCCTGGTCGTACCTGCATCTGCCGGCCGCCGCCGCCCGGGCGTTCCGGCTGGTCGGTCTGCATCCCGGTCCGGACGTCGAGCCGTACGCGGCGGCGGCGATCCTCGGCACCGACCTGCCGGACGCCCGGCGGCTACTCGAGCTGCTGGCTCGCGCGCACCTGCTGCAGCGCGGCACCGATCACCGCTATCGGATGCACGACCTGCTCCGCGCGTACGCCGTCGATCTAGCGCAGGCGCGCGACGCCGACGAGGACCGACGGCGCGCGATGACCGCCCTGTTCGATCACTATCTGTGCGCCACCGCCGCCGCGATGGATGTGCTGTATCCGGCCGAGCGGCACCGCCGGCCCGAGGTGACCGAATCTACGGCACCGGTGCCGTCGACGAGCGACGCCGGGGCCGCGCGGGGCTGGCTGGAGCAGGAGCGCGCCAATCTGGTGGCCAGCGTCGTACACGCCGCTGGTCGGGGCTGGCCGGAACACGCGCGGCGGCTGGTACTGACGGTGTTCCGCTACCTGGAGGGTGCGGGCCACTACCCGGACGCGGTGACCGTGCACCACCACGGTCTCCACGCCGCGCAGGCCACCGCCGACCGGAACTCCGAGGCACACATGATGACCAACATCGCCGTGGTCTACGGGATGCAGGGGCATCGCCCGCTGGTCGCCGACCATCTGCGGCGGGCCCTGGCGCTGTACCGGCAGACCGGCGAACGCGCCGGTGAGGCGCGGGCGTTGGGCAACCTTGGCGTCTTCCATGGTCGGCAGGGCCAGTACGGCGTGGCCAGCACTCATTTGAAGCAGGCTCTGCGGTTGCTCCGCGAGACCGGGGAGACCCACGGGGAGGCCATGGCGTTGGGCAATCTCGGCTGGGTCCACATGCTGGAGGGCCGGTACGGCGAAGCCGGCGAGTATCTCGGGCGGGCGGTCGACCTGTGTCGACGGATCGACCATCGGGTGGGACTGGCCTTCGCCTTGGATTCGCTGGGCCAGTTGCAGGCCCGTCTCGGACGGTTTCGCGACGCGGCCGAACACCACGGTCGGGCGTTGGCGATATACCGACAGACCAGTCAACCGGTCGGCGAGGCGTCGGCGCTGATCGGACTGGCCGACGCGCTGCTGCGGGTCGGTGATCCCTTAATCGCCCGCACCTACTACCAACGGGCGTTGGCGATCTCGGCCCAGATCGGCGACCGGGCGCAACAGGCACGGGCGCACGCCGGACTCGCCAGGGTGGGGCACCACCTGGCCGACGACGTATGGGAGCACTGGTGGCAGGCGCTGGCCCACTACAGCGCGATCGGTGCGCCGGAGGCCGACGAGATCCGCGCCCGGCTCACCGCCGCCGACCGGCCGGAACCAACCCGGTCGCCGGGCGAACCGGAGCGTGTCGACCACGCGATCGACACGCCGCTGGTCACCGGGCCGGCACCGGGTCGGTGACCGCCTCGGATACCGCGCCGGGGGGTGGCGCTGTCGCGCGGATCCGCCGACGATGCAGCACCTGCGCCAGCAGCAGCCCACCGGCACCGATCGCGACGTCGCTGAGCACCGAGACCAGTCGGCTGGCCAGCACCACGGTGCTGGCCAGCGGCAGCGGCAGCACGGTGGCGAGGGCGAGGGCGAGCACCGCCTCGCGGACCCCGATACCGTCCGGCGCGACCATCACCAGCAGGCCGGCGACGGTCGCCAGCGCGAACCCCGCGACGCAGATCAGGTACGACCGGCCGGCCGGGGCGCCGGCGGTGACCGCCAACAACCAGAGGTGGTGCCCGGAGACGATCCACGACAGCGACTGGGTGACGATCGCCGATCGGATACCACGCGGTGACGCGGACACCTCGGGTGCGGGCCGGCGCAGCAGCCGGGCGGCCAGCCGGATCATCCGGTCCAGCAGATCCGGCCGGACGAGCAACGCCACCACCGGCAACGCCGCTGCGAGCAGCCACCACATCCCGACCCCGGCGACCGAGGGACCCGCAGCGATACCGATGGTCAGACCGGTAAGGGCCACGATGCTCCAGCTCAGCATGAACACCGACGCCAGCCGGACCGGACCGACGTCGATCGCCTTGCCCATCCGCAGCAGCACCGGTAGGGCGACGAACCGGCCGGGCACGAACTTGACCAGGAATCCGACGAAGAAGATCCGGGCGGCGGTCCAGGTGTCCACCCGCGCACCGAGATCCAGGAAGACCGCCCGCCAGGACAACACGCCGAAGACCAGTCCGACACAGTTGATCGCGAACGCCCCGCCGAGGGCCAGGTACACGGTCGCGGGGTTCAGTGACGCGGTCAGCTCCCGGACCGGTGTCCAGTCCTGGGTCCGCAACACGGTCACCAGTCCGGCCGTGAGCAATCCGATGAACAGTACGACGAAGATCCGGTTGACCGCCCCTCGCCACCGTCGCCACCCGGTCGGCGATTCCGGGGTGATCGGTGGGGTCGGTGGATTCGGCGGGGTCGGCGGGGTCGGCGCTGCGCTCATCGGCCGGCTCCGGCCGGCACCGGATCCGGCCGGCCGTCCCGGGCCGCACGCGTGACGCCGACCGCCATCCCGGCGAGTTGGGTGGTGTGCATAAGGAAGTGCATCGCGACGAAGTACACCAGGAACCGGTTTCCCTTCCGGCGACGGACGAATCGCAGCAGTCCACGGTCGACGTACCCGAAGGTCGCGAACGTGGCGGCCGGTAGCAGGGCCAGCCACCAGGAGAACCCGGCCAGTGGCAGGGTGAGCAGGGTGAGCCAGCAACTGGTCATCGCCGTCACCGCCGCGACGTCCACTCCGGACGCATTGCCATGATCGGGATCGGCCGGGCCGGCCCGGCGGCGGGGCGCCCGACGTCGACGTCGACCGGCGACGACGGTGGTGGCGAGCAGGCCGCCGTAGCCGATCGCCCGGCCGACATGTTCCCGCAGGTACGGCCACAGTCTGTCCACGTCGTCGTGACGCCCGAGAACCTCCTCGCTCATCCAGATCTCGTAGCCGGCGGGCAGCCGGGTGCCGAACTCGATGTCCTCGGCGTCGCGCAGGTTCTCGTCGAAGCCACCGACTTGCTCGAAAACGTGCCGGGGAATCGCGGTCAGCGCGAACAGCGTCGCGTCGGCCGGTCCTGCGCCCTGACGCCGCCAGTAGTGCTCGAACAGGGTCTTGTAGACCTCGACCGGGCCGTCGACGGCGAGCGGCTCGGCGTCGTAGATCCCTTGTACCACTCCGCAACGCGGACGTCGGTCGAGGACGGCCAGCGCGTTCGCGATGGCGTCCGGGGCCAGCGCGATGTCCGAGTCGACGAAGAACAGCACGTCGCCCACGGCCGCCGCCGCCCCGGTGTTGCGCGCGGCGGACACCCCACGATTGGTGGGCAGGGCGATCAGCCGGCAGTGCTGGCCGGCGGCGATCCGCCGGGACTCGTCGGTGCTGGCGTCGTCGACGACGATCACCTCGACCGGCTGGTGGGTCTGCGCGTGCACCGCCGCCAGGCAGGCCGCCAGCGTCTTCGCCTTGTTGTGGTTCGGGACGACCACCGAAACGCGGGCACCGCCGGTCACAGTGAGACCGACACAAGCTGCGGGCGATGGTCGGACATGCTGTCCGGGTCACCGAACTCGTACCGGTGCACGGCCACACCGTCGGAGACCAGCACCCAGTCCAGCCGCCACAGCGATGTCTGCTCGGTGGGCCAGGACGCCGGATAGAACGACCGGTTGGTGGAGACGGCGTCGCGCAGCTCCGACGGCAGCCGCCGGGTGTCGCCCATCACCGAGGTCATGTTGAGGTCACCGGCGACCACGATCGGATTGTCGTTGGCGGCGACGTCGTCGGCCAGGACCCGCAGCTGCGGCAGCCGGCGCTCGCGCTGGTCGCGGATCGTGCGATGGAACTCGGCGCTCCACACGCTCGGACCACCGACCCACACCGGTACCGGCAGGTGCGCGTTGTAGGTCGACAGCACCCGATCGCCGACCCGCACATCGACTCGCAGTACCTGATACTGCCAGAAGTCGGTGAAGTCGGTTGGCGGCGGCGGGGCGTCCGGGGCCTCCAGCGGCGTGGACTCGACGATCGGAAACCGGGACAGGGTCACCAGCTCGCCGATCATCGCCACGTGGTAGCCGGGCAGTTCCCGACGCAGCCGGGCCAGGTCGTCGATCGGCACGAACTCCCCGTCGACCTCCGCCAGGTATTCCTGCAGCAGGTAGACGTCGGCCCGCTGCGCGCGCAGCAGGCGGTAGAAGTCATCGGCCCGACCCGGTGGATGCCAGTAACCGGTGTTCCAGGAGACGATCCGCAGCGCGTCAGCCGGCACCTGCCCGGCCCCCCGCAGCGGGCCGGGCAGGTTGACCCCGGTCATCCCGATCCCGGCCAGCAACGCGGCCGCGCTCAGCAGCGCCGCCGGTCGGCGGGTCCGGCGGCAGCCGGCCGCGGCGGCCGCGAACAGCACCGGTACGGCCAAGAAGGTGATCGGCGGCAGCAACTCGGCCAGCAGCCACCACCAGACCCGGCCACGCAGCGCCAGGTGGACGAGAACGAACACCAGCCACAACGCCGAGCCGACCACGAAGATCCGGCCCAACCACCGCCGCCACCACCGACCCCATGGTCCCGGTCCCGCCCCGGCGGCGGGTGCGTCGGCGGCCGGCTGCCCGGAGGCGTCCGAGCGTCCGTCCAGGACCGGCGGTGGTGCCGTCATGCGGTGACCTCCACGGGAAAGGTGCTGTCGTAGAGCTGCCGGAACGGCCGCGACAGCAGCCATTGCAGGACACCCACCCCGATCCCGGCGGTGATGGTCACGTTGACCAGGAAGTGCACCGCGACGAAGAACATCAGGAACCGAGCCCCCCGACGTCGGTAGGCCAGCAGGTACATCTGCTGGTCGACGGCGACCGACCCGGCGACCAACGCCAGCGGCGCGATCAGCCACACCGGACCGAACAGCGCGGGCAGTGCCGCCGCCGGCAGGGCCGCGGCAGCGGCCAGACTACCCCAGGCGCGCGAGGCGGTCTCGAACCCGGTGGCGAAGCGCCGGGCCCGGGCGTACAGCGGAATCCGCAGCCGGGCCCGGTGGAACAGCTTGCGGAGCAACGGCACCAGCTGATGGTCGTGGTCGTGACGGCCCCGGACCCGGGAGGTCAACCGCAGCTGGTGGCGGCGGGAGATCCGGTAGCCGTAGTCGACCTCCTCGGTCTGCCTCAGCGCCGGGTTGAACGGACCGACCTCGTCGTACACCGTACGGCGGATGGCGCACATCGCCGGGAACAGAAACGTCACGTCGCCTTCGCCACTGATCGACCAGTGGTGGTACTGCAGGCCGCGATAGCGGGCCACCAACGTGTCATGCAACAGCGGTTCCGGGTCCTCGATCCCGCACACCGCACCAATCCGTGGTTCGGCCTCGAGCAGCGCCACCGCCTCGGCGACCGCGTCGGGCGCCATCGCCACGTCGGCGTCGAGGAAGAACAAAATCTCACCGGAGGCGTGGGCGACCCCGATGTTACGGGCACGACCGCAGCCGCCGTTGTCCGACAACGCGATCACCCGTACACCGGCCGCCTCGGCCACCGCCACCGAGTCGTCGGTGCTGTGGTCGTCGACGACCAGCACCTCGATCGCCGGGTAGGTCTGCTCCGCGACGGATCGCAGGCAGACCGACAACGAGTCGGCGTAGTTGTAGCTCGGCACGATCACCGACACGAGCGGCGTCGACATCAGAGCGCCTCCGCCGGCTTGTCGTACAGCCGCCGGAACGCCCGCGAGGTGAGCCAACTGGCCAGCCCGGTGACCGCCGCGACCGCCATCACCACGTTGAGGAGGAAGTGCATGGCGACGAAGTATCCGACGAACAGCGGGTTGCGTCGGGCGGCGACGAACCGGTACATCGGCCAGTCGCAGCCCAGGTAGCCGACCGCGACGAGTGCCGGCACCAGCGCCCACCACGGCCCGAACAGCACCGGCAGGACCGTGCTGAGCACCACCGCCAGCGCCGCGACGCTGCTCCAGGCGCGGGGGCCGCTGCGCAGCCCGCCCGGGAAGTCCGGGTTCGCCGCGTACATCGGGATGTGCAGCATCGTGCGGGTGAACACCTTACGGATCAGCACGCCGAGTTCGTGGTCGTGGTCGTGCACGCCGCGTACCGCCGGGGTCAGCCAGATCTCGTAGCGGCGCGCCATCCGGAAGCCGTAGTCGGCGTTCTCGGTCTCCCGCAGTCGCGGATTGAATGGCCCGATCTCGGCGAACACCTCGGCCCGCATCGCCAGCAGGGCGGTGTACATCGTGTGGATCCGCCCCTCGTCGGCGATCAGCCAGTAGGACTGCTGCATACAGCGGTACTCCTCCAGCAGGCTGTCGCGGATCAGCGGCACCGGGTCGTAGTTGCCGCAGATCGCGCCGATCTCGGGTCGCTCGGTCAGCAGCGTCACCGCGTTGGCCACCGCGTCGGGTTTGGCGGCCACGTCGGAGTCGACGAAGAACAGGATGTCACCGTTGGCGTTGGCCGCGCCGAGGTTGCGGGCGACCGACGGTCCGCCGTTGACCGGCGTGCGCACCACCCTTACGCCATAGGACTCAGCGACCGCCACCGAATCGTCGGTGCTGCGGTCGTCCACGACGATGATCTCCATATCGGGGTACGTCTGGGCCCGCAAGGCGGTCAGGCACAGGCCGAGCGCGCGGGCGTAGTTGTAGTTCGGCACGATGACCGACACGAGTGGTTCAGGCATGGGCGGTCCACTTTCGGGTTTCACGGCGACGGGTTTCACGACGACGGCTGGTGGTGGGCGGCGAACAGAGCGACGCCGACGACCGCCGCCAGCAGGGCGGTGGTCGCGACGATGAACCGGTCCCGCAGCAGGGTCCGCACCGGGTCGCCGCCGCCCCGACGGACCAGCACCGCCTGCAGGTAACGGGACACCCCGAACAGGGTCAGCGGCACCGCCGCCAGCAGCAACGCGTTGCGGTACACGCCGACCGGCGCCTCGGACCGCAGGTAGAGCAGGAAGCCGACGACCGCGACGGTCGCGTTCACGGTGAGCAGCTGGTCGACCAGGCCGAGGTTGTAGCCGCGCAGGGCCGGCCGGTGCGTCGCGCCGGCGACCGCGAGTTCCTGCCGGCGTTTGCCGAGGATCAGCACCAGGCAGGTGGCGAAGACCGAGGTCAGCAGCCAGACCGCCACCGGCCCGCCGGTGGCGGCGTAGCCGAGCACGACCCGCAGCACGAAGCCGGCGGCGACGACGCAGATGTCCAACAGTGGTACGTGTTTGAGCCACCGGCTGTACGCCAGGTTCAGCCCCAGGTAGGCGGCCAGCGGCCACCAGGACATCGCCGGGCCGGCCGTGATCGCCAGGATCAGCAGCGCTCCGAGCACGGCGGCGAACAGGGCGGCGCCGGCCGGGGAGATCCGGCCGCTGGCGACGGGACGGGCGCGTTTGACCGGATGCCCTCGGTCCAGTCGTCGGTCGGCGACGTCGTTGACGGCGTACACCAGTGACGAGGCGAGGGTGAACAGCAGCACCGCCCAGCCGATCCGGGCCAGGGTGGTCGCCGACCAGACCGGGGCGTCGAGCAGCGCGAGCGGTACGGCGAACAGGTTCTTGATCCACTGCCGGGGGCGGGTCAGGGCGACCAGGTCCGCCGTGGCGCGGGTCAGGTGGCCGGCGAGCCGGGCCACTCGCCCGGACCTCCCGGGCCGGCCGGACCTCCCGGACCTCCCGGGCCGGCCGACGGTAGGTGGTGCCGGGGCGGGGGCCGGTGTCGGACCGGCCACCACGTCGACAGCGGTCATGGGCACCTCCTCGGCTAGAAGAAGACCTTCGCGGCGCCCAGGACACCCTGGCGCCACGGGTCGCGGCTGGTACGCCCGTTGCTCGCCGCCACAGCGGGACCGCTCCACCGCGCGCGCCACCAGCGGAAGGTCTCCAGGACCGCGTCCTGGTTGCTGTATCTGGGGGTGAACCCGAGCCGTCGACCGGCTCGGCCGATGTCGACGTAGGAGTCGGCCATCAGCTTGTGCAGCAGCCGCCCGTACACCGGCGACAACCCGGTACGCTCCAGCAGGCCCAGCGCGGCCCGGGCCGGACGGGCCGGTAGCGCCACTACCCGTTTGCCGTGACCGGCGGCGTCGAGCACCGCCTGGAAGTCGTCGCGGAGGGTGCCGAACTCGGCCGCCCCGATGTTGTACGTGTCGTTCGCCGTGTCGGCCGGGGCGTGCAGCGCGGTGACGACGGCGTCAACCAGATCGGCCACGTGCAGCATCTGGATCCGGACGCCGCCGTCACCGAGGACCGGAAAATTGCGCCCTTCGTGCGCCCACTGGAACAGCATGGCGAACAGGCCCATCCGGCCCGGGCCGAGGAACGTCTTGGGCCGCAGCACCGTCAGGATCAGGTCGTCGTCGCGGTAGCTGACCGCCAGCCGCTCGGCGTCGGCCTTGGCCGTGCTGTAGCTGTCGACCGGGGCGTACGGATGGTGCTCCGGGGTCGGTACCTGCCGGGGCAGACCGTAGACCGCGGTCGAGGAGATGTAGACCAGCCGGGGAACCTTGGCGCTGCGGGCCGCGTCGAGCACCGTCCGGCTGCCCTCGACCACGATGGACCGGATCTGGTCGGCCGGGTAGCTGGGCAACGCGGCGGCGCAGTGCACCACCGCGTCGGCGCCGGCGAACGCCGCCGCGAGGACCGAGGGATCCCGGACGTCACCGATCAGGTGCCGGTAGCCGCTGTCGGCCACCTCGGCCGGTGGCTCGCGTAGGTCGACTCCGGCGACCGCGACGCCGTCGGATCGCAGCCGGGTCACCACGGCGGAGCCGAGCATGCCGGCGGCCCCGGTGACCGCGATCACCACAGCGATCCCACCTTCTGCGCGACGAACCGGGTGAGCAGGCGGGTCAGGCCCTGGTCGAGAACGGTCTCCAGGCTGTCGAGGAAGTACTCGACGTCTGTGTCGCTGGCGACCAGCGGCGGGCCGACCACCAGTGGGCTACGGCCGTTGAGCGTGTAGTAGGTGTAGATGTCATGGTCCCGGTACAGCGCGCTGATCACGGCGGCGGTGATCAGCTTGGTGCGCAGCAGCGGATCCCGGGCCAGGCCGGCCGGGGCCAGTTTCGCGGCCAGGTCCAGCACCCGGGGTCCGCCGTCGACGAACACACCCCACAGGGCCCCCGAACCGGTGACGTCGGCGACCGCCTCGGGATGCTGCTTGGCGATGCGGCGCAGGCCGGGGGCGAGCAGCCGCTCGATCCGCCGGGCCTGGGCGGGATAGTCGTCGTCGACGGCGATGTTGATCGCTTCGATCGCGGTCGCGCACTCTTCGCCGAACCCGTAGTAGGTGGTGGACGTCGAGTGCAGCAGGGCGTCGATCGGGCTGTCGTAGGCCCGCCGGAAGACCGGTTCGCGCGCCACGTACGCCGAGATCGACGACTTGCCGCCGCCGAAGGACTTGGAGGTGGTCAGCACGTCGGGCAGCAGGCCGGGGTAGCGCATGAAGTAGAACAGGCTGCCGGTCTTGCCCCAACCGGTGTAGATCTCGTCGAAGACGAGGACGATGTTCTGCTCCGTGCACAGTTCGCGTAGTCCGCGCAGGAATTCCTCGGAGCACCACCGCATGGTGGAGGCGCTGAAGGGTTCGATCAGGATGGCGTACACGTCGTTCGGATGCGCCGCGACCGCCGCCCGGACGGAATCGAGGTCGCCGTAGGAGAACGACACGACGCCGGGAATCCCGGGAAACGCGAAGTGGTTCTGCGCGCCGCCGGTGAGACTCCCCGATCCGAGCAACTTGCCGTGGAAGCTGATGTCGGCGCGCAGGATCGTGTTGCGCCGACCGCCATGATACTTGTAGGCCAGTTTGACCGCGCCTTCGACCGCCTCGGCCCCCGAGTTGGGCAGAAAGGACATGTTCAGGTCACCGGGCAGCACCTCGGCGAGATTGTGCGCCAGCGCCGCCACGTACGGCGAGAAGTAGGTCTTGTGCACCTCCATCCGCCGCCGCTCCGCGAACCGACGCCGGGCCGCCATGATGCGGGGATGGTTGTGACCGTGGTTGAGGACGCCGACGCCGCCGGTGAAGTCGAGCACGCGTCGACCGTCCCGCAGGTACAGGTACGCGCCGTCGGCGTGGTCGACGAGCTCGCGGCCGAAGCCGAAGGACGTCATGAGGCCCACCTGGCTACGGTTGACGAACCGCCGGTAGAGGTCGTGCACCTCTTTGACGGACATTCCGTCGCAGTCATCGACGGTGAACAAAGTCGACACGCATCGACCCTTTCTCCAGAGCGATCGGAATGAGCTGGATCATCGATCCACGGATCTCCTGCCGCGAGTCGTTGAAATTGTGCCGGAACCGGTTGGACACGAACTGGATGGCGACTGAAGTACGACTGGACGTCTGTCAATGTCCACTTGCCGGTTGAGGCGAATGTGGCTACCGTCTCGCACAGCTAGGGACGGGGAACTCTCGTGCCACACCCGTGATCGACAAGGTGGTGTCCGTGCTCCCGGACGTATCCGTCGTCATTCCCGCCTACAACAGCGACCGCACGCTCCGCGCCTGCCTGTCGGCGGTCTTCGCCCAGACACACCCCCCGGTCGAGGTGATCGTGGTCGACGACGCCAGCACCGACCAGACTCGTGAGGTCGCCCGGCGGTTCCCGGTCACCCTGCTCGGCACACCGGTGAACCGGGGGCCCGCCGCCGCCCGCAACCGGGGTATCCAGGCCAGTCGCGGCGAGGTGATCTTCTTCGTCGACGCCGACTGCGCGCCCTCGCCGGACGCCGTCGCCGCCGCGCTGCGGGTGCTGACCGAGACGCCCGACGTCGACTGTGTACACGGGATCTACCTGACCGAGCCGCTCTACGACGACGGCCCGATCGAGGCGTACCGGCTGCTGCACGCCCACTACTGGCGAATGCGCAACACGGGTCGGGTCCGGACGGCGATCTTCGCCCTCTGCGCGGTCCGCCGCTCGGTCTTCGACGACGTGGGCGTGTTCGACGAGAACCTCCGCGCGTCGGAGGACGTCGAACTCAGCGACCGGATCGCCGCCCGGCACGGCATCTGGCTGTCCCCCGAGGTGACCTGTCGGCACGACGACGACAGCCGGCTCTGGCCGATGCTGCGCAAGCAGTTCGGCCGCTCACAGCTGCTGGTACCGGTCGCGGTCCGCGAACGCGGGCCGGCCGGGCTGCGCGCAAACCGGCCCGCCGGGGTCCTGGCCACCGCCGTCGCGGTCGCCACGCTTCCGCTGGCGGCGCTGACCCCGGTGCTGCTCGCCCTGCCGGTGCTGGCCGTCGCCGGGTTCGCCCTGGCGGATCCGGGGCTCGCCGGCTTCGTACGCCGGGAACGCGGCCTGGCGTTCCTCTGCTTCTTCCTCGCCGTCCACTTCCTGGTCCACCTGGCGATCGTCGGCGGAGCCGCCATCGGCGGGCTGCGGTTCCTCGTCGACCGCGACTTCGGTCCGAGCCGCGAGCTGGCGGTCGGGGCGGGCCGGTGAACGCCGTACCACGGCTGCGGGCGCGGGCGCTGGAGGCCGCGTTCCTCGGCGTACGGACCTACCACCGACTTCGGCCGACGACCCCTGCGGGGCGCGGCGGTCGGCCCGTCTTCCGGGTCGCCCCCGGCACCATCGCCCTCACCATCGACGACGGCCCCGATCCCCGGTGGACACCGGCCGTGCTCGACCTGCTCGCCGCCCACGGCGTACCGGCGACCTTCTTCCTGATCGGCGACCGGGTCGCCGAACACCCGGCCCTGGCCCGACGGATCGCCGACGCCGGACACGAGATCGGCAACCACTCGATGCGCCACCCGATGCCGTTCGCGGCCCTGCCCAGCGGCCTGATCAACGCCGAGATCGGTCAAGCCCAGCGGCGCATCACCGACGCCACCGGCACCGCGCCCCGGCTGTTCCGGGCACCCAGCGGCGGCTGGTCCGCCAACGTGCTGGCGGCGACCGCCGACGCCGGTCTGACCCCCGTCGACTGGACGGTCAACTCCAGCGACTGGAAGGAGCCCGGGGTCGGCCGCGTCACCCGGGCCCTGGCCCGCAGCGGCTCCGGACACGTCCTGCTCTGCCACGACGGTGGCGGCGACCGCTCGCAGACGGTGGCCGCGCTGTCCGTGGTTATTCCCCGGTTGCTGCGCCGTGGGCTCCGGTTCGTCGCGGTACCCGCGCACCCCGCCGCCGGTCGGGAAACGTGATGCCACGTCCGGCGTTGCACCTGGCCGCTCGGGTGGTCAACTGGCCGCTGACGGTGTTGATCCGGCCCTATCCTCGGCTGAACGCGCTCGTGTGGGACCTGCAGTACGCGCTCGGTCTGTGGCGCTATCTCGACACCTCCCCGGACAGCGGGCCGCTGGATCTGGTCCGCCGTCACGTTCCGTACCCCAGGATCCTGGATCTGGGCTGCGGAACCACGGCGAACCTCGCGCTGCCCCCGGGGCGGTACCGCCACTACCACGGGGTGGACATCAGCCGGGCGGCGATCCGTCGCGCCAGGTCGTTGCGCCGCCCCGACGCCACCTTCGAGGTCGCCGACGTGCTGCGCTACCGAGGCACCGAGACGTACGACGCGATCCTGTTCCGCGAGGTGCTGTACTACTTCCCGCCGGACCAGGCGGTCGGGCTGCTGCTACGGGCCGCCGGCATGCTCCGCCCCGGCGGCCGGATCCTGATCTGGGTCTACGACACGTCCAGCCCCACCAGTCAGGAACTGGTCGCCCGGATCCGGGACTGTGGGCTGGTCGTCCACGAGGAGTCGATCGACAGCGTGGCGCGGCGCCCGGCGATGACGGTCGTCCTCGGCGTACCCGGTCCCAGTCCCGCCGGGTTCGCGTCGTGACCGATCAGGTGACCCGCGCCCGGATCGCCGGCGGACAGTGGATCGAGCCGGCGGTCGTGCTCGCCGTGGCGACGGCGGCCGGCACCCTCGCCGCGGCGGTCTACCAGCTGACCGGGCTGTTCTGGGGCGATCTGGCCACCTATCGGGCCGGCGCAGAGGCTGCCGGCCTCGGCGACGGGCACCTCTACCAGGCCGCCTACCGGGGCACCGACGGCATCGCACTCGGCTTCACCTATCCACCGTTCGCCGCGTTGCTGCTGCGACCGCTGGCCGCTGTCGGGATGCCGGTGGCGATCGCCGGCTGGACCCTGCTCAGCGTCGTGGCGTTGGTCGCGGTGATCCGGCTGGTGGTCCGCGAAACGGGTGTCCCGCGTCGACTGTCCACCCGGTGGACCGTGCTCTCCACCGTCGCCGCGCTGCCCGTCTTCGCGGTCTCCGGGCACCTGCAGGTCGGTCAGGTGGGGCTGCTGCTGATGTGGCTAGTCCTGGTCGACCTGCTCGCCGGACGGAACAGCCGGTGGTACGGAGTCGGCGTCGGTCTGGCCGCCGGCGTCAAGCTCACCCCGCTCATTTTCATCGGCTATCTGGTGCTGACCGGCCGATGGCGGGCGGCGGCCACCGCCCTGGCCACCTTCGCCGCGACCGTCGGCGTCGGGTTCGCCTGGCGATCAGCGGACTCCGCCTGGTTCTGGGGCGGCGGCCTGTTCGACACCGCCCGGGTCACCGCGGACCCGCGTACGGTGCTGAATCAGTCGTTGGCCGGCGCGGTGGCCCGCATCGACGACGTGGGCGAGTCGGGACCGGTCTGGCTGGCCTGCGCCGGGGTGGTCGCCGTCGCCGGGATGGCGCTCGCGGTCTGGGCCAGCCGGGCCGGATCCGAGCTGGTGGCGGTGCTCGTCTGCGCCGGCACCGGGCTGTTGGTCTCCCCTGTCTCCTGGCATCACCACTGGGTCTGGTGGGTACCGACACTGGTCGCGCTCGCCGTGGCCTGCTGGCGAGCGCGACACCGGGGCGGGGCCGTCGCGCTCAGCGTCGTCTGGCTCACCCTGGTGGGCAGCACCGGTTGGGTGTTGGCCAGCCCCGGCGGGTGGGACCTGCACTTCACCGGGGCGGGCCTGGTCTACAGCAACCTGTACGTGCTGCTGGCGCTGGCCGGGTTCGGCGTGGCGGCGTGGTTGCTGCACGACGGCCGGGCTGCACGACGGCCGGGCGCCTCGCCGTGACGATCGTCGATAGGCTGACATCCGGAGAACGTCAGCCGCGGTCCACCTGGTGCCCGAGGACCTGTGGGGCGAGCAGCACCGCCGTACCCGAGCCGTCCCGGCGCGGATCGACGGCCGGCAGGGCCACCGATTCGCCGGCCTCGGTCGCGCCCACCGGCCGTGGGCCGATCCAGGCCAGTTCCAGTCCGGATTCGTCCTTGAGGAAGCGCTGCGCGCGGACTCCCCCGGTCGCCCGGCCCTTGGCCGGGTACTGGGCGAACGGCGTCACCTTGACCCCCCGACCGGTCGACGTGACGACCATCGGCTCACCGTGCTGCGGATCGTCGGTCCGTACCGCGCCGAAGAACAGCACCTCGGCACCGGCGGTGAGGTGGATCCCGGCCATGCCGCCGCCCTTGAGCCCTTGTGGACGGACCAGCGTCGCGGGGAACCTCAGCAACGCGGCGTCGGTGGTGACGAACGCCAACGTCTCCGTCCCGTCGGTCAGCCAACTGGCACCCACCACCTCGTCGCCGTCGCGCAGGCCGATCACCTCGAACTCGTCGGAACGCACCGGCCACTCCGGCGCGCAGACCTTCACCACTCCCCGACGGGTGCCCAGGGCCAGACCGGGGCTGTCCTGCCGGGCCACCGGCACCAGCCCGACCACGTGTTCGCCGGCCCGTAGCGCGACGAGTTCGGCGGCGGCCATGCCGCCGGACAGCGACACCGTGCCGGGCCGGTCCGGCAACACCGGCAACGGCAGCACCTCGGTCCGGATCGCCCGGCCGGCGTTGGTCACCAGCAGAACCTGACCGCGTGCGGTCGCCGGGACCACCGCCCGAATCGCGTCGTGTCGGGTCCGGCCGGGTCGGCGGGCACCGTCGATCGACTCCTCGGACTGCGCGACGGTCCGGGCCACCAACCCGGTCGCCGACAGGATCACCTGGCACGGATCGTCGGCCACTTCCAGTGGGCCGGCCGGCGCGGAGGCCGCGAGGACCTCCTTCAGATCGCCATCGATCAACGTGGTCCGCCGAGGGCTGGCGAACTGCTTGGCCACCGCCGCCAACTCGTCGGAGACGACCTTACGCAGTACCTGCGGGTCGTCGAGGATCCGAGACAGCTCGGCGATCTCGGTTCGCAGCCGGTCCTGCTCGGCTTCCAACTCGATCCGGTCGAAGCGGGTCAGCCGGCGCAACGGTGTGTCGAGGATGTAGCCGGCCTGGACCTCGGAGAGCCCGAACTCGGCCATCAAGGCGTCGCGGGCGGCCCGGGCGTCGTCGCTGGCCCGGATCAGCCGAACCACCCGGTCGATGTCGAGCAGCGCGATCAGCAGACCGTCGACCAGGTGCAGTCGTTCCTGACGCTTTCTGCGCCGGTAGGCGCTGCGTCGGGAGACGACCTCGTAGCGGTGGTCGAGGAAGGCTTCGAGGAGTTCCTTGAGGCCGAGAGTACGGGGTTGGCCGTCGACCAGGACCAAGTTGTTCACGCCGAACGACTGTTCCATCGGGGTGAGCCGGTAGAGGTCGGCGAGCAGCGCCTGGGGGTTGACGCCGATCTTGCACTCCACCACCAGCCGGGTGCCGTTCTCCCGGTCGGTCAGGTCCTTGACGTCGGCGATGCCCTGCAGCCGCTTGGTCTTGTTGACCTCTTCGGTGATCTTCTCGATGATGCGTTCGGTGCCGACGCCGTACGGCAGTTCGGTGACCGTGATCGCCTGCCGCCCCCGGCTGCCCTCCACCTGGCCGATCTGCACCTTGGCGCGCATCCGCACCACACCGCGGCCGGTTTCGAAGGCCCGGCGTACCTCGTCGAGACCGAGCAGCAGTCCTCCGGTGGGCAGGTCCGGTCCGGGTACGAACTCCATCAGCTTGTCCAGGTCGGCGTCGGGGTGGCGGATCAGCCACCGGGCCGCCGTGACGACCTCGCCGAGGTTGTGCGGGATCATGTTGGTCGCCATCCCGACCGCGATCCCCGACGCCCCGTTTACCAGCAGGTTGGGAAACGCGGCCGGCAGCACCTTGGGCTCGGTCAACGATCCGTCGTAGTTGGGTTTGAGGTCGACGGTGTCCTCGTCGAGCTCACCGACGAGCAGCATCGCCGGCTGGGACATCCGCGCCTCGGTGTACCGGCTGGCCGCCGGGCCGTCGTCGGGCGACCCGAAATTGCCGTGCCCGTCGATGAGCGGCACGTTGAGCGAGAAGCCCTGCGCGAGCCGGACCATGGCGTCGTAGATCGCGGTGTCCCCGTGCGGGTGGTACTTGCCCATCACGTCGCCGACCACGCGGGCCGACTTGACGTAGCCGCGGTCCGGGCGATAGCCCTGCTCGCTCATCGAGTAGAGGATCCGGCGGTGCACCGGCTTGAGCCCGTCACGGGCGTCCGGCAACGCCCGGGAGTAGATCACCGAGTAGGCGTACTCCAGGTAGGAGTCCTGCATCTCGGTGGCCAGCGAATTGTCCAGCACCCGCGCACCGGCCTGGTCGAAGGCGGCCAGGTCGATCCGGGGCGGTCTGCTCTTGCTACGTGCCATCTGGGTATCA
Source organism: Solwaraspora sp. WMMD406 (assembly GCF_029626025.1). Lineage (NCBI taxonomy): Bacteria > Bacillati > Actinomycetota > Actinomycetes > Micromonosporales > Micromonosporaceae > Solwaraspora > Solwaraspora sp. WMMD406. The sequence continues at coordinate 4,571,241 of NZ_JARUBF010000001.1, forward strand.
GCGCTTTCCTCGGTCGAGCAGGTGCTGCTCAGGCATCGATGCTTTCCTGGTCGACCCGGCCGGCCGAATCGATCAGCCAGTTCCGGCGGGGCTCGACCTTCTCCCCCATCAGCAGTTCCAGGGTACGGTCGGCCACGTCCGCGTCGTCCAGAGTGATCCGGCGTACCGACCGGGTGGCCGGGTTCATCGTGGTCTCCCAGAGTTCGTCGGCGTCCATTTCGCCCAGTCCCTTGAACCGGGGCACCGGGGTGACCACCTGTCGACCGGCGCGTTCCAGCCGGCGTACCGTCTGGTCCATCTCCGCCTCGGTGAAGGTGAAGATGGTCTCCGCGTTGCGACCTTTGGTGACGATCTTGTGCAGCGGGGGCATCGCCGCGTACAGCCGGCCGGCCTCGATCACCGGGCGCAGGTACTTGGCGAACAGCGTGATCAGCAGGGTACGGATGTGCGAGCCGTCCACGTCCGCGTCAGCCATCAGGATCACCCGGCCGTAACGCATCGTGGTCAGGTCGAAGGTCCGGCCGGTGCCGGCCCCGAGGACCTGGACGATCGCCGCCACCTCGGCGTTGCGCAGGGTGTCGGCCAGGTTGGCCTTCTGCACGTTGAGGATCTTGCCCCGGATCGGCAGCAGCGCCTGGTACTCGGCGACCCGGGCCATCCGCGCCGAGCCGAGCGCGCTATCACCCTCCACGATGAACAGTTCGCTGCGCTCGACGCCGGTGGACCGGCAGTCGACCAGCTTGGGTGGCATGGACGCGCCTTCCAGCGCGGTCTTGCGCCGGGCGGCGTCCTTCTGCTGTTTCTGGGTCAACCGAACCCGGGCCGCGTCGACGACTTTCTGCAGGACCGTGCGGGCTTCGCTTCGGGTCTTGCGGTCCTCGACCCAGGATTTGACGTGCCGCTCCACCACGGCCTGCACGACGCGGGTGATGCCCGCGGTGGACAACTCGTCCTTGGTCTGCGAGGTGAACTGTGGCTCAGGGATCCGGACGTGGACGACGGCGGTCATCCCTTCCAGCACGTCGTCGACGGTGGGCGGGTCCTCCTTGGGCTTGAGTAGTCCCCGGGTGTTGCGCACCGCCTCGACGATCGCCCGGGCCACGCCCCGCTCGAATCCCTTACGGTGCGTACCGCCGTGGACGTTGCGGATCGTGTTGGTGAAGCACTCGACGATCCGTTCGTATCCGGTGCCCCAGGCGAGCGCGATCTCGATCTCGGCGCGGCGTTCGACGTCGGGCTGCATGACGCCGTTGGCGTCCGCCGCGTTCTCCTTGTAGCTGCCGGTGCCGTTGATCAACAGGGTGCCGGAGACCGGCTTGTCCCCGGTCGGGGTGAGGAAGTCCACCATCTCCACCAGCCCCTGTGGGTGGTGGTACACCTCCTCGACCGGCTCGGTGCCGGTGGCGTCCCGCAACACGTAGGTGACCCCGGGGACCAGGAACGCGGTGTTTCGCAGTCGGGCCCGGACGGCGGCCACGTCCAACGCGGCACCCGAATCGAAGTAGCGGGCGTCGTACCAGTAGCGGATGGAGGTGCCGGTGGCCGCGCCACGCTTCATCCGGCCGGTGTCCCGCAGCCCGGATTCGGGGGTGAACCCGGCGGCCGGGCCAGGTCCGTCGAACACTCCGGGGACGCCGCGCTGGAACGACATCTCGAACACCCGGCCGGCGCGCTTGACCTGTACGTCGAAGCGCAGCGACAACGCGTTCACCGCCGAGGCGCCAACACCGTGCAGGCCACCGGACGCCTTGTAACCGGAGCCGCCGAACTTGCCGCCGGCGTGCAGTCGGGTCAGCACCAGTTCGACACCGGACAGGCCGGATCGGGTGTTGATGTCGGTCGGGATGCCCCGTCCGTCGTCGTCGATCTGCACCGAGCCGTCGGCGTGCAGGGTCACCTCGACCCGGGTGGCGTGCCCGGCGATCCCCTCGTCGGTGGAGTTGTCGAGGATCTCGTTGAGCAGGTGGCCGACGCCCCGGCTGTCGGTCGAGCCGATGTACATGCCCGGGCGCTTGCGGACCGCGTCCAGCCCTTCCAGATGTGTGAGGTCGTCCGCTCCGTAGAGCGTCTCAGGTTGTGCAGTCAACGCGTCGAACTCCCCGGTGCCGGCAGGTGGGCCACGCCCGGTGGCAGGCGGGACCACACGGCGACCCGCAGGTCACCGCCCGGAGAGCCTAGCTGCCGCGACCGACACCATGACGCCGACCTAGCGAACGGCAACGGCCGGTGTCGACGCCGATTCCGATCGGGCCGGCGGGTACGCGGCCCCGATGGCGCGGTGGTCTCCGCACGTGGCGGAGCCGGTGCGCGAGACGAGCTCGCGCACCGGCTCCGTACGGTACTACGTGAGCTGGATCGATCAGCTGGAGCTACAGGTCGGGGTCATTCCACCGCCCGTGCCGGTGCCCTGGAAGCCGAACTGAGTCGACTGTCCGGCACCGATCTGTCCGTTCCAGGGTGCGTTGGTGAATCGCACGGTGCCGGTGCTGCCACTGGCCTGCGAGTTCCACGCGTTGGTGACCGCCGCTCCGGACGGCAGGGCCATGGTGACCGTCCAACTGCTGGTCGCGGCGGATCCGGCGGTGACCCGTAGGTTCGCCACGAAACCACCCGGCCACTGGTCGATCGAGATCACCGAGGCCGTACAGCTGCCTCCGCCCGGCGGCGGGGAGGTCGGCGGTGCGGTCGTGGGCGGGGCGGTCGTCGGCGGGGCCGTGGTCGGCGGGGCCGTGGTCGGCGGCGCGGTCGTCGGCGGCGCGGTCGTCGGCACCGGGGTGGCGCTGTTCAGTGCGGCGAGGGTCGCGTCGTACGCCTGCTTCTTGTTGCCGTTGCACTCGAACAGCAGTGGGGTGCCGCCGCTGCGCCACGAGTCGCAGTCGCGGACGCCCCAGACGGTGATGCCGGTGCAGCGGGCGACGGCGAGGCAGTCGTTCACGACGTTGCGGTAGGTGTTGGCCTGGGTGCTGCCGGAGCCTTCGATGTCGAGTTCGGTGATCTGCACGTCGACGCCGAGGGCGGCGAAGCTGGACAGCGTGGTGCGGTAGTTCGACGGGTACGGCGAACCGCTGTTGAAGTGCGACTGCAGGCCGATGCAGTCGATCGGCACGCCGCGTTGTTTGAAGTCGCGGACCAGGTTGTAGGCGGCCTGGGTCTTGGCCCAGGACCAGTTGTCGATGTTGTAGTCGTTGTAGCAGAGTTTGGCGCCGGGGTCGGCGGCGCGGGCGGCGCGGAACGCGGCTTCGATCCAGTCGTTGCCGGTGCGTTGCAGGTTGGAGTCGCGTCGGGCACCGGTGCTGCCGTCGGCGAAGGCCTCGTTGACCACATCCCAGGAGTGGATCTTGCCCCGGTAGTAGGAGGCGACCTGGGTGACGTGGTTGAGCATCGCCTGGCGCAGCGCGGTGCCTTCCATGCTCTGCATCCAGCCGGGCTGCTGGGAGTGCCAGGCCAGGGTGTGGCCGCGCACGGCCATGCCCCGGGAGATGGCGTGGTTGACGATCCGGTCGCCGTTGGTGAAGTTGAACTGGTTCTGCTGCGGCTCGGTGGCGTCGAGCTTCATCTCGTTCTCGGCGGTGACGCTGTTGAACTCCCGGTTCAGGATGTTCACGTACGTCGAGTCGCTGAGCTTGTTCGCGGCGACGGCGGCACCGAAGTAGCGGCCGGACTGGGCGGCGGCCGCACCGAGTGTGGATTCGGCGGCGCTGGCGGAGGTCGCGTAGAGCAACGCGGCGCTGGCGGCGACCGCGACCGCTGCGGCGGAGGCCAGCAGGGCGCGACCTGTTCTCGTCCGTCTGCCGACGGATTGGTGGGTCATGTCGTATTGCCTCTCGGGTGCGGGGTACGGACGGGCACGGTTCCGACACTCCATCGACTATGGTCGAAGTAATGCTGCCCAGATGCTAACGGAAGTTTTCCGGTAACTCAACGGCAACACTGTTGCCCAGCACAGCGCGACCAACCCACCCCAGGACGTGACGACACCGAGGACTTCGTCGCTCACCCGGAGGTCAATGGCTACCGAAAGTTCCGCGCGCCGCCACCCACCGCAGTGGGCAGCATGCGGCGGGCAGCATCAGGAGCGGCCCAGCGCCATCGCCGGTCCGGTCGGTGACGTGAGGAGCGACGATCCACGCTCGCCGATCCGGCGTCGAAGCCGGGGTCCGCAGTGGCGACACACCACGATCCCCGACTCGACCGGGTACCACCCGAATCGAAACATCCCACAAGGTGTATAGGTCACCGATCACCCCTCAGGGAGGATTGTGTCCGTGATGCGGGTGGTAGCCAGGTGATGTTCACCGCCATCACAATCGAACATTGGTGGATGCGGGACGGAGTGGATAACTTCGAGCCTCAGGGTGGACGACGGGTGGAGGCTGGATGACGCATGGCAATGCCGTGTATCGCTACACGAACACAGCGATATTGTCGGTCGCGGCCCTGGAGGCACCGGTCGTCGTCACCTCCGATCAGTTCGACGACCAGCTGAGCGAGACCTATCGTCGGCTACGACTCCGGCCAGGGATGCTGGAGCGGATCGCCGGGATCCGCCAACGGCGTTGGTGGCCGGAGGGCTTCAGTTTCGCCGACGCGGCGGCGATGGCCGGAGCCAAGGCACTGTCCGAGGCAGGCGTCGACGCCCGCGACGTCGGTCTACTGATCAACACGTCCGTGTCGCGCAGCTATCTGGAGCCGTCGACGGCGGTGGAGATCCACCACACCCTGGAGCTGCCACCGTCGGCGTTGAACTTCGACATCGCCAACGCCTGCCTCGGGTTCGTCAACGGAATCCAGGTCGCCGCCAACATGATCGACGCGGGTCAGATCCAGTACGCGCTGGTCGTGGCCGGGGAGAGTTCCCGGGAGGCACAGCAGGCGACGATCGACCGGCTCCGTGGCCGCGACTCCACCCGGAACGACGTCCGGGAGCAGTTCGCCACCTTGACCCTCGGTTCCGGCGCGGCCGCGATGGTGCTGGCACCAGCGGACACCCATTCACACGGTCACCGCCTCATCGGCGGCGTCGGCCGCGCCGCGACGCAGCACCACAGGCTGTGTGTCGGGGACAATACCCGCATGCGGACCGACGCCAAGGGCCTGCTCGACGCGGGTGTGGAGCTCGCCGAGGCCACCTGGGCACTCGCCGGATCATGGGGATGGGACACCATGGAACTCTACGTGATGCATCAGGTCTCGGTGGCCCACACGCGCGGTATCGTCGACCGGCTCGGCCTCGACCCGCGACGAGTCCCGGAGACGTTTCCGCTGCTGGGAAACATCGGCCCGGCCTCACTGCCGTTGACACTGGCCCACCACGCCGAATCACTCCGGCCCGGGGACCGGGTGTTGTGCATGGGAGTCGGCTCCGGCTTGAACACCTGCGCGCTGGAGATCGTGTGGTGACCGGCCGACCCTCGGCGTCGTCACCCGGACTGCCCGGACTGGACAGTGCCTGGTCACGGTGGGTCACCGCGGTGGACAGCCAGGGCGTACGGCGTACCTGGCACGTTCTGGACACCGCCGCCACGACGAACCCGGCGGACCCGGTCCGAACCATCGGGACGCTGTTGTGTGTCCACGGCAACCCCACCTGGTCGTACCTGTGGCGGCACCTACTGGCCCGGTTCGACCGGCCGGACGCACCGCCATGGCGGGTGGTCGCCGTCGACCATCTCGACATGGGCTACTCCGAGCGCACCGGCACGGTACGCGGGCTGGCGCAGCGGATCGACGACCTCACCACGGTCACCGACGCGCTGGGTCTGACCGGGCCCGTGGTCACCGTCGGACACGACTGGGGCGGATCCATCTCGTTGGGCTGGGCACTGCGTCACCGCGACCAGCTGCGCGGCGTGGTGCTGACCAACACGGCCGTGCACCAGCCAGCTGGATCGCCGGCCCCCGCCCTGATCCGGCTGGCCGGACTTCCCGGTGTGCTACCCGCTGTGACCGTGTGGACACCGACCTTCCTGCGGGCCGCCCTCGCGTCGGCGTACCCGCGGCTGCCAGCCCCGGTCCGGGAGGGCTACCTCGCTCCCTACCCGACGGCGCGGCGCAGAACGGCGATCGGCGGTTTCGTCGCCGATATCCCGTTGCGACGCGACCATCCGAGCTGGCCGGCGCTGTCCGAGATCGCAAGGGACCTGCACATGTTGGCGCCCACACCGGCGCTGCTGCTGTGGGGACCACGCGACCCGGTCTTCGGTGACGCGCACCTGCGGGATCTGCGTACCCGGCTGCCACACGCGCGCCTGCACCGGTTCGAAGACGCGGGTCACCTGCTTCCCGAGGACGCCGACGTCGCTGGAGCGATCTCCCAGTGGCTGGCCGATCTGGACCACCCGCCCACCGCCCCGCCGGCACCACCGGAACCGGCCGCACCCTGGCGTCCCTTGTGGACCGCACTGGCCGAACGGGCCGAACGGGCCGACGACCGCGCGGTCGCGCTGGTCGAACTTGCCCACCGGGGCCGACGGGTCAGCTGGTCACTGCTGTGGCGGCGAATCCGGCAGATCGCCGCCGGCCTGTCCGCCTCCGGGGTGCGTCCCGGCGATCGGGTGGCGCTGCTCGTTCCACCCGGCGCCGACCTCACCGCCGCCGTCTACGCGTGTCTGCGCGTCGGCGCGGTGATCGTGGTGGCCGACCCGGGGCTGGGCCTGGCCGGGATGAGCCGCGCACTGCGCAGCGCCGACCCGGCGTACCTGGTCGCCGTCGGACGCGGGCTCGCCCTCGCCACGGCCATGCGGTGGCCGGGACGGCGGATCGGGGCCGGCGTGGGGGCCGCCGCGATGGGCGCGCTCACCCTCGGCGGGCTCGCCCGTCTCGGTGCCGGCACGGCGCGACTACCGGCAGCGCCCGGCCCGGACGACGAGGCGGCGGTCCTGTTCACCTCCGGCTCCACCGGGCCGGCCAAGGGCGTCGTCTACACCCACCGCCAACTCGCCGCGATGCGGGACGCCCTGGTCCAGCTCGGGGTCACCGCCGATACCGGGATCGTCGCGGCGTTCGCGCCGTTCGCCCTGTTCGGGCCGGCGCTCGGAGCGCCGTCGGCGATCCCCGACATGAACCTGGCCGCACCCCGGACGTTGACCGCCGCCGCGCTGGCCGACGCGGCGGCCGCGATAGACGCTACGACGGTCTTCGCCTCGCCCGCCGCGCTGCGCAACATGGTCGACACCAGCGAAGCGGTGGACGATCGACAGCGCACCGCGTTGGAGCAGGTGACGTTGCTGCTCAGCGCCGGTGCGCCAGTGCCCGCCGCGCTGCTCACCCAGACCCGGACGGTGATGCCCAAGGCACAGCCGCACACCCCGTACGGGATGACGGAAGTCCTTCCGGTCACCGACATCACCCTCGACGAGATCCTCGACGCCGGGCCGGGTGACGGAGTCTGCGTCGGCCGACCGTTGCCCGGTGTCGAGGTGGCGATCGCCGCCCTGGACCCGACCGGCACACCCGCCGACCGACCCGGCCACGAGCCGGGCGTGACCGGCGAGATCATGGTCCGGGCCAGGCACGCCAAGCATCGTTACGACGCGCTCTGGCTCACCGAACGGCACAGCTCCCGCAACCCGGGCTGGCACCGTACCGGCGACGTCGGCCAGTTGGATCCCACCGGCCGGCTGTGGGTACAGGGCCGGCTGGCCCACATCATGGTCACGTCCGACGGTGTACTCAGCCCGGTCGGCATCGAACAGCGGATCGAGACGGTGCCGCAGGTGGCCCGGGCCGCCGTGGTAAGTGTCGGACCGCCCGGCGCCGCGCGGGTCGTGGTCGTCGCCGAGACCCGGCCCGGGGTACGCCGTCCCCGGCTGGCGAGCCGGGAACTCACCGAGGCCGTCCGCGCGGTCGCCGACCCGCCGATCGCGGCGGTGCTGGTGGTCCCCGCCCTGCCCACGGACATCCGGCACAACTCGAAGATCGACCGTACCCGGCTGCGTCGCTGGGCGCAGCGGGTGCTCGCCGGCGGAAGGTTCAGCGGCCTGTGAAGATCCTGGTCACCGGTGCCAGCGGCATGCTCGGCGGTGCCGTCGCCACCGCCCTGCGAGCACGTGGCGACGCCGTACGCGTCCTGCAGCGTCGACCCAGCGGCCTGACCGAGGTCGACGAACGACGCGGCGACATCACCGATCCGGCGGCCGTCCGCGCCGCCGTCGACGGGGTCGACGCCGTGATCCACCTGGCCGCGAAGGTGTCGATGGTCGGCCCGTGGCACCAGTTCGAGCGGACCAACATCGGCGGTACGGCCACCATGCTGGACGCCGCCCGGGCGGCCGGCGTGACGCGGTTCGTCCACGTCTCCTCGCCGTCGGTCGCCCATCACGGTGTCGGTCTGGTCGGTGTCGGTGCCGACGAGGCCGACCCGCAGCGGGCCCGGGGCCACTACGCCCGCAGCAAGGCGTTGGCCGAGTTGCGGGCGTTGGCCGCCGACGCGCCCGACTTCGCCGTGGTGGCGGTCCGCCCGCACCTGGTCTGGGGACCCGGCGACACCCAGTTGGTGGGCCGGATCGTCGAGCGGGCCAGAGCCGGCCGGCTGGCCCTGGTCGGCCAGGGCACCGCACTGATCGACACCACGTACGTGAGCAACGCCGCCGACGCGCTCGTCGCCGCGCTGGACCGCGCACCCGAGGCGGACGTACACGGGCAGGTCTTCGTGGTGACCAACGGTGAACCCCGGACCGTACGGGAACTCGTCGACCGGATCTGCGTCGCCGCCGGCGCCGCGCCGCCGAAGCGCCGAGTGCCGGTTGCCGTGGCCAAGACGGGCGGTGCCGTGGTGGAGCGGCTCTGGTCGGCGCTTCGGCGCGCCGACGAGCCACCCATGACCCGGTTCCTGGCCGAGCAGTTGTCCACCGCGCACTGGTTCGATCAACGCCGGACCCGGCAGGCGCTGGGCTGGTCGCCGCAGGTCACCCTCGACGAGGGCTTCACCCGGCTGGCGATGGCGTACCGGCGCGGCGTCGACGCACCCTCCCGGTGAGACGCTCCCGGCGGGTGTCGCTCGTGGGCGGCACGGCATGCCCTGACTACTCCCGCCAACCGGTCAGCTCGATCCCCTTGGCCAGTTCGACCCGGAAACCCAGCGCGACCTCACCACTCTCGCCCGGCGCGAGCGACAGCCGCCAGGTCAGCTCACCCAGCTCCGTACGCTCGACCGGCGGCGGCACGACGGTCGTCTCCCGCACCACCACCGACTCGTCACGCGACACCGGGAGCTGATCACGCACCTCGACGATCGCCGGGCGGGGCGTGTGGTTGGCGACGGTGACGCGGTACTCCACCTCCCGCCGCCGGGTCGACCCGAGCGTGGCCTTGGACTCGACGCGCCGGTGCAGTTTGCGCTCCACCCGCAGCCGGTCGTCGACGCCCAGCGCCAGTTCGGTCTCCTCACCCGGCGCCCACATCGGCAGCGTGGTCGACGCGACGAAGTCGGCGTCGTGGAACACCGCGGCCGGACCGGGGAGCAACGTGTGCTCCGACGTGTTGCCGACCGTTGCCCGCAGGTGCGCCTCGGCGGCGCGGACCGGTGCGGTGACGTGGTCCAGCCGGACCGGCAGTTCCAGCACCGCGATGGTGGCCCGGTGCGCGCTACCGTCGGCCGGCACCGCCACCGGGCGGGCCGGGCGGTAGGTGGCGGCGCTGACCCCCTGCTCGACGTCGGCGACGCTTTCCCGTAGCCGGGGCGGGGCCGCCGCCGAACGAGCCGGGCCGCCGGCTGCCATAGCGCCGGGGGCCGGCATCTTGGCCATCATGTCCGCCGACATCGTGCGCGAGGGCGCCGGCCGGAGCCGATCGAGATACCAGGGCGACAATTCGGGTACGCCGGTCGTCGCCGCTGGCCGGGCGGTGGACAGGCGAAGGTCGCACTCCGGCCAGTCCTCCCCGGTGGTCTGGCTGACCATCCCGAACCAGGTGACGGTCATCGTGGCGTCGACCAGTCGCAGGTCGTAGGAGGGTTGCCAGCTCGCCCCCTGCACCAGGTAGGTCAGCTCCAGCTCGACCTCGGCCTCGGCCTCGGCCTCGTCGATCTCCACCGCCACGGTTACCTCGACGGCCAGCCGATCCGGCTCCCGCTTGCCGTGCGCGGCGTCGAGGTCGCGTCCGACCACGGCCAACTCCTCCGCCAGCTCGGTCCGCCGACGGGTCAGCCCGCGCCGGCGGGCACGCGAGTCGGCGAGCTGAGCGGCCACCGAGTCGGTGAAGGCGGCCACGTCGCTCAGCGCGGCGTCGCCAGCGGCCAACGCCCGGGCGTATGTACTGCCGGCCCGCTCGGCCAGCCGGGTGAGGAACTGTCCGCGCTGCTCCTCGATCCCGTCCGCGTCGTCGACCTCGGCCAACTCGTCGGTCAACTCACGACGACGCTGTTCCAGGCCGACGACCTGCGGGTCGCTGCTGCGGGCCTGCCGCCAGGTGGTCACGTCCACGCCGAGCACGGTGGCCGCCCCCCGACCGCCGACCCGGACCGAGTCCCGCCGAAGGCCGAGCGGGAGTGGCGCGACGCGTACCCGATGCTGGCCGGCGGCCAGCCTGGCACCGCCTCGCCGGGTCACCCGGGCCCGGTCCGGATAGACGGTGACGCCGACGATGGGTGCGTCGATCTCTACGGTGTTCACGGCGGCGAGGATAGTCGAGCCGCGCTCGCGCCCCCCGTTCGACGGCAACGTGGCGGGCGGCAGCTGGCGCGCTCAGTGCTCGGGCGCGACGGCTGACCGCCACTCCTCGGCCGGGGTGAGCGGGACGGGTGTGGGGCGTTCGACCGTCGTCGTCAGTTCGACCCGCCGGCCATCGGCGGCCGACCGGAGCAGGGCGGTCATGACGTCGAGTACGTGCAGTGCCACCTCGCCGCTGGCCCGGGGCGGACGCGTTTCGGCCGCCCGTACCAGGTCGATCAGGCCGACCCCCCGGGCGGCGGCGACGTAGCCGGCCCGCGGTGCGAGCGTGTGCCATCCTGGATCACCGAGCGCGAGATGGCGGACCTCGCCGTCGAAGGTGTTCGGATCGGGTACGGCGAGGGTGCCCTCCTCCCCCAGCACCTCAATCGGCGCGGCCGTCGTCGCGACACCGTCGAAGCTGGTCGTGAGGGTGCTCAGGGCACCACCGGCGTGTTCCAGCACACCGGTCACATGAGTCGGCACCTCGACCGGGATCCGCTGCCCGAGGCGGGGACCCGAACCGATGATCCGGGTCTCCCGCAGCTGGCTGGCCGCCCCGATCACGGCACGGACCGGCCCGAGCAGGTGGATCAGCGCCGAGATGTAGTACGGCCCCATGTCCATCAGCGGGCCGCCGCCCGGGGCGTAGTAGAAGTCGGGGTCAGGGTGCCAGCGCTCGTGTCCCGGAGTGACCAGGACGGCCGACGCGGACAGTGGGCGCCCGATCAGTCCATCGTCGATCGCCGCCCGGGCGGTCTGCGTACCGGTGCCCAGCACGGTGTCCGGCGCGCAACCGACGCGGACGCCGGCCGACACCGCCCGGTCGATGATCGACCGGCCCTCGGGGAAGGTGACGGTGAGCGGCTTCTCGACATAGACGTTGCGGCCGGCGTCGATCGCCGCGTCGGAGATCTCGGCGTGCGCCGCCGGGATCGTCAGGTTGAGTACCGTCGCCACGTCGGGGTGGTGCAGCAGCCGTTCGACGCTCACCGCCGCGGTGCCGGGGATCGTGGCGGCGGCGGCGACAGCCCGGGCAGCGTCCAGGTCGGCCACCGCGACGACCCGCACCGTGGGATGGTCGACGAGCGTTTTCAGGTACGCGCGGGAGACGACCCCGAGGCCTACGACGCCGACGCCATGCGGGTCGCCCACACCATGCCCCTTTCGATGACGGTACGCACACCCGGGTGTTCCAGCACGTCGAGGCTGTGTCCCGGAGTGGTCACGACGATCCGACCCGCTCCCCAGTTCCGGGTCCAGATCGCCGGCGAAGTGACCGGCCGCTGCCACGGATGCCACGCCCGCGTCGGGTGGGTGGTGGTGGCCAGCACCTCGATCAGGTCGTCGTGCAGCACCCAGTACTGCTCGGTGACCAGGTCGAAGTCGGCGATCCCGGCGGTGATCGGGTGGGTCCGGCCGAGGTCGGTGATCGTGATCGAGTGCGGCAGGAAGTTGTCCGTCTCCGCGCCGCTGCGTTCGCACGGCTGGATGCCCGGGTGGGTGGCGAACTGGCCACCCACCAGGTGTAGGTAGTCGGAGCTGGCACGGAACGAGTCGACGATGCCGCCGTGCCAGCCGGTGAAACCCGTACCGGCGACGATCGCCGCGCCCAGACCCGCCACCTGCTCCCCGGTGATCCGGGACATCGTCACGCACTGCACGATCAGGTCGGTGTCGGCCAGTTCGGCGGCGTCGGCGTAGATCTCCGCCGACTCCTCCACCCGTACCGCGTAGCCGTTGCGTTCGAGGAACGGGATGAACAAGTCTGTCGCTTCGACCGGCCGGTGCCCCTCCCACCCGCCGCGGACCACAAGGGCTCTGCGTCGCGTCACACCTGCTCCCTCCCACGGGTCCGGCACCCGGGCCACCGTCGCTGCCCGGTCGACGCCCGAGCGTTCGACCATCGACAACCGTACCCGGGCCGCCGCCCTGGGCGGTTATCCCCGCCAGGCTGACAAGACCTCCGAAGGACCCCACACCACATCCACTTTGGTCGAGTCGATCTGGGGCGACAAGCCGCTGAGGGAGATGATGCAAGCCCGCAACGGCCGTACTCGAATCCGGGTACCTGGGTGGCGCCCGCCGTCAGGTCGGCGAGGTCGCGCGGGTCAAAAGGACTGCCGAGCCATTTGACGGAACCCGCGAAGTAGACGTTCCCTGCCACCGGTGCCCGGTCTGCGCCGACGATGTCGATCTCCGGATCGAACTTGCGGTTCCACCAACCTCCAACCGCCTGCACGTCCGACCAGGGCAGGCTTCCGGCGATCGCGGCGAGTTCCAGGGACTCCCGGATGAGCGGTTCAACGGCGCGGCCACGCCATCCCTTTCAGCGCCGCTGGACGAGTTTGAATGCCGCTTCCGGTCGGCCTCGACGGGTCTGGTCCTGGGCGCTACAAGAATCGCTAGGCCCGTCGGCCCCCAGGCGGTCCCCAGCTACGCGCGGTCTAGATCAGCAATCCCCTACCGGAGCACGATGCGCTAGAAGCCGCTGACCAGGGCCTATCCCCTGGTCAGCGGTTTCTTTAGCAAGTGTCGGGACGGCCGGATTCGAACCGACGACCCCTTGACCCCCAGTCAAGTGCGCTACCAAGCTGCGCCACGTCCCGCCGCCAGCAGGCCTACGCCCCGGCAGCCGCTACAGCGTAGCGCACCGGCGATCGAGACACCGCATCGGCCCGCGCCGGCAGAGTCAGCCGAGGGTCAGCCGTGCGCCTTGCCCCGCCCGCCCGGGCCGACCTGCTTACGTGGCCGGACCGACACCTCGATCGGGGTGCCTTCGTACCCGAACTCCTCCCGCAGCTTGCGCTCGACGAAGCGCTGGTAGCCGGCGTCGAGCGGGCCGGTGGTGAACAGGACGAACCGGGGTGGTGCGATGCCGGCCTGGGTGGCGAAGAGAATTCTGGGTGCCCGCCCCCCGCGTACCGGATGAGGGGTGGCCTGTGCCAGGGCGGTGATCCACTGGTTGAGCTGACCGGTCGGCACCCGGGTCTCCCAGCTGGCCAGAGCGGTGCGCAACGCGGGCGCGAGCCGCTCCACCGATCGACCGGTCTTGGCCGAGATGTTGACCCGGATCGCCCACGGGATACGCCGCAGGTCCCGTTCGATCTCCTTCTCCAGGTAGTAGCGCCGGTCCGCGTCGACCAGGTCCCACTTGTTGAAGGCGATCACCAGGGCCCGGCCCGCCTCGACGACCATCGACAGGACCCGCTGATCCTGTTCGCTCAGCGTCTCGCTCGCGTCGAGCAGGACGACCGCGACCTCTGCGGCTTCGATCGCCCCGGCGGTACGCAGACTCGCGTAGTACTCGGTGCCGCTCGCCCGGTTGGATCGCTTGCGTAGTCCCGCCGTGTCGACGAACTGCCACGGCTCGCCGCCGATCTCCACGATGCTGTCGACCGGGTCGACGGTGGTGCCGGCGACCGCGTCAACCACCGCGCGGTCCTCGTGCGCGAGCCGATTGAGCAAGCTGGACTTGCCGACGTTCGGCCGGCCGACCAGAGCCACCCGACGGGGTCCACGCGGGCCGCCCTCGCTGATCGGGGGCGGGTCCGGCAACGCGTCGAGTACGGCGTCGAGCAGGTCGCCCGAGCCCCGTCCGTGCAGGGCGGAGACCGGGTACGGCTGACCGAGCCCGAGCGACCACAGCGAGGTGGCCTCGACCTCGATGGCGGCGTTGTCGGCCTTGTTGGCGATCAGCAAAACCGGTTTGGCGCTGCGGCGCAGCATCTTGACGGCCGCCTCGTCGACGTCGGTCGCCCCGACCATGGCGTCGACGACGAACAGGACCACGTCGGCGGTCGCCACCGCCACTTCGGCCTGGGCCGCGATGGCCGCCGCCCGGTCCCGGGCGTCCGGCTCCCAGCCGCCCGTGTCGACGACGGTGAACTGTCGACCTGACCATTGGGCGTCGTAGGGGACCCGGTCCCGGGTGACGCCCGGGGTGTCTTCCACCACCGCCTGCCGGCGGCCGATGATCCGGTTGACCAGAGTGGACTTTCCGACGTTGGGTCGGCCCACGACGGCGACGACCGGTACCGGGGCGCTGGGCTCGGCGGTCCGGGCCACCCCGACCGGCTCGTCGGCGACACCGTCGGCGATCATCGGGCGGTCCGGTCATGGAGCAGATCACGCAATCGGGCCACGACCTCGTCGATGCCCATCTCGGTGGTGTCCAGCGCGACCGCGTCCGGGGCCTGCTGCAACGGGTCGGCGGTGCGGGTCGAGTCGAGCCGGTCACGGCGGGCGAGCGCTTCGGCGGTCGCGGCGACGTCCGCGGCGGTCTCCGCGCTGCGCCGGTGCGCGCGGGTCTCGGCGGATGCGGTGAGGTAGACCTTGAGGTCGGCGTCGGGCGCCACCACCGACCCGATGTCACGTCCTTCGACCACGATCGGCGCGTGCGCCGCGATCAGCGCCCGCTGTTCGACGACGAGCATTTCCCGTACGGCGGGTACGGCGGCGACCGCCGAGACGGCCGAGGTGACCTCGGATCCTCGGATCTCGTCGTCCACCGCGACCCCGTCGGCGACCACATGGGGTGCCGCCGGGTCGGTACCGATCGACAGCGTGACGTCAGCGGCGACCTTTTCGACGCCGTCGGCGTCGTGCGGGTCGACGCCGGCCCGCAGCACCGCCCAGGTGACCGCCCGGTACATCGCCCCGGTGTCCAGGTAGCGTGCGCCGGCGACGCTCGCCAGTCGCCGGGAAACGGTGGATTTGCCAGATCCGGACGGACCATCTACCGCGACCACGAAGTTCCCGGTCCGCGCCTGCTCAACCACCGTCACTCCTCCTCGCCTGCATCGTCGTTCCCAGTCGTCCCACCAGGTACCGCGTACCGCTCACCCTGGGGTGCCCACCGAACCGGTCCATCATGCCTGGTCAGCCATCCGTCGCCGCGAAGAGGGCGGAGACCTCGGGATTGCCGAGCCGGCGGGTGCGGCCGGGCCTGAGGTCGCCGAGGCGGATCGGCCCGATGGCGGTGCGGATCAGCCGCGAGACGGGATGCCCGACCTCGTCGAACAGTCGCCGGACGATGTGGTTGCGCCCTTCGTGCAGCACGACCTCGACCTGCGCAGTCCGCCCCAGAGTGTCCAGCAACGTGTACTTGTCCACCTTGGCTACCCCGTCGGCCAGTTCGACGCCGGCAAGCAACCGGCGTCCCACCACGCGGGGCAACGGACCGGCCACCTCGCACAGGTACGTCTTCGGCACACCGTACGAGGGATGCATCAGTCGGTGGGCCAGGGTGCCGTCGTTGGTCAGCAGCAACAGGCCCTCGCTGTCGGCGTCGAGTCGACCGACGTGGTAGACCCGCTCGTCGACCCGGTCCAGGAAGTCGGCCAGCGCGGTGCGGCCCTTCTCGTCGGCCATCGTCGAGACCACCCCACGAGGCTTGTTCATCGCCAGGTACACCAGCCTGCTGTCGGTGACGATCCGCTCACCGTCGACGTGGATGACGCTGACCTGCGGATCGACTTTGTCGCCGAGCTGCGCCACCCGACCATCCACTGTGACCCGCCGTCGGAAGATCAGATCCTCACAGGCTCGTCTGGAGCCGATCCCGGCCGCGGCCAGCACCTTCTGCAGGCGCTGCGCACCGCTGTTGTCATCGCTGGGCATCGGCTATCTCTTCCACGTCGTCGGGCAGGAACGGAGCGAGCGAAGGCAGCTCGTCGACGCTGTCCAAGCCCAGTTTCTCCAGGAACAGCGGGGTCGTACGGTAGAGGTAGGCACCGGACTGGGGCTCGGTCCCGCACTCTTCGATCAGCCCCCGGGACACCAGCGTACGGATCACTCCGTCACAGTTGACACCCCGGATCACCGATACCCGCGAGCGGGTCACCGGCTGTTTGTAGGCCACGACCGCCAACGTCTCGAGCGCCGCCTGAGTCAGCCGGACCGACTGCCCGTCCAGGACGAACCGTTCGACGTAGGCAGCGTATTCCGGCCGGGTGTAGAGCCGCCACCCGCCAGCCGCCCGACGCAGGTCGAACCCGTGCCCGGCAGCGGTGTAGCCGGCGGAGATCCGGCCCAGTTCCGCGGCGATCCGCTCGGTCGGCTCCTCCAGCACCTGCGCGAGTACCACCTCGGAGACCGGTTCGTCGACGACGAGCAGAATCGCCTCCAGCGCCGCCCGAAGATCCAGCGGTACGGACGGGTCCGGCTCGCCGAGCGGACCGGACGGCGCCAACGGGTCGGGCTCGGCCGGCACCGTCGTCCACGCCGGCGCGGTGAGTTCAGCCTCGGACGAGGCAGGTGGCACGGCGAGTTCAGGATCGGCCCAAGGCTCTGCGGGCTCGGCCCGAGCAGCAGACTCGGCCTCGACCCGATCAACGGACTCGGCCGGGGCGACGGACTCGACCCGGCCAGCCGGTCCGTCGGCCTGCGGCGGCGTCGACCGGGCCCATGGCGGTACCCACGCGGCAGCCTGTTCGGCGAGCGAATCAGGCTGCTCGTCACTGCTCACTGCGTCGTCTCCTTCGTCCGCGGCGGTTCCGGCGGCAGCGCATCGGGCGACGCGGCTGGCCGCTCCGGCGATCCCGCGTACTCGTCGATGGTGAGCTCCGCTCCCCCGTCGGTTCCACCTGTCCAGCTGACGGTCAGCTCACCAAGGGCCTGATCCTGACTGAAGCCGACCAGGCCTTCCCGGTAGAGCTCCAACAGCGCCAGGAAGCGGGCCACGATCTCCAAGGTGGACTCGCAGTCCAGGCAGAGTACCTGAAACGACGCCGAACCCATCCGGCGCAACCGGTCGCGCAACACGGTGGCGTGTTCCCGGACGCTGACCCGTACCTGATGGACGTGATCGACCGAGACGACCGGGACCGGGCGCGGGGTCATCGCCTTGAGCGCGAGCTTGGCCAGTCGCTCCGGTCCGATCCCGAGCACCAGCTCGGGCAGGGCTTGCGCGTAGCGCGGTTCGAGGGTGACCGACCGGGGGTAACGCCGCCCGCCGACCGCCTCCAAGCCGGCGATGTGCGCGGCGGCCTCCTTGAACGCCTTGTACTGCAGCAACCGGGCGAACAGCAGGTCCCGGGCCTCCAACAGGGCGAGGTCGTCCTCGTCCTCCACCTGCGCGGCCGGCAGCAGCCGGGCGGCCTTGAGATCGAGCAGAGTGGCGGCGATGACCAGGAACTCACTGGCCTCGTCGAGGTCCCAATCGTCACCCATCGCCCGGATGTAGGCGATGAACTCGTCGGTCACCTGATGCAGGGCCACCTCGGTGACGTCGAGCTTGTGTTTACCGATCAGCTGCAGGAGCAGGTCGAACGGGCCGGTGAAGTTGGCGAGGCGGACGGTGAAGCCGGAACCCTCCACGACCGGTGCGGCCACCGCCTCGGTGGCCTGCTCGGGGGCTACGGCATCGGCTGTCGGGGCGCTCACCAGTCGACCGTAGTGCACCTGCGTGGCGGGCCACACCGGCAGGTCAACGCTCCGCCTGTTGTGCGATCACCTCGCGGGCCAACTGCCGGTAGTTGCGGGCACCGGACGAGGCCGGGTCGAGGCTGGTGATCGGAGCGCCCGCGACGGTCGACTCCGGGAACTTGACGGTCTTGGTGATCACCGTCTGATAGACCTTGTCACCGAAGGCCTCGACGACCCGCTGCAGGACCTGACGGCAGTGCGTGGTCCGGCTGTCGTACATGGTGGCGAGGATGCCTTCGAGCTCCAGGTCGAAGTTGAGCCGCTCCCGGACCTTGTCGATCGTGTCGAGCAGCAACGCCACGCCACGCAGGCTGAAGAACTCACACTCCAGCGGGATCAGTACGCCGTGCGCGACGGTCAACGCGTTGATGGCGAGCAGACCGAGCGACGGCTGGCAGTCGATCAGGACGTAGTCGTACTCCTTGCGGATCGACTTGAGCACCCGGGCCAGGGCCATCTCCCGGGCGACCTCGTTGACCAGCTGGATCTCGGCGGCCGACAGGTCGATGTTGGCGGGCAGCAGGTGCAGACCGGCGACGTCGGTCTTGATCAGGACGTCTTCGGCGGTGACGTCGTCCTGCATGAGCAGGTTGTAGACCGACAGGTCGAGATTGTGGGGATTGACGCCGAGACCGACCGACAGCGCGCCCTGCGGGTCGAAGTCCACCAGCAGGACCTTGCGACCGTACTCGGCGAGCGCCGCACCGAGGTTGATGGTGGTGGTGGTCTTTCCGACGCCACCCTTCTGGTTGGCCATCGCGATGATCCGCGCCGGCCCGTGCCGGTCGGTCGGCATCGGCTCGGGAATCGGCTTGCGCATCGTGTAGGCCGTGGGGTCGGCCGGCCCGAGTTCGGCGCTGAGGTCGAGCCCGGCCTGCTGCTCCCGCAGCGTCGAGGTCCACGCCTCGGCACGGTCACTGTTGCCCGCCATGTCCTGTGCGCCCCCTCCCGACGACTGCTCGGCGCCGGAACCGACCGGCGTCTCCAGCGGTGTCGCCGCTGCGGGCTCGTCTGCCGCCGTACGATGCCCGCGCCGTTGCTCGACTGTACGCCACCGGCCGCAGGTGCGGCGGACACCGGCCCGGCGTGTCGACCCGGCACGACCTGCGTCCCGGTGCGCCGACCAGACGGGTGCCCGGCCGGTCAGCGGCGGGCCCGTGGGTGTGCGAGGGCGTACACCTCGCGCAGCCGGTCGACGGTCACCAGGGTGTAGACCTGGGTGGTGGTCACCGAGGCGTGGCCGAGCAGTTCCTGCACCACCCGGACGTCCGCGCCGCCGTCGAGCAGATGAGTGGCGTACGAGTGGCGCAACGTGTGCGGGGACACCGCGTGCACGCCGGTGTCGGCCAGCCCGGCGCGCCCGGCACAGCGACGCAGCACGGTCCAGGCGCTCTGCCGGGAGAGCTGGCCACCACGCGCGTTGAGGAAGATCGCCGGGCTGCCCCGGCCGGCGGCGGCGAGCGCCGGACGGACCCGGGTCAGGTAGGCCCGCAGCGCCTCGGCGGCGTACCGCCCGACCGGCACGATCCGCTGACGTCCGCCCTTCCCCCGCAACAGCACCACGCCGGCGTCGAGGTCCAGGTCGTCGACGGCCGCGCCGACGGCCTCGGAGATCCGGGCACCGGTGCCGTAGAGGAACTCCAACAGCGCCCGGTCGCGCACCTCGAGCGACACACCCGGGCGGTCGACCTCGCCGGCGGCGGCCAGGAGGCGCTCGACCTGGTCGACGTCGAGTGCACGGGGCAACCGTCGGGGTGGGGCCGCCGGACGGATGTCCCGCGCGGCGTCGACACCGGCGTAGCCTTCGCGGGCGGCGAAGCGGTGCAGTCCGCGTACGGCGCTGGCCGCGCGGGCCGTGGAGGCGACCGACAGCCGCGGTTGGCCGCCGTCGCCCGCCCGCAACGCGGCGAGGTGCCCGGTGACGTCGGCCGGCGTGACGTCGGCGAGGTCCCGCACTCCGGCCTGGGCGAGCGTGTCGAGGTACCGGTTCAGATCACGCCGATAGGACCGCAACGTGTGCGTCGACAGCCCGCGTTCGACGGTGAGATGGTCCAGATAGGACCGCACCGCCTGGCTGAGTGCCGGTGCCGGTGCCGGTGCCGGTGCCGGTGCCGGTGCCGGTGCCGGTGCCGGTGCCGGTGCCGGTGGAGTTTCGCCGCTCAGCCGAGGACCTCCGTCAACGACCGACTGGTCATCGCGTGGGCCTCGGCGACCGGACCGTAGGTGAGTTCGCCGTCGTGCGTGTTCAGGCCGGCGGCGAGCGCGGCGTCCCGACGCGCGGCGTCGCGCCAGCCCCGGTTGGCCAGTTCGAGCGCGTACGGCAGCGTCACGTTCGTCAGCGCGTACGTGCTGGTGTGCGGAACAGCGCCGGGCATGTTGGCGACGCAGTAGAAGACCGAGTCGTGCACCCGGTAGACCGGGTCGGCGTGGGTGGTCGGTCGGGAGTCTTCGAAGCAGCCGCCCTGATCGATCGAGATGTCGACCAGCACGCTGCCCGGCTTCATCCGGGACACCAGGTCGTTGGTGACCAGCCTGGGGGCCTTCGCGCCGGGTACAAGGACCGCGCCGATCACCATGTCGGCGTCCAGCACCGCCCGCTCGACCTCATAGGTGTTGGAGGCCACGGTCTGCAGATGCCCCTGATAGATGGCGTCGGCCTGACGCAACTTGTTGATGTTGCGGTCGAGCAGCAGGACCTCGGCCTGCATGCCGAGGGCGATCGCGGCGGCGTTCATCCCGGAGACACCGGCGCCGATCACCACGACCTTGGCCGCGTACACCCCGGAGACGCCGCCCATCAGGACTCCCCGGCCGCCGCCGGAGCGCATCAGATGGTACGCCCCGACCTGGGGAGCCAGTCGGCCGGCGACCTCGGACATCGGGGCGAGCAGCGGCAGCGCCCGGTCGGCGGTCTCCACCGTCTCGTACGCGATGCCGGTGACCCGTTGCCGCAGCAGCGCGTCGGTGCACTCCCGGGAGGCGGCGAGATGCAGGTAGGTGAACAGCACCTGGCCGGGGCGCATCCGGTGGTACTCCTCGGCGATCGGCTCCTTGACCTTGAGTACCAGGTCGCTGTCGTGCCACACGTCGTCGGCGGTGGCCAGCACGGTGGCGCCGGCGGCGGCGAACTCGTCGTCGGCGATGGACGAACCGACGCCGGCACCGGTCTCCACCAGCACCTGGTGGCCGGCTCGGACGAACTCGTGTACGCCGGCCGGGGTGATCGCCACCCGGTACTCGTGGTTCTTGACCTCGCGGGGGATGCCAACCTTCACGTCGATGTCACCTCTCTGCCCGGCGGCACTGCCCGAACGTCCCTGTCCGGCGCAGTGTAGATCCGCAGCGACGGCGGGGCCGGCCGCATGGTGCCAGCGGTACGGCGACGGGGTTGACGATCTGTCATCCGACCCGGCCCGGGATCATCCAGCCGGTTCGGCCCTTCATTGGGTCGGACGTAGGAGGCTTCGATAGCCGTACGGTCAGTGCCGCCCACCCACCGTCCCACTATATGGACCACCCGCCGATCGGAGCCACCATCGATCGCTACATTGCCCCCTTATGACCACTCCTCAATATCCAGGCGCCTCGGGCGTCTCGGACAAAAGCAAGGTCGTCGCCGGCATCCTCGGCATTCTGCTGGGCGGATTCGGCGTCGGCCGGTTCTACATGGGCGACACGAAGACCGGCGTACTCCAGTTGGTGGTAAGCCTGGTCACCTGTGGGCTAGGGGGAATCTGGGGCTTCGTCGACGGGATCCTCATCCTCATCAATGGTGGAGTGGACGGGCAGGGCCGGCCGCTGCGGGACTGACCTTCGGCCCGGCACCACCAGGATGCACCGAGT
This sequence comes from Solwaraspora sp. WMMD406, assembly GCF_029626025.1. Taxonomy (NCBI): domain Bacteria; kingdom Bacillati; phylum Actinomycetota; class Actinomycetes; order Micromonosporales; family Micromonosporaceae; genus Solwaraspora; species Solwaraspora sp. WMMD406. Next base: position 4,593,158 of record NZ_JARUBF010000001.1, read on the forward strand.
GCCGGATGGCCGGGGTTGTCGTCGACTCCCCCGGCCACCTGAGCCTCACCCACGCCAGCCCCGGGCCAGCATCCGTCGCCAACCGGCGATCAGCGGATCACCGGGGCGGTCGCCGGTCGCAGCGCCGCCCACCCGCCGGCCCGGGCCCGTGCGGCGGCCAGCAACCCGGCCACCGCCGCCGCGTTGGTGATCTCCCCCGCGAACACCATCCCTACCGCGTCGTCCAACTCCACCAGCCGTACCTGCATGTCGGCTTCCTCGTCGTGGCGCGCGTGCCGTTGGTCGACCGGCACCGGTGCGAGATCACGCGCGACGAAGATCCTGATCATCTCGTTGGAGCAACCCGGCGAGGTGTGCAGGTCGATCAGCAGATCCATCCGACCGGCCGTCAGGTCGGCCTCCTCGGCCAACTCGCGTCGGGCGGCGGCCGGCAGGTCCTCGCCGACCACGTCGATCAGCCCGGCCGGCAGTTCCCACAGCCGACGGCCCACCGGGTGGCGGTACTGGCGGACCAGCACCACCCGGTCCGCGTCGTCGATCGCCACCACCCCGACCGCGCCGACGTGACGCAGGTAGTCACGGACCGCGACGCCACCGCCGGGCATCGTCACTTCGTCGCTGACCACCGAGAACATCGTCCCGGTGAAGCGATCCGTCCGCGATCGGACCTGATAGGAGTCCTCGGGTCCGGACGTCACGCCGTACCGCCGGACGCGCCCATGTCCACCGGCAACTGGTCGGCCATGGAGTAGTCGATCACCGCGCCGACGAAGGCGTGGAACAGCGGGTGTGGCCGGGTCGGCCGGCTCTTCAGCTCCGGATGGGCCTGGGTGGCGACGAAGAACGGGTGCTCGGCACGGTCGAGCTCGACGAACTCGACCAGCCGACCGTCCGGCGAGGTGCCGGAGATCCGCAGGCCGGCTTTTTCCAGAACGTCCCGGTAGGCGTTGTTCACCTCGTACCGGTGCCGGTGCCGTTCGCTGACCTCGGTGGCCCCGTACGCCTGCGCCACGATCGATCCCTCGACCAGCCTGGCCGGGTAGGCGCCGAGTCGCATGGTGCCGCCCAGATCGCCCTTGCCGGCCACGATCTGCTCCTGATCGGCCATCGTCGCGATGATCGGATGCTCGACCTCCTCGTCGAACTCCGCCGAGTTCGCGCCGACCACGTCGGCCGCGTTGCGGGCCACCTCGATCGCCATGCACTGCAGACCGAGGCAGAGGCCGAGCACCGGGACGCCGTTCTCCCGGCCGTACCGGGAGGCACCGATCTTGCCCTCGATGCCGCGCACCCCGAATCCGCCGGGAATGACGATGCCGTCGACCCCGGCCAGCGCGGTGGCCGCGCCGTTCGTGCTCACGCACTCGTCGCTGGGCACCCAGCGGATCTGCACCCGGGCCCGGTGTCCGAACCCGGCCGCGCGGATCGCCTCGCTCACCGACAGGTAGGCGTCGGGCAGGTCGACGTACTTGCCGACCAGCGCCACGGTCACCGTGTGTCGGGGATGGTGCACCCGCTCCAGCAGGTCGTCCCAACTGCTCCAGTCCACGTCCCGGAACGACAGCCCGAGCCGGCGGACCACGTACGCGTCGAGCCCCTCCCGGTGCAGCACCTTCGGGATGTCGTAGATGCTCGGGGCGTCCGGGGCGGCGATCACCGCTTCCCGGTCCACGTCGCAGTAGAGCGACAGCTTGTGCTTGAGCTTGTCGGGAATCTCCCGGTCCGACCGGCAGACGATCGCGTCCGGCTGGATGCCGATGCTGCGCAGCGCCGCGACCGAGTGCTGCGTGGGCTTGGTCTTCAACTCACCCGACGGCACCAGGTACGGCACCAGCGACACGTGCAGATAGAAGCAGCGGTCGCGGCCGACGTCGTGGCGGACCTGACGGATCGCCTCCAGGAAGGGCAACGACTCGATGTCGCCGACCGTGCCGCCGACCTCGGTGATCACCACGTCCGGCACCAGTCCGTGCTCGTCCGGATCGCCCATCGCCCGGATCCGGGCCTTGATCTCGTTGGTGATGTGCGGAATGACCTGCACGGTGTCACCGAGATACTCGCCCCGGCGTTCCTTGGCGATCACGGCCGAGTAGATCTGCCCGGTGGTGACGTTGGCCTTGCACGACAGGTCCCGGTCGAGGAACCGCTCGTAGTGCCCCACGTCGAGATCGGTTTCGGCGCCGTCGTCGGTCACGAACACCTCGCCGTGCTGGAAGGGGTTCATGGTGCCGGGGTCGACGTTGAGGTACGGGTCGAGTTTCTGCATGACCACGCGCAGACCACGGGCGGTGAGCAGATTGCCCAGACTTGAGGCGGTCAGCCCTTTACCGAGTGAGGAAGCGACGCCTCCGGTGACGAAGATGTGCCGTACCGTCTGTGTCGAAAGGGCCAAGGCGTGCTCCCGTGGGTCGTCTGACTGGTCGTGCAGACCGGCGCGTCACTGGTGAAGCTGCTGGCGCGATCCACGGGACTCCACGGTAACACCTGCCGAAACGGCCGGTTCGTCGCCCTGGGTCGGCGGTCGTGCGGGGTGAGCAGGCCGGACCGCGTGCGCCGGGTGCGGCGCTCGCCCCGGATCGACGGGACCCGGTCCGGTCACCGGTCCGGTCACCGGTCTGGTGCGGTCCGCCGAGTGTCCCAACACCCGCAACGCGACCAACGTCGCCATCGGCACCGCGACCGCGGCCGCCGCCCCCGCCACGTCCAAGGCGGTACCGGACAGTCCTCCGCCGATCACCGCGGCGACCACCGTGCCCGCCATCGCGGCCCGGACCGCCGGGTAGATCCCGAACAGCCGCTTCAACCCACCCCACGGCTGCATCAGGCCGAACCAGACCAGCACCGCGCTGACCACCGCCAGTACGGTGAGCGGGCTGCCGAGCAGGGCCGACACGTTCGCCGCCGATGACCGGTGCAGCGTCAGCCCGGCCGTACCGTCACCCAGGGCGGTCAGGAAACGCCCCAGGCTGCCCCGCTCCGTCTCGGGCCGCTGCAGGTCGATCACCGCGAAACCGGCGGTGACCACGAGCCCGGCGATCGCCGCCCACGCCAACCGGTGGAAGCTCAGCCAGCCACCGGTGCTGATCGCGGCGGCGGCGCACACGCCGGCGGTGAGGGCGATCGCCCCCACCGGATCGGCGCCGAGGTACGGGCTGCCGATCACGATCACCGCCGTACCGCCGATCGTCACGACGACCGCCGGACGCCAGGTACGCCGTACCCGCTGGGCCAGACAACCGGCGGCGAGCAGTGTTCCGGCGATCAGCACACCGAGACCGACCGTGCCGAGACCGGCGTACCGGCCGCCCTCCGACGCGGAGTAACCGGTGACCCCGTTGAGCTGCAGCCGCGCGCCGGTGAGCACGTCGACCGCGACCACCACCGCCGCGATCGCGGCGACCAGTGCCATCGGACCGAGCGTGCGCCGGTACGGACTGCTCAGCCGGACCGCCGCCGTCGCCACCACCAGCAGCAGTACGGTGACCCCGGCCAACACGACCGCCGGCTGCCCGGTACGCCACCAGGGGACCGCGTCGGCGACCAGCGCCGCCGGGATGGCCAGTGCCGCCGCGATCAGCAAAACCTCGACCACGCCGTTGGCGCGGCGGGTCAGTGGGTCCGACCGTGGCCGTCCCGCCTCCCGGCGGGCCCGGTGCAGCAGCGGGACGACGGCGATGGCGAGCAGGGTCTGGAATCCGGCGAGCAAGGCGAAGAACCAGGCGGCGGCACGGCGCTGCGCGCGAGCTTCCTGATCCGCGTCCGCCGGCGCGGCCATCGCGTCGGCCAGGTCGGCCGGGCGGCCCGGGACCGGACTCGCCGGTTGCCCGATGAACAACCGCTCGGGCTGGTCGCGGTCCAGTACGTGCAGCGCGGTGGGAGCCAGGTCGACCAGTTGCAGATAGCCGTCGCGGCCGGTGGTCGGTGAGGTGATCCAGCCGTTCTCCCAACCGGGGCCGTCAGCGACGGCGACGTGCAACCGGGACGTCTGGCCGGTGTCGGCCAGTCCGACGACCAACACCAGGGACCGCTGCGGGCGGGCCGCCAAGACCCTGGCGAGCTGCGCGTCGGCCTGCCGGGCCGCCTCGGCCCGGCGCGCCGGGTCGTCGCCGGCGACCACACCGGCGTCGACCACGCTCAGCACACAGGAGGCGAGCAGGTCACCCGGATCCGGCGGGAGTCGCGGCTCGTAGCGGTCGACGCGGCCGAACGGACGCGCGGCCGCCAGCGCCGCGCCGGGGCCGACGGCGACGGTACAGCGCACCGATTCGGCCAACGCGCCGGGAACGGCGCCCCACGACAGTCGTTCCTGGTTGTGTCGCACGGTCGCCGCCTGCGACGGAAGATAGCCGCCGATGCCGTCCGGCTGGTCGACCGCGATGTCCGTCGGCGGGCACTCGCCCAAGACGGCCACCTGGTCGTACGCGGCGTAGTTGCCGGCGCCGAGGGTGACCCAGCCGTCGACCGGGCAGGTGGGACGCCGTGCTGACCGGACCGACAGCGACCCGATGGAACCCTGCTCGGCCAGCGCCCACAGCGCCGGGGTGGTCTGCGGGTCGACGTCGTCCCACCGCAGTCCCGGCACACCGACGATGACGACGTAGTCGGCACTGCGCCCGGACGCGCCGACCGCGCCCCGGTCCGCCACCGCGGCCACGCCGACGGCCAGCAGCACCGACATCAACAGCAGGGGCACGATCCGGTGGCGCATCAGCCACGCCCGTCCACGTGCCCGTCGTCCGGTCCGACCAGCCGACGGCCGGCATCGGCGCGACGGCCGGCATGGTCGACCAGGTCACGGTAGACGGCCCGGACCTGGTCGACGGTGTCGGCCTCGGTCGGCCAGTGGCGGGCCCGCGCCGGACCCCGTTCGGCGAGCTCGGCTCGCCGCTGGTGATCGGTGAGTAGCTCCCGTACGGCCTGGTCGAGCGCGTCGGGATCGCCCCGTGGGACCAGCACCGCCGCGTCGCCGACAAGGTCCGGCAATCCCCCGACAGCGGTCGCCACCAACGGTACGCCGGCCCGCAGCGCCTCCTGAGCGAACAGTTGACGGGCCTCCCAGTCGCTGGACACCACGGCGACGTCCGCGCCGAGCAGCAGGTCGGCGACGTCGTCGCGGTGGCCGAGCAGGGTGACGGGTGCGCGTACCGAGGAGATCCGGGCCGCCAGTGACAGATAGCTGGGCCCGGTGCCGGCGATCACCACCTGCGCCGGTGGTGTGAGTTCACGCCACCGAGCGGACACGTCCACCAGCAGGTCGTAGCGTTTCTGCGGGTGCAGGCGACCGACCGACAGGATCAACGGCTGGTGGGCTCCGACGCCGAACTCGGCCCGTACCGCCGCTCGGCTTCGTCGGGGCGGCGGCAGATCGGGGGCGGCCACCGGGCCGAGCCGGGCGTCCGGCGAGCCGAGCTCCCTGGCCCGGGCGACCAGGTCGACGGAGGCGCCCAGGCTGACCTGCGCGGACCGGGCGACCCGTCGTTCGATCCAGCGGGACAGCCGGCCCCGTAACCCGGTGGCGAGGACGCTGTTGTGCCAGGTGACCACGATCGGTGCCGCCGGCCGGGCGAGTGCCGCGACCAGTCCGGCCCGCAGGCCGTGCGCGTGCACGACGTCGATGTCGCCCGCGCACAGTCGCCGGACCGCGCGGATCGCGGCGGCGTCGGCCGGCGTCGGGTTGGCGGGGATCTCCACCGGGACGAAGGTCGCCCCGCCGTCGGTGAACCGGAACTGTTGCTCGGTGGCGAGTGGCCCACCGACCGTGACCCGAGCGCCGCCGGCGTGCAGACCTCGGGCGAGCGAGGCGACGTGCTGCCCGATCCCGCCGGTGCTGCTGGCCAGCAGCACCAGGACCGAGCCGGTCCAGTCGCCCTGTGTAGGATCGCTCACCGCGACACCGTTCCCTTCCTGTCCGGCCGGGCGGCGGCGAGCTTGCGCGCCCGGCGGATCACCACGACGACCATCGGTCGCAGATCCCGGCGATCGAATGGCAGGGCAACGGCGAGGAAGGCCGCCACCGCCACCGCCCCAGACAGCATGCCCTGCACCAGCGCACCGGGCACGGTCGGGGTGCCAGAGCCCACGCCGACGAGGTGGGCGATCACCGTACCGGCGGTGCCGGCGACGACGCCCGCGCCGACGCCGACGGTCATCGCCCGCCCCAGGCCGGCCAGGGTGGCCGGGCCCACGGCCCGACGTACCACGCCGATCAGCAGCACACCCATCAGGGACAGGCCGATCGCGTACGCCGACGCCAGCGCGAGCAGCCGGTCGGCACCGGGCAGCGCCGTGGCCAGCAGCATCGCCGCCAGGATCACCCCGAGCCATCCGGCCGCGATGGCCCCGGCGGCGGCGACCGGTCGGCCGGCGGCGTAGAGCGCCCGGGAGCAGACCGCGAACAGGCTGTAGCCGACCAGGCCGGGCGCGAATCCGACGATCCCGGCGGCCATCGGGCCGACCTGGTCGGCGGGAATCAGGAACGCGGCGACCGGACCCGCCACGGCGACGAGAGCCGCTGCGCCGAGGCAGGCGAGTAGGACGATGGCCCGCACGGCCGGTGCGAGGGTGGCCCGGTACACCGCCAGGTCACCACCGCTGTGGCTGGCCGCCAGCGTCGGGTAGGCGGCGGTGGCCAACGGGACCGCCAGCACCGACCACGGCAGCAGGAACACCGTCTGGGCGAGGGTGAACAGCACGACCGTGCCGGCGGGTGCGTCCGTGGCGAGACTGAGCCGCACCGCGACCAGGAGCGCGAGTTGTTGCGCACCGACGGTGACCGCGCCAGCGACCGCCAACCCGCCGATCGCCCGGCGGGCGTCGCCGGTGAACCGGTACGCCGGCCGCAGCCGCAGCCGGAGCCGACGCAGTGGCACCAGCAGGCTCAGCGAGAGCACGGCGACCCCGGCGGTGGTGCCGACGGCGAGCAGCAACTGGCCGGGCTCGCCGACCCCGGGCAGGTCGGCCAGCCGGCCCTCGCCGATCGCGAACGCCAGATACGTCCCGATCACCGTGACGCTGGACAGCAGCGGCGCGATCACCGGCCAGGCGAACCGGTGATGCGCCTGCAGCACGCCGGTGAGTACCACGGCGATGCCGTACAGCGGCAGTTGCGGGGCGAACACCCGCAGCATCCGCACCCCGGCCTCGGACTGGTCGGCGCTGATCTCACCGGCGAGGAACCCGATGATCGGACCGGCGGCGACGGCGACCACCACGGCGAGCGGAACCAGCAGGCTCATCGTCCAGGTGAGCAGCGCCGAGGTGGTAGCCGCGACGGTCGAGCGATCGCCGGCCGCGACGGCGCCGGCGAGCAACGGTACGACCATGCTGGCCAGCGCTCCACCGGCGACGATCTCGAAGATGATGTTCGGCACCGTGTTGGCGGCGGTGTAGATGTCACCGAGCCGGGTGGGACCGACCGACCAGGCGAAAACGGCGGTACGTCCGAATCCGGCGAGTCGGCTCGCCACGGTCAGCACCGCGATCAACGCCGCGGCGCCGGCGACCCGGGTGGCTACCGCGGGGGTGCTCATCGCCGGTGGCGTCAAGGTGTCCGGCGGCCCAGGGCGTCCAGCTCCCGTAGCCCTGGAGTACGCCCGATGACCTGGGTGAAGCTGACCCGTTCGCTGGTCGCGGTCAGCGCGGCGAGGACCGCGAGCGCGCCGGCGCGGCCGATCGGGCCGCACCGGTCGGCGATCGCCACGCCCAGCAGGGCGCCCAGGGCGTTCGCCCCGCAGTCGCCCAGCATCACCCGCTCGTCGAGGTCGTCGGGGAGGATTCCGACGACCGCGCCGGCGATGCCGGCCGCCGGGCCGCCGTGGGCGCCCCTGGTCAACGGGGCCGCCACGAGCAGGCTGGCCTTGGCCGCCCGGCCGGGCCGCAGATCGAGCAGGTTGACCAGGTTCGCGGTGCCGGCGATCACACCGGCGCCGAGCAGCAGGTCGGCACCGCGCCCGACCAGATGACGCGGTCGGCGTCGGGCGGGGTCCACGGCGAGTAGGGCCGCGGCACCCAATCCGGCTACGCCGACGCCGACGATCTTCACGACGCCGCTGGTGACCCGGCCGGCCCGCAGCGCGGCGAGGTGGCCGGCGAAGCCCTTGACGGCCCGTTGGTCGGGTCGTGACCCGGCGACGTCGTCGTAGAGGCCGACCGCGCCGGCCCCACCGCCCGCGACGAGTGCGGCGGCGGCCACCGTCGGGTTGGCCGCGCCGAGGGCGGCGGCCAACGACGCACCCGCGGCGACCGCCGGGCCACCGGCCAGGCTCACCGTACGGCCACGAAAGTTGGTCCGGTCCAGGGAGCCGGGAGACGCTGCCCGCCGGACGGCCCGCAGCGCGGCACGGGCGGCGAGTACGCCGGCCCCGACGACCAGCAGTCGGCCCAGCGGGCCTCGGTTCCACATCAGGGTCCACTCCGGGGGTTTGGGGAAGCGTGTTCGGTCCGTCGAACCGGCAGTCCTGGCTGGGTCCTACTGGCTCCGTCCTACGCTCCGTCTTTTCCTACTCGCTCCGTCTTTGCTCGCTGCGTGCCTCACTCGGGCTTTGCTCGCTGCGTGCCTCACTCGGGGCGTTTCGGCATCAGGGAGGTGGCGCCGGCACCGAGACCGAAATGCCCGGCCTGGCCGAGGGTGAACTGTTCGGCCAGGGCGAGCGCGGTGATCGTCTGACCGGCGGTGGTGTTGCCGTTGTCGACGGTCGAGATGCTCTGGTTCAGGGCCGGATCGCCACGGACCGCCGACACCAGGTTTCCGTCGCTGGAACCGGTGCCGGCCACCACCGTTTCGCTACCCCGGTCGAACTGGACCACCATGGTCACCACGGCGTTGTCCTTCTTGGCAGCGTCCCGGTCCACGTACGGCTGGCCGCTGACCACCACGACGGCCTCGGCGGGTCCGGTCACCGTCTGCTCGACGGTGACGTATCCCGCGTCGCCGTAGGCGTCCAGCACCGCCACGCGGTCGGCCGGAGCGACCGCCGGTTGCTCGGCGCGGTCGAGCAGCGCGCTGGCCAGCAACGCGCTGGAGGTCTCCACGCCGTCGCTGTTACCGGGCAGGCCGGTGGTCGGGACGGTGGGTCGGGCGGCGCTGGACGCCAACTCCAACAGCTCGACGCTGTTGTCCGGGTTGACGAACTTGTCCTGGACGTCGACCCGTCCCGTCACCGTCGCCCCGGCGAGGTCGAGCGCCGACACGACCCCTTCGACGTGGTCACGACCGCTGGGCAGGCAGATCACCAGGACACGACGACCGGCGAGCTTGTCGGCCAGCAGAATCGGGGCTGCCTCGGCGACGAAATCCTCTTCACGATTGACTTCCTCACGAAGACTGTTCACCGTTTCCCGCAACTGCTGATTATCCTTGCGCAACGCGTTCACAGTGTCACTAAGCGAGTCGGCGACCGGGCCGTTCAACGCGGCGGTGCCGACCACCAAGCCGATCGCCAGGGCGAGAAACACCGCGGTGAGCGACACCACGTGGTAACGGAAATTGATCACACCTGCCGCCTTATCGATCCGTCCTGGCGCTTTGCCGCTCCTGCTGGGAGTTCAGAAGAGCTGACCCAACTGGAAGACGAAATTGTCCCACCACTCGGAAGCGACTCCAAGGTAGGCCTGTCCGACCGTGGACACCGCGACGGCCGACGCCATCGCGGCGATGGCGGAGAGCACGAGCAGCAACAGCGATGAACCCGAAATGCTCTGCCGGTAGAGCCGGCTGACCCCCTTCGCGTCGACCAGCTTACCGCCGACCCGCAGCCGCGTCAGGAACGTGGAGGCCATTCCACCACGACCCTTGTCGAGGAACTCGACAAGGGTCGCATGGGTGCCGACCGCGACGATCAGCGACGCGCCCTTTTCGTCGGCCAGCAGCATCGCCAGGTCCTCGCTGGTGGCCGCGGCGGGAAACGTCAAGGCCTCCAGCCCGAGTTCGCGGACCCGGTCCATCCCCGGAGCGCGACCGTCCGGATAGGCGTGCACGATCACCTCGGCCCCGCAACGCAACACGTCGTCGGTGACCGAATCCATGTCGCCGACGATCATGTCCGGGGTGTAGCCGGCTTCCACGAGCGCGTCCGCTCCGCCGTCCACCCCGATCAGCACCGGCTTGAACTCCCGAATGTATGGCCGCAACACGTCCAGGTCAGCCTTGTAGTCGTAGCCCCGGACCACGATCAGGCAGTGTCGGCCGGCGATCCGGGTCTCCACGTCCGGGACGCCGACCCCGTCGAGCAGCAGATCCCGCTCCTGCTTGAGGTACTCCATGGTGTTGGCGGCGAAGGCCTCCAACTGGACCGACAACCCTTCCCTGGCGTCGGCCATCGCCCGTGTGACGGAGTCAGCGTCCTGCCGGACTCCGGCCGCCACCTGCTCGCCACCGATGAACACCGCCGCACCGTCGATCCGGACGGTATCGCCGTCGCGGACCCGTTCGAAAATCTCCTCGCCCAGGTCGTCGACCAGCGGGATACCGGCCTGGATCAGCACCTCCGGGCCCAAGTTCGGGTACCGACCGGACACCGACGGCTTGGCGTTGAGCACCGCCGACACACCGACTGCCACCAACGAGTCGGCAGCCACCCGGTCGACGTCGACGTGGTCGATCACCGCGACGTCACCTGGTCGCAGCCGGCCGACCAGGCGCTTCGTCCGACGATCGAGGCGCGCGGTGCCGGAAATCGTCCCGGGCTCGACGTTACGAACCCGGCGCAAGGTGGGTAGACGCATCCTGACCATCCTGGCATGGGGGGCAGAGAATTCCCGCACGACATGCTTCGCTGCGCCGTCGCGACCGCGAGTGCCCCGCCGCCCGACCCGGCGCACCCTGTCTCCAGCGAACCACATCAACGCCCGCCGACACCGGTCCGGGCCGACCCGCGTACGCCTCAGCCGCCGTATGCCTCAGCCGCGCCGTTCCCGGGCGGCGACCGCCAGCAGCTCCTCGGCATGGGCGATACCCAGATCCGAGTCGGGCAAACCAGCCAGCATGCGGGCCAGCTCCCGGGCCCGCTCGGTGTCCTCCACCACCCGTACGCCACTGGTCGTGACCGCTCCCCCGGTGTCCTTCGCCACCACCAGATGCCGGTCGGCGAAGGCCGCGACCTGCGGCAGGTGGGTCACCACCAGCACCTGGTGGCTACGAGCCAACCGGGCCAGCCGCCGCCCGATCTCCACCGCCGCCTGACCACCCACACCAGCGTCGACCTCATCGAACACCAGCGTCGGCGGACCGCCGGAACCGGCGAACACCACCTCGATGGCGAGCATCACCCGAGACAACTCACCACCGCTGGCTCCGCGTTGCAGCGGCAACGCCGGCGCCCCCGGATGCGCCAGGAGCCGCAGCTCGACCTCGTCGGCGCCGTCCGGTCCGATCCCGGCCCGGGTACCGTCCAGCGCCAGGGTCGGCTCGTCCCGCCCCACCGCGCGGGGCACCACCGCGACGTCGATCCGGGCATGCGGCATGGCGAGACCGGCGAGTTCCACGCTGACCTGGTCGGCGAAGCGGCCCGCCGCCTGCCGACGCGCCGCGGTGACCCGCCCGGCGAGTTCGGCGACCTCGTCGGCCAGTCGGGCCCGCTCCCGGTCCAGCTCGTCGAGCAGCTCGTCGGAGGTGTCCAGCTCGGCCAGCCGGCCACGGGCCCGGTCGGCCCAGGCGATCACCCCGTCGACGTCGTCGGCGTACTTGCGGGTCAACCCACGCAGCGCCATCCGCCGCTCGTAGACGGCCTGCAGGCGGTGCGGGTCGGCATCCAGCCCGGCCAGGTAGGCCGACAACTCGGCGGCGACGTCACCCACCAACGTCGCCGCCTCGGTCACCCTGGCCGCCAGGTCACCCAGGGCGCGATCCACACCGGCCTGCGCCTCCAACGCGCGACGGGCCGCACCGAGCAGACCGGTCGCGTCAGGGGCGTCCTCGGCCAGTTCCGCGCCACCGGCCAGCGCCACCGCCGCCACCTGTGCCGCCGTACGCAGCCCTTCGGCATGTTCCAGACGCTGCGCCTCGGACTTGAGGTCGTCTTCCTCACCGGGCTGCGGATCCACCCGGCTGATCTCGTCGAGGCCGAGCCGGAGCAGGTCTGCCTCCTGGCTGCGTTCGCGGGCGTTGCGTCGCCGATCGGCGAGGTCGTCGCTGACCTGTCGCCAGCGGCCGTACACCTCGCGCAGCGATTCGAGCAGCTTCTCGTGATCCGGGCCGGCGAAGCGGTCCAACGCCGCCCGCTGCTCGGCCGGACGCAGCAGACGCAGCTGATCGGACTGCCCGTGTACGGCGACCACCTGCTCGCCGATCTCGCCCAACACCGACACGGGCATGCTCCGGCCAGCCACGTGCGCCCGGGACCGTCCCTCGGCGGTGACGGTCCGGGCGAGCAGCAGCACCCCGTCGTCGTCGGGTTCGGCCCCGGCGTCGGAGATCCGGCCGTGCACCGCCGCACCGGTGGTGCCGATCAGCCTCAGCCGGCCCTCCACGATGGCACGACCCGGATCGGCGCGGACCCGACCGGCGTCGGCCCGACCTCCGAAGAGCAGCCCGAGCCCGGTCACCACCATCGTCTTGCCGGCCCCGGTCTCACCGGTGATCACGTTCATGCCGCGGGTCAGCGGCAGCGTGGTGTCCTCGATGACGCCCAGCCCGGTGATGCGCAGCTCTTCCAGCACAGCCACCGACAGTAGTAGCGGCGGGCGACGTTGACCACCCGGGTGCCGGGGCGACCTGCCGTCGAGAAGTCGGCGGGCGGACACCGCTCGCCGCCAACCCGAGTCGAGCGACACCGATCCTGATCAGCGCCGGTTGCCGCGCCAGCCGTTGACCGGCAGGTCGAACTTGGCCACCAGCCGGTCGGTAAACGGGCGTGGATGCAGCCGCACCACCCGTACCGGCAACCCACCCCGACGGACCGTCACGCGGGCACCCGGCGGCAGGTCGTAGACCCGCCGACCGTCGCAGCAGAGCACCGCGAAGGTGGTGTACGGGTCCACCGTGATCACGAAGGTGGAACTCGGCGCGGTGACCAGCGGACGGCTGAACAGCGCGTGGGCGCTGATCGGTACCAGTAGCAGTGCCTCGACCTCGGGCCACACCACTGGGCCGCCGGCCGAGAACGCGTACGCCGTCGAGCCGGTCGGTGTGGCGCAGACCACACCGTCGGCACCGTACCGCGACAGGGGGCGTCCGTCCACGTCGACCATCAGTTCCAACATCTGGGCCCGCTGGCCCTTCTCGACGCTGATCTCGTTCAACGCCCAGGACTCGATGGTCACCCCCTGGTCGAGCTCGGCCCGCACGTCCAGGGTCAACCGCTCGTCCACAGTGTACTCTCGGGCCACGACCTGGCGTACCGCCCGGTCCAGGTCACCGATCTCGGCCTCGGCCAGGAAGCCCACCTTGCCGAGGTTGATACCCAGCAGCGGCGCCTTCGCCGGACGGGCGAGCTCGGCGGCGCGCAGGAACGTGCCATCGCCGCCGAGCGCGAAGACGATCTCCACCCCGTCGGCGGCGGCCGGACCGCCGATCGGATGAACCCCGGGTAGGTCCAGGTCCTCGGCCTCCTCGGCCACCACCCGTACCTCGAAGCCGGCCTCGATGAGGTCGGCCGCGACGGTCCGGGCGTGGTCGGTGCTACGCCGCCGGCCGGTGTGGGTCACCAACAGCGCGGAACGCGCCCCTGGCACCGCCACCGGGATACCGCCGGAGGGGATCGTCGCGTTCACCGCGTCCTACCTTCTTCCATGACCGGGCCCGCCTCGACGACCGTCCTGACCTGTAGCGGGTCGACAGGTGGCGCACCGGTCCGAAACCAGACGAAGAACTCCACGTTGCCCCGGGGACCGGGCAGCGGACTGGCGACCACGGCCGCCACGCCCAGGCCGCGATCCGCACCGGCGCGCGCGACCGCCAGGACCGCCTCGGTACGCAGGTCCAGGTCACGCACCACCCCGCCGGCACCCACCCGTTCCCGGCCCACCTCGAACTGTGGTTTGACCATGAGCAGCAGGTCACCATCCGATCTGGTGCAGGCGGCGAGCGCCGGCAGGACCAGACGCAGCGAGATGAACGACAGGTCCGCGACCGTCAGCGCGACCTGGCCGCCGATCAGCTCCGGGGTGAGGGTACGCACGTTGGTCCGTTCCTGAACGCGTACCCGCTGATCGTTCCGTAGTGACCAGGCCAGCTGGCCGTAGCCGACGTCCACCGCCACCACCTCCGCCGCTCCACGGCGCAGCAACACGTCGGTGAACCCGCCCGTCGAGGCGCCGGCGTCCAGGCATCGACGGCCGGACACTGCCAACCCGGTGCCGTCCAACGCGCCGATCAGCTTGTGCGCCCCCCGGGAGACGTAGCCGAGCGTCGGATCGTCGCCGACCACCCGGACCGGATCCGCCGGGTCGACCATAGCGGCGGCCTTGCCGGCCGCGACGCCGCGTACCTCGACACGCCCGGCGTCGATCAGCGTTGCGGCCTGCTCGCGGGACCGGGCGAGTCCACGGCGGACCAACTCGACGTCGAGACGATTGCGGCGTGCCATGGGTCTCCGGCGTCGGTCGCGGCGCTCAGGCCTGGTCGATGGTGGCAAGGGTTTCCTGCAGCGTGGTGTGCGCCGCTTCGTACTGGGCGATCTGGTCCGCTGGCGGCAGCCCGCTCGCGTTACGGATCGCCTGGACCGCCGCGTCGACCGCCGGGTGCCCGGTACGCCAATCGTCCGGGCCTGCTTGCCCGTCCGCCGGTGCCGGCACCGGTCCGGACGGCACCGTACCGGTCGTCGCCGAGCCCGGTGGTGCCGGCACCGGGCGGTACGGTCCCGGCACGGGGTTCATGCCTCACCCACCGATCCCGGCGCCTTCTTGGCCACCGCCTTTTTCGCGACCTTCTTGGCCACCGTCTTCTTCGCCACCGCCTTCTTCGCGGGAACGAGTTCGGCGGCGCTGTGAGTCGGTGTGTCCTGGACCGGTGCCGGTGGGACCGGCGCGGACTCGGCCGGCCCGGTGGCGGACGACGAGGCCGTGGTCTGCGCGACGGCGGCTTCCGCGACCGATTCCGCGGCCGTCGCGGCGGCGGCGCGGGCGCGGGCCTGCTCCAAGTCCTGTTCGAGCCGGCGCAGCCGGTCGTTGAGGGCGGCGACCTCCTCGGCCTTGGCCAGGCCGACCGCGCCGAGGGCCCGGTCGACCTCGACGCGAACCAGGCGGGTCAGCGCGTCACGATTGGCGGTTCCTGCCGACAACACGTCGTCCACCATCGCCTGCAACTGGGCGGCGGTGGCCCCGCCCTTGCCCACCAACGACCGCGCGCTCTGCTCGACCTTTTTCCTGGATGCCTCGGTCAGGCCGAGAGCCAACTCCAGATACGTCCGCCAGGCGTCCCGCATGTCTGACTCCTTCACCGCCGGAATGTTCGGTTGCCACGCTACCGGGGCCGCGTCGCCTCGTGCGGTACGGTGCCAGTGCGACCTGCCGGCGCCGGCCAGGCACCCAGGTCGACAGTCGCGGCGACGATCCGGAGGTGCAGGTGGCCAGCGTTGACGAGTGCCGGCAGGCGCTACAGGAGCTCGCCGCCCGGCTCGACGAGAACGCCGATCACGTACGGGAACGGGTCAACCTGGACCGTACGCTGGCGTGTCGGATCACCGATCTCGCGGTCGCCTTTCACGGGCGGCTGGCCGACGGCCGGCTCCTCGGCCTCGCCGATGGTGACGACCCCAAGGCCAAGATCGCGCTCAACATCGGCAGTGACGATCTGCTGGCCATGGTCCGTGGCGAGCTGGACGTCGGCCGGGCGATGGCGACCCGACGGTTGTCGATCAACGCGAGCCCGTTCGATCTGCTGAAACTCCGGAAGCTGCTGTAACGCCTGAGGCTCCGCAAGTGGCTGTCACGACACGGCGGCGATCGACCAGCCAGTCGCCGCGCTATCCAGCTGCGATCCGCTCGGTCAGCCCGAGATCCCGCAGTACGGCCTCCGCCTGCGCCGAACCCGCCCGCACCCGACTGATCGGAGTCGGACCCTGCCACGCCGACCGGCACAGCGTCCGGAGTGCGTCCGATGGTGTCCCGCCCCCGCCGGCAAGCTCGATGGTGGTGCCGTCCCCGTCCCGGCTGACCCGCCAACGCGCGGCGGTCGACACGACCGGGTCCGTCGACGCGATGGGCGTGCCGTCAGCCGGATCGAACAGGCCAGCCAGGTCCGCGGCGACGTAGGTCGGTCGCCGCGACTCGGGCGCGGTCAGCAGCTCCGCCGCGTCGCTGATCCCGGTCAGCACCAACAGGCTGGCCATGCCGGCGCGGTTGGCGCCCTCGATGTCGGTGTCCAACCGGTCACCGACGACGAGCGGCCGGACCGCGCCGACCCGCCGCGCGGCGGTGGCGAACAGCCCCGGGGAAGGCTTGCCCACCACCTCGTCGGGATCCCGGCCGAGGGCCGTACGCAACGCTGCCACCAGCGACCCGTTGCCGGGCAAGGGGCCACGGGCGCTAGGCAGGGTCCGGTCGGTGTTCGTCGCGACCCAGTCCGCCCCGGCCCGGATCGCGACCGACGCCTCCGCGAGGTCGGACCAGCCGACCTGCGGACCGTACCCCTGCACCACCACCGATGGGCCGTCCTGTGCGGTGGCGACGGGACGCAACCCGACAGCCGCGACTTCCTCGTGCAGCGCGTCCGCGCCGACCACCAGCACCTTCGCCCCGGGGGGATAGCGCTCAGCGAGTAGGGCCGCGGTGGCACCCGCCGAGGTGAGGACTTCCTCCACGGCGGCGGGTACGCCCATACCGGTGAGCAGTCCGGCGACCTGGGCCGCCCGACGCGACGCGTTGTTGGTGGCGTACGCCACCGCTGCGCCGCCAGTCCGCAGCCGGCCGACGGCGTCGACGGCACCGGGTATCGGCTGGTCGATCAGGTAGATGACCCCGTCCAGGTCGAAGATGACCAGGTCATGCTGTGCCGCGAGCCCGTCGAGGACCGGGGCGGGAGCACTTCCCGCCCCGGCGAACGTCTCGGTCACCGTAGGTCACCGGGTTGGACGGCGGGCTCCGGCTCGTCTGCGGAAAGTGGGGCCGGCGTACCGGCGCCGCCCTGGCCCGGCACGGCATGGTCGTCGTCCGTCACCAGGCTGGCGGTCACGACGTCATCGGCATGGTCGTGCCGGCTGTCGTCGCTGTCGTCACCGTGATCAGGCTTCCCGCCGCTGTCCCGGGCCACGGTGAGGTCGACCTCGTCGTCGGTGCCGCCATCGTCCGCAGCCAGGTCGAGCTCGTCCTCGGTGACGCCGTCACCGATGGATTCCGAACCCGGGTCAGCCTCATCACCCGGGTCGGCCTCATCCTCGGCGAGTGCTTCGAGGTCGTCGCCGGTAAGCACGATGCCGTCCAACTCCAGCAGCCGCTCAGCGGCGTCGGTCGTTCCCTGCTCGTCCGCCTCGAGCGCGCGGGCGAACCACTCCCGCGCCTCGTCCCGCCGGCCGGCACTCAGCAGGGCGTCTGCGTAGGCGTACCGAAGTCGACCAGACCAGACCTCGACGGTCTCGGCGGACAACTCCCGCACCTGCAACATCGCGACCGCCACGTCCGGCTGACCGAGGTCACCCCGCGCCCCGGCCGCGACCATCAGCAGTTCGATCGCTTCGGCTCGATTGAGGACGTCACGGCCGACGCCGCGATAGATGTCGATCGCGCGCTCAGGCCGGCCGAGGGCGCGCTCACAATCGGCGAGCACCGCGAGATGGGTCTGCCGACCGGTCATCCGATGGTACGTCCGCAGCTCACCGATGGCGGTCTGCCATTCGCCAGCGTGGTACGCAGCCAAGCCCACCGCCTCGCGGACAGCGGCGATCCGGGAGGCCATTCGACGTGCGGCCAGTGCGTGTGCGAGCGCGAGTTCGGGTTCTTCGTCGATCAGCCGGCCGGTGGCGACCAGGTGACGTGCCACCGTCTCGGCCACCTGACGCGTCAGGCCGAGCAGTTCGGCGCGTACCTCGCCGTGCAGATCGGTGGCGACGATGTCGTCGGTCAGCTGCGGTTCCGGTGCCCTTCCGGCGGCAGTGGGGTAACGACCCCTGGTCGAGTCGTCGCCAGTCGAGGTCGAGGGGCGGTACGAGTCACGCCGGTCCGCTCCCTGCCGGTCGGCGGCCGCGCCGTCCGATGGGCGACGGCGGTCCGAGCGGTACTCACCAGCGGATCCGTCGCTACGTCCGGCACCCGTCCGAGGTCCGCCGCGATCCGCGCGGTCCGGTTCACGCCGGCGTTGCCCCTCTGCCGGGCGCGGCGCGCCGTGGCCGGCACCGCGGCTTCCCCCGTCGCGACGGGATTCACCATCAGCGCCGGACCGACGTCGGTCGCCGCCGGAAAAGCCACCACCGCCGCGAGGCCCAGCGGAGTGGCGGCTGTCCCCTCGGAAACCGTCGGATCGTCCGCGCGTACCAGGGTCGGATCGGTGTTCGGATCGCTCCCGCTGCCCACCGGATCGCTCCCACGGCCGGTCGGCCCGGTCGGAACCCTGCCGGTCGCTCTGCCTGCCCTGGCCAGTCTGGCCATCTCGGTACGGAGGTCGCCGGTCGTCGAAGCGGCGATCCGCTGCATGGCGGTCCTCGCGTCGATCCTCGGTCCGGCGTCGATCGTCGAACCTGCGGCCGTCCGCCGAACGGGGGCCGACCCCGCCGCGCTCGCCGAAACCACGACTGTCGGTCCGGCGCTCGGGTGCGCGACCGTCGGATGCGCGGCGCCCGTCGACGGCACGCCGACCATCTGTTGGACCGGCCCCGACCCGTCGGTCGCCCGCCGGTCGATCGGTGAAACGCCCATCGCCGCCGCGAGAAGGCGCTGACGCTCCCCTCGCCGGGCCGTCCTGCCGTCGGCCGCCGGTCCACTGGCCGCCGCCACGGCCGGAACCGAAGCTTCGACCTGAGCTGTCTCCCATGCTGTCGCGCCGGTCCCGGAATCCGCGATCGGAAGCGCCCCTGGCTTCGCCACGGTCGCCTGCGTCACGCCGGTATCCACTATCTCGCTGGTACCCGGGAGCACCGGCCGAGCGGCCTCCTCGATCTCCGCCCCAGGGTCGGTCGCCGCCCGATCGGCCGGCGGCGTCGCGCCGTTGCCGATCACCGTCGCCCGCGCCGCGACCGTCGTCAGACCGTGAGCCGTCCCCGCGACGGTCGGAGAAACCATGGGAACGGCGCTCGTCGGACCGTGGGCCACGGCGTTCGCCGGAGACCGGGCGGTCGTCGGCTGCTGGCGAATCGCGGCGGTCCGGGCGGAACCCTCCGGTACGACCCTGGCCGGTGCCCCCGCCGTCACGACGGGTACCACCGTCGGCACGGTACGACCTGTTGGGGCCGTCCCCGCGCTGTGGCCGGCCGCCTTCGCGCCGGCCCGCCGTACCGTCCCGGCGACCTGCCCGCTCGGTCCGTCGCGGCCGGTCGTCATCCTGCCCAGTTGGGTTCACGACTACATCCTCCCTGATGCGACCCGGCCACACGACAGCGGGCGCACACAGTTGAGGGCCGCCTCCCCGCAGGGAGCGGCCCTCAACTGTTAATGATGTCCGGCGGTGACCTACTCTCCCACACCCTCACGAGTGCAGTACCATCGGCGCTGGAGAGCTTAGCTACCGGGTTCGGAATGTAACCGGGCGTTTCCCCTCCGCCATAACCGCCGTAACCCTCACAACAAACCAAACACACCCACAGGTATGCCCGTTTGCCCAGAATCACACAGTGGACGCGTACATCTTCGTAAGTCAAGTCCTCGGCCTATTAGTACCGGTCAACTGAACCAGTTACCTGGCTTACATCTCCGGCCTATCAACCCAGTCATCTACTGGGAGCCTTACCCCATCACTGGGTGGGATACCTCATCTCGAAGCGAGCTTCCCGCTTAGATGCTTTCAGCGGTTATCCCTTCCGAACGTAGCCAACCAGCCGTGCCCCTGGCGGGACAACTGGCACACCAGAGGTTCGTCCGTCCCGGTCCTCTCGTACTAGGGACAGCCCTTCTCAAGTATCCTACGCGCGCGGCGGATAGGGACCGAACTGTCTCACGACGTTCTAAACCCAGCTCGCGTACCGCTTTAATGGGCGAACAGCCCAACCCTTGGGACCTGCTACAGCCCCAGGATGCGACGAGCCGACATCGAGGTGCCAAACCATCCCGTCGATATGGACTCTTGGGGAAGATCAGCCTGTTATCCCCGGGGTACCTTTTATCCGTTGAGCGACACCGCTTCCACACGCAAGTGCCGGATCACTAGTCCCGACTTTCGTCCCTGCTCGACCTGTCAGTCTCACAGTCAAGCTCCCTTGTGCACTTACACTCAACACCTGATTGCCAACCAGGATGAGGGAACCTTTGGGCGCCTCCGTTACCCTTTAGGAGGCAACCGCCCCAGTTAAACTACCCACCAGACACTGTCCCTGAACCGGATCACGGTCCGAAGTTAGATACCCAAAGCAACCAGAGTGGTATTTCAACAATGACTCCACCGATACTGGCGTACCAGCTTCACAGTCTCCCACCTATCCTACACAAGCTAATTCGAGTACCAATGTCAAGCTATAGTAAAGGTCCCGGGGTCTTTCCGTCCTGCCGCGCGTAACGAGCATCTTTACTCGTACTGCAATTTCGCCGGGCCTGTGGTTGAGACAGTAGGAAAGTCGTTACGCCATTCGTGCAGGTCGGAACTTACCCGACAAGGAATTTCGCTACCTTAGGATGGTTATAGTTACCACCGCCGTTTACTGGCGCTTAAGTTCTCAGCTTCGCCCCGAAGAGCTAACCGGTCCCCTTAACGTTCCAGCACCGGGCAGGCGTCAGTCCATATACATCGAATTACTTCTTCGCATGGACCTGTGTTTTTAGTAAACAGTCGCTTTCCCCTGGTCTCTGCGGCCATACAACGCTCCACCCGCAAGGGGCTTCACGTCTCCGGCCCCCCTTCTCCCTAAGTTACGGGGGCAATTTGCCGAGTTCCTTAACCACAGTTCGCCCGATCGCCTCGGTATTCTCTACCTGACCACCTGTGTCGGTTTGGGGTACGGGCCGCTAGAAGCTCGCTAGAGGCTTTTCTCGGCAGCATAGGATCACTGACTTCACCTGAATCGGCTCGGCATCACGTCTCAGCCTTCACGCACCACGGATTTACCTATGATGCAGCCTACACGCTTACCCCGGCACAACCACCGGCCGGGATCAGCTACCTTCCTGCGTCACCCCATCGCTTGACTACTACCCGCCAGGTTCCCGCGCTCCCTCAGATCAGTCCGAAAACCTCACCAAGTTCGGGCAGTTAGCACAACGAGGTTCATCATGGGCGCTCCTTCGCGGGTACGGGAATATCAACCCGTTGTCCATCGACTACGCCTCTCGGCCTCGCCTTAGGTCCCGACTCACCCAGGGCGGATTAGCCTGGCCCTGGAACCCTTGGTCATCCGGCGGAAGGGTTTCTCACCCTTCTTTCGCTACTCATGCCTGCATTCTCACTCGTGCCGCGTCCACAGCTGGGTCACCCCGCTGCTTCACCCCCGGCACGACGCTCCCCTACCCATCCACACACCTGCACCAACCCCAAAAGGATCAGCGAAGTACACGCGTGAATGCCACAGCTTCGGCGGTGTGCTTGAGCCCCGCTACATTGTCGGCGCGGAACCACTTGACCAGTGAGCTATTACGCACTCTTTAAAGGGTGGCTGCTTCTAAGCCAACCTCCTGGTTGTCTAAGCGACCCCACATCCTTTTCCACTTAGCACACGCTTAGGGGCCTTAGCTGGCGATCTGGGCTGTTTCCCTCTCGACTACGAAGCTTATCCCCCGCAGTCTCACTGCCGCGCTCTCACTTACCGGCATTCGGAGTTTAGCTGATTTCGGTAA